>NZ_MIYM01000005.1:0-361140 GCF_001777155.1 Hydrogenophaga sp. PML113 | reverse complement strand
CAACATGCCCACGTTGATCACTCCTGGTTCCCCTGCTCAAACATTGAGCAGGGCAGTGTCTACACGTGGGTCAGATTTGCTCGATCGCGCCCCTTACAGGTGGGTCAGTTTTGAATGATCGTCAACAGGCGGAGCCAACACCCTCTTCCTGGCCTTGGGATTTCTGGTCTGGTCACGACCTGACAAACCAGAAGCCCGAGTCAAGGCGCCCTTGATCCTCCTGCCCATCACGCTTGACCGCAAAAGCGCGCGCTCGGGCTTCTCCTTGCGCGCCCACGAGGACGATCCCCGCTTCAACCCCACCCTGGTGGAAATGCTGCGTCAGGACTTCGAACTCGATCTTGGGGTCCCTCTGGAAGAACTTCCCAGCGACGAGAACGGCATCGACATCGCGGGCATCTGGAAGCGAGTTCGCGCCGCCATCAAAGACATCCGGGGATGGGAAATCAGCGAAGACGTGGTTCTGTCGACGTTCTCTTTCGCCAAATACCTGATGTGGAAGGACCTGGCCGAGCGCACTGAGGACCTGCGCGAGTCGCCGGTCGTCAAGCACCTCATCGACACACCGCGTGAGCCCTACCGGTCCAGCGTGGACTTTCCGGAGCCGCGCCGGCTCGACACGGACTATCCCCCGCAACAGCTATTCAGTCCGTTGCCGGCCGACTCGTCGCAGCTGGCTGCGGTAATGGCGGCCGCAAAGGGAAAGGACTTCGTGCTCATCGGGCCACCAGGCACCGGGAAGAGCCAGACTATCGCGAACTTAATTGCGCAGTGTTTAGCCGAGGAAAAGCGCGTTCTCTTCGTGGCCGAGAAGATCGCCGCCCTCGATGTCGTCTATCGACGCTTACGCGAGGTGGGTCTGGGTGAGTTCTGCCTGGAACTGCATTCGAACAAGACACGCAAGCTCGACGTGCTCGCCCAACTTCAGAAGTCCTGGGAGTCGAAAGGCGAAGTCGATTCGACCCAGTGGGAAGCCAAAGCACAGCAACTGGCTCGGGTGCGCGAGCAGCTATCGACATACGTGGCGCGCCTGCACCATCGACACCGCAATGGCTTGTCGGTGTACGAAGCCATTGGCCACGTCACCAATGGCGAAGTTCTCCCAGATCTGCGGCTTTTCTGGCCTTCGTCACACGCCCACGACGAGACCGCATTGATTGGCCTTCGTGACCTGGCCAGCCGCTTGCAGGTCAACGCTTCCGCAGTAGGCGTCCAACACCTCGGCAACGGCCCGTTGACGCCAGTGCACCAGACCGATTGGTCCGCGCGTTGGCAACAGGAAATGGTGCAAGCCACTCGTGAACTCGGCGCGGCCTGCACCGCCTTCGATGCGGCGGCGAAGCAGTTCTTCTCGCAAATGGCCATCGACGAGCCCGTCATGCACCGCACGACACGGTCCTCGCTCGCCGTGCTGGCCAGGGCACTTCCGCAGGCTATCGGGCATCAGTGGGCCTTCTGCGCTCTGCCACAGAGTGCAGAACTTTGCGGTGAGTTGAAGGCTGGACTTGAATTGGTGGCTCAGCACCGCGAAGCCTCGGCCCAACTGAGCCCTGTCTGGGCAGAAGCGCTTCAATCCCAACTGCTGCAAGCGCTGAACCTGCTGGAGCAGTACCGTGGCCTGCACAGCGCGCTGGGCAATCCTTGGCCCACGTCAATCAGCGACGAATTGGAGCGCGGCGCACAGTGGATCGAGGAATCGGTTCGCCTGAGGGGAGGTCTGTCGGTGAAATACAGCTCCGGCGTGGCTCAGCTCAACGTGTCCGCGCTTCAGCGCGATTGGGCCAAGGCGGAGAAGTCCATCTGGCCAATCTCGTGGCTGGGTAAGCACAAAGTTCGCAAGACGCTGGAGGCCGTCATCGACGGCACTGGCGAGCCCCGCGTGGCGGAGGACCTGGCGGCGCTCGTTCGAATCAAAGCCCTTCGGGAAGAGATTGGCCAGATCAACCCTGGCGTGACCGTCGATGGCCTCTGGGCCGGCGTCAAGACCCGTCCAGACCATGTGCGCAGCGCGCTGAAAGCAAATGCGGCCTTGCTGGCGGCTCGGGCCCGTCGCCCTTTCTCCTTGGACGGTTTCTCTGCCGCGGCCGAAGGCCATTGCGGTGAACGCTGGTCCGCAGAGGTCACGCGCCTTAAGGCTTTGCGGGATCTCGACGACCGCATAGCCGAGTGTGAACCCCTGAGCGCCGCCAGCGATGGTTTGTGGCGCGGCCATGAAACAGATGTGGACGCACTTCGGGCCGCGCTCGCCTTCGAAAGCGAACGGCTCTCTCTGAAGAACCGCGGCATACCCAAAGGCGAACACTCAACCGTGGCCAATGGCCGCTGCGGCCCCCGCCTCCAGCAAGACCACGCTCGCTTGATCTCGCGAGGCAACCTAGAAACACGGATGACCGGTCTTGCGGCTATTCGCTCGCATTGCCCGGACGTATGGGCGGACCTGGACACCGACCTCGAAGCGGCTGGACGGGCACTGCGCTTCCATTCTTCGATGCACGCTGCGTTGATTGGCATGAACTTGTCGACGGAAGCGGTTGAGACCACACGCATTGCCTTGCACAACGTGTTGGCACATCGCTCACAGGAGCTGAGCGACACCGCCCCGATTGGCCGAGCCTGCCAGCAACTTCTGGCTCAGGTCTCGGCCTTGCACGCCGCTGTGGACGCTTTCGCCACAAAAGCCGCCCAGCCCGATGAAGTACGCCGCGCATTTGCCGATTTGGTGCCCGATGATCTGGCCGACATCGCCGCCCGCGTGGAAGCCGCTCAATCCGGGCTCAATGCCTGGTGCGCTTGGCGCAATGTGCAAGCGTCGGCCCGCGACGCAGGGCTAGCGGCACTGGTGGGGGCGCTCGAGGCCGGAGACATCGAACCTGCCCAGGTGCCCAAAGCGTTCGAAGTGAACTACTCGCGGTGGTGGTTGAGGGAGGCCGTCGACGAAGACCTCGTGCTCCGGCGCTTCGTCTCAGCAGAACACGAACAGCGCATCCAGGAGTTCCGGGCGCTGGACGAAGAGTTCACCCAAGTCACGCAGCAATGGATCCGTGCCAAGCTGTGTTCGGACTTGCCTTCGATGGACAACCTGCCGCGAAGCAGCGAATGGGGCATCCTGAAGTACGAGATGACCAAGAAGCGCAACCACCTTCCGTTGCGCAACCTTCTCGACAAGACACCCTCGGCCGTACTAAAGCTCGCGCCCTGCCTGCTCATGAGCCCGCTGTCCATCGCCCAGTACCTCTCGGCCAGCAGCAACAGCTTCGACGTCGTGGTCTTTGACGAAGCCTCACAGATCCCAGTGTGGGACGCCATCGGCGCCATGGCACGGGGCAAGCAAGTGGTGATGGTAGGAGATCCCAAGCAACTTCCGCCCACCAACTTCTTCGACCGAGCCGATTCGTCCGACGGTGATTCTCAAGACGTCGAAGGTGACCTGGAAAGCATCCTCGACGAATGCCTGGGCGCTAGCCTGCCCACGCGCAAGCTCTCGTGGCACTACCGATCACGCCACGAAAGCCTCATTGCCTTCAGCAACCACCGCTACTACGGGGGCGAACTCGTCACATTCCCCTCTCCTGTCACCGACGATCGCGCGGTGAGCTTCCATCTGGTGAAGGGCCAGTACGAGAAGGGCGGCGCGCGTATCAACCAGCCCGAAGCTCGGTCGCTGGTCGCCGATCTCGTCGCACGGCTCAAATCCCCAGGCTTCCGGGAAAGCAAGCTCACCATCGGCGTCGTCACCTTCAACTCCGAGCAGCAGGGTCTGATCGAAGACCTGCTCGACGAAGAGCGTCGCAAGGATCCAAGCCTAGAGCCGTTCTTCTCCGAGGTGGAACTCGAGCCCGTGTTCGTGAAGAACCTGGAGAGCGTGCAGGGAGACGAGCGCGACATCATGTACTTCTCCATCACCTACGGCCCGGACATCGCGGGCGTGTTGTCGATGAACTTCGGGCCGCTCAACCGCGATGGCGGTGAACGCCGCCTCAACGTAGCCGTGACGCGCGCACGGCACGAGTTGCGGGTGTTCTCCAGCCTGCGAGGCGACCAGATGGACCTGTCGCGCACCAAGGCCACGGGCGTGCGCGACCTCAAGCACTTCCTGGAGTTCGCCGAGCGCGGCCGGCGCGCCCTAGCGGAGGCACACGCGGGCAGCCGGGGCGATTTCGAAAGCCCCTTCGAAGCCGGCGTGGCCTCCGCACTCGGCCGCAAAGGCTGGCAGGTCCACACGCAGATCGGCGCCTCCGGGTTCCGCATAGACCTTGGCGTGGTGCACCCGGACTTCCCTGGGCGCTACCTAGCCGGGGTGGAATGCGATGGGGCGACTTACCACCGCTCCGCCACCGCACGCGATCGGGACAAGCTCCGTGAGCTAGTGTTGCGCGGCCTGGGCTGGGAGATCCTGCGTATCTGGTCCACTGACTGGTGGATCAATCCGGGCGGCACGCTCGACCGTGTCCACGAGCGACTCAACACCTTGCTGGCCAAAGACAGGGAGCTCCAAGCCACCGCTGAGGCGCAGAAGGCCAGCGCGGTACATGACGACGCTTTGGCGACGGAAGAATCCGAACCCTCCGCCAATGCGGTCAGTGAGGCCGAAGTTGCCATCGCACGGGCCGCAGAACGCGACGAGATGCAGACGCTTGTAGCCCCCACAGGCGAGCGGCAAGCCGACGTGATGTATGCGCACGCGGCCGCCTCTGTTGCGGACCCCGTCCCTACATCGGGAGCCAGCGAGAAACCAGTCTCGCGCTTTCAAGCATCGCAGCCTGCGCAAGCTGTACCTGACGGTGCTGTCTCAGCGGACCGCTTCTACGACTACGGTTACGACGCAGTCGTGAAAGCCATGGTGGAGTGGGTGGTGCATCACGAAGGCCCAGTACTCGATGCCGTGCTGGCCCGGCGCATCGCGCGCGCACACGGCTTCCAGCGCACAGGTAACAAGATTCAGGAGCGCGTCGAGCGCGTCGCGCGTCAACGCTTCCGCAGTACGGAGGAAGCGCCCGGCACCTTCTATTGGCCGGATGGGTTAGTTCCTGGAAATGCTGTCGCCTTCCGCTGGCCAGCGAACGATAACAGCTTGCGCAGCGTGGACGAGATTTGCGAACAGGAACTGCTATCGCTAGCGAAAGAGGTGGTCGCATCCGGCCGAACGGGCGAAGAGGCGCTAGTTGCGATGGCGCGGGAGATTGGCTTGATGAGCCTGCGCGCGGCGAGTCGGGGTCGACTGGAGGCGGCATTGGCTAGCGCGGTCCGCTGAACTTGCTCGAGCCTTCACCGCGGAGACCTGAGTTAAATCATCGTGCCCCCAACAATGCCGAGGCGACTTAACGAGGAACGAACAACCGCAACGTGGCATGTAGCGCACGTAGGACGAGATGGCTCGAACGGCAGCAAGCGCTACAGAAGAGCCACTCGCGATCTGATTCGGCAAGCCAAGGCGAAAGGTCACGACCTCGACACATTGCCCAATGGTCACAACAGCATTTCGCCGATTTTGTGACGACACAGACCTCGTCACAAACCTCGTCACAAACAAAAAAGCCCTCATTTCCGAGGGCCTTGATGACAAGCAAGTGCTTGATTTTGTTGGTTGCGGAGGCAAGATTTGAACTTGCGACCTTTGGGTTATGAGCCCAACGAGCTACCAGGCTGCTCCACTCCGCGTCAAGCCAAAAATTATATCACGCTTTGTCGGCTTCACCGGCGTCGGCGGCCGGTTCGGCGCGGTCCACCAGCTCCACCAGGGCCATGGGCGCGTTGTCGCCCACGCGGAAACCCATCTTCAGGATGCGGGTGTAGCCACCGGGACGGGCCTTGAAGCGCGGGCCGAGTTCGTCAAAGAGCTTGACCACCACATCGCGGTCGCGCAGGCGGTTGAAGGCGAGGCGGCGGTTCGCCACCGTCGGCTCCTTGGCCAGGGTGATCATGGGTTCGACGACCCGGCGCAGTTCCTTGGCCTTGGGCAGCGTGGTCTTGATGGCCTCGTGCGTGAGCAGCGAGTTCATCATGTTGCGCAGCATCGCCAGGCGGTGCTCGCTGGTGCGGTTGAGTTTGCGAAGTCCGTGTCCGTGACGCATGGTGTTTCCTTTCCGTCTTTTGCCGCCGGCCGTATCAGGTACCGGCGGTTCGTCATGGCCTGGCCCGAAGGCTCAGGGTTGAGATCAGTGCTTGTCGAGGCCGGCGGGCGGCCAGTTCTCGAGCTTCATGCCCAGCGTGAGACCACGCGAGGCCAACACTTCCTTGATTTCGTTGAGCGACTTGCGGCCCAGGTTCGGGGTCTTGAGCAGCTCGTTCTCGGTGCGCTGAATCAGGTCACCGATGTAATAGATGTTCTCGGCCTTCAGGCAGTTCGCCGAACGCACGGTGAGCTCGAGCTCGTCCACGGGACGCAGCAGGATCGGATCGAACTGCTGCGAGCTGCGCTGTTGCGGGGCCTCGGTGAAGAGGTCGGCGCCTTCCAGCTGGGCGAACACGGCGAGCTGTTCAACGAGGATCTTGGCCGAGGCGCGCACGGCCTCTTCGGGGCCAATGGAGCCGTTGGTCTCGATCTCGAGCACGAGCTTGTCGAGGTCGGTGCGCTGCTCGACGCGGGCGCTTTCCACCGTGTAGCTCACGCGCTTGACCGGCGAGAAGGAGGCGTCGAGGACGATGCGGCCGATCGAGCGGGCGGCTTCGTCGCCGCGGCGCAGGGTGCCGGGCACGTAGCCGCGGCCCTTCTCGACCTTGATCTGCATGTCGAGTTTGGCACCGGCCGACAGCGTGGCGATGACGTGGTCGGGGTTGACGATCTCGACGTCGTGCGGGGTCTGGATGTCGGCGGCCGTCACGACCCCCTCACCGTCCTTGCGCAGACTCAGGGTCACCTCGTCGCGGTTGTGGAGCTTGAACACCACGCCCTTGAGGTTGAGCAGCAGGTTGACCACGTCTTCCTGAACGCCGTCGATGGACGAGTATTCGTGCACCACGCCAGCGATGGTCACTTCGGTGGGGGCATGGCCCACCATGGACGACAGCAGCACGCGGCGCAGGGCGTTGCCCAGGGTGTGCCCGTAGCCACGCTCGAAGGGCTCCAGCGTGACCTTGGCGCGATTGGCCGAGAGTTGCTCGACGTTGATGGACTTGGGCTTGAGCAGGTTGTTCAGCATTCAGACTTCCTTCAGTTCCCTCGGCTCGTTACACCGATAAGGCAGACGGAGCATGGAATGGCCCGGCGACGCAGCGGATGCCGCGCCCGGCCGGGGACGGGATTAACGCGAATACAGTTCGACGATGAGCGACTCGTTGATGTCCGAGCCGAATTCATCGCGGTCAGGGGTCTTCTTGAAGACGCCTTCGACCTTGTCGACCGACACTTCGACCCAGCCGGGGAAGCCGATCTGCTTGGCCAGTTCCAGCGCCTCGATCACGCGGGCCTGCTTCTTGGACTTCTCGCGCACAGCGACCACGTCACCGGCCTTGACCAGGAAGGACGGGATGTTGACCGACTGGCCGTTCACCGTGATGGCCTTGTGCGACACGATCTGGCGCGCTTCGGCGCGGGTGGAGGCGAAGCCCATGCGGAACACGACGTTGTCCAGGCGCGACTCGAGCAGGAACAGCAGGTTGGCGCCGGTGTTGCCGCGGCGGCGATCGGCCTCGGCGAAGTAGCGGCGGAACTGGCGTTCGAGCACGCCGTAGGTGCGCTTGACCTTCTGCTTCTCGCGCAGCTGCACGCCGAAGTCGGAGGTGCGCTGGCCCGAGGTGCGGCCGTGCTGGCCGGGCTTGGAGTCGAACTTGGCCTTGTCGCTGATCGAGCGGCGCGCGCTCTTGAGCAGCAGGTCGCTGGCTTCGCGACGGGACAGTTTGGCCTTGGGGCCGAGGTAACGTGCCACGTTGGTTTCCTTTTGTCGTCTGCCGCAACCCACAGGGACTGTGATTGCGGGAGCCATCCCGCGATGGCGGGGGCGGTGGGCTTAGCAAAAATGCCACCGCAGCATGACTGCGGTGGCGCTCGGAGAACCTGGCATTCTAGCGCGAAGCCAAACGCCAGGTAAAGACGGGCTCAGATGCGGCGGCGCTTCTGGGGGCGGCAGCCGTTGTGGGGCACGGGCGTCACGTCGGAAATCGAGGTGATGCGGATGCCCAGGGCACCCAGCGCACGCACCGACGACTCGCGACCCGGGCCGGGACCCTTGATCTCGACGTCGAGGTTCTTGATGCCCTGTTCCATCGCGGCGCGGCCGGCCACTTCGGAGGCCACCTGGGCCGCGAAGGGGGTCGACTTGCGCGAACCCTTGAAGCCCTGGCCACCCGACGACGCCCACGACAGCGCGTTGCCCTGGCGGTCGGTGATGGTGATGATGGTGTTGTTGAACGACGCGTGCACGTGCGCAATGCCGTCCGCGATGTTCTTGCGGACTTTCTTGCGAACGCGGGCGGCGGCGCTGCTGGAGGGGGACTTGGCCATGGTTTTCCTTCGAACCGATTACTTCTTCAGCGACTGGGCGGCCTTGCGCGGACCCTTGCGCGTGCGTGCGTTGGTCTTGGTGCGCTGACCACGCATCGGCAGGCCGCGGCGATGGCGGAAGCCACGGTAGCAGCCGATGTCCATCAGGCGCTTGATGTTCATCGTGGTCTCGCGGCGCAGGTCACCCTCGATGGTGAACGTGCCCACCTGGTCACGCACCTTCTCGAGCTCCGCGTCGGAGAGGTCCTTGATCTTCTTGCTGTACGCGATACCGCACGCGTCGCAGATCTGGCGAGCGCGGGTGCGGCCGATACCGAAGATCGCCGTCAGGCCGATCTCGGCGTGCTTGTGCGGCGGAATGTTGATGCCTGCAATACGAGCCATGTGAATCCTCTTGACGAATCGATCAGCCTTGACGCTGCTTGTGGCGGGGATCGGTGCAGATCACACGCACGACGCCGTGGCGTTTGATGATCTTGCAGTTGCGGCACATCTTCTTGACCGAAGCCGAAACTCTCATTTTCTTCTCCTAGAAATCCGGTAAACGTTCAGTACAGGCGCTTCACTTGGCGCGGAACACGATGCGGGCACGGGTCAGGTCGTAGGGCGTGAGCTCCACTTTGACCTTGTCGCCAGGCAGGATGCGGATGTAGTGCATGCGCATCTTGCCGGAGATGTGGCCGAGGACCACGTGCCCGTTTTCGAGCTTGACGCGGAAAGTCGCATTGGGGAGGTTTTCAACCACCTCACCCTGCATTTCGATCACGTCGTCCTTGGCCATGGTTCAGTTGCCGAGGGAAGTCTTGAAATTCGCTTTCTTGAGCAGCGATTCGTACTGCTGCGACATCATGTAGTTTTGCACCTGGGCCATGAAATCCATGGTCACGACCACGATGATCAGGAGGGACGTGCCACCGAAGTAGAAGGGCACGTTGTATTCCAGGATCAGAAACTCGGGCAGCAGGCACACCGCGGTGATATAGATCGCACCGGCAAACGTCAGCCGAAGCAGGATCTTGTCGATGTGGCGGGCCGTCTGGTCGCCCGGACGAATACCGGGGATGAAGGCGCCACTCTTCTTCAGGTTGTCCGCGGTTTCCCGGCTGTTGAAGACCAGGGCGGTGTAGAAGAAGCAGAAAAAGATGATGGCCGCCGCGTACAGCGCCACGTAGATCGGCTGCCCGGGCGACAGGGCCGAAGCCAGGTCGCGCAGCCAGCGGGTCGAGTCACCCGTGCTCAGCCAGCTCACCACCGTGGTGGGCAGCAGGATGATGGACGAGGCGAAGATCGGCGGGATCACGCCAGCCATGTTCAGCTTGAGCGGCAGGTGCGACGACTGACCGCCGTACACCTTGTTGCCCACCTGACGGCGCGCGTAGTTCACCAGGATCTTGCGCTGGCCACGTTCCACGAACACCACGAAATAGGTGACCAGGATCACCAGCGCGATGATGAACAGCGCCACCAGCACATTCATGGCACCCGTGCGCACGAGCTCGAGCAGACCGCCGACCGCATTGGGCAGACCCGCCGCGATACCAGCGAAGATCAGCAGCGAAATGCCGTTGCCCAGGCCGCGCTCGGTGATCTGCTCGCCGAGCCACATCAGAAACATCGTGCCCGCCACCAGGCTCACCACCGCCGTGAGGCGAAAGCCCATGCCCGGATCGATCACGAGACCCGCCTGGCCTTCCAACGCCAGCGCGATGCCCATGGCCTGGAAGATCGCCAGCGCCAACGTGCCGTAGCGCGTGTACTGGGTGATCTTGCGGCGGCCCGCTTCGCCCTCCTTCTTCAGCTGCTCGAACGTGGGGATCACGTACGTCATGAGCTGCATGATGATGGAGGCCGAGATGTACGGCATGATGCCCAACGCGAACACGGTGAAACGCGAAAGCGCGCCGCCCGAGAACATATTGAACAGGCTCAGGATGCCGCCCTGCTGCCCTTGGAAGAGCTGTTGGAGCTGCTCCGGATTGATGCCCGGCACAGGAATGTGCGCGCCGATGCGGTACACCACCAGCGCCAGCAGCAGGAAGACCAGCCGGCGACGCAGGTCGCCGTACTTGCCGGTCTTGGCCAGGGACGGGGAAGCGGTTGCCACGAGGTCCTTTCGAACGGGCGTGTTCAGGCGGCCGCGGCGACTTTGCCGCCGGCGGCTTCGATCGCGGCCTTGGCGCCAGCGGTCGGCAGCACGTCCTTGAGCGTCACGGCGCGCGTGATCTCACCGGACTTGATGACCTTCACGCGCTTGGCGAGCTGGGGCACGAGGCCGAGCTGCTTGAGCACCAGAACGTCGATCTCGGCGGCCTCGATCGCGTTGAGCTGGCCCAGGGTCACTTCGGCGTTGAACTGCAGCAGCGCGGACTTGAAGCCACGCTTGGGCAGACGGCGCTGCATCGGCATCTGGCCGCCTTCGAAGCCCACCTTGTGGTAGCCACCGGCCCGCGATTTCTGGCCTTTGTGGCCGCGACCCGCGGTCTTGCCCAGGCCCGAACCGATGCCGCGGCCCACGCGACGCTTCACGTGCTTGGCGCCTTCGGCTGGCTTGATGTTGTTGAGTTCCATGTCGTCGTCTCCGATCAGAGGACTTTGACCAGGTAGCTGATCTTGTTGATCATGCCGCGCACGGCCGGGGTGTCCTGCAGTTCGCTGATGCTGTTGAGCTTGCGCAGGCCCAGGCCGCGCACGGTGTCGCGGTGGCTCTGCTTGCAGCCGATGGGGCTGCGCACGAGCTGGACCTTCAGGGTGTTGGGAGTGCTCATCGGGATTCCTCTCAGCCCAGAATTTCCTCGACCGTCTTGCCGCGCTTGGCGGCGACCTCGGCCGGGGTGGTGGACTTCTCGAGCGCGTCCAGCGTGGCGCGCACCAGGTTGTAGGGGTTGCTCGAACCGTGGCTCTTGGCCACGACGTCGGTCACGCCCAGCACTTCGAAGACGGCGCGCATCGGACCGCCGGCGATGATGCCGGTACCCTTGACGGCCGGCAGCATCATCACGTTCGAGGCGCCGTGTTCGCCGTGCACCGCATGGTGCAGGGAGCCATCCTTGAGCGACACCTTGATCATGTTGCGGCGTGCCTGCTCCATGGCCTTCTGCACGGCCACCGGCACTTCACGCGCCTTGCCCTTGCCCATGCCCACGCGGCCATCGCCGTCGCCGACGACGGTGAGCGCTGCGAAACCGAGGATGCGACCGCCCTTGACCACCTTGGTCACGCGGTTGATCGCGATCATCTTTTCGCGCAGACCGTCCTCGTTCGCTTCGTTCTTGATGTTTGCCTGAAACTTAGCCATGTCGTTGATCCCGTTTCATCAGAACTGCAGGCCGGCCTCGCGGGCGGCGTCTGCAAGGGCCTTGACGCGGCCGTGGTAGGCAAAGCCCGAGCGGTCGAACGCCACTTTCTCGATGCCGGCGGCCTTCGCCTTCTCGGCGATGCGCTTGCCGATGACGGCGGCAGCGGCGGCATTGCCACCCTTGCCCGAGGCGCCCAGTTGGGCGCGCACTTCCTTCTCGGCCGTGGAAGCCGAGGCGAGGATGCGCGAGCCGTCGGCGGACACGACGTTGGCGTAGATGTGCAGGTTGGTGCGGTTCACCGTCAGGCGCACCGCGCCTTGCTGGGCGATGCGAATGCGGGTCTGGCGCGCGCGGCGCAGGCGTTGTTCTTTCTTGGTCAGCATGATCGGACTCCTTATTTTTTCTTGGTTTCCTTGATCACGACCTTCTCATCCGCATAGCGGATGCCCTTGCCCTTGTAGGGCTCGGGCGGACGCACGGCGCGCACTTCCGACGCGATTTGGCCGACGCGCTGGCGGTCGGCACCCTTGATCACGATTTCCGTGGGCGCGGGCGTTTCCACCTTGATGCCGGCAGGCATGTCCATGATCACCGGGTGCGAGAAGCCCACCGTGAGGTTGAGCTTGGCGCCCTGGGCCTGGGCCTTGAAACCCACACCGACCAGGTTGAGCTTCTTCTCGAAGCCTTTGCTGACACCAGTGACCATGTTGTTGACCAGCTGGCGCATGGTGCCCGACATGGCGTTCGCCTCGCGCGACTCGTCGACCGGCGCGAAGGTCACCTTGCCGGCGTTGATGTCGATCTTGACCAGCGCGTTGGCGGCCAGGCTCAGGGCCCCGTTGGCGCCCTTGACGTTGATCAGGCCGTCCTTGACAACGACCTCGACCCCGGTGGGAACCGTGATCGGCAGTTTTCCAATACGTGACATTTCAGTCTCTCCTCGATGCCCGCATCAGGCCACGTAGCACAGCACTTCACCACCGACACCGGTGGCGCGCGCCTTGCGATCGGTCATGACGCCGCGCGGGGTGGTCACGATCGCCACGCCGAGGCCGTTCTGGACCTGGGGAATGGCGTTGCGGCCACGGTAGACGCGCAGGCCGGGACGGCTCACGCGCTCGATGCGCTCGATCACGGGACGGCCGGCGTAGTACTTCAGGGTGATGACCAGCTCGCTCTTGCCGCCTTCGTTGACCACCTTGAAGTCTTCGATGTAGCCCTCGTCCTTCAGGACCTGGGCGATCGCCGCTTTCACTTTCGACGCCGGCATCGCCACGGTGGCCTTTTCGACCATCTGCGCGTTGCGGACACGGGTCAACATGTCGGCGATAGGATCACTCATGCTCATGTGGGGTTCTCCTAAGGCTTACCAGCTGGCTTTGGTGATGCCGGGAATTTCACCGGCAAAAGCCATTTCGCGGACCTTGGCGCGGGCCAGGCCGAAGTGGTTGAAGGTGCCACGCGGGCGACCGGTGATCTCGCAGCGGTTGCGCTGACGGGTCGGGTTCGCGTTGCGGGGCAACTTTTGCAGGGCCAGGCGGGCGGCGTCGCGCTCTTCGTCCGACTTCTTGGCGTCGCCGGCGATGGCCTTGAGCTCGTTGTATTTCTTGGCGAACTTGGCGGCGAGCTTCTCGCGCTTGAGTTCACGTTGGAGCAGTGCTTGTTTAGCCACACGCCACCTCAGTTCTTGAAGGGGAAACGGAAACCCGCCAGCAGAGCCTTGCACTCTTCGTCGGTCTTGGCGGTCGTCGTGATGCTGATGTTCAGGCCACGCAGGGCATCGACCTTGTCGTACTCGATCTCGGGGAAGATGATCTGTTCCTTGACGCCGATGTTGTAGTTGCCACGGCCATCGAACGAACGACCCGAGATACCGCGGAAGTCGCGCACGCGGGGCAGGGCCACGGTGACGAAGCGGTCGAGGAATTCGTACATGCGGGCGCCGCGCAGCGTGACCATGCAGCCGATGGCCTGTTGCTCACGGATCTTGAAGCCGGCGATGGCCTTCTTGGCCTTGGTCACGACGGGCTTCTGGCCAGCGATCTTGGTGAGGTCGCCCACGGCGTTGTCCATCACCTTCTTGTCGGCGACCGCCTCGCTCACGCCCATGTTGAGCGTGATCTTGGTGATGCGCGGCACCTCCATCGGCGACTTGTAGCCGAACTTCTTGGTCAGCTCGGGCGCCACCTTCTCGGCGTAGTGTTGCTTGAAACGTGCCATGGTCATGCCACCTTGATCTCTTCGCCGCTGGACTTGTAGACGCGAACGCGCTTGCCATCGGCCTGAACCTTGATGCCCACGCGGTCGGCCTTGCCGGTCACCGCGTTGAAAATCGCCACGTTGGACTGATCGATGGGCATGGTCTTCTCGACGATGCCGCCGGTCACACCCTTCATCGGGTTGGGCTTGGCGTGCTTCTTGACGACGTTGACACCCTCGACCACGACATGCTGCTCGTCGGTGCGCTCGAGCACCGTACCGCGCTTGCCCTTGTCGCGCCCCGTGAGGACGATGACCTGGTCACCTTTGCGAATCTTGTTCATGCTGCTTACCTCAGAGGACCTCAGGGGCCAGCGACACGATCTTCATGAACTTCTCGGTGCGCAGCTCGCGCGTCACCGGGCCGAAGATGCGGGTGCCGATGGGCTCCAGCTTGGCGTTGAGCAACACAGCCGCGTTGCCATCGAACTTGATCAGCGCGCCGTCCTGGCGGCGAATGCCCTTGGCGGTGCGCACCACCACGGCGTTGTAGACCTCGCCCTTTTTGACGCGGCCGCGAGGCGCTGCTTCCTTGATGCTGACCTTGATGACATCGCCCACGCTGGCGTAGCGGCGCTTGGAGCCGCCGAGCACCTTGATGCACATCACGGATTTCGCACCCGTGTTGTCAGCAACATCGAGTCGAGATTGCGTTTGAATCATTTGATTTAAGTCCCAACTTGAATGCTGTTGTCCACCACGGACAGCAGCGATCAGTCTTGGGCCCGTCGTTGGAGGGCTTCCACTGCAAGCGGCTGCTGCCGCGGCGGAGGCCACCCTTCGGTGGGCAGAAGGCTTTCGCCAAGATACATCACCCCCAAAAGGGAGCGAAGCCGTGCATTATGGCATGAATCGAAAACTGCGTCAAAGGCCGGGCGCGGCGTAACGATGGGCGAGCGCCAGGAAGTCGTCGGTGCGCGGATCGGCGATGCCCTCTTCGCGCAGGATGGCGGCCACCGAGCCCGCCATGCGCGCCGCCTGGATGGCGTCCAGGAAGAGTGCGCGCCAGCGGCGGGCCAACACATCTTCAACAGTGAGCGCATGCTCACAACGAACCGCGAACCGCACCATCGCGGCGTGCAGGCCCAGGCCCAGCGCCTGGTCGGCGCCGGGCAGGCCACGCACCCGCTCGGCCTCGGTGCCGTACAGGTGCCAGCCGGGCGCGGCATGGATCGGCACCGATGCGCGCACCGGCGCGCCCACCAGCCGGTGCCTGGCGCTCTGCCCACCGGCGCGGGGCGGCAGGCGGCCGGCGTCGAAGCACTGCTGCAGGACGTCCTCGGCCATGGCGCGGTAGGTGGTCCATTTGCCACCGGTGACCGTGACCAGCCCGTTGCGGTCGACCACCACCGTGTGCTCGCGCGACAGCGCCTTGGTACCGGCGCCGCCGTCGCTCGGCGGCGCCACCAGCGGGCGCAGGCCGACCCAGGCGCTGCGGATGTCGGCACGTCGCACCGGCCGGCTGAGCGCACGCGAGGCTTCGTCGAGGATGAAGCTCAGCTCTTGCGCGAACGGTTCGGGCTCGCGCGCCAGGTCCTGGCGCGGCGTGTCGGTGGTCCCCAGGATCAGTTTGCCCAGCCAGGGCACGGCGAATAGCACGCGGCCGTCGCGCGTCCTGGGCACCAGCAGCGCGTGCTCCCCGCCCAGAAAGTCGCGGTCGACCACCAGGTGCACGCCCTGGCTGGGCCGCACCATGTGCGAGGGCGTGCCCGCGGCCTCGCGCAGGGCGTCGACCCAGACGCCGGTGGCGTTGACCACACAGCGCGCGCGCACCCGGTGTTCGGCGCCGCCCACGCGGTCTTTCACGGTGAGCGCGTGGCCGTCGCCGTCGGCGGCGATGGCGCTCACCTCGGCATGGTTAAACACCGACGCGCCCGCGACCTCGGCGGTGCGCGCCAGCGCGATGGCCAGGCGCGCGTCGTCGAACTGGCCGTCCCAGTAGCGCACACCGCCCTTAAGGCCCTGGGGGTTCACGCCCGGCAGGGCCTCCAGGGTGTGGGCGCGGTCGAGGAACTCGGTGGACCCGAGGCCGGCGCGCCCGGCCAGCAGGTCGTACAGCTTGAGCCCGATGCCGTAGAACGGCGTCTGCCACCACTGGTGGCTGGGCATGACGAAAGGCAGCGGCTGCGCCAGGTGGGGCGCGATGGCCATGACCGTGGTGCGCTCGGCCAGGGCCTCGCGCACCAGGGCCACGTTGCCTTGCGCGAGGTAGCGCACGCCACCGTGCAGCAGTTTGGTGGCGCGCGAAGACGTGCCGCCGGCGAAATCATGCGATTCGAACAAGGCGACGGAGAAACCGCGCAGCGCGGCGTCGAGCGCCACGCCCAGGCCGGTGGCACCACCGCCCACGACCACCAGGTCGAAGCGTTCGGTCTCGGCGAGGGAGGCGAGTCGTTGTTCTCGGTTCATGCGAAACAGGGCGGACGGGCCCCGGGCATGAGGCGCCCGGGGCAACGCGGCGCAGGATATCGGTCAGCGGACCTTGCCCGCTTTCCAGGCGTTGAGCAGCTGATCGTAGGCGATGGTCTCGCCCTTGGGCTTCTCGTTCGCCAGCTTCTTCCAGGGCGCGGCCTTGTCGCTCAGCCACTTGTTGGGGTCGCCCTTGGGATTGAGCTTGGGCGCGCAGCGTTCCATGCCGGCGCGCTCCAGGCGGGCCATCACCTGGTCCATCTGGTCGGCCAGGCCGTCCATGGCCTGCTGCGGCGTTTTCTCACCCGTGACGGCCTGCGCCACGTTCTGCCACCACAGCTGCGCGAGCTTGGGGTAGTCGGGCACGTTGGTGCCCGTGGGGCTCCAGGCCACACGCGCGGGCGAGCGGTAGAACTCCACCAGCCCCCCGAGCTTGGGCGCCATGTCGGTCATGGCCTTGCTCTGGATGTCGCTCTCGCGGATCGGCGTGAGGCCGACGATGGTCTTCTTCAGCGAGGTGGTCTTGGCGGTGATGAACTGCGCGTACAGCCAGGCCGCTGCGGTGCGGTTGGCGTCGTGGTTCTTGAAGAAGGTCCAGGAGCCCACGTCCTGGTAGCCGTTCTGCATGCCCTGCTTCCAGTACGGGCCGTTGGGGCCGGGGGCCATGCGCCACTTGGGCGTGCCGTCGGCATTGACCACCGGCAGGCCTGGCTTGGTCATGTCGGCGGTGAAGGCCGTGTACCAGAAGATCTGCTGCGCGATCTGGCCCTGGGCGGGCACCGGGCCGGCCTCGCCAAAGGTCATGCCCGTGGCTTCCTTGGGCGCGTACTTCTTCATCCAGTCCACGTACTTGGTGAGCGCGTAGACGGCCGCCGGGGAGTTGGTCGCGCCGCCGCGCGCCACCGAGGCACCCACCGGCGTGCACTTGTCGGCGGCCACGCGGATGCCCCATTCATCGATCGGCAGTCCGTTGGGCGTGCCGATGTCGGCGGTGCCGGCCATGGAGAGCCAGGCGTCGGTGAAGCGCCAGCCCAGCGACGGGTCCTTCTTGCCGTAGTCCATGTGGCCGTAAATGGGCTTGCCGTCGATGGTCTTCACGTCGTTGGTGAAGAACTCGGCGATGTCCTCGTAGGCGCTCCAGTTCAGCGGCACGCCGAGGTCGTAGCCGTACTTGGCCTTGAACTTGTCTTTCAGGTCCTGGCGCGCGAACAGGTCGGCGCGGAACCAGTAGAGGTTGGCGAACTGCTGGTCGGGCAGCTGGTAGAGCTTGCCGTCGGGGCCGGTGGTGAACTTGGTGCCGATGAAGTCCTTGAGATCGAGGCCCGGGTTGGTGAAGTCCTTGCCCGCACCGGCCATGTAGTCGGTGAGGTTGAGGATCTGGCCGTAGCGGTAGTGGGTGCCGATGAGGTCGGAGTCGCTGATCCAGCCGTCGTAGATGGACTTGCCCGATTGCATCGAGGTCTGCAGCTTCTCGACCACGTCGCCTTCCTGGATCAGGTCGTGCTTGACGGTGATGCCCGTGATCTCGCTGAAGGCCTTGGCCAGGGTCTTGGACTCGTACTCGTGCGTGGTGATGGTCTCGGACACCACCGAGATTTCCTTGACGCCCTTGGCCTTGAGCTTGGCGGCGGCGTCGATGAACCACTTGAGCTCGGCCGCCTGCTGGGCCTTGCTCAGGGTCGACGGCTGGAACTCGCTGTCGATCCACCGCTTGGCGGCGGCCTCGTCCGCCCAGGCGGGCAGCGCGGCGCCGGTCGCGATCAGCGCAGCGAGCGCCGTGTGTCGCAGTTTCATGTTGTCTCCTTGGGTGTTGATGGTGTGCCTCCCCGCCAGCGGATCGACACGGCACCGGGGAAGCGGCGGTCCGGTCGTTGAAAACGTCGCTCAGCCCTTGCGCATCACCAGCGCGAGCCACAGCATCGAGACGGCGAAACCGATCCAGGCCGAGGGTTCCTGCTCCAGCCGGAACCATTCGGCGAAGCGGCCGGCCATGCCGACGAAGGCCAG
This sequence comes from Hydrogenophaga sp. PML113, assembly GCF_001777155.1. Taxonomy (NCBI): domain Bacteria; kingdom Pseudomonadati; phylum Pseudomonadota; class Betaproteobacteria; order Burkholderiales; family Comamonadaceae; genus Hydrogenophaga; species Hydrogenophaga sp. PML113. Next base: position 342,729 of record NZ_MIYM01000005.1, on the reverse strand, counting down.
GTTGACGTAGGCGGCGCCGAGCAGGCCCACGAAGAGCCGGTCGCCGCGCGTGGTCTTCATGGGCAGAAAGCCCTTGCGCTCGATGGTGGGCGCGCGAACCTCCCACACCGTCATGCCAAAGAGCAGCAGAGCGATGGCGGTGAAGAAGATCGCCACCGGCGGGGTCCAGACCATCCAGTCGAACATGGGGTCCTCCAATCGTTGGGAACAGACTTGTCAAACGCGGCCCATCGCGAAGCCCTTCGCGATGTAGTGCCGCACGAACCAGATGACGATCGCCCCCGGCACGATGGTCAGCACGCCGGCCGCCGCCAGCGTGGCCCAGTCCATGCCCGAGGCCGAGACCGTGCGCGTCATCGTCGCCACGATGGGCTTGGCGTTCACGCTGGTGAGCGTGCGCGCCAGCAGCAGCTCCACCCAGCTGAACATGAAGCAGAAGAACGCGGCCACGCCCACGCCGGCCTTGATGAGGGGCAGGAAGATGGTGAAGAAGAAGCGCGGGAAGCTGTAGCCGTCGATGTAGGCGGTCTCGTCGATCTCGCGCGGGATGCCGCTCATGAAGCCTTCGAGGATCCACACCGCCAGCGGCACGTTGAACAGCAGGTGCGCCAGCGCCACGGCGATGTGCGTGTCCATCAGGCCCAGCGTGGTGTAGAGCTGAAAGAAGGGCAGCAGGAACACCGCCGGTGGCGTCATGCGGTTGGTGAGCAGCCAGAAGAAAACGTGCTTGTCGCCCAGGAAGCGGTAGCGCGAGAAAGCGTAGGCCGCGGGCAGCGCCACAGTGAGCGAGATCACGGTGTTGATGCCGACGTAGATCAGGCTGTTGATGTAGCCCGAGTACCACGAGGCGTCGGTGAAGATGGTGCGGTAGTTGTCCCAGGTGAAGGTCTCGGGCCACAGCGTGAACGAGGACAGGATCTCCCCGTTCGTCTTGAAGCTCATGTTCACCATCCAGTAGATGGGCAGCAGCGCGAACACCAGGTAGGCGATCAGGAACAGCGTGCGCGCGCGGAAGCGGGATTCACGCATGGCCCTGCTCCTTGTCCGACGTGCCCAGGCTCTGCATCCAGTTGTAGAGCACGAAGCAGAACAGCAGGATGATGAAGAAGTAGATCAGCGAGAAGGCGGCCGCGGGCCCGAGGTCGAACTGGCCGACCGCCTTGGTGGTGAGGTACTGAGACAGGAAGGTGGTGGCGTTGCCCGGGCCGCCGCCGGTGAGCACGAAGGGCTCGGTGTAGATCATGAAGCTGTCCATGAAGCGCAGCAGCACGGCGATCATGAGCACGCCGCGCATCTTGGGCAGCTGGATGTAGCGGAACACCGCCCAGGGGCTGGCGCCGTCGATGCGGGCGGCCTGGTAGTAGGCGTCGGGGATGCTGCGCAGGCCCGCGTAGGCCAGCAGCGCCACCAGCGGCGTCCAGTGCCACACGTCCATGACCAGCACGGTCCACCAGGCGTGGCTCGGGTCGCCGGTGTAGCTGTAAGCGAAGCCCAGGCGCTCCAGCGTGTGGCCGAGCAGGCCGATGTCGGTGCGCCCGAAGATCTGCCAGATGGTGCCCACCACGTTCCAGGGGATCAGCAGCGACAGCGCCACGATCACCAGCACCACCGAGGCGCGCCAGCCCTGCGCGGGCATGGACAGCGCCAGCGCGATGCCCAGCGGAATCTCCACCAGCAGCACCGCCAGCGAGAACTGGATCTGGCGCCACAGCGCCAGGTGCAACTCGCTGTCGCGCATCACCATGGCGAACCACTCGGTGCCCACGAACACGCGCCGCTGCGGCGAGATGATGTCCTGCACCGAGTAGTTCACCACCGTCATCAGCGGCAGCACGGCCGAAAAGGCCACGCACAGGATGACCGGCAACACCAGCCACCAGGCCTTCTGGTTCACGGGTTTGTTGATCGCGCTCATGGGAAAACCTCCGTGCGGCGCACTGCGGTGCGAGCGCCTTCGGGCGGGCGTGCGGCGCTCATGCCATGTTCTCCACCAGTTGCTCGTCGCGGTAGAAGCAGGTGTGCGCGTCCAGCAGGCGCAAGTGCACGGTGTCGCCCACGGCGGGCGGCGCGGCCTCGGCGCCCAGCCGGCACTTCAGCGTGTGTTCGCCGAGTTCGCAGCTAAGCAGGAAATAGGTGCCGATGTCCTGCACGCGGCTCACACGGGCCGGCAGCGAGCGGCCGTCGCCGGGCTCGCCCAGGCGCAGGTACTCGGGGCGGATGCCCAGCTTGACCGGTCCCTCCGGCAGCCGCCGCCCGTCCTGGAAGGCCAGCGGCTGCTCGTTCACCAGCACGCCGCCGCGCACCGCCTGCGCGGGCAGGAAGTTCATGCCGGGCGAGCCGATGAAGTGGCCCACGAAGGTGTGCGCGGGGCGCTCGAACAGGTCCGCGGCCGTGCCCTTCTGCACCGCGCGGCCGCGCGACATCACCACCACCTCGTCGGCGAAGGTCAGGGCTTCCACCTGGTCGTGCGTGACATAGATCAGGGTGAGCTTGAGTTCGTGGTGGATCTGCTTGAGCTTGCGCCGCAGCTGCCACTTCAGGTGCGGATCGATCACGGTCAGCGGCTCGTCGAACAGCACGGCCGACACGTCCGAGCGCACCAGGCCGCGCCCGAGCGAGATCTTCTGTTTCTGGTCGGCGCTCAGCCCGGCGGCGCGGTGGTCGAGCTGACCGCTGAGTTCCAGCATCTCGGCGATGCGCCCCACGCGCTGGTGGATCTCGGCCTGCGGCACCTTGCGGTTGCGCAGCGGGAACGCCAGGTTCTGCGCCACGGTCATGGTGTCGTAGATGACGGGGAACTGGAACACCTGCGCGATGTTGCGCTGCTGGGGCGACTCGCGCGTGACGTCGCGGCCGTCGAAGCGCACCGTGCCCTGCGAAGGCACAAGCAGCCCCGAGATGATGTTGAGCATGGTCGTCTTGCCGCAGCCCGAGGGACCCAGCAGCGCGTAGGCGCCGCCGTCGCGAAACGCCATCTTCAGCGGCAGCAGGGCGTAGTCCTCGTCAGTGCGCGGGTCCGGCCCGTAGGCGTGGGCGAGGTCGAGTTCGATCAGGGCCATCAGTGCGCCCCCTGGCGCGCCAGCGGCGCGCGCACCAGCGGACCGCTCGCGTCGAAGACGAAGAGCTGGTCGGGGTGCAGGTACAGCCGGATGGGCGCGCCCAGGTCCAGCTTGTGCACGCCCACCAGCTGCGCCACCAGTTCGCCCACGGCGCTGTGCACGTGCACGAAGGTGTCGGAGCCCGCGATCTCCGCCAGCTCGACACGGCCCTCGATGGCCAGGTCGCCCGGTTGCGCGCGCTCGCGCAGGCCCCCGGCGCGCACGCCGAGCACGAAGTCATCGCCCGCCGACAGGGGCAGGTCCAGCGGCCAGTCCAGCGCGCCGGCCACGCGCAGGCCGCCCTGGGCGCTGCGCCGCGCGGGCAGCAGGTTCATGGGCGGGTCGCTGAAGGCGCGCGCCACGCGCAGGCTCTTCGGCCGGTGGAAGACCTCGGCCGTGGGGCCGTACTGCAGCAGCTCGCCCGCGTCCATCACGGCCGTGTGGCCGCCCAGGAGCAGGGCCTCGCCAGGCTCGGTGGTGGCGTAGACCACCGTGGCCTCGCCTGCGGCGAACAGCGCCGACAGCTCCTCGCGCAGTTCCTCGCGCAGTTTGTAGTCCAGGTTCACCAGGGGCTCGTCGAGCAGCATCAGCGGCGCCCGCTTGGCCAAGGCGCGCGCCAACGCCACGCGCTGCTGCTGCCCGCCCGACAGCTCGGCCGGCAGGCGGTCCAGGAAGGGCTCGATGTGCAGCCGCGCGGCCAGCGCGCGCACGCGGGCCTCCACGTCGCGCTCGCCGCGCAGGCGCAGCGGCGAGGCGATGTTCTGCGCCACCGTCATCGAGGGGTAGTTGACGAACTGCTGGTAGACCATGGCCACGTTGCGCTCGCGCACCGGGCGGCGCGTCACGTCCTCGCCGTCCACCAGCACGCGCCCGGAACTCGCCGTGTCCAGCCCGGCCATCACACGCATCAGGCTGGTCTTGCCCGCCTGCGTGGCGCCCAGCAGCACCGTGACCGCGCCCGGCACGGGCGCCAGGCTCAGCGGGTACAGGTGGACCGAAGGCCCCACGGTCTTGGTGATGTGATCCAGTGACAGCTGCATGGGCGTGGTGGGCGCGGCGTGCAATAAGTCCGGCGTCGCGCTTTCGTTTGCGCGTATCTTTGTTCGTTTCTTTTCTTTTTATGTTCGGTACATACCCTTAGAAGTCCATCAGTGTTTTCCGATATGTTCGGAACCCGATCGCCGGCCACCCCGACATGAACCTGAATCCCCGCCACACCCAACTGCTCGACGAGGTCCGCGCGCACGGCCCCCAGACCATCGAAGCCTTGGCCGAACGTTTCGGCGTCACCCTGCAGACCGTTCGCCGCGACGTGCAGCGCCTGGCCGAGGCCGGCCTGCTGGCCCGCTTCCATGGCGGCGTGCGACTGCCCGGCTCCACCACCGAAAACATCGCCTACCGCCAGCGCCAGGCCATGCAGGCCGACGCCAAGCAGCGCATCGCGCGCGCCGTGGCGGCGCGCGTGCCCAACGGCTGCTCGCTGATCATGAACATTGGCACCACCATCGAGGCCGTGGCGCGCGAGCTGCAGCGCCACCGGGGCCTGCGCGTGATCACCAACAACCTGCACATCGCCTCGCTCATGAGCACCAACCCCGACTGCGAGGTCATCGTCGCCGGCGGACAGGTGCGCGCGGCCGACCAGGGCATCGTGGGCGAGGCCACGGTGGACTTCATGCACCAGTTCAAGGTCGACATCGGCCTGATCGGCATCAGCGGCATCGAAGCCGACGGCACGCTGCGCGACTTCGACTACCGCGAGGTGAAGGTGGCGCGCGCCATCGTGGCGCAGTCGCGCCAGGTCTGGCTGGCCGCCGACCACAGCAAATTCAACCGGCCCGCCATGGTGGAGCTGGCGCGGCTCGACGACCTCGACGCGCTGTTCACCGACGAAGCGCCGCCCGAGCCCTTTAACGCGCTGATCGAGCAGAGCCACGTGGAATGCGTGGTGGCCGGCGAACGCGCGGCGCTCGCCACCTGAAAGCCCCGGAACACGACCGATGAACCCCACCCACCTGCTGGCCCTGGACCAGGGCACCTCCAGCTCGCGCAGCATCGTCTTCGACCGCCAGGGCCGCGTGGTGGCCATGGCCCAGCGCGAGTTCCCGCAGATCTACCCGCAGCCCGGCTGGGTGGAGCACGACCCGCGCGATCTGTGGAACACCCAGCGGGAGACCGCGCGCGAGGTGCTGGCCAAGGCCGGCCTGCGCGCCGGGGAGGTGCGCGCGGTCGGCATCACCAACCAGCGCGAAACCACGCTGGTGTGGAACCGCCGCACCGGCGAGCCGGTGTACAACGCCATCGTCTGGCAGGACCGGCGCGCCGAGGGCGCCTGCGCCGAACTGCGCGAACAAGGCCACGAGGCCCTGGTGCAGCGCAAGACCGGCCTGCGCATCGACGCCTACTTCTCGGGCACCAAGCTGCAGTGGATCCTGGACCACGTGCCCGGCGCGCGCGAACAGGCCGAGCGCGGCGAGCTGGCCTTCGGCACCGTGGACAGCTGGCTGATCTGGCAGCTCACGCGCGGCGCGCGCCACGTCACGGACCACAGCAACGCCGCGCGCACCATGCTGTTCAACGTGAACACACGCGACTGGGACGACGAGCTGCTGGACCTGCTGCGCATCCCGCGGTCCCTGCTGCCCGAGACGCTGCCATCCAGCGCCGACTTCGGCCAGGTGCACGCCGACTGGCTGGGCGCCGCCCTGCCCATTGGCGGCGTGGCCGGCGACCAGCAGAGCGCGCTGTTCGGCCAGGCCTGCTTCCGGGCCGGCATGGCCAAGAACACCTACGGCACCGGCTGCTTCATGCTCATGCACACCGGTGAGCGCTTCCAGGCCAGCCAGAACGGCCTCATCACCACGTCCTGCGCGCAGGCGCCGGGCCCGGCGCAGTACGCGCTGGAAGGCAGCGTGTTCATCGGCGGCGCGGTGGTGCAGTGGCTGCGCGACGGCCTGCGCGCCATCGAAGCCAGCAGCGGGGTGCAGGCCCTGGCCGAAAGCGTGCCCGACGCCGACGGCGTGGTGGTGGTGCCGGCCTTCACCGGGCTGGGCGCGCCGTATTGGCAACCCGACGCGCGCGGCACCATCACCGGCCTCACGCGCGGCACCACCATCGCGCACATCGCGCGCGCCGCGCTGGAGAGCATCGCCTTCCAGAGCGCGGCCCTGCTGCAGGCCATGAGCCGCGACGCCGTGGCCGCGGGCGGCGTGCCGGTGAGCGAGCTGCGCGTGGACGGCGGGGCCAGCGTGAACGACCTGCTGATGCAGATCCAGGCCGACCTGCTCGGCATTCCTGTGGTGCGCCCCGCCGTGGTGGAGACCACCGCGCTCGGCGCGGCCTACCTCGCGGGGCTGCACGCGGGCGTGTACCAGGGCACGGACGAGCTCAGCGCGCAGTGGCGCGCCGAGCGCCGCTTCGAGCCCCAGATTTCGCGCGCGCGGGCGGCCGAGAAGATGGCGGCCTGGGAGCACGCCGTGCGGCAGACCACCGCCGCCTAGGGCCGCGGCGCGCGGCGACAATCGCGCGCATGAACACGCCCGCATCCCCCTCCCCCCTCATCACCTTCATCGGCGGCGGCAACATGGCCAGCGCCGTCATCGGCGGCCTGCTGCGCCAGGGCCATGCGGCCAGCGCCCTCCAGATCGTCGAGCCCTGGGACGAGCAGCGCGCCCGCCTGGCGCAGCAGTTCCCCGGCGCGGCGCTGTTCGACGCGGCGGGCACAGGGCTCAAGCCGTCGGACCTGGTGGTCTGGGCCGTGAAGCCGCAAACCTTCAAGGACGCCGCGCTGGCCGCCGGCCCGCACCTGGGCAACGCCCTGCACCTGAGCGTGGCCGCCGGCATCACCAGCGACAGCATGGCCGCCTGGCTGGGCACGCAGCGCATCGTGCGCGCCATGCCCAACACGCCCGCGCTCGTGGGCTTGGGCATGACGGGTTTGTTCGCGCGCGACGGTGCCTCGGCCGCCGACCGCGCCCTGGTCGAGCGCGTGGTACGCACCACGGGCGAGCTGGTGTGGGTGGCGGCCGAGCGCGACCTCGACGCCGTCACCGCGCTCTCGGGCTCGGGCCCCGCCTACGTGTTCTATTTCCTCGAGGCCATGCGCGACGCCGGCGCGCGCATGGGCCTGCCGGCCGACACCGCGCTGCAACTGGCCGTGGGCACCTTCGTGGGCGCGGCCACGCTGGCCCAGCGCTCGGGCGAGCCGCCGCAGGTGCTGCGCGAGCGCGTCACCTCCAAGGGAGGCACCACGTACGCCGCGCTCACGGCGATGGAGGCGGCGGGGATGAAGGCGTCGTTCGAGAAAGCCTTGCAAGCGGCGCAGCAGCGCGCCGAGGAACTGGGGCGCGAGTTCGGGAAGTGAGCGTCACCTAGGTGTCAGCCAGAGCAGGCGCACCGGGGGACGGGTTGGACCACGCACGCCTATGATCCCCGCGCCTGCGGCGCCGCGCGCCCCGGGGGGAGGTCGAGTTTCCGGGAGGAACCGAAACCGCGTTTATCACCTGTTTCCAACAAACGAACCCATGACGTCCAACATCAAAATCACCTTGCTCGCCCTCGCCGCCGCCGTGCTGAGTGGATGTGCTTCGGTCAACATGGCCAGCAAAGAGGAGTCCGACAAGGCCAAGCAGTTCAGCGCCCCCGACGCGGGCAAATCCGGGCTCTACGTCTACCGCAACAGCATCGTCGGGCAAGCGTTGAAGAAGGACGTTTGGGTGAACGGCAACTGCCTGGGTGAGAGCGCTTCCAACGTGTTCTTCTACACGCAGCTCGAGGGCAACACGAAGCACAAGATCGAAACGGAGTCGGAGTTCTCACCCAACGCCCTGGAGGTGTTCATGGAAGCGGGCAAAAACTACTTCGTCCGCCAGTTCATCAAATTCGGGGCTTTCGTGGGCGGCGCCGATCTGGAGCAGATCCCGGAAGAACAGGGCAAGGCCGATGTGGCCAAGCTCAGCCTGGCGCAGCCGGGCACCTGCGACGGCAAGTAAGCCGCGCCGAGGCGGCGTCGGCCAGCGGGTTCGCCTCCATGGCACCTGGTGCGAAGGCGAGCGGAGACCGCACGCACGCCGCGCTCAGACCAGGCCGACCGCCACCCCCACGAACAGCGTGAAGCCCAACCAGTGGTTGGCGCGAAAGGCCGCGAAGCAGCCTTCGCGCGTGCGCGCGCGGATCAGCGTGAAGTGCCATGCCACCTGGGCCAGCGCCACGGCCAGCGCGGCCAGCCACGCCAGGGGGCGCAGTTGCGGCCACAGGCCCAGGGTCCAGATCAGCAGGTGCAGCAGGTAGAAGGCCGTCACCGCCGCCACGTCGGCGCGGCCCAGGGTGATGGCCGAGGTCTTCATGCCGATGCGCAGGTCGTCGTCGCGGTCGACCATGGCGTACTCGGTGTCGTAGGCCAGCACCCAGAACAGGTTGCCCAGCAGCAGCACCCAGGCCAGCGGGGGCACGGCCCCCTGCACCGCCGCGAAGGCCATCGGAATGCCGAAGCTGAAAGCCACGCCCAGCACCGCCTGCGGCATGGACACCACCCGCTTGGCGAAGGGATAGGCCAGGGTGATCGCCAGCGCCGCGAAGGACAGCGCGATGGTGAGCGCGTTGGTGGTGAGCACCAGGCCGAAGGCGATCAGCGCCAGCACCGCGCCCACGGCCAGCGCCTCCTTCACCGACACGCGGCCCGAGGTGACGGGCCGCTGCGCGGTGCGCTTGACGTGGCGGTCGAAGTCGCGGTCGGCCACGTCGTTCACGCAGCAGCCCGCGCTGCGCATCAGCACGGTGCCCAGCGTGAACACCAGCAGCAGGTGCCAGCCGGGAAAGCCGCCCGCCGCCACCCACAGCGCCGACAGCGTGGGCCACAGCAGCAGCAGCCAGCCGGCGGGGCGGTTCCAGCGGATCAGGTCGAGCCAGAGCGACAGGCGCGAGGGCACCGGCGAAGCGGGGGCGGTGGTCGTCACGACAGTCTCTTCACGCCCGGCAGCTCGCAGGCGTAGATGGCGTTGCGCAGCTCGGCGATGGCCTCGTAGCGCGTGAAGCTGCGCCGCCAGGCCAGCACCACGCGGCGCGTGGGCGCCTCGCCCTGGAACGGCAGGTAGCGCACGTAGGGCGAATCGCCCAGGTCGTCGCGGGCCGCCTGGGGGCCGCCCAGGGCCGAGCGCGGCACCGACAGGCGCGGCACCAGGGTCACGCCCATGCCGGCGGCCACCATGTGCTTGATGGTCTCCAGCGAGGAGCCCTCGAAGCTCTTGCGGATGCCCTCGGTGTCGTTGGAGAAACGCGCGAACTCGGGGCAGACCTCCAGCACGTGGTCGCGGAAGCAGTGGCCCGTGCCCAGCAGCAGCATGGTCTCGCGCTTGAGCTCGTCGGCCGTGATGTGGCCCTGCGCGGCCAGCGGGTGCGTGTGCGGCACGGCGGCCATGAAGGGCTCGTCGTACAGCGGCGCGATGGCCAGGTTGGTGTCGGGAAACGGCTCGGCCAGGATGGCGCAGTCGATCTCGCCCAGGCGCAGCTGCTCGAGCAGCTTGGTGGTGAAGTTTTCCTGCAGCACCAGCGGCATCTGCGGCGTGCGTTCGATCACCTGGCGCACCAGCTCGGGCAGCAGGTAGGGGCCGATGGTGTAGATGACGCCGAGCTTGAGCGGGCCGGCCAGCGGGTCCTTGCCACGCTTGGCGATCTCCTTGATGGCGGCGGCCTGCTCCAGCACGGTCTGGGCCTGGCGCACGATGTCCTCGCCCAGCGGCGTGACCGCGATCTCGCTGGCGTTGCGCTCGAAGATCTTGAGCTCGAGTTCCTCCTCGAGCTTCTTGATCGCCACCGACAGCGTGGGCTGCGAGACGAAGCAGGCCTCGGCCGCTTTGCCGAAGTGCTTCTCGCGGGCCACGGCCACGATGTACTTGAGTTCGGTGAGCGTCATGGGCTTATTGTGCCCCCCTGCGCCGCTGCGCGTCTTCCCCCCAGGGGGACCACGCCAGTGGCCCGGCGAAGCCGGTTCCACGGCGTGTCTGGATCAGACACGCGCGCCGGACTGGCTTCAGGCCTTCAGGTACTCGGCCTTGCTGCCGAGCCAGCGCGCCAGGTGCTGCTCGGCCTCGCGCGGGTGCCGGTCCAGCATGGCCTGCGCGGCCCCGCGCGCCCAGTCCAGCAGGTGGCTGTCGGTGGCCAGGTCGGCGAAGCGCAGCAGCGGCGCGCCGGACTGGCGCGCGCCCAGGAACTCGCCCGGCCCCCGGATTTCCAGGTCGCGGCGCGCGATCTCGAAGCCGTCGTTGGTCTCGACCATGGCCTTCAGGCGCTCGCGCGCGGTCTCGCCCAGGCGCCCGCCCTCGGGCGGCGAGTACATCAGCACGCAGGCCGAGGCCGCCGCGCCGCGCCCCACGCGCCCGCGCAGCTGGTGCAGCTGCGACAACCCGAAGCGCTCCGCATGCTCGATCACCATGAGCGAGGCATTGGGCACGTCCACCCCCACCTCGATGACGGTGGTGGACACCAGCACACCCATCTGGCCCTGCTCGAACAGCGACATGACCGCCTTCTTTTCGGCCGGCGACATGCGCGAATGCAGCAGGCCCACCAGCACGCCCGGCAACGCCTGCGACAGCTCGGCGTGCGTGGCGGTGGCGTTGCTCAGGTCCAGGGCCTCGCTCTCCTCGATCAGCGGGCACACCCAGTAGACCTGCCGGCCTTCGTCGATCTGGCCGCGGATGCGCGCCACCACCTCGGCGCGGCGCGCATCGCTCACCACCTTGGTCACGATGGGCGTGCGCCCGGGCGGCAGCTCGTCGATGGTGGAGACGTCCAGGTCGGCGTAGTAGCTCATGGCCAGGGTGCGCGGAATGGGCGTGGCCGTCATCATCAGCAGGTGCGGCTCCAGCGCGCCGCCGGTCTTGCCGCGCAGCGCCAGGCGCTGCGCCACGCCGAAGCGGTGTTGCTCGTCGATGAGGGCCAGTGCCAGGCGCTGGAACACTACCTGGTCCTGAATCACCGCGTGCGTGCCCACCACCAGCGCGGCCTCGCCGCTGGCGATGAGCGCCAGCATCTCCGTGCGCTGCTTCTTCTTCTGGCTGCCGGTGAGCCAGGCCACACGTTTGCCCAGGGGTTCGAGCAGCGGCTCCAGCCAGCCGATGAGCTTGCGAAAGTGCTGCTCGGCCAGGATCTCGGTCGGCGCCATCAGCGCGCACTGCCAGCCCGCGTCGATGGCGATGGCCGCCGCCAGCGCGGCCACCACCGTCTTGCCCGAGCCCACATCGCCCTGCAGCAGGCGGTGCATGGGCACCTGGCGCCCCAGGTCGAGCGCGATCTCCTCGCCCACGCGGCGCTGGGCCGCCGTGAGCGCGAAGGGCAGCGCCGCCAGCAGCTGCTCGTGCAGGCCTTCGCGGCGCAGCGGCAGCGCGGGCGCGCGCAGGGTGTCGCGCTCGCGCTTGGCCAGGGCCTGGGACAGCTGCTGGGCCAGCAGCTCCTCGGCCTTGAGGCGCTGCCAGGCGGGATGGCTGCCGTCCTCCAGCGCGGCCAAGGCCACGTCGGGCGCCGGGTGGTGCAGCTGCTGCAGCGATTCGCGCAGCGTGGGACTCACGCGCGCCGAGCGCTGCAGCGAGGCCAGCAGATCGGGCGGCAGGGTCTCGCGCAGGTCCACCCGGGCCAGCGCGCCCACCACCGCCTTGCGCAGGTAGGCCTGGGGCAGCTGCGCGCTGGTGGGGTAGATGGGCGTGAGCGCGTTCGGCAGCTCGCCGCCCGCCAGCTTGAACGCCGGGTGCAGCATGGTGTAGCCCGCGAAGCCGCCCTTGAGTTCGCCGCGCGCGCGGATGCGCGCCCCCACCGCCAGCGTTTTCTGGTGCGAGGGGTAGAAGCTGAAAAAGCGCAGCGTGCAGGTGTCGCTGCCGTCGTCCAGCGTCACCAGCAGCTGGCGCCGGCCACGGTACTGCACCTCGCTGTGCGTGACCGTTCCCTCGATCTGCACCACCGAGCCCTCGCGCGCCTCGCGCAGGGCCACCACCCGGGTCTCGTCCTCATAGCGCAGCGGCAGGTGCAGCGCGAGGTCGATGTCGCGCTTAAGGCCCAGCTTGTGCATGGCCTTTTGCGGCGCGGACAGGGCCTTGGGCGGGGTCGGGGCGGCGGTGGCGGCGGGTTCGGCCATGGGACAATTCTGCCTTCGCCCCTCCCCCTTCCTTGGAACGGGTCCGTCCGGCCCTCAAGCGACATGACTTCTCCCGTCGACCACCGCCGCTTCACTCTGAGCGACTTCGACTTCGCTCTGCCCCCCGAACTCATCGCCCAGCACCCGGCGCCCGAGCGCAGCGCCTCGCGCCTGCTCGACGGCCGCGCCGACGCGCCGGTGGACCGCGTGTTCCACGAGCTGCCCGGCCTGCTGGACCCCGGCGACCTGCTGGTCTTCAACGACACCCAGGTCATCAAGGCCCGCCTGTTCGGTCGCAAGGCCACGGGCGGTGCCGTGGAGCTGCTGGTGGAGCGCGTGCTGCAGAACCACGAGGTGGTGGCGCACATGAAGGTGAGCAAGAAGCCCTTGGTGGGCGCGGTGCTGGAGATGGACGGTGGCTTCAGCGCCGAGCTGATCGGCCGCTGGCCCGACGAGGACGGCGCCCTGTTCCGCTTGCGCTTCAGCGGCGAGCCGCACGCCCTGATGGCCGCGCACGGCCACGTGCCGCTGCCGCCTTACATCGAGCACGGCGACACCGCCGAGGACGAGCGCCGCTACCAGACCGTGTTCGCCAAGCACCCCGGTGCCGTGGCCGCCCCCACCGCCGCGCTGCACTTCGACGAGGCCCTGCTGGCCGCGCTGCGCGCGCGCGGCGTGCAGACGGCCGAGGTCACGCTGCACGTGGGCGCCGGCACCTTCCAGCCGGTGAAGACCGAGAACATCGCCGAGCACACCATGCACGCCGAGTGGTACCGCGTACCCGAAGCCACCATCGCCGCGATCGACGCCTGCCGCGCGCGCGGCAGGCGTGTGGTGGCGGTGGGCACCACCACCGTGCGCACGCTGGAGAGCTGGGCCGCCTTCGGCCGCACCGAGGGCGACACGCAGATCTTCATCACGCCGGGCTTTCACTTCCAGGTGGTGGACCGGCTGATCACCAACTTTCACCTGCCCAAGAGCACGCTGATGATGCTGGTGAGCGCCTTCGCCGGGTATCAGCGCGTGATGGCGCTGTACCGCCATGCCATCGAACAGCGCTACCGCTTCTTCAGCTACGGCGATGCCATGCTGCTGTGCCGGCGCTGACCCCGCGGCGGCTCAAGGCGTTTGCAGCCGGCTGATGTACTCGATCAGCGTCAGGATCCGCGCGCGCACCACCTCGGCCGGCTCGTAGAGGCCGCGCGCCTCGCGCAGGCGCTGCCCCTCCTCGATGCGGTACTCCCGTCCCCAGACGGGCATGTCGCGCACGCCGTGGCTGGGTATGGCGGCGGTGCCCTCGATCACCGCATACATGCGGTTGACCGGCAGCACGCCGCCGTTCTTCTTCGCCAGTTGCGACAGATCCGGCGGACTCTTCTGCAACAGGCCGCCGAGCGGACCGTTGCCCTTGCCGTCCACGCCATGGCACGCGGCGCAGTTGTCGGTGAACTCCAGTTTGCCCAGGTCAACGCTGGCCTGGGGGGCCTGCGCCTGCGCGGCCAGGGCGCCCAGCAGACCGGCCGCCACGGCCGCGTACTTGATCGACTTCTTCATGGGATGCCTCCAGTGGGGTTGAAGCGAAGGCCTCACCACCAAGCCGCAGTGGCGAACCCTCGAATTCATCCTAGGAGGCGCCGGTGCCACCCATGTTGACGCGGCGCAAGTTGCGGGCGCCGCCCCCGCCCGCCTCAGCCCAGGTCCAGGTAGACCCGCCCGCCCTCCACCTTCACCGGCCAGGTCTTCACGGCCTCGGTGGCCGGCGCGCAGGTGGGCGCGCCGCTGCGCACGTCGAAGCGGCCCTGGTGGAAGGGGCACTCGATCTCGTGGCCCTCCAGGAAGCCGTCGCAGAGCTTGGCGTGGCCGTGCGTGCAGAGGTTGTCGGTGGCGAACACCTCGCCGTCGATCGCGAACAGGGCGATGTCGTGGCCCTCGGGCGCGACGGGAATGCCGGCGCCCTCGAACAGGTCGGCCTCGGCGGCCACGTCGGTCCATTGGGGGGTGGTCATGGCGTGCTCCTGCGTCGCGGCGTCAATCGGGCGTCAGGCCGGCGCGCTGGATCACCGGGCGCCAGCGCGCCTCTTCCTCGCGCATGAAGCGCCCCAGCTGCTCCGGGGTGCTGGCGATGACGTCGAAGTACTGGGCCTTGAGTTTCTCGGTGACCTCGGGCTCGCGCAGCACGGCCACCAGCGCCTGGTTCAAACGCTGCACGATGGCCGGCGGCGTGCCGGCCGGCGCCATGTAGGCGAACCAGGGCGCGGCCTGGATGTCGGGCACGCCCGACTCCTTGAGCGTGGGCACCTCGGGCAGCAGCGGCGAGCGCTCCGCCGACGTAATGGCCAGCACCTTGAGCTTGCCGGCCTTGGCTTGCGGCATCACGGTGGCGCCGGGCAGGCAGGCGAAGTGCACGTCCCCCTGCAGCATGGCCGTGACCGCCTGCGAGGACGAGGCGTACGGGATGTGCACCGCGAAGGACTTGGTCTTGAGCTTGAGCAGTTCCACGCCCAGGTGCGAGATGGACCCGTTGCCGGTGGAGGCGAAGTTGTACTGGCCCGGGCGCGCGCGCAGGGCGTCCAGCCAGCCCTTGACCGAGTCCACACCCATGCTGTTGGCCGCGGCGCAGACGTTGGGCGACGTCACGGCCAGCGTCACCGGCACCAGCTCGCGGAACGGGTCGTAGCGCAGGTTCTTGTAGAGGATGGTGTTGTAGACCAGGGGCGCGTTGACCGAGAGCAGGAAGGTCTGCCCGTCGGGCGTGGCCTTGGCCACGTACTCGGTGCCCGAGTTGCCGCCGGCGCCGGGCCGGTTCTCCACGATGAAGGCCTGGCCCAGGCGGGCCGTCAGGCGCTCGTTGACCAGGCGCGCCAGGATGTCGGGCGAGGAGCCCGGGCCGTAGGGCACCACCACGCGCACCGGGCGCTGCGGCCAATCGGCGGCCGGGGCCGCCTGGGCCAGGGCCTGCCCGGCGGCGCCGGCGAGCGTGAGGCCAGCGAGCAGCGCGGCGCAGCGGTTCTGGATGCGGTTCATGTCGGGTCTCCGGTTTCGACGTCGCTCATCTGGGTGAAGTCTGTTTGTTCTCGCGCGATGAAGCCCGCGATCAGCGCGCGGTAGCAGGCCTCCACCACCTCGGGGTAGGCGCCGTGGCGCTCGGCCAGGGCCAGCACCTTGTCGATCACCTGCTGCTGGCGCGCCGGCGCCGACACCTGGAAGGCATCGCGCTTGAAGCGGGCCGCGTCCTTCACGTAGCGCCCGCGCTCGGCCAGCAGGGCCACGATCTTCTGGTCCAGTGCGTCGATGTTCTCGCGCACCTCGGCCAGGTTGCGGCACAGGGGCACGTAGGCCGGGTCGTTGAAACGCCTCAGCGGCCCGCCGTGGGGATCGGGCTCTTGGTTGTTCTGGGTCATATCGGGTAGATGATGGCGTTGGGGATCATTTCGCTGTCGTACACGCACAGGCGCTGCGCGAACTTCAGGCCCTGCGGGGTGCGCACCACCACGTCGAGGTAGCGCCCGACGTTGAACACGGTGCTCGGGCCGTCCAGCTTGGTGCGGAACACCGCGTAGTTGGCCTCGCAGTGCAGCGCGCCCTGCTCGTCCATCCGTCGCACCAGCGGCGCACCCACGACGTGGCGCTGGTAGTAGGGGTCGTGGAACAGGGTTTCCTTGATGCCGTACACGCGGTCGCGCAGCATGGCCTGGCTTTCGAAGGACAGCGTGGCCAGCGGGAAGCCGCGCTCGTGGTTCTCGCGCGGCTGCAGCTTGTAGACGCAGTCCTCGGTGAAGAAGCCGGGCCAGAGGTCCCACTGGCCGCTGTCCACGGCCAAGGCGTAGTCGGCGTACAGGGCCTGAAGCTCGTGGTAGAGCGACAGGTCAAGAGAGGTGGTGTCGCGGTTCACAGCGGGGCCTCCATCACCTGGCGCCAGTAGGCGTACATGCCGCGGATCAGGGTCTCGGTGACCATGTGGTCGGTCTCGCCCACCTCGCGGCCGCCGAGTTCGGCCAGTGCCCGGTGGCCGGGTTTGCTCTCGAAGCCCTGCTGCGAGAACTCGATCACCTCGCCGTCGTCGGCGCTGACGAAGCCGCCCGGGCCGAACAGGTTGGCCTGGCGCAGGCGGCGCTGGGTCATCTCGGGCGTGTCGTCCTCGAAGCCGAAGTGCGTCCAGACGAAATCGAAGGCGCCGTGGCCATCGGGCTGGATGTGGCGCGTGGACACGCTGTTGACCTGCTGCTGGAAGATCACGCTGGGGAACAGCGTGGTCATCACCGCCGTGGGTCCTCCCCACCAGGGCTCGGGCACGATGTCCAGGAAGCGCGGGTCCTCCAGCTGCATGCTGGACTTGAAGCTGGAGACCTGCGTGACCTGCGAGGCGCTGCCCGTGGCCTGCCCCGCGCTGCCGCGCGTGGAGATCATGGCCGCGTGGCGGTGGTGCGCGTCCATGCGCAGCTCCGACTTGTTGTCGGCGCGCCAGAGGCCGAAGGTGACGAACCAGGTGTGCAGCAGGCCTGGGTGGTAGGGGTCCTTGATGTTCTCCTGCATCAGCTTCCAGTTGCCGGGGATGCGCTGGCGGTTGTAGCCTAGGATGTTGAGCTTTCGGCCGTTGAACAGGCGATCGAAGTAGCCCAGGATGGTCGGGCCCATGTAGTCCTCCAGCGACTCCACCTCGGGGTCGAAGGAGGCGAACACCACGCCGCCGCGCACGGCCACCTTCAGTTGCGTGAGGTGGTGCTGCTTGGGGTCGAAGTCGGCCGGCATGCCGCCCTTGACCTGGCCGTCCTGGCGCACGCCGCGGCGCAGCGGCACGCCCTGCAGATCACCATTGAGCGCGTAGCTCCACTGGTGGTAAGGGCAGACGAACTCCTTCTTGTTGCCGTGGCGCTCGCGGCAGAAGCGCATGCCGCGGTGGGCGCAGACGTTCTCCACCACGTGGATGGCGCCACCCTCGGCCCGCACCATGATGACCGAGCGCTCGCCCACCACCGAGCGGCGGTAGTCGCCCGGCTGGGGGATCTCGGCCTCCAGGCCCACGTAGCACCAGTGGCCACGGTAGAAGAAGCGTTCGAGCTCGCGCTGGTGGCGCTGCTGATCGGTGTAGACGGCGAAGGGGATGCGGCTGGTGTCGCCGGCTTCCCAGCGCAAAGCGTCCGGCGCGCCGCCGGTGTCGGGCGTGGGGTTCATGGTCTTGTCTCCAAGGGTCGGTGCGCGTGGGGCACCCCGGGATGGTGGCGCGCCGCGCGTCATCCGGCAACGGAATCCAGGTGATACAAGATATTCACAAATAGAATACCGGCCGCCATGGAGCTGTCCGAGATCGACCTGAACCTGCTGGTGGTGCTGCACCAACTGCTGCGCGAGCGCAATGTCTCGCGCGTGGCGGCCAGCCTGGGGCAAAGCCAGCCGGCGGTGAGCAACGCGCTGCGCCGCCTGCGCGAATGCCTGGGCGACGAGCTGTTCCTGCGCAAGCCGCACGGCATGGAGCCCACGCCCTACGCGCAGCAGCTCGCCGAGCCCGTGGCCCAGGCCCTGGGCACGCTGCGCGAGGCGCTCAACGTGCGCGCCTCCTTCGACCCGGCGCATGGCCAGCGCTGCTTCACGCTGGCGCTCAGCGACGTGGGCGAGATCTACTTCCTGCCGGTGCTGATGGACGCGCTGGCCGCCGAGGCGCCGGGCGTGACCCTGCGCTGCGTGCCCGTGGCGCACGAGGCGCTGCGCGAGGAAATGGCCAGCGGCCACGTCGACCTGGCGCTGGGCTCGCTGCCGCAGCTGCAGTCGGGCTTCTTCCAGCAGGCGCTGTTCCGCCAGCCCTACGTGGCGCTGATGCGCGCCGGCCACCCCCTGGCCGGCACCCGCAAGGCCCTGGGCGCGACCCAGTACCGGCAGGCCGCGCACGTGCGCGTGGTGGCCGCCGGCACCAGCCACGGCCAGGTCGACACCGCGCTGGAGCGCCTGGGCGTGGCGCGCCAGGTGCACCTGACGGTGCCGCACTACGTGGCCCTGGGCCATGTGCTGGCGGAAACCGACCTCATCGCCACCGTGCCCGAGCGCTTCGCCCAGCGCGCGCTCGGGCCCTTCGATCTGGTCATGCGACCGCTGCTGCTGCGCCTGCCCACCAACACCATCCACCAACTCTGGCACGCCCACCTGCACCGCGACCCCGGCCACCTGTGGCTGCGCGGCCTGGTGGCGCGGCTGTTCGGCGACCTGCCAGCCTGAGGCCGCACCGCTCCCCTGCGCCCATCCATCGAGACACGAGAGATTCCATGCTGACCTTCGAGGTGCTCAAGACCGACCCCAACAGCCACGCGCGCCGCGCCACGCTCACGCTCAACCATGGCGTGGTGCAGACGCCCATCTTCATGCCCGTGGGCACCTACGGCACGGTCAAGGGCGTCACGCCCGCCAGCCTGGAGGCCATGGGCGCGCAGATCATCCTGGGCAACACCTTCCACCTGTGGATGCGCCCCGGACAGGAGGTGATGAAGAGCTTCGGCGGCCTGCACGCCTTCGAGCGCTGGAACAAGCCCATCCTCACCGACTCGGGCGGCTTTCAGGTCTGGAGCCTGGGCGAGATGCGCAAGATCACCGAGCAGGGCGTTCACTTCGCCAGCCCCGTCAACGGCGACAAGCTCTTCATGTCGCCCGAGGTGAGCGTGCAGATCCAGACCGGGCTCAACAGCGACATCGTGATGCAGCTCGACGAGTGCACGCCTTATGAGACCAAGGGCCACATCACCACTGAGGCCGAGGCGCGCCAGAGCATGGAGATGAGCCGGCGCTGGGCGCAGCGCTCCAAGGCCGAGTTTCAGCGCCTGGAAAACCCCAACGCGCTGTTCGGCATCGTGCAGGGCGGCATGTTCGAGCACCTGCGCCAGGAGTCGCTGGACGCGCTGGTGGAGATGGACTTCCCCGGCTACGCCATCGGTGGCGTGAGCGTGGGCGAGCCCAAGGAGGAGATGCGCCGCATCATGGCCCACACCCCGCACCGCCTGCCCGCGCACAAGCCGCGTTACCTCATGGGCGTGGGCACGCCGGAGGACCTGGTGGAAGGCGTGGCCTGCGGCGTGGACATGTTCGACTGCGTGATGCCCACGCGCAACGCGCGCAACGGCACGCTGTTCACGCGCTTCGGCGACCTGAAGATCCGCAACGCCCGGCACAAGGCCGACCACCGCCCGCTGGACGAGACCTGCACCTGCTACGCCTGCGCGGGCAGCGGCGGGGTCAGCTGGGCAGAGGGCGGACGTGAGGGCTTCAGCCGCGCCTACCAACACCACCTGGACCGCTGCGGCGAGATGCTGGGGCCCATGCTGGCCAGCATCCACAACCTGCACTACTACCTGAACCTCATGAAGGAGGTGCGCGCGGCGCTGGAGGCGGGCACGTTCGGCGAGTTCCGGCAGCGCTTCCATGCGGAGCGCGCGCGCGGGGTCTGAACCTTCGCGGCAGCGCAGCAAATGGCGCGCGATTAAGCTGCGCACCATGAACCGGCCCGCGCCCCCCCGCCACGTCCTGCCCGTCCTGGTGCTCGCGCAGTTCGCGGGCACCTCGCTCTGGTTCGCGGTGAACGCGGTCATGCCCGACCTGCAGCGCGAGCTCGGTTGGGCCACCAGTGCGGTGGGCACGCTCACCTCGGCGCTGCAGTTCGGCTTCATCGCGGGCACGCTGGTGTTCGCATTGCTGGCCATCGCCGACCGCTTTCCGCCGCGCCTGGTCTTTCTGGTCTGCGCCCTGGCGGGCGCGGCCTGTACCGTGGGCGCGTGGTGGACGGTGCGCGACTTCACCTCGCTGCTGCTGTGGCGCTTCGCCACCGGCTTCTTCCTGGCGGGCATCTACCCGGTGGGCATGAAGATCGCCGCCCAGTGGTACAGCAAGGGTCTGGGCGCGGCCCTGGGCCTGCTGATCGCGGCGCTGGTGGTGGGCTCGGCCAGCGCGCACGCCCTGCGCGCCCTCGGCGACGCCCTGCCCTGGCCCACGTTGATGCTGGGCGTGGCCGCGCTGGCGGCCGCGGGCGGCGTGCTGCTGTACGCCGCGCTGGGCGATCCGCCCGGCGCGGCGGCGCGCGTGAGCCAGCTGCAGTGGCGCGCCCTGGGCACCGTGTGGACGGATGCGCGCGTGCGCAGTTCGGTGCTGGGCTACTTCGGCCACATGTGGGAGCTCTACACCATGTGGGTCATGGTGCCGCTGATCCTGGCCACGCGGCTGTCGGGCACCGACCTGTCCTGGGCCGCGTTTCTCGTGCTCGGCGCGGGCGCGCTGGGCTGCGCGGGCGGCGGCTGGGTGGCGCAGCGCTGGGGCAGCGCGCGCGTGGCGGGCGCGCAACTGGCCATGAGCGGCGCCTGCTGCCTGGCCACGCCGCTGCTGCTGGGCGCGCCCGACGCGGCCTTCTACGCCTGGCTGGTGCTCTGGGGCATCACGGTGTCGGGCGACTCGCCGCAGTTCAGCACGCTCACCGCGCGCAACGCACCGCCACAGGCGGTGGGCAGCGTGCTCACGCTCACCAACAGCATCGGCTTCGGCATCAGCATCGCGAGCATCCTGCTGTTCGTGTGGCTGGCCGGCTCGGTGCCGCTGGGCGCGCTGCTGCCCTGGCTGGCCCTGGGCCCCGCGCTCGGCCTGTGGGCGCTGCGCCCGCTGCTGGCCGAGGAAGCGGCGCCGCGCTGATCAGTCCTTCGGCTCCAGAAACGCCTGCGGGTCGGGCAGCGGCGTGGTGTTGACCTGCATCTCCTCGGGCCTGAGCTGTTCGGTGAAGCCCTCGATGGAGCCCATGCTGCGGCGGTCGCGCCGCGCCACGGGCGCCGACATCAGATAGGCCACCGACAGGCGCCCCAGCGCGCGCAGCGAATCGAGGTGGGTGCGCTCCTGCGCGTGCGAGGCGTCGGCGCCGAAGCCGATGAGCGCGGTGCGGATGTCGTTGCCGGCCTCGACGGCGGCGGCCGAGTCGCTGCGGTAGAACTTGAAGACGTCGCGCCGGTGCTCGATGCCATGCGCCTGCGCCAGCTTGATGAGCTTGTGCGAGAGGTGGTAGTCGAAAGGCCCCGACAGGTCCTGCAGGCAGATGGTGACGGCGCGCTCGTCGGTGGCCTGGCCCGGCGCCGCGATGGCGATGTCCAGGCTCACCATCTCGGCAATGTCGCCGTGCAGCGCGGCCGAGGCGCCCGAGCCCACTTCCTCGGTGATGGTGAACAGCGGGTGCACGTCCACCGGCAGGGGCGCACCGCTGTCCTGGATCGCCTTGCAGGCGGTCAGCAGCACCGCCACGGCGGCCTTGTCGTCGAGGTAGCGGGCGTTGATGTAGCCGCCGGGCTGCACCTCGGGCTGCGGGTCGAAGGCGATCCAGTCGCCCACGTGCACGCCGGCCTCGGCGAGATCGGCCCGGCTGTGCAGCGGCAGGTCCAGCCGCACCTCGACGTTGTCCCAGGTGTTGGGCTGGGCGTTGATGGCATCGCCGAAGGCGTGGCCCGAGGTCATCAGCGGCAGGCAGGTGCCGCGGATCTGCTGGGTGTCGGTGAACAGCGTGAGCCGCCCGCCCTCGGCGAAGCGCGAGGACCAGGTACCGATGGGCACCACGCCCACGCGGCCGTTGTCCTTCAGCTCGCGCACCATGGCGCCGAGCGTGTCCAGGTGGGCCACGATGGCGCGCGCCGGGTGGCGTTCCTGGCCACGGAGCGTGGCGCGGATGGCGCCACGGCGCGTGATCACGTAGGGAATGCCCAATCCATCGAGCCGGCCCGCGACGTAGCGCACCACGGCGTCGGTCAGGCCCACGGGGCTGGGAATGGCGAGCAGCTGCAGCAGGGTCTCTTCGAGGTAGGCCTCGTCGAGCGGCGGCAGGGGGGTGCGGGCGTCGTCGCTGGTGTTCATGGTGCGGTGGGCGCCGCCGGTGCGGTGCCAGGAAAGAGCAGGTCCACGAAGCGCTGCGCCGTGGGCTGGGGCTCGTGGTTGGCCAGGCCCGGGCGTTCGTTGGCCTCGATGACCACGTAGTCGGGGCCCTCCACCGAGGGCACCAGGAAGTCCAGGCCGGTGACCGGGATGTCGAGCACGCGGCTGGCGTGTTCGGCCGCCGTGCGCAGCGCGGGGTGCAGGCGGTCGGTCACGTCGTGGATGGTGCCGCCGGTGTGCAGGTTGGCGGTGCGCCGCACGGGCAGCGATTCGCCGAAGGGCAGCACGTCGCCCAGCGCATGGCCCTGGCCGGCCAGGCAGCGCCGGGTCTCGCCGTCCACGGGAATGCGCGACTCGCCGCCCGTGGCCGCCGAGCGGCGGCGGCTCTGCTTGTCGATGAGCTCGGCGATGGTGGACTGGCCGTCGCCCACCACGGTGGCGGGCTGGCGCACGGCGGCGGCCACCACCTGGTGGTTGATGACCACGATGCGCAGGTCCTGCCCTTCGCAGAACTGTTCCAGCAGCACGCCACCGCCGAAGTGGCTGGCGTGTTCGATCGCGGTCTCCACCTCGTCGATGGACGTGAGGTTGACCGCGATGCCCTTGCCCTGCTCGCTGTCCACCGGCTTGACCACCACGGCCCCGTGCTGGCGCAGGAAGGCCTCGTTGTGCTCGCGGTCGCTGGCCGTGGCCTGGGCCGGCACCGCCAGTCCCGCGCGCGCCAGCAGGCGCGAGGTCACGCGCTTGTCGGCGCAGCGGCTCATGGCCACGGCGCTGGTGAGTTCGCTGAGCGACTCGCGGCAGGTGACGCCGCGCCCGCCGTGGGTGAGGCGGAAGTAGCCGTGCTCGGCGTCGATCACTTCGACGCGGATGCCGCGCCGCTGCGCCTCGTCCACGATGATGCGCGCGTAGGGATTGAGGCCGTCGCTGTCGCTGCCTTCGGTGAACAGGGACTCGTTGATGGCGTTGCGCCGCTTCACCGCGAACACGGGGATGTTCTGGAAGCCGAGCTTGCGGTAGAGCGCGATGGCCTGGGCGTTGTCGTGCAGCACCGACAGGTCCATGAAGGCCCGGCCACGCGCGATGAAGAGCTCGGCCAGGTAGCGCGTGAGCGCTTCGCCGATGCCCGGGTGGCTGGCCTGCGGCGCCACAGCCAGGGCCCAGAGGCTGCTGCCGCCATTGTTGTCGCCGAAGGCCTCGCTGTGGTCCAGGCCCATGGCCACGCCCAGCACCTCGCCGCTCTGGCGGTCCTCGGCGAGCACGTAGACGGTGGCGCGGTCGCCGCGCTCGCCCCAGACGCGCGCCGGGTCCACCGGCACCATGCGGCGCGCGCGGTAGATGGCGTTGATGGCCGCGACGTCGGCGCGCGAGCGCAGGCGCCGGATGGTGAAGCCCTGGCGGCGCGCGCGCTGCGCCGCGTAGGTGTTGAGCGCCAGGCGGAAGGTCTCGGACGGGTCGACGAACAGCTGCTGCGGCGCATGCGAGACCACCACGTGCGGCTTGTCCAGGTAGAAGGCGATGTCGCGCTCGCCCGGCGTCTCCTGCAGCAGGGCCTGGGCGACGGCGGCCGGGTCGTCGAAGGTGTGACCGGCGATCAGGCGGCCCCAGCCGCAGTGCACGCTGGCGTCGCGCCGCTCGGCGGCCTGGTGGGGAATGGGCGAGCGCCCCAGGCGCAGGGCGCGCGGGGCGTGGTGGCGGACGGTGCTCATCTCGTGTGTCTCCTCTGGTGGGTCAGCGCAGGTGGGTCTGCAGCCACAGCTCCAGCAGGCCGAGCTGCCAGAGCTTGGAGCCGCGCAGCGGCGTGATGTGCTCACCCGGCGCGGCCAGCAGCGTCTGGATATAGCCCTCGCGGAACAGCCCGCGCTCGCGCGCGGCGCGGCTGTGCAGGGCGTCCTGCACCATGGCTAGCACGCGCCCCTGCAGGTGCTTGAGCGCGGGCACGGGGAAGTAGCCCTTGGGGCGGTCGATCACCTCGCGCGGCACGATGCGCCGCGCCACGGCCTTGAGCACGCCCTTGCCGCCATCGGCCAGCTTGTGGCGCGCGGGAATGCGCGCGGCCAGTTCCACCAGCTCGTGGTCCAGGAAGGGCACGCGCGCCTCCAGGCCGAAGGCCATGGTCATGTTGTCCACGCGCTTGACCGGGTCGTCCACCAGCATCACGGTGGTATCCAGGCGCAGGGCCTGGTCCACCGGGTCGCTCGCGCCCGGCGCGTGCAGGCGCTCGGCGACGAAGGCGCGCGTGTGGTCGTCGCCCAGCCAGGGGTCCTGCAGCACGGCGCGCATCTCGGTGTGGTCGCGGTCGAGAAAGGCGGCCGCGTAGTCGTCCACCGGGCGCTGGCTGCCGTCCAGCTTGGGGTACCAGTGGTAGCCACCGAACACCTCGTCGGCGCCCTGCCCGCTTTGCACCACCTTGCTGTGGCGCGCCACGGCCTCGCTGAGCAGGTAGAAGCCGATGCAGTCGTGGCTGACCATGGGCTCGCTCATGGCCTCGATGGCGGCGGGCAGGCGGTCCAGCAGCTCGGACTCGGGCACGAACAGGCGCTCGTGCGTGGTGCCGAAGTGGCGCGCCACGGTGTCGGCGTACACGAACTCATTGCCGCACTCGCCGCCCACGTCCTCGAAGCCGACGTTGTAAGTGCGCAGGTCGCGCACGCCCTGCTCGGCCATCAGGCCCACGATGAGGCTGGAGTCCACGCCGCCCGACAGCAGCGCGCCCACGGGCACGTCGGCCACCAGGCGGCGCTTCACGGCCGTGCGCAGGCCGTCGAGCAGCAGCTCCTGCCAGTCGTCGAAGGAGCGCTGCTCGTCGCTGGCGTCGCGCTCGAAGGACAGGGACCAGTAGCACTCCTCGCGCTGCTGGCCGTCGGGGTCCACGTGCAGCAGCGTCCCGGGCGCCAGCTTGCGCACGCCACGCAGCAGGGTGCGCGGCGCCGGCACGATGGCGTGCAGCGACAGGTAGTGGTGCAGGCCGATGGCGTCGATGCCGGCGTCCACCCCGCCCCCGGCCAGCAGCGCCGGCAGCGTGGAGGCGAAGCGCAGGCCGCCCGGCACCGGCGCCAGGTACAGGGGCTTGATGCCCAGCCGGTCACGCCCCAGCAGCAGCTTGCCGCTGTCGCGCTCCCACAGGGCGAAAGCGAACATGCCCTGCAGGCGCCGCACGAAGCCCGGCCCCCAGGCGTGGTAGGCCTTGATCAGCACCTCGGTGTCGCCGCTGGAATGAAAGCGGTAGCCGCGCGCGATCAGGTCCTCGCGCAGTTCATGGTGGTTGTAGATGGCGCCGTTGAAGACCACGCCCAGGCCCAGCAGCGGATCGGTCATGGGCTGCTGCGCGGCGTCCGACAGGTCCATGATCTTGAGCCGCCGGTGGCCCAGGCCGAGGCGGTCGACGACCAGCAGGCCCTGGCCGTCGGGCCCGCGGGCGCTCTGCCGGTCGTTCATGCGCGCGATCGCGCCGGGGTCGACGGCCCGGCCGTCGAAACGTATCTCTCCTGCAAGTCCACACATGGCGGTGCTGCCCTCCTGTTCGGATGGCCGGTCGGCGCCAAGGCGGTGCTTCGGTAACGGCGGTCGGACCGGGCAGCGCCGGACAGAACCTGGAAACAGCGGGGAGAAGACGTCGATCGGCCGGTGCACGTCCGAGGCGGGCGGCCGGCGGAGCCGGCCATGCGGGAAGCGAATCGCCCAAGGGCGCCCGGCACCGCCGGGGCTCCCCCCACACCGTGGCACGGGGTGCACGCGGGTTGATGATGGGGTGGAACGGCTCATCATACTCAAATGAGCATGATGTTCAAGTTTTAATTGCGTTTTTTCATATTATGAAGGCCGACGCGCGCCCCCGGAGGAGCGCACCACGGAGCGAGTGCCAAAAAAGAACCGGTTCTTGGAACCGGTTCAAACGCTGGAGACAATCGGTACCGCTGTTCGATACGTCTCTACCGGCCCCGGAACAGGCCCAGCAGCATGGAGCCGAGCGCCAGCACGAGGAAGATGACGAAAAGGATCTTGGCGATGCCGGCCGCGCTGGCGGCGATGCCACCAAAACCCAGCACGGCAGCGATCAAGGCAATGACGAAGAAAACCACGGCGTAATGCAGCATGTCTGGCTCCTCTGCGAGGCCGCTGCCGCGACCCCGGCGTTGCATTCACAACGACCACCGTTGTGATGGCTTCACTCTAGGCATTCGCCGACCCGCGCGCTGCAAGTGCGCACCGCATCGACCTGTAGGACCCCACCGACGGACGGGCGCCGTGTCGGTGCCGTCCGACGCCGACCCGTCGCGCACGCCGACGGCGCCGCGCGGGGCCGCGCCGCACACTGCGGGCGACCCCACTGCGCCGCCAACACCATGCGCCACGAGGACCTCGACCCGCCCCGCCCCCTGCCCCCCGCCCGCTGGTGGTTCGCCTGGGCCTGGCTGTGCGCGCTCACGCTGTACCTGCTGGCGGGCTGCACCAGCCTGCCGCCGCGCGAGCCGCAGCTGGCCCAGGCCGGCGGCGGCCCCGGCCTGGTCACCGTGCGCGGGGCCGACGGCGTGCTGTCGAAGGAAGAGAAACGCCAGACCCTGCGCGAGCTGAGCCAGGAAGGCCGCCACGAACTGCTGCGCCACCACCTGCGCACGCTCACGCAATCGGGCGACGCCGACCTGTACCGGGGCAACCGCACCCGGCTGCTGGTGGACGGCCCGGCCACCTTCGGCGCCATGAAGGCGGCGATCGCCCAGGCGCGCGGGCGCATCCTGCTGGAGAGCTACATCTTCGAGGACCAGGGCGTGGCCGCCGAGGTGGCCGATCTGCTGTTGCGCCGCGCCGCCGACGGCGTGAAGGTGGCGGTGATCTACGACGCGGTGGGCTCCATCACCACGCCGGTGGCGTTCTTCCAGCGGCTCAAGGACGGGGGGGTCGCCGTGTGCGAGTTCAACCCCATCAACCCGGTGCGCCGGCCCGGCTACTGGGGCATCACGCACCGCGACCACCGCAAGCTGCTGGTGGTGGACCAGCAGGTGGCGTTCACGGGGGGCATCAACATCAGCCGGGTGTACGGCTCGGGATCGGCCTCGTGGCGCCGCTCGGCGCCCCCGGCCGGGGCCTCGCCCATCGACGATGGCTGGCGCGACACCCAGATCGAGCTGCGCGGCCCCGTGGTGCCGGCGCTGGCGAAGGTGTTCGAGACCACCTGGCGCGAGCAGGGCTGCCCGGGCGGGCTCGGTGAGCCGCCCGACAAGCCGCTCGCCGCCGAGCCCGGCGAACGCGTGGTGAAGGTCCTGGCCAGCGACCCGCGCGACGACGGCAACCGCATCTACACGGCGCTGGTCGCGGCGATCGACGCGGCGCAGGTGGAGGTGCACATCTCGATGGCCTACTTCGCGCCCGGCGAGGTGTTCGTGCAGGCGCTGTGCGACGCCGCGCGGCGCGGGGTGTCGGTGGAGCTGGTGCTGCCGGGCCGCAGCGACTCCTCCCTGGTGCTGCACGCAGGGAGGTCGTACTACACGCAGCTGCTGCAGGCCGGCGTGCGCATCTTCGAGATGGACCAGGCCGTGATGCACGCCAAGACGGCCGTGATCGACGGCGTGTTCTCCACGGTGGGCTCCAGCAACCTGGACTGGATCAGCTTCGTCGCCAACAACGAACTCAACGTGATCGTGCTGGGCGAGGAGTTCGGCGGCCAGATGAACGCGCTGTTCGAGCGCGACCGCCAGGCCTCACGCGCCGTGACGCTGGAGGCCTGGGAACGGCGCGGCCTGGGCGGTCGGCTGATGGAGGGCGTGGGGCGGCTGCTGGAGCGCTGGCTGTGAGCCGGCGGCGGCCGCCTACTGGATCAGGCCGTTCTTCAGCGCGTAGTACGTGAGCTCGCTGTTGCTGGCGAGCTTGAGCTTCTCCAGCACACGCGTGCGGTAGGTGCTCACGGTCTTGACGCTCAGGAACATGGACTCGGCCATGCTGCCCACGGTCTCGCCTTTGGCCAGGCGCAGGAAGACCTGCAGCTCGCGCTCGGACAGCAGCTCGTGCGGCAGGCGCTCGGCGTCGCCGACCGCGTTGTCGGCCAGCAGCTCGGCCACCGAGGGGCTGATGTAGCGCCGCCCGCGCGCCACCAGGCGGATGGCGTTGACGATCTCCTCCGGCTCGCATTCCTTGTTGAGGTAGCCGCTGGCGCCGTAGCGCAGCAGCGTGGTGGCGTACTGCGCCTCGGGAAAGCCGCTGAGGATGAGCACCGGCAGATCGGGAAAGCGCGCCTTGATGGCCTGCAGCGCGTCCACGCCGCTGTGGTCGGGCATGGAGATGTCCATCAGCAGGACGTCCACCTCGCCGCCGCGCGCCAGCTCCAGGGCCTCGCGGCCGTTGTTCGCCTCGCCCGTCACTTTCAGGTCCACGTGTTCGCCGAGGAACTGCCGCAAGCCGGAGCGCACGATGGCGTGGTCGTCGACGATGCCTACCTTGATCATGTGTCTTTCATGGATGAAGCGGAGCGCTGCAATTTAGCAGGCCCGCCGCGCGCCCGGGGTCGGACGCTTCCTACAAGCGGGGCGCGCGCATCGGCGCCGTCCTACAGCCGCGCGGCGATCCGCCCGACAGCGCGCGCGGCCCCGGCTTCCTACAGTGGCTTCACGGCTGGCGCAGCGCGCAACGGCCGACGCCATCCCCCCGGATGGCGCTACGCAACCCGCAACCCTCAAGGAGCCAACACATGAACTGGGATCGCATCGAAGGCAACTGGAAACAGGTCAAGGGCAAGATGCTCGAGCAGTGGGGCAAGCTCACCGACGACGACCTCGACGTCGTCGCCGGCCGCCGCGAACAGCTCGCCGGCAAGATCCAGGAGCGCTATGGCTGCGCCAAAGACGAGGCCGAGCGCCAGGTGGCCGCGTGGGAGCGCACCGTGAGCGACGACTGGTTCGACCCCCCCGGCAGCGGCACGCGCCGCCCGCACTGAGCGGCCGCCAGCCCCGACCCCATTCACCCTCCCGGCCGGCCTTCGGCGCCGGCCCCCGAAAGGAATCACCATGAAACCCAGCACCCGCTACACCGCCCTTGCCGCCGCCGCCCTCGCCTCCCTGGCGCTGGTGGCCTGCGGAGAACGCGAAGACGCCACCGTCGGCCAACGCATGGACAGCGCCGTGAACGAAATCCAGCAAGCCGGCCGCGAGATGCGCGATGACGCCCGCCAGGCGGGCCAGGACATGCAGGCGGCCGGCAAGGAAGCCACCGACACCATCGCCCGCGATGCCTCCGACGCCGCCATCACCGCCAAGGTGAACGCCGCGCTGGCCGCCGACGATCAGCTGAGCGCGCTCGCGATCGACGTCGACACCACCAACGGGCAGGTCGAACTGAAAGGCACGGCGCCCACCGCCGCGGCCCGCGACCGCGCCACCACGCTGGCCCAGGCCGTGCAGGGCGTGGTGAAGGTCGAGAACCGCCTGACCGTCCAGGCCAGCTGATCACCCACCCCACCAGGAGATGTCCATGATTGCCACCCGACTCACCACCGCCGTGTTCGCCGCCGCGGCCGGCCTGGCGCTGATCCAGGTCAG
Organism: Hydrogenophaga sp. PML113; assembly: GCF_001777155.1. Taxonomy (NCBI): domain Bacteria; kingdom Pseudomonadati; phylum Pseudomonadota; class Betaproteobacteria; order Burkholderiales; family Comamonadaceae; genus Hydrogenophaga; species Hydrogenophaga sp. PML113. The sequence goes on along the minus strand of NZ_MIYM01000005.1, from coordinate 313,105 downwards.
CGGCTGCTCGGTCGCGCGCGACCAGCAGACCGTGGGCGCCTACATCGACGACGCCACCATCACCACCCGCGTGAAGGCGCGTTTCGCCGAGGACCCGGCGGTGAGCGCGATGTCGCTCAACGTCGAGACCCTGAACGGCACGGTACAGCTCTCGGGCTTCGCCAAGTCCGAGGCCGAGCGCAGCGCCGCGGCCCGCCTGGCCGGCAACACGCCGGGGGTGAAGTCGGTGCGCAACGACATCGTGGTGCGCTGAGCGGGGCGCGCCCCCCGGCGCCTCCCCGCCGGCCCCTGTAGGAAACCTCCTACAACACCATCAGCGGACAGGAAGCCCGGGGGGCGCGCGAACACGGCATCATGGCTGTGCCCGCGCGCCCGTTCCCTTTTCGCGGGACCTTCGCCCGCCCAACGTTTCCGCCTGCCCCGTGTCACCGCTTCGCACTTTCATCGTCGAGGACAACAAGGTCATCTACGACAACCTGGTGTCCACGCTCCAGGAACTGGCCAATGTCGAGGTCGTGGGCCATGCCCGCAACGAGACGGAGGCGGTGAACTGGCTCACCGGGGCCGGCGGCACGGGTGAGACCGAAGGCGATCGCTTCGACCTCATGATCGTGGACATCTTCCTGCTCACCGGCTCCGGCCTGGGCGTGCTCAAGGCCGCGCAAGACGCCGGCCTGCCCGGGCGGCGGGTGGTGCTCACCAACTACGCCACGCCCGACATCCGCAAGCGCTGCGCCCAGCTCGGGGCCGATCGCGTGTTCGACAAGTCCTGCGAGCTTGAGGACCTGATCAGCTACTGCGAGCGCATCTCCGACGGCACCGCCACCGCCCCGGGCGACCTGCACTGAGGCGCGGCGGTCATGCCGACCCCCCGCCCCCGCCCTTGGCGCCGCGCCCACTGGCGCGCCGCCCGGTGGCACATGCCGCTGAGCGTGGCCCTGGCCGTGCTGCTGGCCGTGGGCGTGTTCGCTGGCGCCGAATGGACCTACCAGCGCGCGCTCGACTCCCTGGTCAACCTGGGCGGGCGCGACACCGCGCGCAACGCCCTGCAAACCGTGATGCGCCGCCTGCTCGACATCGAGTCCGCGCAGCGCGGCTACCTGCTCACCGGCCGCGCCGCGTACCTGCGGCCCTACCAGGCCGCGCGCGCCGACCTCGGCAACGCCATCGGCCGCCTGCATGAGCACTACCGCACCGACCCCGAGCTTGCGCGGCTGGTGGACACGCTGGAGGAAAAGTCGCTGCAGAAGGTGTCCGAGGCGGCCGAGACCATCGCCCTGTACGACGCCGGCTCGCACGCTGCCTGGCAGGGGTTGGTGCTCACGGACATCGGGCGCGAGAAGATGGAGGCGGTGCGCCGCGTGGCCGACGTGCTGCTGGCCACCGAAGAGCGCCGCATCGCGGGCGAGCGCGCCGCCATCTACCGCACGCTGGAGGTGGGCCGCCTCAGCGTGCACGGCCTGGCGCTGCTGAGCCTGCTGGCCTACATCTTTTTCCTGCGCAACAACGCGGCCCTGCAGGCCAGCCAGGTGACGCACGCGGCCCAGCTGCGGGCGGAGCGCGACGCCTTCGAGCAGCAGGTGCGCCAGCGCACCGAGGAGCTGGCCCTGCTCAACCTGGGCCTGCAGGAAATGCGCGAGGGCGAACGCGGCGGCCTGGCGCGCGCCCTGCACGATGACCTGGGCGCGCTGCTCACCACGGCCAAGCTCGACCTGACCCGCCTGCGCCACGCCCTGTCCGCGCCCAGCGCCGACGTGAGCGCGCGCCTGCAGCACCTGAGCGCCACGCTCGACCAGGGCATCGAAACCAAGCGGCGCCTGATGGAAGGCCTGATGCCCTCGGCGCTGCAGAACCTGGGCCTGCAGGCCGCGCTGGAGCAGCGCGCGGACGAGCTGCACCAGCGCACCGGCATGGCGGTCGAACGCGATCTGCAGCCGCTGGAGCTCGACGCCTCGACGCGGCAGGCGCTGTTCGCCGTGGCCCAGGGCGCGCTGTCCAACGTGGAGCGCCACGCCGGCGCCAGCCGGGTGGTGCTGCGCCTGAGCGGCGAGGACGGCGCCATCGCGCTGTCCGTGGCCGACAATGGGCGCGGTTTCGCCGAGCGCGGCGGCTCCACCTCGGCCCTGGGCCTGCGCAACCTGCGCCACCGCATCGAGTCGCTGGGCGGCACCTTCACCGTGCGCAGCGCACCGGGCGACGGCACACACGTCGAGGTCCGATTGCCCGGGCGCGCACGCCCCACCGAGCCCACCGCCATGCCCGAGGACCCACCCGCATGATCAAGTCGTCGATCGAACGCGTCGCCCGCACCCGCTGGGTCATGCCGCTCATCGTGGCCCTGGCCATCGTGGTCATGGCCATCAACGAGAGCAGCTACCAGCACTCGAACAACACGCTGCGACAGGGCATCGCCCTCACCGACGCCCGCATGCAGGCCGCGCGCACGCTGCAGGCGCTCACCGACGCCGAGACCGCGGCGCGCGCCTTCATCGCCAGCGGCAACGAAGGCGACCTGGCCAACTACCGCACGGCCATGCAGGACATGGCCGTCGCTCGGCCCGGCGCCTTCGAATGGCTGATCGCGCTCGACCCGCAACGCAAGGCTTCGATCGACAAGGTGCGCGAGCGCGTGGTGGAGCGCAACGCGATGCTGGCGCTGTGGGTGGAGATGACCGAGAAGGGCCAGAACACGCAGGCCCAGGTGCTGGCCAGCGGCGACCATGGCCGCCAGCTCTACGCCGACCTGCGCCAGGAGTTCGACGGCGTGCTGGAGCGCGCCGGCGCGGTGCAGGCCCGCGCGCGCATCTCGCTGCACGACGCCCTGCTCGTCAACCGCGTGGCGCTGCATGGGCTGGTGCTGGTCTCGCTGCTGGCGCTGAGCCTGTTCATGCGACAGATCCGCGAGTCCGACCAGCGCAAGGCCGAGGAGAACGAGCGCCTGGCCAAGCAGGTCGCCGTGCGCACCAGCGCGCTGCGCCACCTGGCCGGCCACCACGTGAACGCGCGCGAGGACGAGCGCGGGCGCGTGGCGCGCGAGCTGCACGACGAAATGGGCGGCCTGCTCACGGCGATGAAGCTGGAGCTGGCGCGCCTGCGCCGCGTGCCCGACCTGCCCGAGACGGCGAAAGAGCGCCTGGCCGGCCTCGAACAGCGCGTCAACGAGAGCATCGCGGTCAAGCGGCGCATCATCGAGCACCTGCGCCCGTCCTCGCTCGACCAACTGGGCCTGATCCCCGCGCTGGAGATGCTGTGCCAGGAGGCCGCCGGCCGGCTGGGCATCCCCGTGCACACCGAGTTCTCGCCGGTGACGCTCTGCAAGGACACCGAGCTCACAGCCTACCGGCTGGTGCAGGAGTCCCTCACCAACGTGCAGAAGTACGCCCAGGCGCGCGAGGTGTGGGTGAGGCTCGCGCAGAGCGGCGACGCCGTGCACCTCTCGGTGCGCGACGACGGGCGCGGCTTCGACATCGAGGACGTGCCCGCCGGCCACCACGGCCTGCTGGGCATGAACGTGCGCGTGGAGTCGCACGCGGGGCAGCTGCGCATCACCAGCGCCCCGGGCCAGGGCACCCTGATCGAGGCACGCTTGCCGGCAGCGCCCGCGGCCGAGCCGGCGGTATCGGAGTGAAGCGGCGCCGCGCCGCCGGTTCGAAGGGAGGCGTCAGCGCCAGTTGAGCGCGCTGGCCGCCGCGGTGCCGAGTTCGGCCACCGCCTTCACGAAATGGCGCTCCCCATCGGACGGGGGATGCGCCAGGCTGGCCGCCACCGCGATGACGACGGTACTGAGGTAGGCCAGGATGGCAAGGGCGGCGTGGCGCATGGGTCCTCCTTGGACGTCGGGGCTGCCGCGCGGCGCGCCCCCGATCGATCGCCAGCGCCACTGTAGGGACGCCGCGGCCCACGCCGCGCAGGACGGTGGCGGTTCGGCGTGTCGGCACTGTCCTACAAGGAGCACCCGGCCGTTCCGCGCTTGTAACCACGCGGAAATTTCTTCAGGGATAATGAAACCAAATTACATGCCCGCCGGTGTTCCGGCCCTTTCAGGAGACTGCACCCCATGGCTACGCGCGCCACCAAGATCGTTGCCACCCTCGGCCCTGCCTCCAGCGATCCGGCCCTGCTCGAGGCCATGATTCGCGCCGGCGTCAACGTGGTGCGGCTGAACTTCTCGCACGGCAAGGCGCAGGACCACATCGACCGCGCCGCGCTGGTGCGCGAGGCCGCGCAGCGCGCCGGCCGCGAGGTGGGCATCATGGCCGACCTGCAGGGCCCCAAGATCCGCGTCGGCAAGTTCGCCCAGGGCAAGGTGCAGCTGGTGCCGGGCGAGAAGTTCGTGCTGGACGCCGAGCGCACCGAACCCGGCGACGAACAGGGCGTGGGCCTGGACTACAAGGAGCTGCCGCGCGACGTGAAGCCCGGCGACACCCTGCTGCTCAACGACGGCCTGATCGTGCTCACCGTCAACGCCGTGCAGGGCCCGGCCGTGCACACCACCGTCAAGCTCGGCGGCGAGCTGTCCAACAACAAGGGCATCAACAAGCAGGGCGGCGGCCTCACCGCTCCCGCGCTCACCGCCAAGGACATGGACGACATCAAGACCGCCATGGGCCTGAAGGCCGACTACGTGGCGGTGAGCTTTCCCAAGAACGCCACCGATATGGAGCTCGCGCGCCAGCTCTGCGCGGTGGCCGGCGGCGGCCACAAGCCGGGTCTGATCGCCAAGATCGAGCGCGCCGAGGCCATCCCCGAACTCGCCAACATTCTCAAGGCCTCGGACGGCATCATGGTCGCGCGCGGCGACCTGGCGGTGGAGGTGGGCAACGCCGCCGTGCCGGCGCTGCAGAAGCACATGATCCGGCTGGCGCGCGAGATGGACAAGGTTGTCATCACCGCCACGCAGATGATGGAAAGCATGATCGTCAACCCCGTGCCCACGCGCGCCGAGGTGAGCGACGTGGCCAACGCCGTGCTCGACGGCACCGACGCGGTGATGCTCAGCGCCGAGACCGCCGCCGGCAAGTTCCCGCTGGAGACCGTGCAGGAGATGGCCGCCATCTGCCTGGAGGCCGAGAAGGCCGACCTGCACGAGCTCGGCGCCGATTTCCAGGGCAAGACCTTCACGCGCATCGACCACAGCATCGCCATGGGCGCGCTGTTCACCGCGCACCACCTGGGCGCCAAGGCCATCGTGGCGCTCACCGACTCGGGCTCCACCGCGCTGTGGATGAGCCGGCACATCGTGCGCACCCCCATCTACGCGATGACGCCCAACCTCACCACCCAGCGGCGCATGACGCTCTACCGCAACGTGCGCCCGCTGCTGATGGAAACCAACGTGGACCGCGACAACGCCCTGGCCGACGCCGAGGCGCACCTGAAGAAGCGCGGCATCGTGCAGGCCGGCGACGTCTACGCGATCACCGTGGGCGAGCCCATGGGCCAGCCCGGCGGCACGAACACGCTGAAGATCTGCCGCGCGGGCTGAGCCCGAGCCCCGGCGCTCAGTCGAACCGCATCGACACGCCGGTCACGAACATGGTGTCGGCTTTCTTGAGGTTGGTGCCGGGGTCGCTGTCGTAGCGGTGGTTCAGGCCCGCGGTCAGGTTCACGCGCTGCGTCATCGCCACCGTCAGGCCCAGGTCCAGCACAGCGCGGAACTTGCCCGAATCGCGCAGGTCCGGAAAGACCGAGAACTTCTGGCGGAAGCTGGTGGTGTCGGTGAGCTTGTGGCTGGACTCCTCCGACAGCACCAGCTCCAGGCGGCCGTAGGCCCCCCGCAATTCGTCGGCGATCACGGTGGGCGTGATGTAGCGGTCGTAGCTGTAGCCCAGGCCGCCCGAGATGTCGAAGAAGCCGGAGGCGTCGCTCCAGATGTGGCGGCCCACACCCGTGGCCAGCGAGTAGCGCCTCGAGATGTTCGCCAGCCGGTCGCGCATCAGCTCGCCCGAGCCGAAGCCGAACCAGTCGATGGAGAAGTCGCGGTTGTACTGGGTGCGCAGGCCATAGCGCTCCACGGTGTCCACGCCGTTGCTGCGGGCGCGGTCGGCCTTGGCGTCCCAGGTCCACTTGTCCATGCTGGTCTGGCGCGCGCCCTCGGCGGCCAGGTTCAGGGTCGCGGCGTCGTTGTTGCCGGAGGAGAAGTTGGCGCCCGCGCTCAGCAGGTAGCGCCACTGGCCGTCGGGTTTGAGCGTGACCTGGGCCTGAGTGAGCGCCGGCGCCAGCAGGGCGGCGGACGTCAGCGTCGCGATCAGGGGGCGGCGTGCCATGGCGGTTCCTTTCTTCTGCAAAAGCCTGAACGTGTGGCTTTGCACGCCCACAGTTCCCCATGGGGTTGTGACCATTGGTGACGACACGGCCTGGCAGGACCCGAAAGCTAAAATGGCGGGTTACACCACGGTTACCAACGATTCAACGGATAAAGGGGAATCCCATGGCGCTCGTTTCCATGCGCGAACTGCTCGACCACGCCGCCGCCAACAGCTACGGCATCCCGGCGTTCAACGTGAACAACCTCGAACAGGTGCAGGCCGTGATGGCGGCCGCCGACGAAGTGGGCGCTCCCGTCATCCTTCAGGCCAGCGCCGGCGCACGCAAGTACGCGGGCGAGCCCTTCATCAAGCACCTGATCCAGGCCGCGATCGAGATGTACCCGCACATCCCCCTGGTCATGCACCAGGACCACGGCCAGAGCCCCGACGTCTGCCAGGGCGCCATCAACCTGGGCTTCTCCTCCGTGATGATGGACGGCAGCCTGGAGGCCGATGGCAAGACCATCGCGAGCTACGACTACAACGTGGACGTGACCCGCAAGGTCGTCGACATGGCCCACAAGCTGGGCGTCACCGTCGAAGGCGAGCTGGGCTGCCTGGGCAGCCTGGAGACCATGAAGGGCGACAAGGAAGACGGCCACGGCACCGACGCCACCATGACGCGCGAGCAACTGCTGACCGACCCCGAGCAGGCCGCCGATTTCGTCAAGAAGACCCAGCTCGATGCCCTGGCCATCGCCATCGGCACCAGCCACGGCGCCTACAAGTTCACGCGCAAGCCCACGGGCGACATCCTGGCCATCGAGCGCATCAAGGAAATCCACCGCCGCCTGCCCAACACGCACCTGGTGATGCACGGCTCGTCCAGCGTGCCGCAGGAGCTGCTGGCCCAGATCAACCAGTACGGCGGCAAGATGAAGGAAACCTACGGCGTGCCGGTCGAGGAAATCCAGAAGGCCATCCAGTTCGGCGTGCGCAAGATCAACATTGACACCGACATCCGTCTGGCCATGACCGGCGCGGTGCGCAAGTTCCTGGCCGAGAACCCCGACAAGTTCGACGCCCGCGAATGGCTCAAGCCCGCGCGCGAGGCCGCCAAGCAGGTCTGCAAGCAGCGCTACATCGAATTCGGCTGCGAAGGCCAGGCCGGCAAGATCAAGGGCGACAGCCTGCAGGTGGTGGCCGCCAGGTACGCCAAGGGCGAACTGGCCCAGGTCGTGAACTGATCCCCCAACGCGCCCGAGGCGCTGACGCCACCGCTCGGCCTGGCCGACGGTGGCGTTTTTCTTGGGCGCGGCGGATCAGTCCTCCCAGTCCCCCGCCTGGATCGCCGCCACGATCTCGCGTCCCGTGCGCACCAGCGCCGGCGCGAAGTGCTCGTGCAGCAGCGCGCCCTTCAGGCGCGCGGCCGGCCCGCCCACGGTGAGCGACAAGGGCTCGCGACCATCGCCCAGGTCCACGCCGACGCCGATGGCGGCGATGTCCTGCTCCCACTCCGAGGCCGAGACCACGTAGCCGCGCGCCGCGTGATCGGCCTCGGCGCGGCGCAGGCCGGCCTCCCGTTCGGGCCAGCGCGCCGGGTCCTCGGCCCGCAGCCTTTGCGCCACGAGCGAGCGCATGCCCGGCGCCGAGGCGCACCACATCGCGCGGCCCATGGCCGTCTCGGCAAAGGGCAGGCGCGTGCCCACGTCCAGCCCCAGGATGAGGCGCGCCGTGCTGCGGCAATGCGCCACGTAGACCACCGAGGTGCCGTGCCGCACGCCCAGCGAGATGGCGGCCTGCGTGTCCTCGGCCAGCGTTTCCATGAAGGGCCGCGCCAGGCGCCCGATCTCGAAATTGGAGAGCACGCTGAAGCCCAGCGACAGCACCGCCGGGCTCAGCGCGTACTCGCCGGTGGCGGCGCGGTGGCGCAGATAGCCCAGGCTGGTGAGCGTGAACGTGAGGCGCGACACCGTGGCCTGCGGCAGGCCGCTGCGGCGCGCGAGCGCCTGGTGCGCGAGCCAGCGGTCGGCCGGGCCGAAGCAGCGCAGCAAGGCCAGGCCGCGCGCGAGCGCGGTGACGAAGCGCCGGTCTTGCGAGGGATCGGCCTCGTCGGGTGTGGGCGAAAGGGGGTGGCGCTGGCGTCCCATGGATCGGTGGCTTTCGTCTTATTCCGCTGATCGGAATTTAAGGCCCATCACCCACGAACAGGGGGGCTCGATTTCCCTGAATCGCATTGACGCCCCGGTGGACCGCGCCGCATATTGATCGCACACGGATTGTTTTTCCGATCAGCGGAATATCAAAGCTTCATGCGCCCGCTCGCCGATCACTGGCCGCCCGGTCTGCCGCGCCCGCTCGCGGCGCCGGAGGCCAACGTCTTCCACAACCTGGAGGCCTCGGCCGCGCGCCACCCGCACAAGCCCTTCACCGTCTACTACGACACGCCGCTGAGCTACGGGCGGGCCCTGCGCGAAGCCGAGCGCATCGCCGCCTTCCTGGAGCAGCGCTGCGGCGTGCGGCCCGGCGACCGCGTGCTGCTGTGCCTGCAGAACAGCCCGCAGTGGGCGCTGGCCTTCTACGGCATCCTGCGCGCCAACGCGGTGGTGGTGCCGGTGAACCCCATGAACCGCGTGGCGGAGCTGCGCCACTGCGTGAACGACAGCGGCGCGCGCGTGGCCATCGCCGCGCAGGACCTGCTGCCGCAACTGCGCCCCCTGCTGGCGGACGGCGCCAGCGCCGACGGCACCGGCCTGCAGCACGTCCTCGTCGCCACCTACAGCGACCACCTGCGCGAGCCCACCGAACTGCGCGTGCCCGACTTCGTGCGCGCGCCGCGCGAGCCGCTGGGCGACCATCCCGCCCTCGCCGCCTGGGCCGACGCGCTGGCGGCCGGGCTCACGCCGGGCCCGCTCACCGCCGGCCCCGACGATCTCTGCGCCATGCCCTACACCTCGGGCACCACCGGCCTGCCCAAGGGCTGCATGCACACCCACCGCAGCGTGATGGCCACGCTGGTGGGCGGCGTGCGCTGGTTCGGCACCACGCCCGACGCGGTCTGCCTCGCGGTGCTGCCCTTCTTCCACGTCACCGGCCTGTCGGGCAGCCTCAACGGGCCGCTGTACGCGGGCGCCACGCTGGTGGTGCTCTCGCGCTGGGACCGCGAGGCCGCCGCGCACTGCATGCAGCGCTACGGCGTCACGGTGTGGCAGGCCATCGCCACCATGGTGATCGATTTCCTTGCCCAGCCGGACCTGGAGCGCGTCGACCTCTCCCGCCTGGGCTGCGTGCGCGGCGGCGGCGCGGCCATGCCCGACGCCCTGGCCGCACGGCTCAAGGCCCTCACCGGCCGCGACTACATCGAGGGCTACGGCATGACGGAGGCCATGGGCGCCACCCACATCAACCCGCCGCACCGGCCCAAGCCGCAGTGCCTGGGCCTGCCGGTGTTCGAGGTGGACGCCCGCGTGATCGACCCCGAGACCGGGGCCGAGCGGCCCGTGGGCGAGACCGGCGAAATCGTGCTGCGCGGCCCGCAGGTGATGCAGGGCTACTGGCGCCAGCCGCAGGCCACGGCGCAGGCCTTCATCGAGATCGGCGGCCAGCGCTTCCTGCGCACCGGCGACCTGGGTCACGTCGACGAAGAGGGCTACTTCTTCATGACCGACCGCCTCAAACGCATGATCAACGCCAGTGGCTACAAGGTCTGGCCCGCCGAGGTGGAGGCGCTGATGTACCACCACCCCGCCATCCAGGAGGCCTGCGTGATCGCCGCGCGCGATGCGCGGCGCGGCGAGACGGTCAAGGCTCTGGTGGTGCTGCGCCCCGGACAGCGCGGCCGCGTGAGCGAGCAGGACCTGATCGACTGGGCGCGCGGCCGCATGGCCGCCTACAAGAGCCCGCGCATCGTCGAATTCGTGGCCTCGCTGCCCCGCTCGGGCAGCGGCAAGGTGATGTGGCGCGAACTGCAGGAGCAGCAGGCCGCGCGCGACGCCGCCGCGCCCCCGTGATCCCCCGCGCCGTGCGCTGCGCGGCACCCATCGCCATCCGGCAAACCACCCGCAAGGAGACAAGACGATGACCCGCCCGACAGAACACGCCCCGACCCTGCGCCGCCGCAGCCTGCTGCTGGCCGGCGTGGCCGCCAGCGCCGGCGCCGCCCCCTGGGTCGCGGCCCAGGCGCAGGCCTACCCCAGCCGTCCCATCACGCTCATCATTCCCTGGCCGGCCGGCGGCTCCACCGACCGCCACCTGCGCACCCTGGCCGAACTCGCCAGCAAGCACCTGGGCCAGGCCATCACCGTGGAGAACCGCCCCGGCGCCGGCGGCACCCTGGGCCCCAGCACCATGGCGCAGACCGCCAAGCCCGACGGCTACACCATCGCCCAGTTCCCGCTGGGCCTGCTGCGCATGCCGCACATGCAGAAAACCAGCTGGGACCCGCTGAACGACTTCACCTACATCATCGGCGTCTCGGGCTACACCTTCGGCCTCACCGTCAAGGCCGACTCGCCCTACAAAACTTTCAAGGACTACATCGAGGCCGCGCGCCAGCGCCCGGGCGAGATCAACTACGGCTCCACCGGCACCGGCAGCAGCCCGCACCTGCTGATGGAAGAGCTGGCCGGCAACGCCAAGGTCAAGCTGGTGCACGTGCCCTTCAAGGGCAACGCCGACCTGCAGGCCGCCCTGCTCGGCGGCCACGTGATGGCCCAGAGCGACGCCAGCGGCTGGGACAAGTACGTCGACGCCGGCCAGATGCGCCTGCTCGTCACCTTCGGCGAGCAGCGCACCCAGCGATGGCCCGAGGTGCCCACCGCGCAGGAGCTGGGCTACGGCGTGGTGTCCACCTCGCCCTACGGCCTGGCCGGCCCCAAGGGCATGGACCCGGCCGTGGTCAAGGCCTTGCACGACGCCTTCAAGAAGGCCATGGACGAGCCAAAGCACATGGAGGTGCTGGCCCAGCTCAACCAGGCCGTGTGGTACCGCAGCGGCGAGGACTACAAGAAGTGGGCCGGCGAGACCTTCGCCAAGGACAAGGCCCTGATCGAGCGCCTCGGACTGGCCGCCAAGTGAGGGCCCGGGTGGGGCATTGCCCCGGCGGTCGCGCCAACTTGCGATAATCCGGCCGAACTGCGCAAGGCCCGTTGAGCGTTCAACGGGCCTTTTTCTTGCCTTCGACTCCTACCGCGCCATGACCTCCGCCCTGCACACCTCCAACCTCACGTCGCTGCCGCTGCTCGCGCGCGGCAAGGTGCGCGACAACTACGCCGTTGGCGACGACCGCATCCTCATGGTGGCGTCCGACCGCATCAGCGCCTTCGACGTGATCATGGGCGAACCCATTCCCGGCAAGGGGGAACTGCTCACCCGGCTGTCGCTGTTCTGGTTCGACCGCCTGGGCCCCAAGGGCCTCAACATCTGCCCCATCCACCTCACGGGCGAAGACCCCGAAAGCGTGGTCACGCCGGCCGAGCGGGCGCAGGTGGTGGGCCGGTCCATGCTGGTGCAGCGCCTCAAGCCCATTCCGGTGGAAGCGGTGGTGCGCGGCTACCTGGCCGGCAGCGGCTGGAAGGAGTACCAGGAGAGCCGCTCGGTCTGCGGCGTGCCGCTGCCCGAGGGCCTGCGCAACGCCTCCCAGCTGCCCGAACCCATCTACACGCCGGCAGCCAAGGCCGCCATGGGCGAGCACGACGAGAACATCACCTACGAGCGCACGGTGGAGATGGTGGGCGCCGAGGTCGCGGCGCAGATCCGCGACATCGCCATCCGGCTCTACCGGGCAGCCGCCGCCATCGCGCTCGAAAAGGGCATCATCATCGCGGACACCAAGTTCGAGTTCGGCCTGGACGCCGCCGGCCGCGTGGTGCTGATGGACGAGGTGCTGACGCCCGACAGCTCGCGCTACTGGCCGGCCGAGAGCTACGCCGTGGGCAGCAACCCGCCCAGCTACGACAAGCAGTACCTGCGCGACTGGCTCGAAGGCGCCAAGGTCAACGGCAAGCCCTGGGACAAGACCGCGCCCGCGCCGCGCCTGCCGCGCGAGGTGATCGAGAAAACCGCCGAGAAGTACCGCGAGGCGCTCACGCGCCTCGTCGGCTGAGGCTTCGCCGCCGGCCTGGCCGCGGCCTGCGAGGCGCGGCCCGCGCCGCGGCGCCGCGTGAGCGCCCGCTTCAGCTCAGCACGACGGACGACAGGCGCCGCCGGTAGCTCGCCACCGTCGGGTCCTCCGGCGGCACCTGGCCCTCGGCCACCTTGGGTTTGGGCGGCTCGATGACGTCGAGCACCGCGATGTAGGTCTTGCGCGCGAGCTCGTCGTTCCAGGACTTGTCGCGCATCAGGATCTCCAGCAGCTCGTCCATCGCGGCCGTCCACTGGCCGTAGGCCATCAGCAGCTGCGCGCGGGCGAAGCGCGCGTCGAAGTCGCGCTTGTTGGCGGCGATGGCGGTGTCCAGCGCGGCCATGCGGGCCTCGGGCTCGGCCACCTCGGCCTGCGCGTCGCGCGCGTCCATCCAGCGCTTGAGCGAGTCGAGCCGGCGCACACCCGCGGCCTTGGCGATGACGGGCGCGAAGGCCACCTTGGCCTCGTCGTCCTCGCCCAGCTCCAGCAGCAGCTTCACCAGGTCGAAGCGCGCGTCGTCGTTCTCCGGGTCGGCCTGCACGGCCTGGCGCAGGCGCTCCAGCGCGGTCTCGGTGTCGCCGTCGGCCAGCGCCTCCTGCGCGGCGGCTTCCTCGACCTCGGCCACGAGCTCGCCCTCGCCGGGCACGTGCTTGTCGAGGAAGGCGCGCACCTGGCCTTCGGGCAGCGCGCCCATGAAACCGTCGACCGGCTGGCCGTTCATGAGCAGCACGCAGGTGGGGATGCTGCGGATGCCGAAGGCCGCGGCGAGCTGCTGCTCCTGGTCGGAATCGACCTTCACCAGCTTGAAGCGGCCGCCGTATTCGGTTTCGAGCTTTTCCAGGATGGGGCCGATGACCTTGCAGGGCCCGCACCACGGGGCCCAGAAGTCCACCAGCACGGGGGTCTGCATCGAGGCCTCGATGACCTCGGCTTCGAAGTTGGCGATGGTGACGTCGATCATGGCTGCGCTCGGGTAATTGGGGGCAAAACGTAAAATCGCGACTTTACCGGAGGCCCCGCGGGCCGAAAGCCGATTCCATGAACCCCATCCCCGTGGGCGTGGTCATGGGTTCCAGCAGCGACTGGGACACCATGCAGCACGCCGTGCAGATCCTCCAGCAGTTCGGTGTCGCGCACGAGGCGCGGGTGGTCTCGGCCCACCGCATGCCCGACGACATGTTCGCCTACGCCGAGGCCGCCGCGGCGCGCGGCCTCAAGGCCATCATCGCGGGCGCGGGCGGCGCCGCCCACCTGCCCGGCATGCTGGCCGCCAAGACCGTGGTGCCCGTGCTGGGCGTGCCCGTGGCGAGCAAGCACCTCAGTGGGGTCGATTCGCTGCACAGCATCGTGCAGATGCCCAAGGGCGTGCCCGTGGCCACCTTCGCCATCGGCCCCGCCGGCGCGGCCAACGCGGCCCTGTTCGCGGTGGCCATGCTGGCCGGCGAAGACCCGGTCCTGCGACAGAAACTGCAGGCCTTCCGCGCCGAACAGACCGAGGCCGCGCGGGCCATGACCCTGCCTCCCCACGCATGACCGCAACGCCCCCCCTGCTTCCCGGCGCCACCGACGCCTCGGGCCGCCCCACCACGCTGGGCGTGATGGGCGGCGGCCAGCTCGGCCGCATGTTCGTGCAGGCCGCGCAGGCCATGGGCTTCAGCACCGCCGTGCTCGACCCCGACGCCGACAGCCCGGCCGGCCTCATCAGCCACCACCACATCCGCTGCGCCTACGACGACCCGAAGGGACTGGCACAGCTGGCCCAGTGCAGCGACGCCATCACCACCGAGTTCGAGAACGTGCCCGCGCCCGCGCTGGCGTCGCTGGCGGCGCTGCGGCCGGTGGCGCCCGGCGCGGCCAGCGTGGCCATCGCCCAGGACCGGGCGGCCGAGAAGGCGCATTTCGAGCGCTGCGCGGCCGACAACGACGGCGTGCGGCCCGCGCCCCACGCCAGCATCGACACCCCCGAACAGCTCGCCGCCGTGGCGGCCGAGCTGCTGCCCGGCATCCTGAAGACCGCGCGCCTGGGCTACGACGGCAAGGGCCAGGCCCGCGTGAAGGACCGCGCCGAACTCGCCGCCGCCTGGGACCGCCTGGGCCGCGTGCCCTGCGTGCTGGAGCGGCTCATGCCGCTGCGCGCCGAATGCTCGGTCATCGTGGCGCGTGGCGCCGACGACCAGTGCGTCAGCTTCCCGGTGCAGAAGAACACCCACCGCGACGGCATCCTCGCCGTCACCGAGGTCTACGAGGGCGCGATCGACCCCGCCCTGGCGCGGCGCGCTCAGGCCGCCACCATGGCCATCGCGCGCCAGCTCGGCTACGTGGGGGTGCTCTGCGTGGAGTACTTCCTGGTCGACGACGGCCGCGGCGGCCTGGACCTGGTGGTCAACGAAATGGCGCCGCGCCCGCACAACAGCGGCCACTACACGCAGAACGCCTGCGACGTCTCGCAGTTCGAGGCGCAGGTGCGCGCGGTCGCCGGCCTGCCGCTGCGCGCGCCGGTGCAGCACAGCCCGGCCATCATGCTCAACCTGCTGGGCGACCTGTGGTTCGCCCCGAACGCGCGGCACGCGCGGGCCAGCGACACGCCCGTCACGCCCCCCTGGGACGAGGTGCTGGCCCTGCCCGGCACGCACCTGCACCTGTACGGCAAGGCCAGCGCCCGCCCGGGCCGCAAGATGGGCCACCTCAACATCACCGGCCCCACGGTGGCCGCGGTGCGCGGCACCGCCGCGAAAGCGCTGGCCCTGCTGGGCCTGCCGCCGCTCTAGGCCCGCCATGCCGCTGCTGCTCGACGCGTCGCGCCCCGAGGCCATCGAACAGGGCGCGCGGCGCCTGGCCGACGGCGGCCTGGTGGGCCTGCCCACCGAGACCGTCTACGGCCTGGCCGCCGACGCCGACAACGCCAGCGCGGTGCGGCGCATCTTCGAGGCCAAGGGCCGCCCAGCCGACCACCCGCTGATCGTGCACGTCGCGGCCGATGCGCCACGCGCCGCCATCGACCACTACGCGCGCGAGGTGCCGGCCTTCGCCGAGCGCCTGATCGCCGCGCTCTGGCCCGGCCCGCTCACGCTGATCCTGCCACGCCGCGCCGAGGTGGCCGCCGTGGCCGCCGGCGGGCAGGACTCGGTCGGCCTGCGCTGCCCCTCGCACCCCGTGGCCCAGGCCGTGCTGCGCGCCGCCGCCGCGCATGGCGTGCACGGCGTGGCCGCGCCCAGCGCCAACCGCTTCGGCCGCGTCAGCCCCACCAGCGCCGCGCACGTGATGGAGGAGTTCGCCGCGCTGGCCGATGACGCGCTGCTGGTGCTCGACGGCGGCGCCTGCCCCGTGGGCATCGAATCGACCATCGTGGACTGCACGCGCGGCCACCCGGTGCTGCTGCGCCCCGGCGTGCTCACGCAGGCGCGGCTGGAGGCCATCGCCGGCCAGCCGCTGCGCGCGCGCGACGGGGCCGCGCCGCGCGCCTCGGGCACGCTGGAATCGCACTACGCGCCGCGCGCCAAGGTGCGGCTGATGGACGCCAGGCAGCTGCGCGCGGCCTTCCAGGTGCTGGGCGAGGACGCCCGGCACATCGCCCTGTACGCGCGCAGCCCGATCGAGGCCGCGCGCGGCGCGCCGCGCCGGCGCATGCCCGACGACGCCGAAGCCGCCGCGCGCGAGCTGTTCGCCGTGCTGCGCGAACTCGACGCCACCGGCGTGCGCCTGATCTGGGTGGAAACGCCACCCGACGGCCCCGAGTGGGACGGCGTGCGCGACCGCTTGAGCCGCGCGGCGGCCTGATATCGAACGACCGGCGTTCGATCTGTCGCTTGTCAAAAGGTCTGGGTAGGGCAGGGCTTCGTGCCTCTGCTTCTTCTTGGGCCGACGGTGTGGCCAGCCAAGACAAGCAACGGACCGCCCCCCGCTCGGTGATGGGTTGGCATCTGCCCCAATTCAGGGGGATCGGAATGCCTGGTGGTGCACTTGGGTGCAGGTGGGACGGGTGGTGGCGAGAAGCCAACCGTCAGCGCAAGATCTTGGAGGGGAAAAACGCCCAGTCAGTCCGCCAGCCGGGCGGTCCACTCCACCAGCGCCTCCAGCGCCGGGCGCGCCGCCGGCGCGTTGGGGTGGTTCACAAAGGCCACCACCACGTAGCGCACGCCATTGGCCGCGTTCACATAGCCGGCCACGCCGGTGACGTCGCGCAGCGTGCCGGTCTTGAGCCAGGCGTGGCCGTAGACCGGACTGCGCTCATCCGCGGCGTAGCGGCGCGCCGTGCCGGTCACGCCCGCCAGCGAGAGCGTGCCGACGAAGGCGTCGGCCTGCGGATGGCGCGCCGCGTGGCGCAGCAGCAGGGCCAGGGCCTCGGGCGTGATGCGCTCGTCGCGCGACAGGCCCGAGCCGTTCTGGATGACGGGCGCCGGCACGCGCTCGCCGAAGGTGCGGCGCCACCAGTTGCCCAGCACCGTGCGCGCCTGCTCGAAGCCGCTGCGCTTCCAGGGCAGCGGCCCGCTGCCGGGCAGCGCCGTGGCCTGCGGCGCCAGTTGGCCCAGCGTGAGGAACACCTGCTGGGCCATCACGTTGTTGCTCCACTGGTTCACGTCGGTGAGGATGTCGGTCAGCGGCAGCGAGGGCGCGTCGAGCAGCAGCTTGGCGTCCAGCGGCGTGAGGCCGGCGCGCACCTGGCCCGTGAGCAGGCCGCCGCTGGCGCGCCACAGGCCCTCCATCGCGCGCGCCGCGAAGCTGGCCGGGTCCTGGTAGGCCACGGGCCATTTCTGCTCGCCGCAGCGCAGGGGGTAGCGGCCCTGGAAGGCGATGCGGCCGGGGTCGTCGAAGCGCGCGCGCAGCCCGCCGCGCCAGTCGCCGCAGGCGCCGTTGGACAGGGGCACGCTGGCGTCGATGGCCAGGCCCGCCAGCGGCGGCTCGCTGACCACGCGCGCCACGCCCGCCGCGGCGTCGGGCATGAAACCCAGCACCACCGACTTGAAGTTCACCAGCAGCGCGTCGGGCCCGGCGTTGTAGGGGCGCAGGGCCTCGCCATCGAAAGCGCCGGGGTCGTAGGGCGGCAGGTCGAAAGCGCTGCTGTCGAGCACCATGTCGCCGAGGATGAGCTGCACACCCTGCGCCTGCAGGGCGGCGAAGGCCTCCTGGATGCGCTCGAGCACGAACTTGGGGTCGCCGCCGCCGCGCACGTAGAGGTTGCCGCGCAGCGCACCGGCCTCCAGCGGGCCGTCGGTGTAGAAGCGCGTGCTCCAGGTGTAGCCGGGGCCCAGCAGGTCGAAAGCGGCGTAGCTGGTCACCAGCTTCATCACCGAGGCCGGGTTGACCGGCATCCCCGACTGGTGGCGCACCCGCGCCTCATGGCCGTCCAGCGGCACCACCACGGCGGCGAAGGCGGTGGCGGGCACCTCGGCCCGTGCCAGCGCCGCCGCCACCGGTGGCGGCAGCGCCTCGCGCGAAGGCCCCTGGGCGCAGGCCGGCAGGGCGATGGCCAGCGCCAACAGCAGGGACGACAGGAATCGGTTCACGCGGGGGATTATCGGCCGGGCCCCGGCAGGTCCCTCCAGGCCGGTGGCCGATAATCCCCCGATGCCTGCCGCCCCGTGTTTCCTGGCCATCGAGACCAGCACCGACACCCTCTCGCTGGCCCTGGGCACCGGGCGGGCCGGCGAGGCCGTGCACCGCTTCCAGGGCCCCGGCGGCGCCCAGGCCTCCACCGAACTGCTGCCCCAGGTGCGGCGCCTGCTGGCCGAGGCCGGCCGGTCGCTGGACGAACTGGACGCCATCGCCTTCGGGCGCGGCCCCGGCTCGTTCACCGGCCTGCGCACCGCCTGCGCCGTGGCCCAGGGCCTGGCCTACGGCACGCGCGGGCCGCGCCACCCCCAGGGCCTGCCCGTCCTGCCCATCGACACCCTGCTGGCCCTGGCCGAGCAGGCCCGCGCCGACGACGCGGCCGAGGGCCACACGGCGCCCGCCCACATCGTGGCCCTGCTCGACGCGCGCATGGACGAGCTCTACCTGGCGGCCTACGCACTCGACGGCGAATCGCTGCGCGCCCTCGCCCCGCCCCGGCTGTGCGCGCCCGCCGACCTCGCGGGCTGGCTGCACGACCAGGGCCTGGCCGACGGCACCCGCACCCTGCTCGCGGGCAACGCCTTCGCGGCCTACGCCGACGCCCTGCGCGACGCGCCCGGCCGCCGCCGCGCGGCCCTGCCCACGGCCGACGCCTTGCTGCGCCTGGCCCCGGCGCTGATGGCCCGGGGCGCCGCGGTCGGCGCCGCCGAGGCCCTGCCGCTGTACGTGCGCGACAAGGTCGCGCGCACCACGGCCGAACGCGAGGCCGGGACATGAGGCACCCCCGCGCCGGGCTTTGCCCGTCAGCCCCTCCAGGGGGCGATGCCAGCGGCCCGGCAAAGCCGGTGCCGCGGCATCCCTCGATGGATGCGGCCGCCACCCTGCCCGGATGGACCGCCGGCCTGTGGCCCGCGCCCATGGACACCCTGCCCGTGCCGCTGGAGGCCGAGGCGCGCGCCATCGCCTTCATGCCCATGACCGAAGCCGACCTGGACGCGGTGCACGCGGTCGAGACCAGCGCCTACGGCCACCCGTGGTCGCCGCGGCACTTCCGCGACTCGCTGCAGGCCGGCTACCCGGCCGTGATGCTGATCGGCGAAGCGCACGCGGGCGAAAGCCCCTGGCCCCCCCGGCCCGACGGCCGCTGGCTGCTCGGCTACCTGGTGGCCATGCCCGGCGTGGACGAGGTGCACCTGCTCAACCTCACCGTGAACCCGCCGCACCAGCGCCAGGGCTGGGCGCGCTTCATGCTCGATGCGCTGGCGCTGTGGTCGCGCGGCCAGGGCGCGCGCGCGCTGTGGCTGGAGGTGCGCCAGAGCAATGCGCCCGCGCGCCGGCTGTATGAACGCTACGGCTTTCGCGAGGTGGGCGTGCGCCGCGGCTACTACCCGCTGTCGGCGCTGCAGCGCGAGGACGCGGTGGTGATGCAACTGGGCCTGGACGGCACGCAGGGCACCGAATGACCGATCGGATCGACACGCCCGACGGCTGGGTGCGCGAACTCGACGCGCGCCAGCGCGCCATGCTGGCCGAGATGGGCGTGAAGGTCTGGGTGCCCGCCCCGCCGCGCGCGCCCGGGGCCAGCGCCGAGCCGGCGACCAGCGCCGTGGCGGCGCCCGCCGCGACGGCCACGCCCGCACCCGCCGGTCGCCCACCCGCGGCGGTCCGCCCGCCCCAGGTGCCGGTGCCTGCGCCGATGCCGGCACCGCCCACCCACCCCAGCCCCGCGCGCAGCGACATCGCCACGCTCGACTGGCCCGCGCTGCGCGAGGCCGTGGCCGACTGCCGCGCCTGCGGCCTGTGCGAGTCGCGGCGCAACACCGTGTTCGGTGTCGGCCACACCGAAGCCGACTGGATGATCGTGGGCGAGGCCCCCGGCGAACAGGAAGACCGCCAGGGCGAGCCCTTCGTGGGCCCCGCCGGCCAGCTGCTCGACGCCATGCTGCGTGCCTGCGGGCGCGACCGCCAGGCCATGGACGCGCGCGGCGTGTTCATCGCCAACGTGCTCAAGTGCCGCCCGCCGGCCAACCGCAACCCGGCGCCCGAGGAAGTGGTGCAGTGCGAACCCTTCCTGTCGCGCCAGGTGGCGCTGGTGCGGCCCAAGCTGATCATCGCCATGGGCCGCTTCGCGGTGCAGTCGCTGCTCAAGACCACCGAGCCGATCGGCCGCCTGCGCGGGCGCCTGCACCGCTACGAGGGCGTGCCGGTCATCGTGACCTACCACCCGGCCTACCTGCTGCGCACGCCCATCGACAAGGCCAAGGCCTGGGCCGACCTGTGCCTGGCCATGGAGATCGATCGGTAGAGCCTGGCGCGGGCGCTAGGCCCTCGGCGGCTCGGCGCCCGGCGCGGCCGGCCTCGCCGGCCACAGCACGGCCGCGATCGCCAGCATGATCAGCGCCACCGCCACCCAGTCCTGCCAGTGCAGCACCTCGCCCAGCAGCCAGGCGCCGCTGAACACGCCCAGCACCGGGATCATCATCACGCTCAGCGTGGACGCGATCGGCGGCAGGTCGCGCGCCAGCACCAGCCAGGCCACCTGAGCGAAGGCGAACACGCCCAGCGCGTTGTAGACGATGGCCCACCACACGACCGGGCCGGGCATCACGCCCCAGGCCTCGCGCTCGAACAGCCAGGACAGGGCGCTCATCCAGACCGTGGTCAGCGCGATCATCCAGAACGAGATCGTCAGCGTGTCGTAGGGCAGCGTGGTGCGCCGCATCTGCTGGGTGCCCCAGGCCCACATCGCCGCGGCCAGCAGCATCATGCCCACCGCCAGCGGCGCCCCCGACAGGCGCACGAACTCGTGCCACAGCAGCAGCAGCACGCCCAGGCCAGCCGCCGCCACGCCGCCCCAGGCGCGCACCGGCAGGCGCTGGCCGAACCACACCGCGCCCACGATGGCCGAGAACACCGGCATGGTGTAGCCCAGGATGGCCGCGCGCCCGCTGGACAGCGACTGGATCGCCAGCACCGCCAGCGTGTGCCAGAACAGCATGTTGATCACCGTGAGCCACGCCAGCTGGCCCCAGTGCTCGCGCGCCATCCGGAACGGCGCCCCGCGCCACCACAGCACGCCGGCCAGCACCGGCAGGCCGATCCACATGCTCAGGGCGCGAAAGGTGAGCGGCTGATAACCCGAGATGCCGATCTTCATGATCGGCCAGTTGATGCCCCACACCAGGGTGAGGAGGACGAGCAGAACCAGTTGCCGGCGCGATATCGAGTGCATGCCGCCGATCGTACGGTTGTTCCAAATCCCGTCCACCGGGCGGGCGGCCGAGGCCCCCACCTAAAATCCCGGCCCATGACCTTCATCGACCAGCTGCAGGCCGCCACCCGCGACAACGCGAGCCTGCTGTGCGTGGGCCTGGACCCGGACCCCGCCAAGTTCCCCGCGCACCTGAAGAACGACGCCTCGCGCATCCACGACTTCTGCGCGGCCATCGTCGATGCCACCGCCGACCTGGTCTGCGCCTTCAAGCCGCAGATCGCCTACTTCGCCGCGCACCGCGCCGAAGACCAGCTCGAGCGCCTGGTCGCGCACATGCGCCGCGCCGCGCCCGGCGTGCCCGTGATCCTCGACGCCAAACGCGGCGACATCGGCGCCACCGCCGAGCAGTACGCCATCGAGGCCTTCGAGCGCTTCGGCGCCGACGCCGTCACGCTCTCGCCCTTCATGGGCTTCGACTCGGTGGAGCCCTACCTGCGCCGCCACGGCAAGGGCGCCTTCCTGCTGTGCCGCACCTCCAACCCCGGCGGCGACGACCTGCAGGCGCAGCGCCTGTCCTCCGTCGCCGGCGAGCCCCTGCTGTACGAGCACGTGGCGCGCCTCGCGCAAGGACCCTGGAACCTCAATGGCCAGCTCGGCCTCGTGGTGGGCGCCACCTACCCAGCCGAGATCGCGCGCGTGCGCGAACTCGCACCCACGCTGCCCCTGCTCATCCCCGGCGTGGGCGCGCAGGGCGGCGACGCCGCGGCCACCGTGCGCGCGGGCCTGCGCGTGCAGGGCGATGCCATCACCGGCCCCGTCGTCGTGAACTCCTCGCGCGCCATCCTCTACGCCTCGGCGGGCGACGATTTCGCCGCCGCGGCGCGCCAGGCGGCCTTCAAAACGCGTGATCAATTGCACGCGGCGCGCATCGGCTGAACGACCGGCGGCTTGACAAATACCCCCGTACGGTAAGCCGCTCAGCGGATGCGGCGACGCCACGACACCCCCCTGTAACCAAGCGCAACGCGCCATCGGCGCCCGCGGTCGCCTGCCTAGACTCGCGCCCCATCCAGATGGAGGGTGGCCATGGCGACGATCGAACAGGACGATCTGCCCAGCGATGCGCTGATCGAGCAAGAAGACCCGGCGGCGCGGACCCGTGCAGGGATCGCCGCTGCCGCGGCAGCGGCCACGGCGGCGCTGGCCGCCTGCGGGGGTGGCGGCGGTGGCAGCGACGGCGGATCGGCCGAGCCGCCCTTCGTGCCCGTGGTGGACTTTCCCCTCGACGGCTACACCTACCTCGCCGCGAACAACGACGCCGAGGCGGCGCGCTTCCTGCAGCAGGCGCAGTTCTCCTCCACGCCGCAGGAGATCGCGGCGCTGCGCGGCGAGGGCTACGCCCTGTGGCTGGCGCGCCAGTTCCAGCAGCCCCGCGGCCAGAGCGGCTGGGACTGGCTGGAAGCGCGCGGCTACGGCGCCATCGACAGCAACAGCTACTTCTTCAACCAGTACCCGGCCGACTTCATGCTCTGGAGCCAGCTGCTGTCGGGCGGCGAGGCCATGCGCAAGCGCGTCGCGCTCGCGCTGTCCGAGATCTTCGTCAGCTCGCTGACCACGGCCGAGTTCACCTGGCGCAGCCACGCCTACGCCTCGTGGTGGGACATGCTCATGCGCAACGCCTTCGGCAACTTCCGCCAGTTGCTCGAGGACGTGACGCTGCACCCGGCCATGGGCTACTTCCTCAACACCAAGGGCAACCAGAAAGAGAACCCCTCCACCGGCCGCGTGCCCGACGAGAACTACGCGCGCGAGGTGATGCAGCTCTTCACCATCGGCCTGCTCGAACTCAACCTCGACGGCACGCCCAGAATGAGCGGTGGCCGCCCCATCGAGAGTTACACCCAGGACGACGTGACCCACCTCGCGCGGGTCTTCACCGGCTGGGACTTCGACACCTCCGACGGCGTGCGGCACACGCCGGTCGGGCAGAACTACACCATCGAATCCAGCGCCTTCGCGCGCAAGCCCATGAGCCTGCGCGAGAGCCGCCACTCCACGCTGGAGGCGCGCTTCCTGGGCGCCACGGTGCCGGCCGGCACGCCGGGGCGCGCGGCGCTGCGCATCGCCCTGGACACGCTGTTCAACCACCCCAACACCGGGCCCTTCTTCGCGCGCCAGATGATCCAGCGCCTGGTGACCAGCGACCCCAGCCCGGCCTACGTGGCGCGCGTGGCGAGCAAGTTCAACAACAACGGCAAGGGGCAGCGCGGCGACCTGCAGGCGGTGATGGTCGCCATCCTGCTCGACCCCGAGGCGCGCGGCGGCCTCTCGCTGGCCAGCAGCACCCACGGCAAGCTGCGCGAGCCCATGGTCCGCTTCATCCAGTGGGCGCGCAGCTTCAACGTCGCGTCGGCGGCGGGCAGCTGGAAGGTCTTCGACCTGGCCGACGCCGGCACCCAACTCGGCCAGAGCCCGCTGCGCTCGCCCTCGGTCTTCAACTTCTTCCGCCCCGGCTACGTGCCGCCCAACACCGCCCTGGCGGCCCGCAATGCCACGGCGCCGGAGTTCCAGCTCGTCAACGAGTCCAGCGTGGGCGGCTACCTCAACTTCATGCAGGGGGTGATCGAGCGCGGCATCAACTGCCCCAACCCGGGCGTGCCTTACGCCGCCTGGAACAACTACGCCTACGACGTGAAGGCCAACTACGCGCGCGAACTCGCGCTGGTGACCAACGCCGCCGCGCTGGTGGACCACCTGAACCTGGTGCTGGCGGCGGGGCAGATCTCACCCGCCACGCGCACGCTCATGGTCAACGCGCTCAACGCCACCACCGTCACGGCCGGCAGCAGCGCCGACGCCAAGAACCGCCGGGTCTGGGCCGCCGTGCTCATGGTGATGGCCTGCCCCGAGTACCTGGTCCAGAAGTGAGGAGCGCGCCATGCATTTCATCGCCCCCGCCCGACACACCCGCCGCGCCTTCCTGCGCCGCGCCGGCCAGCTCGCCTTCACCGGCACCGCCCTGCCCACGGTGATGAACCTCGCCGCCATCGGCGAGGCCGCGGCCTTCGACGCCACCGACTACAAGGCCCTGGTCTGCGTCTTCCTGTTCGGTGGCAACGACTACGCCAACACCGTCATCAACTACGACGCCACCAGCCACGCCCAGTACGCCGCCATCCGCGGCGGCATCGCCATCCCGCGCGCCGACCTGGCGGCCACGGTGCTCAACCCCGCCGTGCCGCTGCCCGACGGCAAGCAGTACGCCCTGCACCCCGCCATGACGGGCCTGGCCAACCTCTTCAACGCCGGCGCGGCCGCCGTGCAGCTCAACGTCGGGCCCCTGGTGGTGCCGCTCACGCGCCAGCAGTACAACAGCAACAGCGCCTCCTTCCCGCGCCCGCCCAAGCTGTTCTCGCACAACGACCAGCAATCGGTGTGGATGAGTTCGGCCGCCGAAGGCAGCACCACGGGCTGGGGCGGCCAGGTGGGTGACCTGGCGCGATCGAGCAACACCAACAGCGTGCTCACCTGCGTCTCGGTGGCCGGCAACACCGTGTTCCTCTCGGGCGACGAGGCGTTGAGCTACCAGGTCGGCAGCGGCGGGGCGGTCCGCATCAACTGCCTCAACGGCAACGTCTATGGTTCGCCGGCCGTGCGCTCGGCACTGGTGGACATCGCCATGCAGACCCGCGCGCACGCGCTGGAGAACGAATACAACCTCGTCACCGCGCGCGCCTACGGCACCGAAGGCGCCATCACCAGCGCGCTCAACGCCTTTCCCGCCAACACCGCGCCGTTCAGCGGCTTCCCGGCCAACAACGGCCTGGCCAGCCAGCTGCGCCTGGTCGCGCGGCTGATTGCCGCGCGCAACCAGCTCGGCAGCCGGCGCCAGGTGTTCTTCGTCTCGCTCGGTGGCTTCGACCTGCACGACAACCTGCTCAACGGCCAGGCCGGCCTGATGGAGCGCCTGAGCGGCGCGCTCACCGCCTTCTACGACGCCACCGTGCAGCTCGGCGTGGCCGACAAGGTGACCGCTTTCACCGCCTCGGACTTCGGCCGCACGCTCACCTCCAATGGCGACGGCTCCGACCACGGCTGGGGCTCGCACCACCTCATGGTGGGTGGCGCCGTGCGCGGCCGCGCCTTCTACGGCAAGGCCCCGCCCGTGAGCGTGACCAACAGCACCAGCGACAGCTTCGATCAGTGGCACGTGGGCCAGGGCCGGCTGCTGCCCAGCACCTCGGTGAGCCAGTACGCGGCCACGCTGGCGCAGTGGTTCGGCGTGAGCGGCGGCGAGCTGGGCCAGGTGCTGCCCTACATCGGCAACTTCAACAGCGTGGACTACCCGGGCAACCTGGGGTTCATGGCCTGAGGGTCCGGCGGTCGGAGCGCGCGCGACACCCGCGCGCGACGGGGCGCACTAGCATGCCCCCATGATCGACCTCTACACCGCCGCCACCCCCAATGGCCACAAGGCCTCGATCGCGCTGGAGGAATTGGGCCTGCCCTACGCGCTCAAGGTGCTCGACCTCACGGCCGGCGAGCAAAAGCGCCCCGACTTCCTGGCCATCAACCCCAACGGCCGCATCCCCGCCATCGTGGACCACGGGGCCGGCGGCTTCGCGGTGTTCGAGTCGGGCGCGGTGCTGATCTACCTGGCCGAGAAGACCGGCCGGCTCATGCCCACGGACGCGAAAGGCCGCTCGCGCGTGCTGCAGTGGCTGATGTTCCAGATGGGCGGCGTGGGCCCGATGATGGGGCAAGCCAATGTGTTCTTCCGCTACTTCCCCGAGAAGATCCCGGCGGTGATCGATCGCTACCAGGGCGAGACCAAGCGCCTGTTCCGCGTGCTCGACGGCCACCTGAAAGACAACGAGTACCTGGCCGGCGACTACTCCATCGCCGACATCGCCAACTGGGCCTGGGTGCGCACGCACCGCTGGTCCGGCGTGGCCATCGACGACCTGCCGCACCTCAAGCGCTGGCGCGACGCCATCCGCGCGCGCCCGGCGGTGCAGCGCGGCATCGAATCGCCGCCGTCGAAGGTGGACCTCACGCGCGATGGCGACGAAGCGGCGCGCCGCTTCTCGCAAGACGCGCGCCAGCTGATGGAAACCGGCCAGAGCCTGAAGGAGGACCGCCGATGAAGCTCTACGTGTCCGAGCGCGCGCCCAACCCGCGCCGCGTGCAGATGTTCATCGCCGAAAAGGGCATGACCGGCATCGAGGAGGTGCTGGTCGACATCAATGCGCACGAGCACAAATCGCACCCCGTGCTCTCGCGCAGCCCGATGGCGCGCATCCCCGTGCTCGAACTCGACGACGGGCGCGCGCTGAGCGAGTCGCGCGCGATCTGCGCCTACCTCGAGGGCCTGCAGCCCGAGCCCAACCTGATGGGCCGCGACGCCGAGGAGCGCGCCTTCATCGAGATGGCCGACCGGCACGTGGAGTGGTACGTGACGCTGCCGCTGGCGCAGGCGATCCGCCACCAGCACCCCGGCCTGGCGGTGCTGGAGCAACCGCAATTCCCCGCGTTCGGGGCGTCGCAGCAGGCCAAGGCGATGGAGACCCTGCGCTGGCTCGACGGCCTGCTGCGCGGCCAGCCCTGGGTGGCGGGGCAGCGCTTCACGATCGCCGACATCACGGCCTTCTGCACCATCGAATTCGCGCGGCTGATCAAGTTCAAGCCGGGGGAACAGGGACTCGCCGCCCTGGCGGCGTGGCGGGATCGGGTGGCGGAGCGGCAGCCCTCCCGCTCGGACGGCGGCCCGGTCAAACCCGCTTAAGTCAAGGATAAGAATTATTTGCATTTAGAATTCGGCGTTTCCTCCCTTCCGTCCTGGAGAACCGCCATGCGCCTGAAGCCCCTCGCCGCCGCCGCCGTGCTCGCCCTGAGCCTGGCCGCCCCTTTGCATGCCCAGACCGCCGCCACCCCCGCCAGCGTGGCCACCCACTACGCGGCCCTGGTGCACGCCAACTACGAGGACACGCTCAACGCCGCCAAGGCGCTGCAGGCCGCCGTCAAGGCCTTCACCGCCGCGCCCTCGCAGCCCACCCAGGACGCCGCCCGCAAGGCCTGGCTGGCCGCGCGCGAGTTCTATGGGCAGACCGAGGCCTTCCGCTTCTATGGCGGCCCCATCGACAACGACAACGGCCCCGAAGGCCGGCTCAACGCCTGGCCCATGGACGAGTCCTACGTGGACTACGTGGACGGCAAGAAGACCGCCGGCCTGGTCAACAACAAGAAGCAGGCCCTCACCAAGAAGGCGCTGGCCGCGCTGAACGAAAAAGGCGGCGAGGAGAACATCGCCACCGGCTGGCACGCCATCGAGTTCATGCTCTGGGGCCAGGACCTGTCCGAAACCGGTCCGGGCAACCGCAGCTTCGAGGACTTTGTCGACGGCAAGGCCCCCAACGCCGACCGCCGCCGCCAGTACCTCAACACCGTCACCGACCTGCTGGTGGACGACCTGGGCGGCCTGGTGAAGGCCTGGGCGCCGGGCGCCAAGAACAACTACCGCGCGACGTTCGAGAAGGGCGGCAACGAGTCCCTGCGCAAGATGTTCGTGGCCATGGGCTCGCTCTCGCGCGGCGAACTGGCCGGCGAGCGCCTGGAGGTGGCCCTGGCCAGCCAGGACCAGGAAGACGAGCACAGCTGCTTCTCCGACAACACCCACCGCGACGCCGTGGCCAACGCCAAGGGCATAGAGAACGTCTGGCTGGGCCGCTACGTGCGCGCCGACGGCAGCACCCTGCAGGGCCCCAGCCTGCGCGACCTGGTGAGCGCCAGGAACGCCGGCGTGGCCGACAAGACCACCCAGCAGATCCGCACCTCGGTGGCGTCGGCCGAGGCCATTCCCGCGCCCTTCGACCGCGCCATCGTCGCCGGCTCGGCGGGCCGCCCGAAGATCGAGGCCACCATCAAAAGCCTGACCGAGCAGTCCAAGGACATCGTGGCCGCCGCGGCCGCCGTGGGCATCGCCAAACTCACGCTGGTGCAACCGTGAGGCCAGCGGCCTGGGCCGCCGCGGCCTTGGGCGTGGCGGCGCTCACTTCGGTCGCCGCGCTGCAGGCGGCGGCACAAGCGCCTGCCCCCACCAGCCCGACCGACGCGGCGCCCGATCCCCTGGGCGAAAAGACCGGCGGCGCGACCACGGTCTGGGCCACCGGGCAGAACGCCTTCTCCTTCCCTGCCGCCAACCTCACCGACCCGGAGCGCACGCGCTTCGTCATCGGCAACTCCTTCTTCAAGCGCAACTGGGTCGAGGCCCCCGCGAGCACCAAGGCGCGCGACGGCCTGGGCCCGAACTTCCTGGCGCGCTCCTGCGGCGCCTGCCACCTGTTCGACGGCCGCGGTGAGCCGCCGCCATGGCGGCGCGGCATCTCCGATCAGGAGCCGCTGGCCCTGCTGCTGCGCCTGTCGGTGCCCGGTACCGACGCGCACGGCGGCCCGAAGCACGACCCCGTCTATGGCGACCAGCTCAACACCGCAGCGGTCCAGGGCGTCAAGCCCGAGGGCCGGGTGCGCCTGCGCTGGCAAGCCATCCAGGGCCGCTTCGCCGACGGCACGCCCTACACGCTGCAAAAGCCCGAGTACATCGTCGACCGCCTCGCCTACGGCCCCTTCGCCCCGGGCGTGATGATCAGCCCGCGCATCGCGCCGCAGGTCATCGGCGTGGGCCTGCTCGAAGCCATCCCCGAACGCGAGGTCCTGGCCAACGCCGAGGCCCAGGCGGCGCTGCCCGGCCCCATCAAGGGACAGCCCAACCGCGTGTGGGACGTGTTCGCGCAGCGCGAGATGCTCGGCCGCTTCGGCTGGAAGGCCAACGTGGCCACCGTCGCCCACCAGACGGCGGGCGCCTTCCACGGCGACATCGGCATCACCTCGGCGCAGTTCCCCGACGAGACCTGCACGCCCCGGCAGAAGGACTGCCTGGCCGCGCCCAAGGGCTCGCGCAACGGCCAGCCCGAGATCGACCCCAAGACCCTGGACGAGGTGGTGTTCTACCAGGCCACGCTGGCGCCGCCCGCGCGCCGCCACATCCAGGACCCGCAGGTGCTGCGGGGCCAGCGGCTGTTCGCTCAGGCGCAGTGCGCGGTCTGCCACCGGCCCACCTACACCACGGCCGAAGGCCCCTTCCCGCGCCTGACCAGCCGGGCCCTGCAGGGCCAGACCATCCACCCCTACACCGACCTGCTGCTGCACGACATGGGCGAGGCCCTGGCCGATGGCCGACCCGACTTCCTGGCCAACGGCCGCCAGTGGAAAACGCCGCCGCTGTGGGGCATCGGGCTGATCAAGGACGTGAACGGCCACACCCGCCTGCTGCACGACGGCCGAGCCAATGGCGTGCTCGAGGCCATCCTCTGGCACGGCGGCGAGGCCGAGGACAGCAAGCAGCAGGTGCTGAAGTTCGGCGAGGCCGACCGCCGCGCCCTGGTGAAATTCGTGGAGAGCCTCTGATGCGTACCCGATCCCGCTGGCGGCTTGGCGCGGCACTCGCCCTGCTGCTGTGCGCGCCCGGCGCGCTGTGGGCGCAGGCCGCCGCGCCCTACTACTACCCGCCCGACGCGGTGGCCGCCCTGTACCGCGACCACACCGCGCCGCTGGCGCGCGCCTTGGCCGAGCAGGCGCCCAGGCTGGTGCAGGCGCTGCAGGGCCACTGCGCCGGCCCGGCCGCGCTGGCGCCGGCGCGCGCGGCCTGGACGCAGACGGCGCTGGCCTGGGAGCGCCTGGCCGCCGTGGCCGTGGGCCCGCTGATCGAGCGCCGCTCGCTGCGCGAGATCGACTTCCAGCCGCTGCGCCCCGAACTGCTCAAGCGCTCGCTGGCGCGCGAACCCAAAACCCTGGACGACATGGAGCGTGTGGGCACGCCCGCCAAGGGCCTTCCTGCCGTCGAGTACCTGCTGTGGAGCGCGCCCGCCGCGCCGCGCAGCGGCGCCTGCGCCTACGCCGTGCTGGCCGCGCAGGCCGTGCAGCGCGAAGCCGAGGCCCTGCGCGCCGCCTTCGACGCGCTGGCCGCCGCGCCGCCCGAAGAAGAAGCCGCCGTCACGGCCTTCGTGGAATTCATCAACCAATGGCTGGGCGGCCTGGAGCGCCTGCGCTGGGCGGGCATGGAGAAACCCCTGCGCGAGGCCGAGACGCGCGGTGCCGCGCCCGCCTTCGCGCGGCTGCCCAGCGGCCAGACCGGCGCGGCCTGGGCCGCCGGCTGGGCCGAGTTGCGCGCCCTGGCGCGCCAACCCGACAACGGCGCGCCCGCCATCGGCGCGGGCCGGGTGAGCATCGAGTCCTACCTGCGCGGGCGCGGGCACATCGCACTGGCCGATCGCTGGCGCGCGACGGTGGACGAGGCCGACCGCGCGATGCAGGGCGTTCAGCCTGGCGCCCCCGCCAGCGTCGACGCGGCGGCGCGCACGCTCAAGAGGCTGACCACGCTGATGCAGTCCGAGGTGGCGGGCAGCCTCGAAGTGAACCTGGGGTTTTCCAGTGCCGATGGCGACTAGACGGCTCCCCCCTGCGCCGCTGCGCGGCGTCCCCTTCCGGGGACAACACCTGCGGACCGGCGAAGCCGGATCCGCGGTGTTTCTGGATGCTTCGCCCGCGGCAGGTCTGACCCGCCGCGGCATCCTCGCCTGGCTGGCGGCGGGCATCGGCGTTCCCGCGCTGGCGCGCGCCCCGAACAGCCTCTTGGTCGCCAGTTGGGCGGAGGGTGGGCAGTACAGGGCCGGGCTGTTGCAAATGGACGAGGCGCGCGTGTCCGTGCTGGCGCAGCTGCCGCTGCCCACGCGCGCGCACGGCCTCGCCCTGGAAGCCGACGGCGCCGTGCTGGTGGCCGCGCGCCGCCCCGGCGACTGGCTGTTGCGCTGGCGGCCCGACAGCGGCGCGGCCCAGTGGCATTGGGTGGACGACGACCGCCGGCTCAACGGCCATGTGCTGCCCTCCGCCGACCGGCGCGCGGTGTGGACCACCGAGACCAACCAGGCCGACGCCGCCGGGCTGATCGGCGTGCGCGATCCGCGCACGCTGGAGAAAACCGGCGAGTGGGCCACGCAGGGCATGGACCCGCACGAGATGCTGGTGCTGCCCGAGGCCCTGGGCCGCGTCCCGGCCGGCGCGCTGCTCGTGGCCAACGGCGGCATCCCCACGCAGAGCGAGACCGGCCGCAGCCACCGCGACCTGTCGCGCATGGACCCCTCGCTGGTGGCGCTCGACCCGGCGTCGGGCGCCCTGCTGGGCCAGTGGCGCCTGGACGATCCGCGCCTGAGCGTGCGCCACCTTGCCTGGGACCCGGTGGGCCGGCGCGTGGGCATCGCCCTGCAGGCCGAGCACGACGACGAGGCCGCGCGCCGCGACGCCCCCCTGCTGGCCACCTGGGACGGCAGCGCGCTGCGCGCCGCGCCCCCGATGGCGCAGGCGCGCGGCTATGGCGCTGACATCTGCGCGCGCGCCGGCGGCGGTTTCTGGCTCAGCGCCACGCGCGCGAACGCGCTGCTGGGACTCGATGCACGCGGCGCCATCGCCGAGCGGGTGAACCTGCCCTCGGCCGGCGCCCTGGCCGCACGGCCTGGGCACGCCTGGGCCGCTGGCGCGGCGGTCACCTGGCACGACGGCGAGCGCCAGGCCCTGTCCGCCGCGCTGCAACTCGACAACCACTGGGTGAGCGCGCGCGCCTGAGGGCCCGGTCCCGGCCCCGCCCCGGCGCGGGTCGCTCACCAGGGCGGTGGCGAGCGCTCCAGCGCACTCTCCATGGCCGGCAAGGCCAGCAGGCCCGCCTCCAATTGCGCCTGCAGGCCCGACTGCAAGGCGGCCACGAGCGCGGGCGCCACGCGGGGCGGCACCTGCTGCAGCAGGCCTTGTGCCGTGGCCAGGTCGTTCAGCTCACCCAGCAGCGCCTGCGCCTCGGCCAGCGTGGCGGTGCTGCGCGCGGCGCGCTGGGGGTCGAGCAGGCCGATCAGGAATTCCTGCGTGTAGCGCAGCTTCTTCAGCGCCAGGCGCAGCTCGTGGCGGCCATCGGGGCCCAGGCGGCGCGCGTCGCGCGCCTGTTCGCGCAACCGCGCATGGCCGGCGCGCAGCCGGGCCACCGCCCAGCGCGGCAGGTTCACGCGCGCGCGCGGCACCGGCAGCGCGAACACCGAGCGCGTGAAGGCCAGCAAGGCCAGGGCGTGCGCCGGGTCGGCCAGCCGGCGCGCCACCGCGAGGTTGGCCGCGCGGCGCTGGGCGTCCACCCAGGCGCGCAAGGCCTGGGCCTCGGCGCGGGTATCGCTGTCGGGCAGGCGATCGGGCAGCCATTCGGTGGCGAAGACGTCCCAGTTGCGCGCCGCGCCCAGCGCGTCGGCCAGGCCCTTCCAGTGCGCCGACCAGTGCGCCACCCAGCGGCGCGGCAGGTGCTCGCGAAACAGCCGCAGGCCGGTGCGCAGGCGGCGCAGGGCCACGCGCAGCTGGTGCACGAACTCCGGGTCGGGCAGCGGCGCGCCGGCCAGCGGCAGGTCGGCGAGCGCGCGCGGTTCGGCCTCGTTGGCCTGCAGGTGCGTGAGGCAGGCCAGGCTGGCGGCCTGGAAGGACTCGCGCACCGCCATGTCGCGCGCCAAGGCCAGCGGCGTGGCGCGCCGGGGCATGGCGGCCTGGCCGGCGAACAGGGCGTAGCCGCGCTCGGCCTTGCTGCGCGGCTCGGGGTGCAGGCGCAGCGCGCGCGCCGCCTGGCCCTCGGGGCCGAGCGCCAGGGTGTGCGCCAGGTCGAACAGCGCGTCGACCGGGCCGTCCAGCAGCTCCAGCTCCACCTCGAGCAGGCGCTCGCGGCGCGCGCGCCGGCCGCTGCCCACGCTGATGTGCCCGTCGTCGACGGCCAGCTCGATGCGCGCACCCGCGTGTTCCACCACCACGGCGCGGCGGACGAAGTCGGTGCGGAACACCGCGCGCAGCCGGGGCGCCCAGTCCTGCAGGGCGGCGGCCAGCGCGGGCTCATCCACCACGCGCGCGAAATCGACCCGCCCGCGCGGCTTGGGCACCTCCCATTCGCCGCGCCGCGACAGGCCGCCCACGGTGCTGCCCGAGGTCTTGACGGTGAGCCAGCGCCGCGCGCCCAGGCGGCGCTCGCGCAAGGCCAGTCGCGCCTCGCGCAGCGCCAGCTCGGGGGTGTCGAAATAGGTGTTGAACAGGCGCTGCCCCGCGCGCGGCAGGCCGCCCAGCAGCGGGTGGGCCAGCAAACGCGCGGCGTCCTTGGGGTGCAGCGCGAGCTTGAGCTCGGTTTCCTGGGGCATGGGTCGATCAGACCACAGTTCCCCTGACGCCCGCCACCTTACAGCCGGTTACCACGCGGGCGCTGCCTCGGCCAACAATGGCCGCTCGCGCGCCACGGGAGCGCGGTGTGTCGTTGCGTTGGAGACAAACATGAACACGATGTCCTGGATGCGCGCCGCGCTGGGCGCGGCCCTGCTGGGCTTGCTGGCCGCCTGCGGCGGGGGTGGTGGTGGCGATGGCGACGGCGGCAGCGGCACCCTGCGCGTGGCCCTCACCGACAACCCCGCGTGTGGCTACGACGAGGTGGTGGTCACGGTGAACGAGGTGCGCGTGCACACCGCCGACGCGCCCGACAGCGACCCGGGCTGGCGCTCGATCCCCGTCGACCCGCCCCAGCGCGTCAACCTGCTGGACTACACCAACGGCGCCCTGCTCGACCTCGGGCAGGCGCGCGTGCCCGCGGGCACCTATACCCGCCTGCGCCTGGTGCTGGCGGCCAACACCGGCGCCCAGGCCGACCGCAACTGGATCGTGCTCAGCGGCAACCCGGGCGTGAGGGTGCCACTCAAAACCCCGAGCGGCCAGCCGTCCGGCCTGAAGGTGCAGACCAGCCTGGCGGTGCAGCGCAACGGCCTGACCGACGTGGTGATCGACTTCGACGCCTGCCGGTCCGTGGTGGTGGCCGGGAATTCGGGCCAGTACCTGCTCAAGCCCGTGCTGCGCACGCTGCCGCGTGTGGAGACCGGCGTGATAGGCGAGGTCTCCCTCGCTGCGGCCACGGCGGGCGCCAGCGTCTCGCTGCAGCAGAACGGCGAGGTACGCCGCGCCACCGTGGCCGACGCCAGCGGCCTGTTCAAGCTGCAACCCGTGGAGCCGGGCGAGTACACGCTGGTGGTGGTCACGCCCGGGCGGGCCACGGCGGCGGTGCGCCAGCTGCAGGTGTTCAGCGGCCAGCTGGTGCGCGCCGCGCCGGCCGGCCAGCGCATCGACCCGCCCGCCTCGGGCACGGCCATCTTCACGGGACAGGTCTCGCTCACGCCCGTGCCCACCGAGCTCGACGCGACCGTGGCCCTGCGCCAGACGCTCACGGCGGGCGACACCCTCACGCTGGTGGAGCGGCCTGTGAACGCCGTCACCGGCGAATACGCCTACACCGGCAACGCGGTGGCGGCGCCGCAGGTGGCCCAGCACGCCGCCGGCAACAGCCTGAGCTTCTCGGCCGACAACGCGGCGGCGGGCCACTTCACGCTGCGCGCCACCACGGGCGGTGTGAGCAAGACCGCCGGTCCCCTGACCGCGGCCGCCAGCGACACCATCGACCAGGATTTCGTTTTCCCCTGAACCGCAGAGCCTCAAGCCATGCCCATTCCCTCCCGCTCCTTGTCCGCCCTCGTACTGGGCGCCGCCCTGGCCCTGGCCGCCGCGCCCACGCTGGCCGAGAAACCCCCGCACGCCGGCGGCGGCAAACACGGCCAGTCCGAGGAGAAACACAAAGGTGGCAAACCCCACAAGGGCGATGACCGTGGCGATCGCGACGGCGGCACCCGGTATGTCCGTCCCGATGGCGACCGGACGAACCTCTCGGTGAACGTGCAGATCGGCGGCTACTTCACCGACACGCAGCGCCGCGCCGCCGTCGAGTACTACGAGCCCCGCTGGCGCGCCGGCCACTGCCCGCCCGGCCTGGCGAAGAAGCACAACGGCTGCATGCCCCCCGGCCAGGCCAAGAAGTGGCACCGCGGCGCGCCGCTGCCGCGCGACGTCGTCTACTACCCCGTGCCGGACGCCATTTCCATCCGCCTGGGCGTGCCGCCAGCGGGCCACAAGTACGTGCGCGTGGCCACCGACATCCTGCTCATCGCCATCGGCACCGGCATCGTGGTCGACGCCATCGAAGACCTGGGCCGTCTGTGAAGCCCGCGCTGGCCGCCGCGGCGCTGCTGGTGACCGCATCGGCCGGGCTCGCGCAAGCACGCGGCGACGCCGCCCCCGCCGCCGCCGCCGAGCCGGCATCGGCACCGCGCGACGACGTGGCCTTGCAGGCCAGCCGCGACTACCTCATCGGCGCGGCCATCGGCTCCTCGGCCAACCCGCTGGGCACCGCCGAGCAGAAGCTCTCGCTGGGCGGCATCTGGGCCTTTCAGCTCGGGCGCTGGCGCTTCGCCAGTTCCGGCGCCAGCGCCCTGCTCAACCAGGGCCGCGAAACCGTGGACAGCGGCGTGAGCACCCAGCTCGCGCGCGGCGACAGGCTCACGCTCAACACCTCGCTCTCGATCGACGAGGGCCGCGACTGGCGCGACGAAAAGGACCCGCGCTACCACGGCCTGGGCAAGGTGCGCGCCACCGTGCGCGGCCGACTCACCCTCGGCCTGACGCTCAGCGAACACTGGAGCCTGACCAGCCGGGCCTCGCAGGACCTGCTGGGCCGCGACGGCGGGCTGCGCCTGGACACGGGCCTGAACTACCGCCACCGCCTCTCGCGCGACACGCACTGGGACCTGTCCTTCGGTGCCGGCTGGGCCAACGGCACGTTCCGCCAGACGCACTACGGCATCGGCCCCGAGGGCGCCGCGGCCACCGGGCTGCCCGCCTACGCCATCGGCTCGGGCTGGGACAGCCTGTCGCTGGGCTGGCGCCTCACCTCGGCCATCAACCGGCACTGGGTGGGCTACGCGGGCCTGGGCGTGGCGCAGCTGCAGGGCGCCGCGCGGCGCAGCCCGCTGGCCACGCGGCCCACCACCTTCAGCGCGGGCCTGGGGCTGGCCTACCGCAACCGCTGAGACGGGTGGGCTTCATGCGCCGCCGGCCTCAGAGCAGGCGCTTGAGGTAACGCCCCGTGTGGCTGGCCGGGTTCGCGGCCACGGCTTCCGGCGTGCCCTGCGCCACCACGGTGCCGCCGCCGGTGCCGCCCTCGGGGCCCATGTCGATCACCCAGTCGGCGGTCTTGATGACGTCCAGGTTGTGCTCGATCACCACGATGGTGTTGCCCGCGTCGCGCAGCTGGTGCAGCACCTTGAGCAGCAGCTCGATGTCGGCGAAGTGCAGGCCGGTGGTGGGCTCGTCCAGGATGTAGAGCGTGCGCCCGGTGTCGCGCTTGGACAGCTCCAACGCGAGCTTGACGCGCTGCGCCTCGCCGCCCGACAGGGTGGTGGCGGCCTGCCCGAGCTGGATGTAGGACAGGCCCACGTCGAGCAGGGTCTGCAGCTTGCGCGCCAGCGTGGGCACGGCGCCGAAGAAGGCGTGCGCCTGCTCCACCGTGAGCTCCAGGATCTGCGCGATGTTCTTGCCCTTGTAGAGCACCTCCAGCGTCTCGCGGTTGTAGCGCTGGCCGTGGCAGACCTCGCAGGGCACGTAGACGTCGGGCAGGAAGTGCATCTCGACCTTGACCACGCCGTCGCCTTGGCAGGCCTCGCAGCGCCCGCCGGCCACGTTGAAGCTGAAGCGGCCTGGGCCGTAGCCGCGCTCGCGCGCGGCCGGCACCTCGGCCATCAGCTCGCGGATGCCGGTGAACAGGCCGGTGTAGGTGGCCGGGTTGCTGCGCGGCGTGCGGCCGATGGGCGACTGGTCGACGTTGATGACCTTGTCGAAGTGCTCCAGGCCCTCGATGGCGTCGTGCGGCGCCGGCTCGTCGTGCGAGCGGTAAATGGCGCGCGCCACGGCGGCGTAGAGCGTGTCGTTGACGAGCGTGGACTTGCCCGAGCCCGAGACCCCGGTGACGCAGGTGAACAGGCCGACCGGGAAATCCACCGAGACACCGCGCAGGTTATGGCCCTTGGCGCCGAGCACGCGGATCGCCTGGCCGCCATCGGCGGCCGAGGCCGGCGGCGCGGCCGCCGCGCGGCCCCTGGCGCTCGGGAAGCGCGGCTTGACGGGTTCGGCCGGCGCGGTGGCCGCGCGCGCCGGCTGCCAGGGCGTGCGCCGGGCCGGCACCTCGATGCGGCGCGTGCCGCCCAGGTACTGGCCGGTGAGCGACTCGGGCACCGCGACCACGTCCTCGCAACTGCCCTGGGCCATCACGCGCCCGCCGTGCACGCCGGCGCCCGGGCCCATGTCGATGACGTGGTCGGCGGCGCGGATCATGTCCTCGTCGTGCTCGACCACGAGCACGGTGTTGCCCAGGTCGCGCAGGTGCTGCAGGGTGCCGATCAGGCGGTCGTTGTCGCGCTGGTGCAGGCCGATGCTGGGCTCATCGAGCACGTACATCACGCCGGTGAGGCCGCTGCCGATCTGGCTGGCCAGGCGGATGCGCTGGGCCTCGCCACCCGAGAGCGTGTCGGCGCTGCGGTCCAGGCTGAGGTAATTCAGGCCCACGTCGTTGAGGAAACTCAGGCGCTGGCGGATTTCGTGCACCACGCGGCCCGCGATCTCGCCCTTGGCGCCGCTCAGCGCGAGCGAGGCGAACCAGCGCAGGGCCTCACCCAGCGTGACGTGGCCGATCTCGAAGATGGCGCGGCGCTGCGCGCCCTCGCCCACGAAGACGTGGCGCGCCTCGCGGCGCAGGCGCGCGCCGGCGCACTCCGGGCAGGGCCGCGTGGCGCGGTAGCGCGCGAGTTCCTCGCGCACGGTGGCGCTGTCGGTTTCGCGCCAGCGCCGCTCGAAGTTGCGCACGATGCCCTCGAAGGCGTGCTTCTTGTTCACGCGCTTGTTCGCGCGCTCGCCGCCGTCCAGCGCGTACTGGAAGCGGATTTCCTCGTCGCCCGAGCCGAACAGCAGCACCTGGCGCACCGCCTCGGGCAGCGACTCCCAGGGCGTGTCCACGTCGAAGCCGTAGTGCGCGGCCAGGCTCTCGACCAGCGAGAAGTAGTGGCCGTTGCGCCGGTCCCAGCCCTTGATGGCGCCGCTGGCCAGGCTGAGCGAAGGGAAGGCGACGATGCGCGCGGGATCGAAGAACTCGGTGTGGCCCAGGCCGTCGCAGGTGGGGCAGGCGCCCAGGGGCGAGTTGAAGGAGAACAGGCGCGGTTCGAGCTCGGCCACGGTGTAGTGGCACACCGGGCAGGAGAAACGCGCCGAGTGCGCGTGTTCCTCGCCCGAGTCCATGTCGAGCGTGAGGGCGCGGCCGTCGGCCAGGCGCAGCGCGGCCTCGAAGCTCTCGGCCAGGCGCTGGCGCTGCGTGTGGGTGCCGGCGGCATCGGCCTCGGCGCGCACCTTCAGGCGGTCGATCACGACGTCGATGTCGTGCTTGTCGTTCTTCTTCAGCGCCGGCAGGGCCTCGGCCTCCACCACCGCGCCATCGACGCGAAAGCGCACGTAGCCGCGCGCCTGCATGTCGGCGAACAGCTCGGCGAACTCGCCCTTGCGCGCGCGCGCCACGGGCGCCAGCACCATCAGCCGCGTGCCCTCGGGCAGGGCCAGGGTGGCGTCCACCATCTGGGCCACGCTTTGCGCGGCCAGCGGCAGGTCGTGGTCGGGGCAGTGCGGCGTGCCGGCGCGCGCGTAGAGCAGGCGCAGGTAGTCGTGGATCTCGGTCACCGTGCCCACGGTGGAGCGCGGGTTGTGGCTGGTGGCCTTCTGCTCGATGGCGATGGCCGGCGCCAGGCCTTCAATCAGGTCCACGTCGGGCTTGTCCATCAACTGCAGGAACTGCCGCGCGTAGGCCGACAGGCTTTCCACGTAGCGGCGCTGCCCTTCGGCGTAGAGCGTGTCGAAGGCCAGGCTGGACTTGCCCGAGCCCGACAGCCCCGTGATCACCACCAGCCGGTGCTTGGGGATGTCGAGGTCGATGTTTTTGAGGTTGTGCGTGCGCGCGCCGCGCACCGACAGCGTGGCGCCGCGCAAACGCATGGCGTCGCCGAGGTAGCGGGCGTCGGCTTCGGCCACCTTCGGTGGGGCGGCGGTATCGCCCGGGCGCGGGTCGGTGGGCGGCATATCGGCGGGCGGGATCGGGTTCAAGGCGCGATTCGTGCAGGGCAACCGGGCATGATAAACCGCAGCGCATTCGCGCCCCGGACCGCCTAGCCCGGGGCCGCCAGACCCCAGTCGGCCAGCGCGTC
The DNA here is from genome assembly GCF_001777155.1 of Hydrogenophaga sp. PML113. Classification (NCBI taxonomy): domain Bacteria; kingdom Pseudomonadati; phylum Pseudomonadota; class Betaproteobacteria; order Burkholderiales; family Comamonadaceae; genus Hydrogenophaga; species Hydrogenophaga sp. PML113. The sequence goes on along the minus strand of NZ_MIYM01000005.1, from coordinate 273,745 downwards.
CTCCCCGCCACCGCCCCGGGGCACCGGTGGCCCCGCCACCGCCCCGGGCGTGCGCGAGAAGCGGGGCACGGGCGCCGGCTGCAGCACGCCGTCGAGCTCGAGCAGGCTGCCGCGTGCGTGCAGGTGCGCGTTGCGCATGGCCTCGGCGATGGACAGCACCGGCGAGACGCAGGCCTCGGTGCCCTCGAACACCTTCACCCAGTGCTCGCGCGGGTGCTGGGCGAACAAGGTCGCCAGGCGCGCGCGCATCGCGGGCCAGGCGCTGCGGTCGTGTTGCGGCGGCAGCGCGTCCGGCGACAGGCCCAGGCCCTTGAGCAGCGCGGCGTAGAAGCGCGGCTCCAGGGCGCCCACCGCCACCGCCTGGCCGTCCGAGGTGGCGTAGCAGCCATAGAAGTGCGCGCCGCCATCGAGCGCGTTCGCCTCGCGCTGATCGCGCCAGGCGCCGCTTTGCCAGCGGCCGATCACCGGCGCCAGCAGGGCCAGCGAGCCATCGACCATGGCGGCGTCGACCACCTGGCCCTGGCCGCTGGCGCGCGCTTCGTGCAGCGCGGCCAGCACGCCGAAGGCCAGCACCAGGGCGCCGCCGCCGAAGTCGCCCACCAGGTTGAGCGGCACGGCCGGCGGCCCGTCGCGCGGGCCGATGGCGTGCAGCACGCCGGTGGTGGCGATGTAGTTGATGTCGTGGCCCACCGTGTTGGCCAAGGGCCCGTGCTGGCCCCAGCCGGTCATGCGGCCATAGACCAGCCTCGGGTTGCGGGCCAGGCATTCGTTGGGCCCCAGGCCCAGGCGCTCCATCACGCCGGGGCGCATGCCTTCCAGAAGAATGTCGGCCCGCTCGGCGAGGCACAGGGCGCGTTCGACACCGGCGGGTTCTTTCAGGTCGATGACCACGGAGCGGCGTCCGCGCGCGCTCAGCTCGAAGCGCGGGTCGCGCGGGACACCGAGCTCGGGCGCCGCCGGCCGGTCCACCCGCAACACGTCGGCGCCCAGGTCGGACAACAGCATGGCGGCCAGCGGCACCGGGCCGATCGCCTCGATCTCCAGCACGCGCAGGCCGGCCAGCGGGCCTTGCCGCGTCATGGCGGGCACTCCCCAGGCGCGTGGGCGGACGGTCGAAAGCAAGGGGTCGAGGGCATGGCGCGGCCGGTGTGGAGCGCCCATCAGGCCACCGCCCCGGCGCGGGCGCAAGGCGCCGTTTCGCACATCGAAACACCGTCTCGACTCGGCCTGCCCCGCGCCGCATGATGCCGCGCAAAGGCCCGCACCATGAACCACCCCACCCTCTTCGGCGACCACTTCCTGCACCGACTGACCAGCGACGAACAGGCCATGGTGCTGCGCGTGCGCGGGCTCTGCCGCGACACCCTGGGCCCCAAGGCCGCCGAGGTGGCCCAACAGGACGTGTTCGCCTGGGACAACTTCCGCCTGCTGGCCCGCGAGGGCATCGTGGGCACCGCCTTTCCCCGCGCCTATGGCGGCAGCGACGCGCGCCAGCAGCTGCGCATCCGAATCATCGAAGAGCTGGGGCGCGTGTGCAGCACCTCGGCCTCGCTCATCACGGGCACCGACCTGTCGACGCGCGCCATCGTGGCCGGCGCCAGCGAGGCCCTGAAGCAGCAGCTGGTGCCCGGCCTGTGCACCGGCGAGCTGCAGGCCGCCTTCGGTCTGACGGAACCCGAGGCCGGCTCCGACGTGCGCGGCCTCAAGACCGTGTTCCGGCGCACGCCCGGCGGCTACAGCATCACCGGCCGCAAGAAGTTCATCACCCGCGCCAGCACCGCCGACTGGTTCGTCATCGTGGGCTGCGCCGAGGACGAGCCCTCGACCTTCCTGGCCGCGCTGGTGCCGCGCGACGCGCCCGGCTTCACCATCAGCCCCGACGTGGGCAAGCTGGGTTGGTACGGCGTGCCCATCGCCTCGCTCAGCTTGACCGAGGTGGCCGTGCCGGCGTCTCACCGCCTGGGCGCCGAGGGCGAGGGCTTCAGCCTGGCGCAGGACGCCCTGCTGCGCGCGCGCATCGGCCACGCCGCCATGGCCCTGGGCCGCGCGATCGGCGCGGTGGAGATCGCCGCCGCCTACGCCGTCGACCGCAGCGTGTTCGGCAAGACCCTGGGCGAACACCAGGGCGTGCAATGGATGCTGGCCGACATGGCGACGCAGATCGAGGCCTCGCGCGCGCTGCTGTCGCTGGTGGCCGAGAAGTACGACCGCGGTGACGCCGACGTCGCCACCTACGCCTCCATGGCCAAGCTGCAGGCCACCGACCTGTGCATGAAGGTCGTCACCGACGCGCTGCAGCTCACCGGCGGGCGCGGCTACCTGCAGGACTTTCCCCTGGAGCGCTTCTTCCGCGACGCCAAGCTCAACCAGATCGGCGAAGGCTCCAGCGAGGTGCACAAGACCGTGATCGGGCGGGACTGGGTGCGCCGCGCGCGCGGCGCCGAACGCAACCCCTGCCTGCACGAAGGCTCCCTGGTGGACTACTGATTCAAGCCAACACGCCATGCCCCAAGCCAACACCCCCATCCCCCCGCGTTTTCGCGCCGTCCGCACCCATGTGGTGGACGGTCGCACCGAGAGCCGCCTGGAAGAGCTCACGCTGGACGATCTCAGCCCCGGCGAGGTGGTCATCCGCAACCGCTACGCGGGCGTGAACTTCAAGGACTGCCTGTCGCTGCATGGCAAGGCCAAGATCATCACCGGCTTCCCCCGCGTGGCGGGCATCGAGCTGGTGGGCGACGTCCTGCACTCGGACGCCGCCGCCTTCGCCCCGGGCCAGACCGTGCTGGTGCACGGCTTCCAGACCGGCATCGCCTTCGACGGCGGCTTCTCCGAGATCGTGCGCGTGCCCGCGGCCCACGTGCAGGCCCTGCCCGCCGGCCTGACGGCCCTGGAGTGCGCCGCGCTTGGCGTGCCGGCCTTCACCGCGGCCATGGCACTGGAGCGCTTCCAGATGGAAGGCCTGCGGCCGGACTCGGGGCCCGTGGCCATCACCGGCGCGGGCGGCGCCGTGGCCCTGAGCGCGCTGGGCATCCTGGCCCGCACGGGCCACCGGGCCACCGCCATCACGCGCCGCATGGAGCAGGCCGAGGCGCTGCGCGCGGCCGGCGCCAGCGAGGTGCTGGATGCCACGCAGATCCTGGCCGCGCCACCGCGCGCGCTGGAGAAGCCTCAGTTCGCGGCGGCCATCGACAACGTCGGCGGCCCCCTGTTGTCCTGGCTGCTGCGCTCCACCCAGGACCAGGGCTGCGTGGCCTGCGTGGGCAACGCGGCCAGCAACGGCTTCGACGGCAGCGTGCTGCCCTTCATCATGCGGGCGATCAAGCTGGTGGGCATCGTGGCCAACGCGCCCTGGGAGCAGCGCCACCGCCTGTGGGCGCGCCTGGGCAGCGACTGGAAACCCGACTTCGACCGCCTGAGCCCACAGCTCGGCTTCATCGGCCTGGACGAACTGCTGCCCTTCAGCGAAGCGCAGCTGGCGGGCCGCAATTCGGGCCGCGCCCTGCTGCGCTTCGAGGGAGCCTGAGCCCATGAGCACCACCACCCGCCCACGCGGCAAGTACTTCGACGAGTTCGCGGTCGGCGACCGCTTCCAGACCGCGCGGCGCACCATCACGCCAACCGACATCGTCAACTTCGCCGGCGTCTCGGGCGACTTCAACGCCCCGCACATGGACCACGAGTTCTGCCGCACGCAGCCCTATGGCGAGCCCATCGCGCACGGCCCGCTGGTCTTCGCGGTGTCCACCGGCCTGCTCTGCCAGTCCGGCCTGAACGACGGCACGCTGGTGGCCATGCTGGGCATCGACAAGTGGCGCATCCACGCGCCGGTGAAGGCCGGCGACACCGTGCACCTGGTGATGGAAGTGATCGAGACGCGCCCCACCAGCAAGGGCGACCGCGGTGTCGTCGGCTTCCGGCGCGAGATCGTGAACCAGCACGGCACCGCGGTGCACACCATGGAGGTGCAGTGCATGTACCTCTGCGACCCGGACCGCGCGCCGACGAACTGAGACAAGGGCGCGGTTCGCCACCGCGCCCATCGAGGCCTCAGGGCCTCAGATCACACCCTGCGCCCGCAGCCGCTCCAGCTCATCGGCGCCCACGCCCAGCGCGCCATACACCTCGGCGTTGTGCTCGCCCACCGACGGCCCGGTGCGCGGCACGTTCATTTCCCGGCCCACCACGCGCGGCACGATGCAGGGCGCGGGCAGGCTCCCGAAATCGGGGTCCGGCAGGCGCACGATCGCGCCGCGCGCGATGAAGTGCGGGTCCTGCTCGATGTCCTCGATGGTGTAGGCCTTGCTGAAAGGAATGCCCGCGCGCTCGAGCCGCTCGGCCAGCGCGGCGTAGTCGTGCCGCGCGAACCACCCGCCCAGGTGCTCGTCCAGCGCCACCAGGTGCTTCACGCGCGCCGGGTTGGTGTTGAAGCGCGGGTCGCTGGCCAGCTCGGGCTCGCCGAGGGCCTCGCACAGGCGCGCGAAGATCGCGTTCGACGAGGCCACCAGCGAGAAGAACTGGCCGTCGCGGCTGCGGTACATGTTGGACGGCGCCGTGTAGCTGGCGCGATTGCCCTCGGGCCGGCGCACCTGGCCCAGCCGCTCGTGCTCCACCGGCAGGCAATCGAGCAGCCGGAACAGCGCCTCCGTGGCGGCCAGGTCCACCTCCACGCCCTTGGCGTTCGGGTCGCCGCGCAGGCGCACCATCTCCGACGCAATGGAGAAGGCGCAGAACAGGCCCGCCACGGCATCGCCGACCGGGAAGTTGCTGTGCAGCGGCGGCCCGCCCGCTTCGCCGGTCAGGTTGGTGAAGCCGCTCATGGCCTCGAAGATGCGCGCGTAGCCCGGCCGCGCCTTGTACGGCCCGGTCTGCCCGAAGCCGGTGAGCCGCACCACCACCAGGCGCGGGTTGGCCGCGTGCAAGGTGGCGATGTCCAGGCCCCAGCGGTCCAGCGTGCCGCTGCGGAAGTTCTCCACCAGCACGTCGAAGCGCGGGAGCAGGGACAGGAACAGCTCGCGCCCGCGCGCCTGGCGCACGTCGAGCGTGATGCCGCGTTTGCCCCGGTTGGCCACCTTCCACCACAGCGGCACGCCGTCCTGCACCGGCTGCAGGCCGCGCAGGGCGTCGCTGCCATCCGGCAGTTCCAGCTTCACGACCTCGGCGCCATGGTCGGCGCACAGGGTGGCGCCCATGGGGGCCGCCAGCACGGTAGCCATGTCGAGGATGCGCACGCCCGCGAGGGCGCCTGCTGAGCGGGGGGTCGGGGTCACGGTGAGGTCCTTGGGTCTGTGGCCGCGGTCGGCCGCGCCACGCCGTTGTGCCAGAGCCTTTCGCTGCCCACAATCGATGTTTCGCACAGCGAAACAGCCGTTTACCTCGTCTTTCGAAGTACCCATCATGGCCCCCAAGCAAGCGAAACGCCGCATGACCTCGATCACGCTCCCCGGTCTCGTCGATCCCCACGACCTCGCGGAGGACCGCCAGTTCTCCATGAACCTGGCGCGTGGACTCAACGTGCTGCGCGCCTTCACGGTGGCGGATCCGGTGCTGGGCAACCGCGAGATCGCCGAGCGCACCGGCCTGCCCAAACCCACGGTCTCGCGGCTCACCTACACGCTCACGCTGCTGGGCTACCTCACGCGCGATCCCGCGCTGCAGAAGTACCGGCTGGGCAGCGGCGTGCTGTCCCTGAGCCATCCCGTGCTCGCCGGCGCCCAGGTGCGCCAGGTGGCGCGGCCCTTCATGGAGCAGCTGGCGCGCGCGACCGGCTGTTCGGTGAACCTGGGCATGCGCGACCGCGCCGACGTCGTGTACCTGGATGCCGTGCGCGCCGACAAGGCCAACTACCACTGGCCCGACATCGGCAGCACCCGCCCGCTGCTGGCCTCGGCCATGGGCCGCGCGCTCATCCAGAGCCTGCCCAAGCCGGAGCAGACCGCGATCCTGAACTACCTCAAGGTGCACGACCGCGAGATGTACGACAAGCACCGCGCCGCCTGGGAGGCCGACCAGAAGCTGTTCGCCGCCCACGGCTTCTGCCACTCGCGCGGCGACTGGCGCAAGGACGTCCACGCCATCGCCGCGCCCATCCGCCTGCCCGCGCGCGAGCAGCCGGTGGCCATGAACTGCACGCTCATCGGCTACAGCCTGCCCAAGGACAAGCTCTCGCGCGAGGTGGCGCCCCTGCTGCTGGAAGCGGTGCGCCAGATCGAGCTCGCCTACGGCGTTCGCGCCACCAACTGAGAACCCGCCCCCATGATCCGAGACCCCGACGCCTTTTCGACGCTGCTCGCCGAAGTCCGTCGCTTCGTGCGCGACGAGTGCATCCCCGCCGAAGCGGACGTTGACCGCGAGGACCGCATCCCCGAGCCGCTGGTGGAGCGCATGCGCGCCCTCGGGCTGTTCGGCCACAGCATCCCCGAGGCCTATGGCGGCGCCGGCCTCACGAGCGAGGAGCTGTCGCTGGTCAACATCGAGGTCTCGCAGTGCGCGACCGCCTTTCGCGCCCGCTTCGGCGGCAACACCGGCATCGCCTCCGAGTCACTGGTGGTGGACGGCACCGAAGAACAGCGGCGCCAGTACCTGCCGCGGCTCGCCAGCGGGCAGCTGACCGGCTGCTTCGCCCTCACCGAGCCCGAGGCGGGATCGGACGCGACCGCGCAGAAGACCGTGGCCATGCGCGATGGCGGCGACTACCTGATCACGGGGCGCAAGTGCTTCATCACCAACGCGCCCCTGGCCAACCTGTTCACCGTGTTCGCGCGCACCGACCCGCAGGGCAAGGGTGCCCGCGGCATCACCGCCTTCCTGGTCGAGCGCGGCGCGCCGGGCCTGTCGACGCCCGAGGCCTACCGCAAGATGGGCCAGCACGGCTCGCCCGTGGGCGAGGTGGTGCTGGAGCGGGTGCGCGTGCCGGCCAGCGCCATCGTCGGCGGCCCCGAGATGGAAGGGCAGGGTTTCCGCACCGCGATGCGCGCCCTGAACAAGCAGCGCATCAACCTGGCGGGCCTGTGCATCGGACCGGCCATCCGCCTGGTCGACGAGATGGTCGCGCGCGCGGCCAGCCGCCGCCAGTTCGGCCAGGCCATCGCCGAGTTCCAGCTGGTGCAGCAAATGATCGCGCAGAGCAACACCGAGGTGCACGCCGCGCGCGCCCTGCTGCTGGAGACCGCGCGCAAACGCGACGACGGCCTCGACGTGACCATGGAAGCCTCGATGTGCAAGCTGTTCGCCAGCGAGATGTGCGGCCGCGTCGCCGACCGGGCCGTGCAGGTGTTCGGCGGCCAGGGCTACATCAACGACAACGTGGCGGAGCGCTTCTACCGCGACGTGCGCCTGTTCCGGCTGTACGAAGGCACGAGCCAGATCCACCTGACCAATATCGCCAAGCGGACCATGGCCATGGCCGCGACCGATTGACCCCACCACAACCAGGAGACAAACATGACCCTCAGCCGCCGCACCCTGCTGGCCAGCGCCGCCAGCGCATTGGCCTTGGCCACCGCACCGTCCTTCGCCCAGGACGGCTTCCCCAACAAGCCGGTGCGCATCATCGTGCCCTTCTCGGCCGGCGGCATCGTGGACTCGATCGCGCGCGCCATCGCGGACAAGCTGTCCGCGCGCTACCCGCAGCCCGTGATCGTGGAGAACAAGACCGGCGCGGGCGGCTCCATCGGCACCGACTTCGTGGCCAAGTCGAACCCGGACGGCTACACCCTGCTGCTGGTCAGCCCGGGCTACGCCGTGATCCCCAGCCTGCAGAAGAACGTCACCTGGAACCCGGTGCGCGACTTCCGCTCTGTGGCCGGCATCGGGGTGGTGCCCAACATCATCGTGGTGCACCCGAGCGTGGCGGCGAACACCTTGCCGGAACTGATCGACCTGGCCAAGAAAAGCAGCGCGCCGGTGACCTATTCCACCGCCGGCATCGGCACCTCCAACCACCTGGCCGGCGAGCTGCTCGCGCAGGAGGCCGGCATCAAGCTGACCCATGTGCCGTACAAGGGCCAGCCCGACGCTTTGAACGACCTGCTCGCGGGCCGCGTGAACATGATGCCGCTGACGGCGGCGCTGGCCATGCAGCACGTGAAGGCGGGCAAGCTGCGCGCCCTGGCGGTGACCACCGCGAAGCACGCCAGCGCCGCGCCCGACCTGCCCACCGTGGCCGAGGCCGCCAAGCTGCCAAACTACGACGTCGGCACCTGGTTCGGCCTGGTGGCCCCGGCCAAGGTGCCCGAGCCCGTCATGCGCAAGCTGTCCGCCGACGTGGCGGCCGTGCTGGCCATGCCCGACATGAAGGCCAAGTTCGAAGGCATGGGCATGGAGTTCGCGCCGCAGAGCGGCCCCGACTTCGACGCCCTCGTGAGCAGCGAGTTCACCCGCTGGGGCCGCGTCATCAAGCAAGCCGGCATCGAACCCCAGTGATGGCGCTGCGCACCCCGATCTGCGAGCGCCTGGGCGTTCGCCACCCGATCTTCGGCTTCTCGCACTCCGTCGACGTCGTGGTGGCCATCGCCCAGGCCGGGGGCTTCCCGGTGCTCGGCCTGGCGCGCGAGCTGCCGCACGAGATCCCGCACATCCTGCAAGACGTGCAGCGGCGCATGGGCGACATGCCCTACGGCATCGACCTCATGCTGCCCAGCCGCGTGCCGCAGGCCGCCACCATCGACGAGCTGCGCGGGGCGTTGCCGGCCGAGCACCGGGACTTCGTGCAGGGGCTGCGCGAACGCTTCGACGTGAAGCCGCCGGTGAAGCCCAGCTTCTTCACCACGCAGGTGCGATCCGAGGCGCTGTTCAACGAACAGATCGAGGCCGTGCTGGCGTCCAACTGCCGCGGCGTGGCCACCGCCATCGGCCTGCGCGCCGACCTCATCGAACGGGCCAAGGCGCGCGGCAAGCTCACCTTCTCGCTGGTGGGTTCGGTGCGCCACGCGCGCAAGGCCATGGAGATGGGTGTCGAGGTGCTGGTGGCCCAGGGCTACGACGCCGGCGGCCACACGGGCCCTGTCGGCACCCTGTCGCTGCTGCCGCAGGTCATCGCCGTGGCCGAGGGCCGGCCGGTGCTGGCCGCCGGCGGCATCGGCACCGGCGAACAGGTGCTGGGCACCATCGCCATGGGCGCGCAGGGCGCCTGGCTGGGCACGCTCTGGATGGCGGCGCGCGAGAACCACACGCCGGCGGCGCTGCTGCAGCGGCTCGTGGACAGCGCGAGCGAGGACACCCTGATCACGCGCGCGCACAGCGGCAAGCCCTGCCGCGTGGTGCGCAGCGAATGGATCGACGCCTGGCAGCAACCCGGCGCGCCGCGGCCGCTGGACATGCCGCTGCAGCAGGTGCTGACCGGCGACGTCTTCGCCTCCATGCACGAGCACGGCGATCCGCGCCTGATCTACGAAGCCGCTGGCCAAAGCGTGTTCGCCATCCGGGGCGAGACCACCGTGGCCGAGCAGATGGCCGGCCTGGTGGATGGCATGGAGCGGGCCTGGAGCCGCCTTGAGCGCCTCACGGCCTGATCTGCGCGCGCTGCTGGCGCCGCGCTCCATCGCCATCATCGGCGCCTCCACCGAGCCCAACAAGGTCGGCGGCATGCCGATCCGGCTGCTGCTGCGGCACGGCTACACGGGCGCGATCTACCCGGTGCACCGCACGGCCCCGGAGATCCAAGGCCAACGCGCCTACGCCTCGCTCGATGCGATCGGCGCGCCGGTGGACCTGGTCCTCGTCGCGGTGCCCGCCTCGGCCTGCGACGATGCCATGGACCAGCTGGTGCGCACGGGCGCGCGCGCGGCGATCGTCTTCAGCTCCGGCTTCGCCGAGGTGTCGACGGACGGGGCGCGCCAGCAGCGGCGCCTGGGCGAGCGGGCGCGCGACGCGGGCATCGCCCTGCTGGGCCCGAACTGCCTGGGCGCCATGAATTTCCACGAGCGCCTGTTCGCCACCTTCTCGCCCGTCGTGCTGGACGACGCGCCTGCCAGCGGTTCTGTGGCCCTGGTCAGCCAGAGCGGCGCCTTCGGCGGCTACGCCTACACGCTCGCGCGGCGGGCCGGCGTGGCCATCGGCCACTGGATCACCACCGGCAACGAAGCCGGCGTGCAAGCGGCCGACGCGATCGACTGGCTGGTGCGCGAGCCGCGCTGCCACGCCATCCTGGTGTACCTGGAAGGGGCGCGCGACCTGGGCCGGTTGCGCGAGGCCCTGCTGGCCGCACGCGCGGCGGGCAAGCCGGTGACGGCGGTCAAGGTGGGCCACACGCCGGCCGGCGCCCGCGCCGCCCAGCTGCACACGGGCAGCGACACCGGCGATGCCGAGGTCTACCGGAACCTGTTCGAGGCCTGCGGCGCGCGCCAGGTCTCGCGCATCGGCGAGCTGTTCGGCGACGCGGCGCGGCCCGGCGCGGTGGCCGCCCCCGCGGCCGGTCAGGCCATCGCCCTGTTCAGCGTCTCGGGCGGGGTGGGCATCATGATGGCGGACCGCGCCGAGGAGCTGGGCCTGCGCCTGCCGCCGCTGCCCGACGCGGCGGCGCAGCGGCTGAAGCAGGCCATCCCCTTCGCGTCCACGCTGAACCCGATCGACGTGACCGGGCAGGTCTTCGCGCAGCCGGCCGTGCTGGTGCAGTCGCTGCACGACGCCGCCACCTGCGGCCAGTACCGCGCGCTCGCCGTGTTCCTCGCGGCCGCGGCCCAGGCGCCGGGCGTGTGGCCGCTGCTGCAGGCAGGCATCGCGCGGCTGCGCGCCGAACCGGCGGCGGCGCGGCTCGTCCTCAGCGGCATCCTCGGCGCCGAGCAGCAGGCCTGGCTGCGCGCGCAGGGCTGCGAGGTGTTCGACGAACCCGCCCGGGCCGTGGAAGCGGCGGCGGCCTGAACCGGCGCCGGCGCGCGGGGCCGAATCCGGCCGGCCGCCGACCTGCCCGCGCCGATCACGGACAATGCAGGGTTGGCCTGTCGACCCCCTTGTCCGCCTTGACCGCTTCGCGCACCGCCCCCTCCCCCTCCGCCCCGCCTGTCGATCAGCACCGCATGACGTCCGGCGAACGCCGCGCGAGTGCGGCGCTGGCCGCCATCTACGCCCTGCGCATGCTGGGCCTGTTCATCGTGCTGCCGGTGTTCGCGCTGGAAGCGCGGCGCTACCCCGGCGGCGACGACCCGGCCCTGATCGGCCTGGCCATGGGCATGTACGGCCTCACCCAGGCCTTCCTGCAGGTGCCGCTGGGCATGGCCTCGGACCGCTTCGGCCGCAAGCCGGTGATCCTGCTGGGCCTGGCGGTCTTCGCCGCCGGCAGCGCGCTCGCGGCCTGGGCGCCGTCGGTGCACTGGCTGCTGGCGGCCCGCGCGCTGCAAGGCGCGGGCGCCATTTCCGCGGCCGTCACCGCCTTGCTCGCCGACCTCACGCGCGACAGCGTGCGCACCAAGGCCATGGCGCTGGTGGGCATCAGCATCGCGCTGATGTTCGCGCTGTCCCTGGTGGCCGCGCCGGCGCTGGTGCCGCATGTCGGCTTGTCGGGCCTGTTCCTGATCACGCTGGCGCTGAGCCTGGCGGCCATGGCGGTGGTGGCCTGGGTGGTGCCGCCCGAGCCGGCCCGGCAGGCGCACGCGCCGCGCGCCAGCCTGCGCGAGGTGCTGGGCCAACGCGATCTGCTGCGCGTGAATGCCGGGGTGTTCGCCCTGCACGCGGCGCAGATCATGACCTGGCTGTCCGTACCGGCCCTGCTGGTGCAGGCCGGGCTGGACACGGCGCGGCATTGGCAGGCCTATCTGCCGGCGCTGGTGGTCTCGCTGCTGATCGTCGGCGGCTTCCTGTTCCGGCTGGAGCGGCGCGGCCATTTCCGCGCCGTCTACCTCGGCACCATCGCCTTGCTCGGCGTGGTGCAGCTGGGGTTTCTCGCCCAGCTCCACCAGCCCAGCCTGCCGCTGCTGGGGGTGCTGCTGTGCCTGTACTTCGTGGGCTTCAACACCCAGGAGGCCAGCCAACCCAGCCTGGCCTCCCGGCTGGCCAAGCCCCATCAGCGGGGCACCGCGCTGGGGGTCTTCAACACGCTGATGTCGCTCGGCATCTTCGTCGGCGGCTCGCTGGGGGGCCTGGTGTCGCGCGCGTGGGGCGCGCCGGGCGTCTTCGGCGCCAGCGCCGCGATCCTCGCCCTCTGGCTGCTGATCGCCTGGGGTATGCGCCCCAGCGCGGCCGCGCACTGATCAGCGCGGCGGCGCGGGCAAGGGGCCGGGCTCGCTGGGGGGCTCCGCTTCGGGCGGGCGGTCGGTGTCCGGGTCCAGCTGGGGGTCGGCTTGCGGCGGAGCGGTCGCTTCGGCCGCCGGCTCGGCGTGGGGCGGGGCAGTGTCCGACCGCTGCGCGTCGGGCTCCGGCTGCCTGGCCGGCTCGCTGGGCAGATCCGAGTCCGGCGCCGCGGTGGTTGCCGCGCGCGGGCGCAGCTTGCGCACCATCATCCCGGCCAGCGCGGAGTACAGCGGCCGGCTGATCAGGCGCGCGACCAGACTGGCGAGCATGGCCGACGCCATCAGGCTCAGCACCATGGAGCGGCCGTTGATCATCTCCATCACGATGATGAAGGACGTGAGCGGGGCCTGCGTGGTGGCGGCCAGGAAACCCGCCATGCCCAGCGCGATCAGACTGGGTGCCAGCAGGCGGGCGTTGTCGCCGCCCAGCAGCATGGCGATGTCATGACCAATGCCGCCGCCGATGGACAAGGAGGGAGCGAAGATGCCTCCGGGCACGCCGCTCCACGAGGTCAGCCAGGTTGCGACCAGCTTGAGCAGCACGTACAAGGGCGAGGTCTCGGCCTCGCCAGCGAGCATGAGCCGGACCTGTTCGGCGCCCGCGCCGAACGTGGCGCCGCCGGTGACGAGCCCGATGACCGCCACCCCCATGCCGGCCACCGCGGCGAATCGCACCGGATAGCGCCGCCGGTAGGCGCTGACGCGGTCGGGCAGGCCTTGCAGCGACGCGGCCAGCAAGCGGCTGAACAGGCCGCCGAGCACGCCGCACACCAGCGCCACCAGCAGGCCCGGCCAGAAGGCTTGCCAGCTCAGGCGCGGCACTTCGATCGAGCCGAAGTAGGTGAGGTTGCCGAACACCGAGATCGCCACCAGACCCGCCACCACGATGGCGGCGATGATGAGCCCGTTGTTGCGCGACTCCATCTTCTTCGACAGCTCTTCGATCGCGAAGACGACGCCGGCCAGCGGCGCGTTGAATGCGGCGGCCATGCCGGCGGCACCGCCGGCCACCAGCAAAGCGTGCTCCCCCATCGCCGACCCGGGGCGCAGCCACCGGCGCGCATCGTGCATGACGCCGGCGGCCACCTGCACCGAGGGCCCTTCCCGCCCCGCCGACAAGCCCGCCAGCAGCCCCGCGACACCCAGCACGATCTTGGCGAAGGTCAGCCTCAGCGACACCAGGCCCGCCCGCATGCCGGGCGTGATGCCGGGGTCCAGGGCCGCCATGACCTGCGGGATGCCCGAGCCGCCCGCGCCCGGCGCGAAGCGGCGCGTGCACCACACGATGAGGGCCGTGAGGCAAGGCGTCCACACCAGCACGGCCCACGGCGCGCGCCCGTGCAGGTGCTTGAACAGCTCGAAAGCCGCCTCGCTCAGCCAGGTGAACGCCACCACGAACAGCCCGGCGACCACGGCATAGGCGAGCACCACGCTGCGATCGACCCAGGCCCTCAGATCGGAAAATTCATCCTGCAGGTTCTGGAAGAAGTCGGGCTCGCGCTGTCTCATGAAGGCCGATTATTCCCTTCGCGGCAAATCGCACCGGCGCGCCCGGGTGCATGCGGCACAATCCTGCGGCCGGCCGTGTGCCACACGCGGCCCCAACCGACACGCAAGGAATTCCCATGGCATCCGTCAACAAAGTCATCCTCGTGGGCAACTGCGGCCGCGACGCCGAGATCCGCTACCTGCCCTCCGGCCAGGCCGTGGCCAACGTGAGCATCGCCACCTCCAGCCGCCGCAAGGACCGCAACACCGGCGAGACCGTGGAAGAGACGCAGTGGCACCGCGTGACCTTCTACGACCGCCTCGCCGAAATCGCGGGCGAGTACGTCAAGAAGGGCCGCCCGCTGTACGTCGAAGGGCGCCTGAAGTACGGCAAGTACACCGACCAGGGCGGCGTCGAGCGCAACACCGTGGACATCATCGCAACCGAGATGCAACTGCTCGGCGGCCGTGAAGGCATGGGTGGCGGCGACGACGGCGGCGCCCCACCGCGCGCCGCAGCGGCGCCCCGAGCGGCGGCGCCCGCTGGCCGCCCGGCCCCGTCGCCCCGCCCCGCGCCGGCGCCGGCGCGCCAGCCCACGGGCTTCGACGACATGGACGACGACATCCCTTTCTGAATTCGCGCAAACCGCGTAATCTGGCCCACCGCAACGGTGGGTTTTTTTTGGCCGCACGGCCCCGGCAGCTCAAAAAAATTGATGCTTATGGAGTAAACGCCGCTGCAATCTGTTGACCAATTGATTATTCTCGACGGGGTTTTAACTGTTCATCTCAAGAGGTTCTCATGGTCCGGGTTGTTGTTGCTGAAGACCACGCACTCGTTCGCCAAGGCATCGGCATGCTGCTGCAGTCCGCTGGCGACTTTGATCTGGTGGCCGAAACGGCCAAGGGCAGCGATGTCGAACTGCTGGTGCAGTTCCACAAGCCCGACCTGCTGCTGCTCGACCTGGCCCTGTCGGACAGTTCGGGCGTCGAGGTGGCACGGCGCGTGCGGCGCGTGGCCCCCAACCTGCGCATCCTGGTCGTCACGGGCAACGTCTACCCGGGGTCGGTGGCCAATGCCTTCGGTGCCGGGGTCAACGGCTTCGTGCTGAAGCACGAGCAGGGCGCCGAACTGCTCGACGCGATCCGCGCCGTCATGGAGGGTCGGCGCTACATCAGCCCTCAGGTGGCGAAGGGTCTGGACAGCTCCGCCAACAAGCGGCCCAACGCTCAGGGCCTGCCGCAGACACTCACGCAGCGCGAGCAGCAGATCGTGCGCATGATCGCGCGCGGCGGCACCAACCAGGAAATCGCCGACGCGCTGCACATCAGCGTGCTCACGGCGCGCAAGCACCGGCAGAACGTGATGCTCAAGCTGGGCCTGCACAACGGCGCCGAGATCGCGGCCTACGCGATGCAGTCGGGGCTCATGGAAGCCCCCGACGTCGGCTCCAACCTCTGAGCATTCGCGCCCTCGTTCTCAGAGGGAAACCGGGTCGTCGGGACCCGTGTTCACGAGCGAAAAATCAAAATAGTGCTCGCGCATTATTGAGACAGACGCCCCGCGTCCGGATACTGAAGTCCATGTTGAACGTGCGTGCAGCCTCCCTCCGACCGGCGCACGAACGCTCACTCACCAACGAGGTGGAACCATGAGACAAGTACTGGCCAACGGCGTGATGCAGCGACTCGGCATCCGGAGCACGACCCGGATAAGCGACGAGCAGATGGACTCGGACATCGACTCGGCAATCATGCCCACCACCATCGCCGCCGACTATGAGACCCTCATCAACGAGTGGTTCCAGGTCCTGGGTCTGACACCCGAGCTCGTGCGGGTCAGCGTGCGCCCCGTGGGCTTCAGCCCCGCGGGCATGGAGATCTATGCCGCCTTCATCAAGGTGCTGCGCTGGGAGCCGAACGTGATCCAGATGCTGAACCGCCTGCCGTACTTCGAGAAAAAGATCGACAAGCGCATCCGGCTCAGCAACCTGACGCGCTACAGCGGCTTCGCGGGCCTGTGGTTCCGCACGCCCGCGACGGTTGAAGGGTTTGCCACCGCGGTGCATTGATTCGGCCGGCGGCCCATGCACCGAGCCGTTCATGCCTTCGGGCGTGAACGGCTTTTTTTATGCCCCACCCCACTTTTTCCTCAGCGCTCGAGCGGCAGCTGCCACACCAGGCCGCCCGCCAGCGCGCACAAGGCGCCACGCGCAGCGGCCCGCCGCGCCTCGGCCGCGAGCCAGGTGTCCACGCTCGCCATTTCGGCCAGGCAGGCGCCGGCCAGGCCCGACAGGCTGCCTCGACCCATGCGCCAACCGGATTCGGCCTGGCCGCGCGCCGCGCGCGCGGCGCTGGCCCGTGCCTGGGCCTCTTCGCAACGCCGGTGCGCGGCCATGTACCGGCACAAGGCCACGTCGACCTCGTCGGAAGGTCCGCCCCCCGCCTCGCGCACCTGGGCCTGCATGAGCGCCTGCCAGGCCTGCACCGTCAGCGCGGGGGCCTGCGCCACCGCGTGCGACAACTGGGTGGGCAACAGATGGGTCACGCCGGTGAAATGCTGGCCCGCGTCGCGCCATTCGCTCAAGGCCTGGGCCGCCCGGGCCCACACCGCCTCAAGGTGCGGTTGGAGGGCCTCGCGCTCATCCGGCCGCAGGCGGCGCGCCCGCTCGCGTCCATCGGCCAATTGCATGAGTTGTTCGATGCGTTGCTGGCCGTCAAGCGCCAGGGTCAGGCGCTGGCGCGCGGCGATCAAGCGGGCGCAGGCGTCGACCGCCGCGACCGTGCGCTGGCGGGCGTCGGCCGCATCCATGGCCATGCGGGCCACGTGGCTCAGGACCGCACCGACCGGCAGCGCGCCTGGCGAGACGGCCACCCGCGGTGGCGTGCCGGACGGTGGGGAAAAACGCGGGTTGGAACCGGCTGCGTGCACGCTCATCCTCCTTGCAGATCAGACCCCTTGAGTCTTGGCGCGCGAGCAGCCCGATTCAATAATGCGCGGGAACTATATTGACCGGCTTCAGCACCTTGCCGCCTGTTGCCATCCCCATGCCACCCGACAGCGCCGCCGCCTGGGCTTTGGTGCCCGGTATCGGCGCGCTGCTGTCGGCGGTGGGCGAGGTGCTGGCGGCGTCGCCCGGCTGGCAGGCGTGCATGCAAGAAGCGCCCTGGGGCGGCGACTGGCGCAACGGCCTCGATCGCGACAGCCGGCTGCACCTGCTGCAGGCCCTGCCACGCGCGCGCGACTTCACCCTGACCCTGCGCTTGTGGCACCCCGCACGGGGCGTTGCTCACTACCGCTGCGCGGGATGGTGGGACCCGGTGCAGCGCGCGCACGGCTGCTACCTGGTCGAGGTCACGGACCAGGAAGTGGAGCGGCAGGCGCACGACGCGCTCACTGGCTGGATCCGCCGACTGTTCGAGCAACTGCCCATGCAGCTCGCGTACTTCAGCGCCCCGCCCAAGGTGCGCTGCCTGTTCGCGAACAACCGGTTCGCGCGCGCGATGGGCCACGACGACACCTCGATCCTGGGCCGCACCGTGGCCGACCTGCTCACGCCCGACGAACGCCTTCAGCTGCGCAGGGCGGGCCGGCCGTACGCCCGCAGCGGCCAGGACCTGACCTTCCTGCACCGGCGCCGCCGCGCGGACGAGGAAGAGGTCCTGGAGGTCTCCCTCTCCGCCGACCGCTCGCCCGATGGCCGTCTGCGCGGCACCTTCGTGCTGATGACCGACGTGACCGAACGCCACCGCGCCGAGAGGGCCCTGCGCGCCTCGCGCGAACGGCTGTCGCGCTTCCTCGAGGTCAGCGCGGAGGGGGTGCTGTTCCATCGCGACGGCACCATCACCGACGCCAACCCGGCCGCCTGCCAGCTCTCGGGCCACCCCCACGCCGAACTTGTCGGGCGCACGGTGGTGTCGATGACCCCAAGGCGCCACCGGGACCGCTCGCGCGTGGCCATCGGCAGCGGGGCGGACGCCTACTTCGAGTCGGAGATCCACCACGCGAACGGCGAGACGATCCCGGTCGAGCTGATCGGCCGCACCATGGAAATCAAGGGCGAGCGGCTGCGCATGACGGTCATCCGCGACATCCGCGACCGGCGCCAGGCGCAGGCGCGCATCCACACCCTCATCGAGGACCTGCGCTCGCAGAAAGACCGCGCCGAGGCCGCCGACCGCGCCAAGTCCGTCTTCCTGGCCGCCGCCAGCCACGACCTGCGCCAGCCCATCCACGCCCTGGGCCTGTTCCTCACCGCCCTGCGCGCCATGGCCCGCTCCCCCTGCGTGCCCAGCTCCGAGCTCACCCAGATCTGCCGGCGCATGCAGTCCTCCCTGGACGGCCTGGGCCAGCTGCTCAACATGCTGCTCGACGTCTCCCGTCTCGACGCCAACGCCGTGCAGGTCGAGCTCGCCGCCCTGCCCCTGGCCCAGCTCTTCGCCGAACTCGACCAGGAGTTCGCCGAGCTCGCCCACGAAAAGGGCCTGCGCCTGCATGTGGCCAGCTCCTCGGCCTGGGTGCGCACCGACGCCACCGTGTTGCGCCGCATCCTCTCCAACCTCATGGCCAACGCCATCCGCTACTCCCAGCGCGGGCGCATCCTGCTGGGTGCCCGATCGCGCGGCGATCGCCTGGAGATTCAGGTCTGGGACCAGGGCATCGGCATCGCCCCCGAGCAGCTGGAGGCCATCTTTGAGGAGTTCTACCAAATCGATGCCGCCCACTCGCGGCGCAGCCAGTCCCATGGCCTTGGGCTGGGCCTGTCCATCGTCAAACGATCGGCCCGCCTCATCGACGCGCCGCTGCGCGTGTGCTCCACCCCCGGGCGCGGCTCGCTCTTTTGCATCAGCGTGCCACGCGCACCGACGCACACGCACACGCACACGCACACGCACGCGAACGCCAACGCGAACGCGAACGCACCCGCACACACACCCACGCACGCCCACGCGCCCTCCCCCCCCGAGCCCACCCAGCGCAGCGGGCGGCCCGCCGCCGCGCCAGCCCCGGGCGCGCGCCGCGTGCTCGTCATCGACGACGAGGAGCAGGTCCTCATGGGCATGCAGCAGCTGCTGCAGGTCTGGGGCCACCAGGTCTGGTGCGCCAACTCCGCCGACGAGGCCGTCGTGCTGGCCATCGCTCACGCCCACGAGATCGACCTGCTGCTCTCCGACTACCGCCTCGGCGGCAACATGACCGCCGTGCAGGCCATCGCCGCCGTGCACGCCTGCCTGCCCGCCCCCGTGCCCACCTACATCCTCACCGGCGACACCTCCCCCCAGCGCATCCAGGAAGCCTCCGAACTCGGCTTCCCACTCCTGCACAAACCCGTCGAGCCCGACGCCCTGCTCGCCGCGCTGGAGGCCTGAGCCTCAGGCGAGCAGCGCCGCCACCCGCTCGCGCAGCCCGTCGGGCGTGAGGCCCGGCGCGGCCAGCGGCGCGCCCACGTTCAGGCCCACCCGGTTGAACAGGCCGCGGCGGAACGGCCGCACCATGGCCACGCGCGCGCCCTGGCGCTCCTCGATGCGGCTGAAGAACGACCCCCACAGGTTGGTCAGGCCCATGGGGATGACGGGCACCTCCAGGCCGTCCGCGCGGGCGCGCTCCAGGATCTTGATCACGCCGCCCCGGAAAGCCTGCAGCTGACCGTCGCGCGTGATGCCGCCCTCGGGGAAGATCGCCACCAGTTCGCGCTCGCGCAGCGCCTGGGCGGCGCGCTCGAACGCAGCGTCGTAGGCACCGGGGTCCTCGCTCTGCGGCGCGACGGGGATCGCCTTGGCCAGGCGGAACAGCCCGCCCAGCAGCGGCTGGCGGAAGATGCGGTGGTCCATGAGGAAGCGGATCGGGCGCGGGCTGGCGGCCATGATCAGCACCGCGTCGACGAAGCTCACGTGGTTGCACACCAGCACCGCCGCGCCTTCGGTGGGGATGCTCTCGTCGCCACTCACCTGGAAGCGGTAGACCAGGCGCGAGGCCACCCAGGCCACGAAACGCAGCAGGTACTCGGGCACCAGCATGAAGATGTAGAACGCCACCACGGCGTTCGCCAGACCCACCACCAGGAACATCTGTGGGATGGTGAACCCCATCTGCAGCAGCGCGCCGGCCACCAGCGCGCTGGCGATCATGAACAGCGCATTGAGGATGTTGTTGGCGGCGATGATGCGCGCGCGGTGCGTGGGCCGGCTGCGCATCTGGATCAGCGCGTACATGGGCACGCTGTACAGGCCGGCGAACAGGCTCAGCAGCGCCAGGTCGATCAGCACGCGCGCGTGCGCCGGCTGCGACAGGAAGGCCCCCAGCGCCATCACCCCGGCCGGCGGCAGGCCGCGCGTGGCGAAGTACAGGTCGATGGCGAACACGCTCATGCCGATGGCGCCCAGTGGCACCAGGCCGATCTCCACGTGCCGGCGCGACAGCACCTCACACAGCAGCGAGCCAACGCCAATGCCGACCGAGAACACCACCAGCAGCAGCGAGGCCACCTGCTCGTTGCCGTGCAGCACGTCGCGCGCGAAGGCGGGGAACAGGCTGAGGAAGACGGCGCCGAAGAACCACATCCAGCTGATGCCCAGCACCGAGCGGAACACCACCGTGTTGCCATGGGCCAGCTTGAGGTTGCGCCAGGTCTCGCTCACCGGGTTCCAGTTGATGACCAACGCAGGATCGGTGGCCGGCGTGGGCGGCACATGGTGCGAGGCGAAGCGCCCCAGCAGCGCCAGGCCCACGCAGGCGAAGCCCACGTGGTGCGCGCCGATCTCGGGCACGGCGATGATCAGGCCGCCCGCCACGTTGCCGAGCAGGATGGCGACGAAGGTGCCCATCTCCACCATGCCGTTGCCGCCGGTGAGCTCGCGCTCGCCCAGGTGCTGCGGCAGGTAGGCGAACTTCACCGGGCCGAACAGGGTGGAGTGCAGGCCCATGAGAAAGGTGCAGGCCAGCAGCACGGCGACGTGCTGGCCGAAGAAGCCCCAGGCGGCCAGCGCCATGATGCCGATCTCCAACCGCTTGACGAAGACCATGAGCGAGCGCTTGTCCAGCTTGTCGGCGAGCTGGCCGCTGGTGGCCGAGAACAGCAGGAAGGGCAGGATGAAGAGCGCGCCGATCACCAGGCCTGCCAGGCTGGCGGGCAGCCAGCCGATCTGCAGCTGGTAGGTGACCAGCACCGTGAACGCGAACTTGAAGAGGTTGTCGTTCGCGGCGCCGAGGAACTGCGTCCAGAAGAAGGGCGCGAAGCGGCGCTGCTTGAGCAGGGCAAACTGGTTGTGGCCCGGGGCCTGGGGCACGGCGCCGGTGTCCGGGGACAGCGTGGCGGTGGTCATGGCGTCTCCTCCTCTGGGTGGGCGCCGGGAAGGCGCGCGGCGGATTCTGCCCGCCCCCACCGTCCACCGCGCGAATTTCGATACGGGATCGACTGGCACCATCCAGGGTACCGAATTTCGATACTCTGACCACCCATGAGCACCACCGCCGACCTCGTCACCGCCCTCAAGCGGGAACTCAAATCCGCGCGCATGACCTACGCCGACCTGGCGATCGCCATGGGCATGGCCGAGTCCAGCGTCAAGCGCATGCTGGCCAAGGGCGACATGTCGCTCTCGCGCATCGACGCCATCTGCCACGCGCTCAAGCTCGACTTCGCGGAACTCGCGCGCCGCGTCGCCGACGCGCAGCCGCTGGTGACCGAGCTCACGCCCGCGCAGGAGCGGGCCGTGGTGGCCGACAAGAAGCTGCTGCTGGTGGCCATCTGCGTGCTGAGCCAATGGACGGTGGAGCAGATCACCGGCACCTACCGGCTCAGCGAGGCCGACTGCGTGAAGTCCCTGGCCCAGCTCGACCGCATCGGCATCATCGAGCTGCGCCCGCTCAACCGCTACCGCCTCAAGCTGGCCAAGACCTTCCGCTGGCGGCCGCACGGCGCGGTGATGAACTTCTTCCGCGAACACGCCTTGCTTGACTACTTCGCGGGCGGCTTCGACGGCCCCGGCGAGGGCCTGATGCTGGTGCACGGCTCGGTGAGCCGCACGCTGGCGCCGCTGTTCCTGGAGCGCCTGCAGCGCGTGGCGCAGGACTTCGCGCAGCAGCACCAGACCGACCAGAAACTGGCCGAGAAGGACCGCGAGGGCTACACCCTGGTGCTGGCCATGCGCCGCTGGGAATTCGAGGCCTTCACCCACCTGCGCCGCTGAACCGGCCGCGCCGCTGGCATGATCGCGGGCTTGCCTGTCGAACCGACCCCTGCATGAACGAGACCCGACCCCAGCCCCGGCGCCCGCGCCAGGGCCCCAAGACGCCCAAGGCCCCGTCCGCGCCGCGCCACCCGCTGCTGGCGCAGCTCGCCGAGTGGCACCCCGCCCTGTTCGGCGACGAGCCGCGCCCGCTCAAGCGCGGCATCTTCGAAGACCTGATCGCCGCGCACGGCGAGGCGCTGGAGGCCGAGGCCCTGAAGGCCGCCCTGGGCCTGCACACGCGCAGCACGCGCTACCTCAACGCCGTGGGCTCGGGCCAGCCGCGCCGCGACCTGCAAGGCCAGGCGGTGGAGGTGGTCGCCCCCGAGCAGCGCCACCACGCCATCGTGGAGGTGTACCGCCGCCGCCAGTCGCGCAGCCCCGAAGACCTGGCGCCGCAGCTGCGCCAGCGCATCGCGCGCGCCTTCGAGGCCAGCGGCCTGGGCCGCGAGGCCTATGCCACGCTGGTGCGCGGGCGCGACGAGGCGATCAACGCGGCCACCGAGGCGGCGCTGGACGAGGCCAGCGCGCGCATCGCGCGCGAGGCCGCGCTGCTGCGGGCGTTCGAATCGAGCGGCCTGAGCGTGGCGGCCTTCGCCGACGGCTATGGCATGACGCCGGACGACGCGCAGCGCGCCCTGGAGCGCGCGCGCCAGCGCCGCTGAGGGCGCGGCCGGCTCAACCCTCGCGCACGAAGACCGTCAGCACGCCGGTGTAGCCGTAGAGCCGGTGGTGCGCGATCTCGCCACCGGCGAAGAAGCCCACCAGCGGCACGTCGCCCAGCGCGTGGCGCACGATCTGCAGCTCGGCGCTCGGCCCGCCGAAGTGCGGCCCGCCGCGGCCCGCGCAGCTCACGTACACCGCGCCCGCGATGGCGCGGGCCGGCCGCGGCGCGGCCTCCACCTCGGCCGCACCGGCGCCGAACAGCAGTTCCTCCGGCTCCAGTTCCTCGCGCACCTCGGCGCACACGCGCATGAGGTCGGCGCGCGCCGCCTGCACGTGGCGCTCGCAGAAGGCCAGCCGCGAGCCCTCGGGCGCCAGCTCGGCGATGGCCACGCCCCGGCGCACCGGGTCCAGGCCGATGATGTGGCGCACGATCACCTCGTGCCCGAAGGCGCCGCGCCGGTGCGAGGCCTCGCTGGTCGCCAGCGGGGTGCCGTCGGGGCCAGGGCGGGTCACGCCCACCAGGGTGTGGCGCAGCCGCAGCATGGCGTGCTCGGGGTGGTCGAGCGAGATCTCCAGTTCGCGCAGCAGCACATCCAGCGCGGGCTCGCCGTCCAGGCGGATCACCAGGTGAGAGTCGGATTCGGTGACCACGTGGGTCGCCGCGATCGGCTGCGCGCCCTGCGTGACGCGCGAGACGATGCCCACCTCGCGCCCGAAGGCCACGCCGCTGAGCCCACCGTGGAACACCCCGCTGGCCGCGCCGTGACCGCTGAGGGTGCCCGCGCTGCCCAGCGCGAACTGCACGGTGGGGCCGCGGCTGCCCGCCAGGCCGCCAAACAGGTAGCCGCTGCCGGTTCGCTCGGCCATTTCGGCGATCAGCTCACCCACCTCGGGCGTGCCGGCGTCGGCGTGCACCAGGGCCGTGTGGGCGACGAAGCCCTCGCCGCCGTCCGCGCGCCCGCTGGCCGACAGCGGGGCCACGCCACTGAACACGCGGTACTGGTCGGGGCTCAGGTCGCACAGCATCACCGACAGCGCCGGCTCGTCGAAGTACTCCACGTTGCTGGCCGAGACGCCCACGCCCACGGTGCCGGCCCAGTCGGTCACCTCGGGCAGTTCGGCGCTCATCCACTCCAGCAGGGCCTCGGCCTCGCCGGCGTAGTGGTCGGTGATGTAGAGCAGCCCCAGCGAGGGCTGGCTGGCGTGGTCGGGCAGGGCCATCTGCGCGCGCAGCTGCGCCACCACCATGGCGGCGGCCATGCGCCATTGCGGGTGGGTGGCGTGCGCCTGGGGGAAACGTTTCATGCGGTGTTCGAGCCCCGCGGGGCCCGCGGGTTCAAGCGCGTTTGTCGCGCGTCTTTCGGGGCGCCGCCTTCTTGGCGGGTGCCGCCGGGGCGCCGGACGAGACGGCACGCGCCGCCGCACGGCCCACGCCCGCCGCCGCCCCCATGCCGCGGCCCACGGTGCCGGCGGCGCTGCGCGCTGCCTGGCCGGCCAGGCCGGTGGCGGTCTTCACGGCGGCGTCGGTGAGGCCGGTGGCGACCTGGCGCGTGGTGTCCAGCGCGCCTTGCTTGGCCGCGTCCTTCAGGGCGTTGGTGGCGATCTGCTGGAACTGCTGGGACAGGGCGCCCCACCACTGCAGCGGATCGACCACACCGCCCGCCGGAGCGGCCGCTCCGGCCTTGTCGGCCTTGGGCGCCACTTTCTTCGCGGCCGGCTTGCGCCGCGCGGGCGCGGGTTTGGCCACTTCGGTGCTGTAGGTGCGCGGCGGCACCTCCAGGCCCGGGAAGGGGTTGGCCTTGGCGGCGACCTCGGCCGTCTTGAGCTTGAGCGCGTTGGCCACGTCGCCCATGCTGAAGTTCATGGACTTCAGCGTGGACAGCGTCATCTTCTGCACCTCCAGCGCCTGGATGGTGGCGCCCAGGGCCTTGGCGTTCTGGTCCAGCCAGTAGTGCACGGCCTTGAGCTCCTCGATGCGCTTCTCGAGTTCCTCGACGTTGAAGGTGGGCGCCACCCAGTGGCTGAGGTTGGGCAGCTGCGGGATGTTCTGCCCGATGCCCTGGGCGATGCCGCCGGCGGCCTGCGTGGCCAGGTTCTGCAGGAAATCGAAACCCGGCACGAACTTGCCGAAGCCGCTGGCGGACGCATCGCTCATGGCGAACTCCTCGATGGAAGGACCGGGGATCAGCCGTCGACGCCGTAGCGCGGCGCGCGGCGCTCGCGCAAGGATGCCACACCTTCGCGCACGTCGGGCCCGGCAAAACCCATGAATTCCAGCGCGAGCGAGGTGTCGAAACTCGGGCCCGCCTGGCGCAGCCAGTTGTTGAGCGAGTACTTGGTCCAGCGGATCGCGCTGGCGCTGCCGCCGGCCAGGCGGTCGGCCACCTCGTAGGCCTTGTCGAGCAGCTGGTCGTCGTCCACCACCAGCGAGACCAGGCCGATGCGCTCGGCCTCTTCGCCGCTCACGGCGTCACACAGCATGAGGTAGTACTTGGCCTTGGCCATGCCGCACAGCAGCGGCCAGACGATGGCCGCGTGGTCGCCCGCCGCCACGCCCAGGCGCGTGTGGCCGTCGACGATCTTGGCGCTGCGCGCGGCGATGGAGATGTCGGCCAGCAGGCCGGCCACCAGGCCCGCGCCCACGGCCGGGCCGTGCATGGCGCTGACGATGGGCTTGTCGCAGTTGATGACGTTGTAGACCAGGTCGCGCGCCTCCTTCCAGACGCGCGAGCGCACCTCGAAGTCGGTGGCCATGTCCTGCACCAGGGCCAGGTCGCCGCCACCGGAAAAGCCCATGCCGCTGCCGCGCAGCACGGCGGCGCGCACGCTGTCGTCGCGGCCCACGTCGCGCCAGATCTCGCTCAGCTCCCAGTGGCCTTCGTGGCCGGCGGTGGGCAGCTTGCCGTTGCCGCCGGGGCCATCGGCGCGCATGCGGATGTCGAGCACGCTGGGCGTGCCGTTCACCAGCGGGCCACGGCGGCTGATCTCCAGGGTCTGGTAGCGGCTGTAGTCGATGGTCGGGCTCATGGTGGTCTCCTGATGGTCGTTTGCTCTTGGACCGATCGATTGTGCTTGACCTGCATCAAGCGCCACGGCGCCGGCCGGGCCCAAGATGGAAGCCACGCAGGAGGCCCCCATGAGCACGTTCATTTCCGACACCTTCGAGATCCAGTTGCGTGCCGCGCGCCAGGCGCTGCTGGAGCGCCTGTACGCCCAGCGGGGCGGTGCCCGCAGCCGCGCCGAAGTGGCCGCCGACAAGCGCGCCCAGGCGGCCGACGACAACGACGCCGTCGCGGACCCGGCCTTCGACCTCGGCTCGGTGCTGGGTGAGCGTGAAGCGGGCGAACTGGCCGCCATCGACGCCGCGCTCGCGCGCATCGCCGACGGCAGCTATGGCCTGTGCGTGGACTGCGGCGCGCAGATACCCGCCGCGCGCCTGCACGCGCAGCCCACGGCCGACCGCTGCCTGGACTGCCAGGCGCGGGCCGAGCGCTGATCGGGCGCGGTCCGCGCCCCGGGGCCGGGTTCAGGCCTTGGTCAGCGGCGCGATCTTCTGGTCGATCGCGCCGAAGATGGACTGGCCGTCCTTGCCCTTCATCTCGATGCGGATGGTGTCGCCGTACTTCATGAAGGCGGTGGAGGGCTTGCCGTCGAGGATGGTCTCGATCGCGCGCTTCTCGGCGATGCAGCTGTAGCCCTTGGGCCAGTCCTTGCGGCCGTCGACTTCCACACCCTTGTTGCTCACCGTGCCGCTGCCCACGATGGAGCCCGCGCGCACGTTGCGCGTCTTGCCGATGTGGGCGATGAGCTGGCCGAAGTGGAAGGTCATCTCGGGGCCGGCCTCGCACATGCCGACCTTGCGGCCGTTCCAGGTGCTCTGCAGCGTGAGGTGCAGGCGCCCGCCCTGCCAGGCGTCGCCCAGCTCGTCGGGCGTCACGGCCACGGGGCTGAAGGCGGTGGCGGGCTTGCTCTGGAAGAAGCCGAAGCCCTTGGCCAGTTCGGCGGGAATCAGGTTGCGCAATGAAACGTCGTTGGCCAGCATCACCAGGCGGATGCCCTCGAGCGCCTGCTCGGGCGTCGCGCACATGGGCACGTCGCCGGTGATGACGGTGATCTCGGCCTCGAAGTCGATGCCGTAGTCCTCGCTGGGCACCACCACGTCGTCCATCGGGCCGATGAAGTCGTCGCTGCCGCCCTGGTACATCAGCGGGTCTTCGTAGAAGCTGGCCGGCACCTCGGAGTTGCGCGCGGCGCGCACCAGCTCCACGTGGTTCAGGTAAGCCGAGCCGTCGGCCCACTGGTAGGCGCGCGGCAGCGGCGCCATGCACATGGCCGGGTCGAAGGGGAAGGCGTGGCGCGCCTTGCCCTGGTTCAGGGTCACGTACAGGTCCTGCAGCTGGGGGCTGATGAAGTTCCAGTCGTCCAGGGCCTGCTGCAGGGTGTTCGCGATGCCGGTCGCATAATGGGCCGTGCTCAGGTCACGCGAGACCACCACCAGTTGTCCGTCGCGCGAGCCGTCCTTGTAGGTGGCGAGTTTCATGCGTATCTCCTGCTGCCTTCTGAGTGGATGGGTGCCCCAGGGGCTTTGGGGCGATAATTACGGATAGTGAAATCGATTAACCTATGCGTAAGAGCGAGATTCTAGACCAAAGCCCCGCCAACGAGAGCGACGACAGCGAACCCCAGCGCGCGGGCATCCAATCGGTCGAGGTCGGCTTTGAATTGTTGAACGCCCTGTCGAGGGCCAGCGGCGCACTGATGCTGCGCGACCTGGCCGCCGCCGCCGGCATGAGCGCGGCCAAGGCCCACCGCTACCTGGTGAGCTTCCAGCGCCTGGGCCTGGTCACGCAGGACAGCGCCAGCACCCGCTACGACCTGGGACCGGCCGCGCTGCGCCTGGGCCTGGCCAGCCTGTCGCGCATCGACGCCGTGCGCCTGGCGCGCGAGCGCATCGACGCCCTGCTGCCGCTCACCGGTCACACCCTGGCCATCGCCGTCTGGGGCAACCAGGGGCCCACCATGGTGCACTGGACCGAGGCGCCCCAGGCCGTGCCCGTGGCGCTGCGCCTGGGCGACGTGATGCCCCTGCTGTCGTCCGCCACCGGCCGCTGCTTCGCCGCTTTCATGGGCGACGAGGGCCACGACGCCCAGCGCGTCGGCCCCATGATCCGCGAGGAACTCGCGCGCCTGAAGAAGCTGCCGCGCAACGGCCCCTTGCCGCTGGACCTGCCCACCTCCATGGCCGAGGTGCAGGAAATGCTCGACGAGGTGCGCCGCCGCGGCGTGGCGCGCGTGGTGCACAGCCTGCAGGCCAGCGTGGCCGGCTTTGGCGCCCCCGTGTTCGACGTGCAGGGCCGCATGGTGCTGGCCATGGTGGTGCTGGGCTCGGTGGCCACCCTGGACACCGACTGGGACGGCGGCCCGGCGACCGCGCTGCGCGACGCCGCCCGTCGGCTCAGCGCCGATCTCGGGCACCGCGAAGCGGCGCCCCGGTCCGACGAGCCATGAAGCCACTCAAGACCCCCGTGGGCCCGAGATCCCGCCCCTGGCTGTGGCTGGGCGCCGGCGTGCTGGCGGCCCTCGCCGCGGCGCTCGGCCCCCAGGGGGGCGGCACCGCGTTCGCCGCCGCGCCACCGGCACCCGCCGCCAGCGCCACCGCCCCGCGCAGCGACCCGCCCCCGGCGAGTGAGCTGAGTTACGAGGTGTTCGGCCAGGCCAAGGGCTTCGACTACCGCGCCACCGGCAGCCTCTCCTGGCGCCGCGAGGGCCCGAACTACGAGGCCCGCCTGGAGCTCGCCATGCCCCTGCTCGGCAAGCGCGTGCAGACCAGCCAGGGCAGCGTGGGCCCCGACGGCCTGCGGCCGACGCGGTTCGCCGACAAGCGCAGCAGCGAGCGCGCCGTGCAGTTCGAGCCCGGGGCCAAGCGCATCCGCTTCAGCAACAACGCCCCCGAGGCCGAGTGGCTGCCTGGCGCGCAGGACCGCCTGAGCCTGTTCCTGCAGCTCGCCGGCCTGCTGCGCGCCCAGCCGCGCCAGACCGGCGACGTGCTGAGCTTCCAGGTGGCCGGCCTGGGCGATGCCGAGATCTGGCAGTTCGAGGTGGGCGCTCTGGAGACCCTGCGCCTGCCGGTCGGCAACATCGAGGCCCGGCTGCTGAAACGCACCCCGCGCAAGCCGCACGACAGCACGGTCGAGGTCTGGCTGGCGCCCTCCCTGGGCCACCTGCCGGTGCGCCTGCGCATCGCCCAGCCGAATGGCGATGTGGCCGATCAACGGCTCGCCCGTTTGCCCTAGCCGCCGAGCACCCCGGAACCCGTTTCGGCTCAAACGCCACAAGCCGATTGAAAAACGCCGTCGCGTCCCCAACTGGGGCATACCCCTGCTCCAGTGGGGATGCAATTTGCCGATATAACGGCATCAGCGCCGAAAGCGATTGGCGGAAAGGAAATCAAGTCCATGCACATGCTGTACGACTCGGAAGCGTTCGCGGTGGTCCACATCCTGGCCAACGCGCCGGCCGACGGTGAGGCCCCCACCGACACCGGGCCGCAGATCCCGCGCCATGGCTTTGAAATCGTGGACAAGCGCTCGGGCAAGGAGGTCTACCTCGACGGCTCCTGGGCCGAGATGTTCCAGGCCCAGATCGTGGAATGGCAGCGCAACAGCCCCTCGCAGGAAGAGGTGGAGAACACGCTGGAGGGCTACGCCTCGCTGGCCCAGAACCCGGTCGTGATGCACTGAGCGCACCAGGGCGCCCCGACAACCCACAGCCCAGCCTGGCTATGCCAGGCTTTTTTGTGCCCGCGCGCAGCGCCAGCGGTACACCGGCTCGGCCAGGACCAGCACCGCCACCAGGCGGCAAACCTGGAAGGCGGTGACCACCGGCACGCCCAGCTGCAGCACCTTGGCGGTGATGGCCATCTCGGCGATGCCCCCTGGTGAGGTGCCCAGCAGCATGGTCACCGGGTGCAGACCCGTGAGCCGCGCCACCACCCAGCCGAAGCCGGCGCACAGGGCCATCATGGCGAAGGTGGCCAGTGCCACCGAACCCAGCCAGCGCGGCGCCGTGTGCGCGAAGGCCGGCGTGAAGCGCACCCCCAGGCTCACGCCGATGAACAGCTGGGCCGCGTTGGTGAAGGCCAGCGGCAGGGCCGAGAGCTGCACGCCCGCCAGCGTGATCGCCATGGTCACCACCAGCGCGCCCATGAACCAGGGGTTGGCGCGGCCCAGTCGCTGCATGGCCAGGGCACCGGCCAGCGTGAGCAGCCCCAGCAGGGCCAGCCCGCCCGCGTGCACCTCGCGGATGGCGGGCGGCAGCGTGTCCAGCCCATGCACACCCGCGGCCTGCAGGGCGAACGGAATGGTGACCGTGACCAGCAGCACGCGCAGGGTGTGGGCGGCGGCCACCAAGTCGGTGCGCGCGCCCTGGCGCTCGGCCAACAGGGTCATCTCGGACGCGCCGCCGATGGCGCCCGAAAAATAGGTGGTGGCGATCAACTGCGCGGGCGGCAGCCGCAGGCGCGCCGCGTGCTGGCGCCGCAGCCAGGCCGCGAAGCCCAGGCCCAGCAGCAGCGCCCAGGCCACGCCCAGGACGATCGCCCACCACAAGCCGGCGACCAGGGCGCCCACCTCGGGGGTGAAGTACAGGCCCAGGGCCGCGCCGATCACCCACTGCCCGGCGTTGCGCAGCGGTGTCCAGCTTTCGGTGGGCGCGCCCAGCACCGACACCAGGGCGCTGGCCAGCAGCGGTCCGATCATCCAGGGAATGGGCGTGCCCAGCCAGACGCACAGGCGGGCGGCGGCGTAGGCGAGCAAAAGGGTCAGGGCCGTGCGCGTCCAGGACGCCGGCCCGAAGCGCGACACAGGGAAAGGCACTCGGGAAATCTCGGGCGGCGCGGAGGGCGCCATCGGGGCCCGTAGTATCGGTGCATGAAGCCCTCCCTTGCCGCCACTGGCCTGGCCGTGCTCTGGCTCGCGGCCTGCGCCCAGACAACCCCTCGGGACCTGTCCGCCCTGCTCGCCCGCACCCAGCCCACGCCCCTGCTGCTGGTGGGCGAGCAGCACGACGCGCCCGAGCACCAGCAGTTGCAGCGCGAACTGGTGCAGACCCTGGCCACGCGCGGCGAGCTCGCGGCCGTGGTGATGGAGATGGCCGAGGCCGGCCGCGATACGCGCCACCTGTCGCGCGACGCCAGCGAAGACGCCGTGCGCCAGGCCCTGGCCTGGGACCAGGGGGCCAATTGGCCCTGGCCGGTCTACGGGCCGGTGGTGATGGCCGCCGTGCGCGCGGGCGTGCCCGTGCTCGGTGGCAACCTGCCGCGCGCGCGGATGCGCGAGGCCATGGCCGACACCGCGCTGGACCGGTCGGTGGACGCCCCGGTGCTGGACCGCCAGCGCGCCGCCGTGCGCGAAGGCCACTGCGATCTGCTGCCCGACAGCCAGATCGCGCCAATGACGCGCATCCAGCTCGCGCGCGACCGTTCGTTGGCGGACACCGCGCTCCAGGCCCTGGCGCCGGGCCGCACGGTGCTGCTGATCGCGGGCAACGGCCATGTGCGCACGGACATCGGGGTGCCGCTGCACCTGCCCGCCAGCCAGGCCCGCCGCGTGGTGGTGGCGCGCGCGGGCGCGGCCGGCGCCGACGCGCCGGGTGACGTGGTCTGGCCCACGCCCGCGCTGCCCGAGCGCGACCACTGCGCCGGGCTGCGCGAGCGCTTCAAGCACTGATCAGTCCTTCAGGCGCTGGATCGCGTCGGCCAGCACGGAGACCATGGTCTCGATGTGCTCGCGCTCCACGATGTAAGGCGGCGCGAACACCAGGTTGTCGCCCGCGTTGCGCACCAGCACGCCGCGGTGGAAGCAGTCCAGGAAAACGTCGAAGGCGCGCTTGCCGGGCATGCCCGCCTGCGGCGCCAGTTCCACCGCGCAGGCCAGGCCCAGGCTGCGGATGCCGATGACGTGCGGCAGGCCCTTGATGGCGCTGAACATGGCGTCGCTCAGCACCTGGCCCATCTGGCCGGCGCGCGCGAACAGCTGCTCCTTCTGCATCAGCTCCAGCGTGGCGATGGCCGCCGCGCAGGCCACCGGGTGGCCCGAGTAGGTGTAGCCGTGGAAGAACTCGATGGCGTGGTCGGGCGCGTTGCCGTGCGCGCCCATCATGGCGTCGTAGATGCGCTGGCTGCAGACCACGCCGCCCATGGGGATGACGCCGTTGGTGACGCATTTGGCGAAGTTCAGCATGTCGGGCTGCACGCCGTACCAGTCGGCGCCGAAGGCCGTGCCCAGGCGGCCGAAGCCGGTGATGACCTCGTCGAAGATCAGCAGGATGCCGTGCTTGTCGCAGATCTCGCGCAGGCGCTTGAGGTAGCCCTGGGGCGGCACGTACCAGCCCGCGCTGCCGGCCACCGGCTCCACGATCACCGCCGCCACGTTGCTCGGGTCGTGCAGCGGCAGGATGCGGTTCTCCAGCTCCAGCAGGATGTCCTCTTCCCACACCGGCTCCTGGTGCTGCACGAAGGCGTGCTTCACCGGGTCGTGGATGAAGCGCAGGTGGTCCACGCGCGGCAGCAGGCTGGTGCCGTAGACCTTGCGGTTGGCCGGGATGCCCCCCACCGACATGCCGCCGAAGCCCACGCCGTGGTAGCCGCGCTCGCGGCCGATGAAGAGGTTGCGCTGGCCCTCGCCGCGCGCGCGGTGGTAGGCCAGGGCCACCTTCATGGAGGTGTCGGCCGCTTCGCTGCCCGAGTTGCAGAACAGCACCTTGTTCAGGTCGCCGGGCGCCAGGGCCGCGATCATCTCGGCGGCTCGGAAAGCCTTGTCGTTGCTCACGCTGAAGGCGGTGGCGTAGTCCAGCGTGTCCAGCTGCCGCTTGATGGCCTCGTTGATGGGCTGGCGGTTGTGGCCCGCGCCCACACACCACAGGCTGGAAATGCCGTCGATGACCTGGCGGCCGTCGTGCGTGGTGAAATGCATGCCGTCGGCGGCGACGAAGATGCGCGGGTCCTTGGCGAAGCTGCGGTTGGGCGTGAAGGGCAACCACTGGTTGTCCATGTTGAAGTCGTTGTAAGCCATGCGGCGTCTCCTGCGAGCGGTGATCCGGGCATTCTGGCACCGCCCCCGCGCGCCGGGGGCGCCACTGCCCGACCCCGCGCCAGACCCACTGGCGGCCGCCCTGCGACAATCGCGCCGCCATGGAAAACACCTACGTCCTCACCCTGTCCTGCCAGGACCGCCCCGGCATCGTGCACGCCGTCTCGGGCTTTCTGTTCCAGCACGGTGGCAACATCGAAGAGGCAGCCCAGTACAACGACCACGACACCGGGCTGTTCTTCATGCGCGTGCAATTCGCTTGCGCGCAACTGAGCCAGGCCGAGCTGCGCGAGCGCCTGGGCGCCTTCGCCGAACCCTTCGGCATGCGCTGGGGCCTGCACCCGCTGGCGCAACCGCTGCGCACCGTGCTCTTCGTGAGCCGCGAAGGCCACTGCCTCAACGACCTGCTGTTCCGCTGGAAGAGTGGCCTGCTGCCGCTGGATATCCGCGCCATCGTCAGCAACCACCGCGACTTTTACCAGCTGGCGGCCAGCTACAACGTGCCCTTCCACCACATCCCGGTGACGGCCGCCACCAAGGCCCAGGCCGAGGCGAAGCAGCTGGAGATCATCCGCGCCGAACAGGCCGAGCTGGTGGTGCTGGCGCGCTACATGCAGATCCTGTCCAACGAGCTGTGCCGCGAGCTCTCGGGCCGCGCCATCAACATCCACCACAGCTTCCTGCCCAGCTTCAAGGGCGCCAAGCCCTACTACCAGGCGCACGACCGCGGCGTGAAGCTGATCGGCGCCACCGCCCACTACGTGACGGCCGACCTCGACGAGGGTCCCATCATCGAACAGGACGTGGCCCGCGTGGACCACACCGACACGGTGGAAGACCTCACCGCCCTGGGCCGCGACACCGAGAGCCAGGTGCTGGCGCGCGCCGTGAAATGGCACGGCGAGCACCGCGTGCTGCTCAACGGGCACAAGACCGTCGTCTTCAAGTGATGCAAGACCTCATCAACGCCGAACGGACCGCCGCCGGGCCGCCCCAAGGCGGGCCAGCCCCCGCGGGGGGCAGCGACCCGCGCCAGCGGCGGAGCGTGGGGGCGTGATGACGGCGCGCATCCCGCCCATCCAGTGCCTGCTGGCCTTCGAGGCCCTGGCGCGGCTGCGCAGCGTCACGCAGACGGCCGACGAGCTCAACGTCACGCCCAGCGCGGTGAGCCACCGCATCCGCCAGCTGGAAGAGATCCTGGGCACCAAGCTGTTCGGCCGCGCGGACTTCTCGCTCACCACCGACGGCATCGAGTACCTCACCCACGTGCGCGACGGCCTGGGCGCCCTGCAGCGCTTCCCCAGCCAGAAGGCCGCGCCCGGGCGGCGCAAGCTGCGCCTGGCCATCACCCCCACCTTCGCGCGCTCGGTGGTGCTGCCGCGCCTGAAGCAGTTCAGCGACACCTATCCCGAGATCGACCTCACGCTACAGGTCAGCATCCCGCTGCTGGACGTGGTGGCCGAGGACGCCGACCTGATGGTGCGCTACGGCACCGGCCGCTACGCCGACGTGGAGTACCTGCTGCTGGCCAAGGACGAGGTCTCGCCCATGGCCTCGCCGGCCTTCGCGCGCGAGCACGGCCCCTTCGAGGCACCCGAGGACCTGGAAGGCCTGCCCCTGCTGCGCAGCCCTCTGGAGCCCTGGCGCACCTGGTTCGCCGCGCACGACCTGGACTGGCCCGAGCCCACCGAGGGCTCGCAGTTCAACGACATCGGCCTGATGTGCGACGCCGCCGCGGCCGGCATGGGTGTGGGCCTGCTGCGCTACAAGCTGGCCGCGCCCTGGCTGGACAGCGGCGCCCTGGTGCCCCTGTACCCGCGCCGCGTGCCCAGCCCGCACGCGCACTACCTGTGCTGGCGCACCGGCACCATGGAGCGCTGGGAATGCGCGGCGTTCGCGCGCTGGCTGCAGCAGGCCATGGGGTGAGCGCCGCCCACGGCGCCCACCGCACTCCCACTCAATCGATCGCCAGGCGCTGGGCCGAGGTGGCGGCCTTCTTGGGCAGCGTCAGCCGCAGCACGCCGTTATCGAAGCGCGCCTTGGACGCGTCCTTGTCCACACGCTGCGGCAGCTGGAAGGCGCGCGAGACGGCGCCGTAGTACCGCTCGCTGCGCAGCACGCGCTGGCCGTCGCGCTGCTCGTCCTGCTGCTTGACCTCGGCGCGCAGGGTGACCACGTCGTCCTCGATGGTGACCTGGATGTCGTCCTTGGCCACGCCCGGCAGCTCGGCGTCCACGGTGTAGGCCACGGGCGTTTCCTTCACGTCCACCTTGATCTGCGCGGGCAGGGCGTCGCCGTGCAGCGGCTTGACGAAGAAGCCGGGCGCGACGTCGCGGAACAGGTCATCGAACAGGCTGTTGCGGGCAATGAGTCCGGTCATGGTGAAAGTCCTCCAGATTCGAGGGCGCCGCGACCACCGCGGCACCGGGGTGCCTCGAAACTGAAGTCGCCCCCCGAACATTTCAAGACCCCGCGCCCCCGCCGCTCGTCAACAGCCGCTGCAGGATTTTTCAATCCCCGCCGGGCCCGGCGCGCCTACACTGGCCCGCCACCCACGCCCCCGCCATGAACGCCCCACCCCACCCCGACCAGGCCCCGCGCCTGGCCCGCGCCGAGCGCCAGGCCGCCGTGGTGCGGGCCCTGACGCCCCTGCTGCCCGCCCACGCGCTGCTGTGGCAGCCCGAGGACACCATCCCCTACGAATGCGACGGCCTCACCGCCTACCGCGAGCGCCCGATGGTGGTGGCCCTGCCCGAGACCGAGGCCCAGGTGGCCGCCGTGCTCAAGGCCTGCCACGCGCTGGACGTGCCGGTGGTGGCGCGCGGCGCCGGCACCGGCCTGTCCGGCGGCGCCATGCCGCATGCCCTGGGCGTGGTGCTGTCGCTGGCCAAGTTCAACCGCATCCTGCGCATCGACCCGCGCTCGCGCACCGCCACCGTGCAGGCCGGCGTGCGCAACCTGGCCATCAGCGAGGCCGCCGCGCCGCATGGCCTGTACTACGCGCCCGACCCGAGCAGCCAGATCGCCTGCACCATCGGCGGCAACGTGGCCGAGAACTCCGGTGGCGTGCACTGCCTCAAGTACGGCCTGACCATCCACAACGTGCTGCAGGTGCGCGGCTTCACCATCGAGGGCGAGCCGGTCACCTTCGGCGGCGAGGCCCTGGACACGCCCGGCCTCGATCTGCTGCCCCTAGTGGTCGGCAGCGAGGGCATGCTGGCCGTCACCGTCGAGGTGGTGGTCAAACTGGTGCCCAAGCCGCAGCTGGCGCGCTGCATCATGGCCAGCTTCGACGACGTGCGAAAGGCGGGCGACGCGGTCGCCGCCGTGATCGCCGCCGGCATCATCCCGGCCGGGCTGGAGATGATGGACAAGCCCATGACGGCCGCCGTCGAGGATTTCGTGCACGCCGGCTACGACCTGTCCGCCGAGGCCATCCTGCTGTGCGAAAGCGACGGCACACCCGAGGAGGTGGCCGAGGAAATCGACCGCATGAGCGCCGTGCTGCGCGGCTGCGGCGCCACCGCCATCGCCGTCAGCCGCGACGAGGCCGAGCGCCTGCGCTTCTGGAGCGGCCGCAAGAACGCCTTCCCGGCCAGCGGGCGCATCAGCCCCGACTACATGTGCATGGACTCGACCATCCCGCGCAAGCGCCTGGCCGACATCCTGCTGGCCATCCAGGCCATGGAGACCACCTACGGCCTGCGCTGCGCCAACGTGTTCCACGCGGGCGACGGCAACCTGCACCCGCTGATCCTGTTCGACGCCAACGACCCCGACCAGCTCCAGCGCTGCGAGCGCTTCGGCGCCGACATCCTGGAGACCAGCGTCGCCATGGGCGGCACCGTCACCGGCGAGCACGGCGTCGGTGTGGAAAAGCTCAACAGCATGTGCGTGCAGTTCAGCGCGCAAGAGAACGATCAGATGTTCGGTATCAAGCGCGCTTTTGATGCCAAAGAATTACTCAACCCTGGCAAAGTGATCCCGACCTTGCAACGTTGTGCGGAGTACGGGCGGTTGCTGGTGCGCGGCGGGCGGTTGCCGCACCCCGATCTCCCCCGGTTTTAGGGCGCTGTTCCACGCGGCAGGCCCCCTGGGCTGGGGTACATTGCCTCCAATGAGCGCCCGCCTTTCGCCCACCGATGCGCCCCTGGCCCGCCGCGACGGCGAGGCGGGCGTCAGCGAACGCGAGCGGGCCATGCAGCTGGAGCTGCGCACGCTGCGCGCCGAGAACGAGTACCTGCGCCAGCGCTACGCGCAGCAGCTCAGCGGCCTGAACCCGGCGGCCGACGCGAGCCAGCCGGGGCTGCGCGCCGACCTGCCGCTGTCGCTGGTCTCGGCCCTGGACGCCGACCGCGACGGCCGTCCCGCCCAGGCCAAACTGGAGTTCGAGGCCCTGTTCGCCGCGCTCGCGAGCGTGTTCCCCATCGGCGTGTTTCGCACCGACGAGGGCGGGCTGCTGACCCACATCGACAGCCAGCTGCAGCAGATCTTCGGCCTGCAGCGCGAGGACTTTCCCAACTTCGGCTGGCTCGCCCGCGTGCACCCCGAAGACCTGGAGCGCGTGCAGGCCGCCTGGGTGCGCGGCATCTCGCGCGGCGAGAGCCTCAACGTCGAGTTCCGCATCGTCAAGCCGGGCAACGAGACCGTGTACGTGCTGACGCGCAACGCCCCGCTGCGCGACGCCAGCGGCCGCGTCGTCAGCCAGCTCGGCTTCGTGCAGGACATCACCCCGATGCGCGTGCTCGAGGCCGAGGCCCGCATCAAGGACGAACTCAACCGCCAGATCATCGCCAGCAGCCCCGACTGCACCAAGGTGCTCGACCTGGAAGGCCGCGTGGTGCAAATGACCGAGCAGGGCTGCCGCCTGGTCGAGGTGGACGATTTCGAAGAAGTTCGCCTGAGCGACTGGACCACCTGGTGGCCCGACGAGGGCGGCACGCTCGCGCGCGACGCCGTCGCCGCCGCGCGGCAAGGCAAGGGCTCGCGCTTCGTCGCCTTCGGCAACACCTTCAAGGGCACGCCCAAGTGGTGGGACACCGCGCTCACGCCGATCTGCGACGCCCAAGGCCAGCCCGCCATGCTGCTGGCCGTCTCGCGCGACATCACCGAACTGCACCAGCAGCAGGACGAGATCCGCCGCTTCAATGCCGAGCTCGAAAAGCGCGTCAAGGAACGCACCGAGGAACTGGCCGAAGCCAAGGAGCGCGTGAGCATGTCGCTGGCCGAGGCGCAGGCGCTCTACAACCAGGCCCCCTGCGGCTACCACTCGTTCGACGCCAACGGGACCCTGGTGCTCATCAACCGCACCGAACTCGACTGGCTCGGCTACGAGCGCCACGAGGTGATCGGCAAGCTGAACGTGCGCGACATGGTGCCGCCCGGCGACGGCAACCAGGAACAGGTGCTGGAGCGCCTGAACCGCCTGGTCGCCGGCGAGAAGCTCGACCCGATCGAGACCGTGGTGCGCCGCCGCGACGGCAGCACCTTCTCGGCGCTCGTCAGCAGCACGGCCGTGCGCGACAGCAAGGGGCGCTTCCTGCGCTCCAACAACACACTGATCGACATCACCGCCCTGAAGGCGGCGCAGCAGGCGCTGGCCGCGCAGAGCCGGTTCATGCAGACCATCAGCGACAACGCGCCGGTGCAGATCGCCTTCTTCGACCGCGACCTCATCTGCCGCTTCGCCAATGCCAGTTACACCCGCTGGCGGGAAGACCGCTCGCACGACTCGGTGGTCGGCCTGCACCTGAGCGAGATCGCCGACCGCAAGGTCTACGAGTCCGTGCGCGAGCGCCTGAGCGCCGCGCTCGCGGGCGAGCCGCAGCGTTTCGAAGGCGAGCGCCGCTTCCCCGGCGGCGAGCCGTACTACGCCAGCATCGAGTACATCCCTTTCCAGATGGATGGCCAGGTGCAGGGCCTGATCATCCAGATGATCGACATCACCGAGCGCAAGGCCTCGGAAGACCGTGTCTCGCAGGCCAACCAGCGGCTCGCGCGCGCGCTCGAACAAGCCAACGCCCTGTACAACCGCGCGCCCTGCGGCTACCACT
Source organism: Hydrogenophaga sp. PML113 (assembly GCF_001777155.1). Lineage (NCBI taxonomy): Bacteria > Pseudomonadati > Pseudomonadota > Betaproteobacteria > Burkholderiales > Comamonadaceae > Hydrogenophaga > Hydrogenophaga sp. PML113. Next base: position 234,997 of record NZ_MIYM01000005.1, on the reverse strand, counting down.
CGCTCGACATCGACGGCATATTCGTCTCGATCAACGACACCGAGCTGGAGTGGCTGGGCTACACGCGCGACGAGGTGGTGGGCAAGCTCAACTTCCGCGACGTGATCCCGCCGCACCAGGTGCCGCTGCTCGATTCGCACATGCACCGCATGCTGCAGGACGACGCGCTCGACGGTGTGGAATACGAGATGCTGCGCCGCGACGGCACGCGCTTCTACGCGCTGGTCTCGTCCACCACGGTGCGCGATGCGCAGGGCCGTTTCCTGCGCAGCAACACCACGGTGGTCGACATCACCCGCCGCCGGGCGGCCGAGGACGCGCTGCGCCGCCAGCAGCATTTCCTGCAGTCCATCACCGACCGCGTGCCAGGCCTCATCGCCTACCTCGATGCGGACCTGCACTTCCGCTTCGCCAACGCCGAGCACCTGCGGGTCTACGGCATGGACCCGCAGCGCATCGTCGGCCAGCACCTGAGCCGCTGCGTCGCCCCCGACATCTGGGCCGACATCGAGCCGCGCATGCGCGGCGCCCTGGCCGGCACCTCGCAGCATTTCGAGGCCTGGCGCCGCATGCCCGACGGCACGCCGATCTTCATGAGCGCGAACTACCTGCCCGACCCAGGGCCGGACGGCAAGGTCCGCGGTGTGTTCGTGCAGATCATCGATATCACCGATCGCAAGCGCGTCGAGGAGCGCGTCAGCCACCTGAACGAGGAGCTCGAGCAGCGCATCCAGGAACGCTCGGCCGAGCTGCTGGAAAGCGAGCAGCGCTTCCGCCTGATGGTGGACAACCTGCGCGACTACTGCATCTTCTTCCTCGACGCCAACGGCTTCATCACCGACTGGACCGACAGCGCCCAGCGCATGGACGGCTACTCGCCCGTGCAGATGCTGGGCCGCCACTACGGCGTGCTGTTCGACCCGGTGGACGAAGCCGCCGGCCGCGCCGACGCCGAGCGCATGCTGCGCCTGGCCGCCTCGCGCGGCCAGCACGACGTGCAGAGCTGGCAGCTGCGCAAGGACGGCTCGCGCTACTGGTCGCACTCGGTGCTGATCGCCCTGCGCGACCAGCGCGGCGACCTCAAGGGCTTCGCCAAGATCAACCGCGACATGACGGACGCGAAGCAGCTCGATGACCTCATGCGCAACATCAACGACGAGCTGGAAAAGCGCGTCGTCGAACGCACCGAGCAGCTGCTGGCCGCCAACCGGGACCTCGAGTCCTTCTCCTACTCGGTCTCGCACGACCTGCGCTCGCCGCTGCGCCACATCTCCAGCTTCGTGAGCCTGCTGGAAGAGCACCTGGGCCTGCAGCGCGACGAAACCACCACGCGCTACCTCGCCACCATCGGCAACTCGGCGCGCCACATGAGCCAGCTCATCGATGGCCTGCTGGCCTTCTCGCGCCTGGGGCGCGCGGCGGTGAACATCGCGCCGGTCGACTTCAACCACCTCGTCAGCGCCGTGGTCTCGCAGCTTGCGCACGACACCGACGGCCGCGTGGTGGACTGGCAGATCGCTTCCGACCTGCCCATCGTGCACGGCGACGCCCTGCTGCTGCGAGAGGTCTGGGCCAACCTGCTGGGCAACGCCTTCAAGTACACGCGGCCACGCGAGCGCGCCGTCATCGGGGTCAGCTGGCACCTGGACCCGGTGCGCGGCTACACCTTCTCCGTGCGCGACAACGGCGTCGGCTTCGACACCAAGTACGCGCAGAAACTTTTCGGCGTGTTCCAGCGCCTGCACCGCGCGTCGGAATTCGAGGGCACAGGCATCGGCCTTGCCCTGACCCGTCGTATCGTGGAGCGCCATGGCGGCAGCATCTGGGCGGAAAGCCGCCTGGGTGAAGGCAGCGTCTTCCATTTCGCCCTTCCCATCGACGGCCCCCGAGCACCCGATCCCACCGATTCCATGCCGGCCCCCCTGGAACCATGAACAAGACCGCCGATGCCATCCTTCTCGTCGAGGACAACCCCGACGACGCCGAACTCACCAAGCTCGCGCTCTCGCGCCACGGGTTGGACGGCCGCGTGACGCACGTCTCCGACGGCATGCAGGCACTGGACTACCTGTTCCGGCGCAACCAGTTCGCCAACCGCCCGGGCAGCAACCCCGTGCTGGTGCTGCTGGACCTGAAGATGCCGTTGCTCGACGGCATCGGCGTGCTGCGCGAGATCAAAAGCTCGGACATCCTGCACAACATCCCCGTGGTGGTGCTCACCTCGTCCACCGAGCCCAGCGACCTGCTGCGCGCCTACGACGCCGGCACCAACGCCTACATCGCCAAGCCGACCGAGTTCTCGCAGTTCCTCAGCGCCATGAAACACGTGTGCGAGTTCTGGGTGAACATCAACCAGACCGCGCCGCCGCTGGCCACCGCGGGCGTGCGCAGCACCGGTTTCGGCGAGCTGCTCTAGCGGCGCCTTACCACGGGTCCACGGTGCGCACGGCCGGCCCGTCGCGCAGCTTGGCGCCTTCCAGCCCGCGCAACAGCCAGGCCCGCGTGTCCGCCGGGTCGATGACGGCGTCGATCTCCAGCGTGGTGGCCATGGGAATCGCCGCGCCCTGGGCGATCTGGCGCGCCAGCAGTTCATCGAACAGCGCCTGGCGCTGCGGCCCCTCGGGCACCGCCTCCAGTTCCTTGCGGTAGCCCAGGCGCACCGCCCCTTCCAGCCCCATGGCGCCGAACTCGGCGCCCGGCCAGGCCACGGTGAAGCCCGGCGCATGGAAGCCGCCGGCCGTCATCCCCATGGCGCCCAGGCCAAAGCCCTTGCGCAACACCACGCTGAAGAACGGCACGCGCAAGGCCGCCGCCGCCACGAACAGGCGACTCGCGTGCCGCACCTGGGCGCGCGCCTCGACCTCGGGGCCGACCATGAAGCCCGGCGTGTCGACCAGGCTCAGCAGCGGCAGGCCATGGGCATCGCACCAGCGCATGAACCGCGCGGCCTTGTCGGCCGCGTCGGGATCGATGGCGCCGCCCAGGTGCCGCGGGTTGTTCACCAGCACGCCCACCGCGCGGCCGTCGAAGCGCGCCAACGCTGTATGGATGCCCAGGCCGAAGCCTTCGCGCAGCCAGAGCGCGCTGCCGCCGTCGGCCAGGCCATGCAGGACCGCGCGGCTGTCGTAGCTGCGCGAGCGGCTGGCGGGCAAGGCCTCGCGCAGCCGCTCGGGCGGCGGCGAGGGCACCGGCGCCACACGGCCCTGGAAGAAGGCCAGGGCGCGGCGCGCCGCGGCCACGGCCTGCGCCTCGCCGTCCACCAGCAGGTCGATCACGCCATTCGCGTGCTGCACCTGGGCCGGGCCGATCGCCTCGGGCGGGAAGCGGCCCAGGCCACCGCCCTCGACCATGGCCGGGCCGCCCATGCCGATGTTGCTGCCGCGCGTGGCGATGACCAGGTCGCAGCAGCCCAAGAGGGCCGCGTTGCCCGCGAAGCAGCGGCCGGCCGCGATGCCGATGCTCGGTACCCGCCCCGACAGGCGCGCCATGGCCGCGAAGGTGCCCACGTGCAGGCCCGCCACGATGGGCATGTCGGTGTCGCCCGGCCGGCCCCCACCGCCCTCGGCGAATAGCACCACGGGCAGGCGCTGGTCGAGCGCGATGCCCAGCAGGCGGTCGGTCTTCTGGTGGTTGCGCATGCCCTGGGTGCCGGCCAGCACGGTGGCGTCGTAGGCCAGCACGGCCGTGCGCGAGCGCTCGGCGCCAAACAGCGCGCCATTGACCGCGCCGATGCCAGTGACCAGGCCATCGGCCGGCGTCTGCGCGATCAGCTCGGCCTCGCTGCGGCGCGCGGCCTGGGCGGCCACGGCGAGCGCGCCGTATTCGATGAAGCTGCCCGGGTCGCACAAGTCGGCGACGTTCTCGCGCGCGGTCCGCAGGCCCAGCGCATGGCGCCGCGCCACGGCCTCGGGACGCGCGGCGTCTTCCACGAGGGCGAGCCGCGCGCGCAGCCGATGCAGCGCTTCGCTGTCGGCGGCGGGAGCGGCGGGCGATGGAGGCTCGGCGGCGGGGGACGGTGCCGGCACCACCAGCGGCTCGATGCGCCAGAGCGGATCGCCCGCGTTCACGGTGTCGCCCGGGGCCACCAGGCGGTCGGCCAGGCGGCCGTCGCGCTCCGCCGGGAGCTCATGCTCCATCTTCATGGCCTCGACCACCAGCAGCGGCTGGCCCAGGCGAACCGGATCGCCCGGCTGCACCAGCCATTGGACGACCTGGGCCTGGAGCGGCGAGCGCAAGGTCTAGGGGAGGTGGGAGCGTGCCCCGAAGCCGCTCAGTAGATGTCGGAGTCGCACCACTGCGACGAGGGGCCGAAGTCGTTCTGCTTGCTCGGCACGTTGAGGTTGAGCACGAACACCACCTCACCACCGAAACGACCCACGCCCAGGGTCTTCATGAGCTGCTGTTCCTGCTCGGGGCGTTCCATGCGCAGAAAGCAGATGGCCTGCTTGGTGCCTTCGTGCATGGCCGTGAGGATGTCCAGCCGCGAAATGCGGCCGAATTCGCTGCACAGCTGGTGCAGGGCCGATTTCAGGCTCGACACATCGTTGTGCTGCCGGAGTTCTGCGAGTGCGCTCACCTTGCGGGCTCCCCCATCCGTTCGGATGTCAGTGGTGGACATGGCTTGCATGGAGTGTGTCCTTGAATCGCGGTGCACCAATGACAATGGGTCGGATGCTAGGGCAGAGGCTACAAAAAGTCACAAGTCTGTTACAAAAATCCGTCGCTGCGCGGCGTGGCGTGCGGTAGTTCACGAATGGCGAATGCCGCCCGGCAACGCCGGCTGGTCGCGGGCCGCGCCAGGCTCGCTATCCTAAGGCCATCATGCCCACCGCCCGTCCCTCAAATGTGCCGACCGCCGATGCCACTCGGCTTCCCGAGCCGCGCGAGGCCTTCGACCGCGTGGCCCACCTGGCCGCGCGCGAAGGCCGTGTCTCGGCGGCCTTGTTGCTGGAACGCTTGGAAACAGGTGTTCGCGTGCTGGGCCGCTGGGGGCTGGATGCCCCCATGGAGGCGCTCGCCCTGGACATCGTCCACACGCTGGGCCCGCAGGAGGCCTGGGTGGGCGACACCAACCGCGAATCGCGCTGGGTCCCGCTGGAGCTGGGCCGCGGCCGCCGCGCCGTCCACCACCTGCACTGGCTGCCGCTGGCCCGCGCGCCGGGCGCTTTCCTGCTGCTGCTGGACCACCACCCGCGGGAAGAGCGCCGCAACGAAATCGGCATCGGCCTGGTGAGCGAAACGGCGGCCGACCTGGTGCTGACCCAGCGCCGCCAGCGCGAGCTGCTGGCCACGCAGGTGGCGATGCAGCGCCGCCACCAGGGCCAGATCGAGCTGGTGGAGCGCACCGCGGGCCTGGGCAGCTGGTCGGTGGAGACCTCGGGCGAGCGGGTGGACTGCTCGCCCGGCCTGCTGAGCCTGCTGGGCCTCGGCCCCGAGGCCCAGCCGCGCACCCTGGAGGACCTGCTGGAACACCATGCGCCCGAGTGGCGCCAGGGCCTGCGCCAGCGGCTGGAGCGCTGCGCCGCCAGCGCCGACCCCTTCGACGAAGAGGTGCAGGTGCTGATCGAGACGAGCGGACCCAAGTGGGTGCGAGTCGTGGGCGCCGCCGTGCTCGACGACAACGGGGACCCCATGCGCGTGCAGGTGACCGTGCACGACATCTCGGCCACCAAGCAGGCCCAGCAGGAAACCCTGCGCCTGGCCATGCGCCTGACGACCACGCTGGCCAGCATCACCGAGGCCTTCGTCACGCTGGACCGCCAGTGCTGCTTCACTTACCTCAACCAGGAAAGCGAACGCCTGCTGCAAAAAACCACGGCCGACCTGCTGGGCGTGGAGGTCTGGCACGGTTTCGCGCCCAGCGTCGCGCAGCGCCTGAAGGAACACCTGGGCCGCGCGCTGCAGACCAACCGGCGCGTGGAGCTGGAGGACTGGTTCGCCACCCTGGGCAAATGGCTGGAGGTGCGGGCCTATCCCTTCGCCGAAGGCCTGGCCGTGTACTTCCGCGACGTGACCGAACGCCGCCGCTCGCAGGAACAGCTGATGCTGCTGGAGACCAGCGTCGCGCGGCTCAACGACATCGTGCTGATCGCCGAGACCGGCGCGCAGGAGCTGCGCAACGAGCCCAAGATCGTCTTCGTCAACGACGCCTTCGAGCTGCACACGGGCTACTCGCGCGCCGAGGTGCTGGGCCAGTCGCCCGGTATGCTGCTCGACCTGGACCCGGCGGTGTCCAAGCTGCGCGAGATCTCGCGCGGCCTGCGCGACACGCAGAAGGCGCGCACCGAGCTGATGGTGCGGCGCAAGAACGGCGCGCTGTTCTGGGTCGAGCTGGAGGTGGTGTCGGTGCAGCCCAGCGCGGACGAGGTGACGCACTGGGTGGCGGTGGGGCGCGACATCACGCAGCGCAAGACGGCCGAGGACATGATCCGCCACCTGGCCTTCTACGACCCGCTGACCGACCTGCCCAACCGCCAGTTGCTGCTCGACCGGCTGCAGCAGGCCCTGGCCAGCAGCGCGCGCAGCGGCCAGCACGGCGCGCTGCTGTTCATCGACCTGGACAACTTCAAGATCCTCAACGACACCCTGGGCCACCAGATGGGGGACCAGTTGCTCAAGAAGGTCGCGCAGCGCCTGACCTCCAGCGTGCGCAAGACCGACCTGGTGGCGCGCCTGGGCGGCGACGAGTTCGTGGTGATGGCCGACGACCTCAGTCCCAGTCCGGTGGCGGCGGCGCACAAGGCGCGCGTGCTGGCCAACAAGGTGCTGCAGACCCTGCGCGAGCCCTTCGCGCTCACCGGACACCAGCACTTCGCCACGCCCAGCATCGGCGTCACCATCTTCCACGGCACGCAGGCCGACGTGGGCGATCTGCTCAAGCAGGCCGACCTGGCGATGTATCAGGCCAAGTCCATGGGCCGCAACACGCTGTCCTTCTTCGACCCCGCGATGCAGGCCGAAATGAGCGACAACGCGCGCACCGCGTCCGACCTGCGCGACGGCCTGCGCCGGCGCGAGTTCGTGGTGCATTACCAGCCGCAGGTGGACAAGGCCGGCATGATCATCGGCGTGGAGGCCCTGCTGCGCTGGAACCACCCGGAGCGCGGCCTGCTCTCGCCAGCGGCCTTCATTCCCGTGGCCGAGGACACCGGCCTGATCCTGCCACTGGGCCTGTGGGCGCTGGAGACGGCCTGCGGGCAACTGGCGGCCTGGTCCAAGCGGCCGGAGACGGCCAACCTCAGCATCGCCGTCAACGTGAGCGTGCGCCAGTTCCGCCACCCGGACTTCGTGGACTCGGTGATGGCCTGCATCCGCGCCAGCGGCATCCGGCCGCAGCGGCTGAAGCTGGAGCTCACCGAGAGCCTGCTGGCCGACCGCATGGAGATCACCATCGAAAAGATGGGCATGCTGAAGTCGCTCGGCGTGACACTCTCGCTGGACGACTTCGGCATGGGCTACTCCTCGCTGTCGCTGCTCAAGCGGCTGCCGCTGGACCAGCTGAAGATCGACCGCGCCTTCGTGGCCGACGTGCTGACCGACCCGAACGACGCGGCGATCTCGCGCGCCATCATTGCGCTGGCGCAGTCGCTGAGCCTGCAGGTGGTGGCCGAGGGCGTGGAGACGATCGAGCAGCGCGACTTCCTGGCCTACCAGGGCTGCGACCAGTTCCAGGGCCACCTGTTCGCCAAGCCGCTGCCCGTCGAGGCGCTGGACGCGCTGCTGTCCAACCCCGTGTCGGGCATGGTGGTGGTGGGCTGAGCGCGCCCGCCCGCCTCAGACGTTGAGCAGCAGGAAGCGCCGCTCCCAAGGGCTGACCACGTCGAAGTACTCGCGGTATTCCGTGTCCTTGATCGCCGCGTAGGTCTGGATGAAGTGCTCGCCGAACAGCTCCACCAGCGGCGCGCAGCGCATGAGGTTCTCGACCGCGTCGTCCAGGTGGCGCGGCAGCTGGTGCGGCTGCTCGTAGGCGCTGCCCGACAGGGGATCGGTGGGCTTGATGCCCTGCTTCATGCCCAGGTAGCCGCAGGCCAGGCTGGCCGCCAGCGCCAGGTAGGGGTTCACGTCCACCCCCGCCAGCCGGTTTTCCACCCGCCGCGCCTGCGGCACCGAATGCGGCACGCGCAGCCCGCAGGTGCGGTTGTCGTAGCCCCAGCTCAGGTTGATGGGCGCCGAGGTGTAGCGCGACAGGCGCCGGTACGAGTTCACATAGGGCGCGAAGAAGGCGATGGCCGCCGGCAGGTAGGTCTGCAGGCCGCCGATGAAATGGAAGAAGCGGTCGGAGGCTTCGCCGTCGGCGCGGCTGAAGATGTTCTGGTCGTCGGCCAGCCCCACCACGCTCTGGTGGATGTGCATGGCGCTGCCCGGCTGGCCCTGCATGGGCTTGGCCATGAAGGTGGCGTACATCTGGTGGCGGATCGCCACCTCGCGAATGGTGCGCTTGAACAGGAAAACCTGGTCGGCCAGCGGCAACGGGTCGCCGTGGTCCAGGTTGATCTCCATCTGCGCCGTGCCCATCTCGTGGATGAGGGTGTCGAGCTGGATGCCTTCGGCCTCGCACCAGTCGTACATGACGTCGAAGATGTCGTCGTACTCGTTGATGGCGTCCATCGAGAAGCTCTGCATGCCCGCTTCGCTGCGGCGTGTGCGCCCCACCGGGGCCTTGAGTGGAATGTCCTCGTCGGGCTCGACCTGCACCAGGTAGAACTCCATCTCGGGCGCCACGATGGGCTTCCAGCCCTCGTCCTCATACAGCTTGAGCACGCGGCGCAACACGTTGCGCGGCGACAGGTCCACCGCCTTGCCATCGAAAGAGAAGCAGTCGTGGATGATCTGCGCCGTCGGCTCCTTGGCCCAGGGCACCGGGCGCAGCGTGGCCGGGTCGGGGCGCAGCTGCATGTCGGGGTCGGCGACCGAGGTGTAGTCCTTCTCGGGGTAGTCGCCGGTCACGGTCATGGTGAGCACGGCCTCGGGCAGGCGCAGGCCCACGGCCGGGTCGTACTTGTGGCGCGGCACGATCTTGCCGCGCGCCTGACCCGCCATGTCGGGGATCAGGCACTCGACTTCGGTGATGCGGTGCTCGTCGAGCCACTGCTGGATGCGTTGCGGGTCGCTGCTGGGGGTGTCGGCCATGGGGCGTCGCGGGTGAAGAAGAGGAATGGCCGCGACTGTACGCCGGGCCCCGCCCCGCGAGACAGGCCGCTTCTCACGCGCTGAACAGCGCCACGTTGCCGCCGGCGGCCGTGGTGTTGACGCTCAGGGTCTGCTCGGCGCAGAAGCGCGGCAGGTAATGCGGCCCGCCGGCCTTGGGACCGGTGCCCGACAGGCCTTCGCCGCCGAAGGGCTGCACCCCCACCACCGCGCCGATGGTGTTGCGGTTGACGTAGACATTGCCCACGCGCGCCTGGGCGGCCAGCGCCAGCGCACGGCTGTCGATGCGCGTCTGCAGGCCCAGCGTGAGGCCGTAGCCCAGGGCGTTGACCTGGGCGATCACGGCTTTCGGGTCGCCGCGCCAGCGCAGCACCTGCAGCACCGGGCCGAAGATTTCCTGCGAGGCCTCGGCGACCTCGCGGATCTCGAACAGCTGCGGCGCCACGGTGTGCGTGGCCCCGTCCTCCCCCTCGGGCAGCAGCGCCACGGCCGTGGCGCGCAGGCGCGCCAGGTGCCGCGCCACGCCGGCGAAGGCGTCGTCGTCGATCAGCGGGCCGACGTCGGTGGCCAGATCGGAAGGGTCGCCCACCACCAACGCGTGGGCCGCGTCCCGCACCATCTCGATCACGCCGTCGGCAATGGATTCGTGCACGCACAGCAGACGCAGCGCCGAGCAGCGCTGCCCCGCGCTGCGAAAGGCGCTCTGCACCACGGCGTCGGCCACCTGCTCGGGCAGGGCGCTGCTGTCCACCAGCATGGCGTTCACGCCCCCGGTCTCGGCGATCAGGGGCACGATGGGACCGTCCTGGGCCGCGAGCGCGCGCTGGATGGCCTTGGCCACCGGCGTGGAGCCGGTGAAGGCCACGCCGGCCACGGCGGGCTCGGCCACCAGGGCGGCGCCCACGGTGTCGCCCGGCCCGTGCAGCAGCTGCAGCGCCGCGGCCGGCACGCCCGCCGCGTGCAGCAGGCGCACGGCCTCATAGGCGATCGCGGGCGTCTGCTCGGCCGGCTTGGCCAGCACGGTGTTGCCCGTGACCAGCGCGGCCGCCACCTGTCCGGTGAAGATGGCCAGCGGGAAGTTCCAGGGGCTGATGCAGACCCAGGCGCCACGCCCCTGCAGGCGCAGGGTGTTGCGCTCGCCGGTCGGGCCGGGCAGCTCCAGCGGCGCCAGCAGGCGCTCGGCCTCGGCCGCGTAGTAGCGCAGGAAGTCGATCGCCTCGCGCACCTCGGCGATGGCGTCGGGCCAGGTCTTGCGCGCCTCGGCCACCAGCAGGGCGCACAGCGGCGGCAGCCGCGCCTGCATCGCGTCGGCGGCGCGGCGCAGCACGGCGGCGCGCTCGGCCACCGGGCGCTGGTTCCAGGCCTCGAAGGCCTCGACGGCGCGCCGCACGGCCGGCGCGATCTCGTCGGGCCGTGCCTCGGGCACCAGGGGCACGGCCGCCTGGCGCCAGGCGGCGGCCAGCGCCTCGCGGTGCGCGCCCACCGCCGGGTCCAGGCCTTCGCTGTTGGGGCGGGCCACGCCGTACAGGCGCGGGGGCGGGGCGAAGGCCGGCCCGCCCTCCTCGCCGGCGCAGCGCGCGAAGGGCGACTCGAGCAGCGTGTCCAGCCCCACCGATTCGTCGGCGAGCTGGTGCACGAAGGACGAGTTGGCGCCGTTCTCCAGCAAGCGGCGCACCAGGTAGGCCAGCAGGTCGCGGTGCGCGCCCACAGGGGCGTAGACGCGACAGCCCACCGACCCCTCGCGCAGCACCTCTCGGTACACGCCCTCGCCCATGCCGTGCAGGCGCTGCAGCTCGAAACGAGCCGTGCCGCGCCGGCGCGCCATCTGCAGGACGGCGGCGATGGTGCCGGCGTTGTGCGTGGCGAACTGCGGAAAGACCGCGTCGGCGGCGTCGAACAGGGCGCTCGCGCAGGCCAGGTAGCTCAGGTCGCTGCGGTGCTTGCGCGTGAACACCGGGTAGCCGGCCAGCCCCAGTTCCTGCGCGCGCTTGATCTCGCTGTCCCAGTAAGCGCCCTTCACCAGCCGGCACATCAGCCGCACGCCGTGGCGCCGCGCGATCGCGGCCACCTCGCCAATGAGTTCGACCGCGCGCGTCTGGTAGGCCTGCAGCGCCAGGCCCAGGCCCTCCCAGCGCGGGCATTCGCGCCCCACGCGAGCGACCAGGGCCTCGAAGACATCGAGCGACAGCTCCAGCCGCTCCACCTCTTCCGCGTCGATGGTGAGGTTGAGCGAGGCCTGCGCCGCGCGTTCGCACAGGGTCCACACGCGCGGCACCAGCTCGCGCATCACGCGCTTGTGCTGGGCCGGTTCGTAGCGCGGGTGCAGGGCGCTGAGCTTGATCGACAGGCCGTCGTTGAGCGAGGGGTGGCGCGCGGGGTCGGCGCGGCGCGCGATGGCCTCCAGCGCCTGGCGGTAGCTGTCCAGGTAATCCGCGGCGTCGGCCTCGGTGCGCGCGCCCTCGCCCAGCATGTCGAAGCTGTGGCGCAGCCTGGGCTGGGCACGCTGCCCGGCCTCGGCGCGGCGCAGCGCGTCCTCGATGCCCTCGCCCAGCACGAACTGGCGCCCCAGCAACTGCACCGCGCGCAGCGTGGCCGCCACCACCGAGCGCGCGCCCACGCGCGCCACCAGGCCGGGGGCCTCACCCTCGGCGGGCAAGCACCGCTTGCTCAGCGCGATGGCGGCCGAGGACAGCCGCGCCATCGCCGCGTCGGACGCCCCGTCGAAATCCGCCCGGCCCAGCTGGTCGGCGGTGAGCGCGATGGCGGTCTCGGTATCGGGCACGCGCAGCAGGGCTTCGGCCAGGCGCATCAGGGCCAGGCCTTCGTCGCTGCTGATGGGGTATTCGGTGAGCAGGCGCTCCAGGGCCCAGAAGGGAGGGGGGTTCTCGCGCACCGCGCGCACCCAGGGCGCGGCCTGGGCCTTCACCGCGGCCCAGTCGAGCGCGCCGTCCAGCGCGGCCAGGCGGTCGGCGAGCACGCCGGCTTCGGCGCGGTAGGGGTCGGGCAGGCGGTCGGTGTGCGGGAGCGGGGCCTGGGGGATGGGGTCGAGCATGGCGATGGTGGTCCGCGAGATAGTGAATTCCCGCATCCTGATCGCCTTTTGGATGAATTTTTGTCTATTATTTGGCCATTCAAAGAGAATAACTCGGCATGCACCCCCCTCCCGAGCTCGACCGCATCGACCTCAAGATCCTGCGCCTGCTGCAGGCCGATGGCCGCCTGCCCAACCTCAAGCTCGCCGAGGCCGTGGGCCTGTCGGCCACGGCCGTGCTGGCGCGCACCCAGCGCCTGCAGCGCGAAGGCGTCATCCAGGGCTATGAGGCGCGGCTGGACCCGCACAAGCTCGGGCGCGGCCTGCTGGTCTTCGTGGAGGTGCTGCTGGACCGCACCACGCCCAATGTCTTCGACCAGTTCCGCGCCGCCGTGCAGGTGCACGACGAGATTCTGGAATGCCACATGGTGGCCGGCGGCTTCGACTACCTGCTCAAGACGCGCATGGCCGACATGGCGGCCTACCGCGCCTTCGCCGGCCAGGTGCTGTGGCAGATGCCCGGCGTGCGCGAGACGCGCACCTACGCCGTGATGGAGGAAGTGAAAACCAGCACGCGCCTGCCACTGTGACACCGCGGGGGATGCGACGGTGAGTACCGCGTTGGCAGCGGCTCGACGGGCAGGGCATGACCTCGTCCGCCGCCAGCGGCCAGGGCCACGGGATCGCCGGCGCCCACAGCGCGATCAGGCCGCGGGCGACGCCACCGGCTTCGGCGCCCGGGCGCCGAACACCGCGCGGCCCACGCGCACCATCGTGGCGCCCGCCGCCACCGCGGCCTCCAGGTCCTCGCTCATGCCCATCGACAGGGTGTCCAGCGCGTGGCCCCGCGCGCGCAGGTCGTCGTAGGCCGCGCGCGCCAGCGCGAACAGCGCGCGCTGCGACTCGAAGTCGGGCGCGGGTTCGGGAATGCACATCAGGCCACGCAGGCGCAGGCGTGGCAGCGCGGCCACCGCCTCGGCCAGCGCGGGCAGCTCGGCCGGCGGCACGCCGGCCTTGTTCGGCCCCCCGTCCACGTTGACCTGCAGGCACACGTTGAGCGGCGGCAACTCGGGCGGGCGCTGCTCGCTCAGGCGCTGCGCGATCTTCAGGCGATCGACCGATTGCACCCAATCGAATTGCGCGGCAACGAGCCGCGTCTTGTTGCTCTGCACCGGCCCAATGCAATGCCATTCGATGGCCGCGCGCGGCAGCGACTCGGCCACCAGCGCGATCTTCTCGACGCCTTCCTGCACATAGTTTTCGCCGAAAGCCGTCTGGCCGGCGGCATGGGCCTGACGGACGGCATCGGGTCCGAAGGTCTTTGAAACCGCGAGCAGCGTAACCTCTGCGCTGCCTCGCGAAGCCCCATCGCAAGCGCGCCACAGGCGCTCCTTCACTTGCTGGAGATTGCCTGCGATCGTCGTCATAATCGTTTGCAACTGCCCCTCATCACACGGAAAAACCCGGGATGGACATCACCCAACTGCTGGCATTCAGCGTCAAGAACAAAGCTTCCGATCTTCATTTGTCCGCCGGGTTGCCGCCCATGATACGGGTGCATGGCGATGTGCGACGCATCAATGTCGACGCGCTGGACCACAAAGCCGTTCATTCGATGGTGTACGACATCATGAACGACAGCCAGCGCAAGCAGTACGAGGAGTTCATGGAATGCGACTTCTCGTTCGAGATCGAAGGCCTGGCGCGCTTTCGCGTCAACGCCTTCAACCAGAACCGCGGCGCCGGCGCCGTGTTCCGCACCATCCCGAGCAAGATCCTCACGCTGGAGCAGCTCAACGCGCCCAAGATCTTCGCCGACCTGGCGCTGCGCCCGCGCGGCCTGGTGCTGGTGACCGGGCCCACGGGCTCGGGCAAGTCGACCACCCTGGCCGGCATGATCAACCACCTCAATGAGACCGAGTACGGCCACATCCTCACGGTGGAAGACCCGGTGGAGTTCGTGCACGAATCCAAGAAGTGCCTGGTCAACCAGCGCGAGGTGGGCCCGCACACCCTGAGCTTCTCCAACGCCCTGCGCTCGGCCCTGCGCGAAGACCCGGACGCCATCCTCGTGGGCGAGATGCGCGACCTGGAGACCATCCGCCTGGCCATGACCGCGGCCGAAACCGGCCACCTGGTGTTCGGCACCCTGCACACCTCCAGCGCCGCCAAGACCATCGACCGCATCATCGACGTCTTCCCCGCCGAAGAAAAAGAGATGGTGCGCTCCATGCTGTCCGAGTCGCTGGTGGCCGTCATTTCGCAGACGCTGTGCAAGCTCAAGGACGGCAGCGGCCGCGTCGCCGCGCACGAAATCATGCTGGGCACCAGCGCCATCCGCAACCTCATCCGCGAGGCCAAGGTGGCACAGATGTATTCGGCCATCCAGACCGGCAACAGCGCGGGCATGCAGACGCTGGACCAGAACCTCACCGACCTGGTGCGCCGCAACATCATCAGCCCGGCCGAGGCGCGCAGCAAGGCCAAGATTCCCGAGAACTTCCCGGGCTGATCCCACACGGGGCAAGGGGCACCAGATGGAACGCGACCAGGCATCCAAATTCATCAACGACCTGCTGCGGCTCATGCTCAGCCGCGGCGGCAGCGACCTGTTCATCACGGCCGACTTCCCGCCCGCGATCAAGGTCGACGGCGCGGTCACCAAGGTCTCGCCTCAGCCGCTGACGGCGGGCCACACGCTGGCGCTGGCGCGCGCCATCATGAACGACAAGCAGGCCGCCGAGTTCGAGCGCACCAAGGAGTGCAACTTCGCGATCTCGCCGCCCGCCATCGGGCGCTTTCGCTGCAATGCCTTCATCCAGCAGGGCAAGGTCGGCCTGGTGCTGCGGACCATTCCCGCCGTGCTGCCCACGATCGACAAGCTGGGCCTGCCGCAGGTGCTCAAAGACGTGGTCATGTCCAAGCGCGGCCTGTGCATCCTGGTGGGGGCCACCGGCTCGGGCAAGTCCACCTCGCTCGCGGCCATGGTCGACTGGCGCAACGAGCACTCCTACGGCCACATCGTCACGGTGGAAGACCCGATCGAGTTCGTGCACCCGCACAAGAACTGCGTCGTGACGCAGCGCGAGGTCGGCCTGGACACCGAGAGCTGGGCGGCGGCGCTCAAGAACACCCTGCGCCAGGCGCCCGACGTGATCCTCATGGGCGAGATCCGCGACCGCGAGACCATGGAGCACGCGATCCAGTTCGCCGAGACCGGCCACCTGTGCCTGGCCACGCTGCACGCCAACAGCGCCAACCAGGCGCTGGACCGCATCATCAACTTCTTCCCCGAAGAGCGCCGCGCCCAGCTGCTGATGGACCTGTCGCTCAACCTGCGCTCGCTGATCTCGCAGCGGCTGGTGCCGCGGCAGGACAACAAGGGCCGCTACGCCGCGGTCGAGATCCTGCTCAACTCGCCCCTCATCTCCGACCTGATCTTCAAGGGCGAAGTGGCCGAGATCAAGGAAGTGATGAAGAAGAGCACCCAGATGGGCATGCAGACCTTCGACCAGGCCCTGTTCGACGCCTTCGAGTCCAACCTCATCACCTACGAGGACGCGCTGCGCAACGCCGACTCGCTCAACGACCTGCGCCTGCAGATCAAGCTCAACAGCCAGCGCGCCAAGACCCTGGACCTGGCGGCCGGCACCGAGCACCTGACCATCGTCTGACCTGGGGTCTGGGTACCATTCCGGGTTGCACCACAGCCAACCCAGGAGACCCGCCTTGAACCCCAAGACCTACGAACCCACTCCCTCGCGCCGCGTCGCCTTCCTCGGACTGGGGGTCATGGGCAGCCCCATGGCAGGCCACCTGAAAGTGGCCGGCCACCAGGTCACCGTCTACAACCGCACCACCGCCAAGGCCGAGGCCTGGGCCCAGCAGCACGGCGGTGCCTTCAAGGCCACGCCGCGCGAAGCCGCGGCGGGCGCCGACATCGTCTTCTGCTGCGTCGGCAACGACGATGACCTTCGCTCGGTGACCCTGGGCGCCGACGGCGCCCTCGCCGGCATGAAGCCCGGCGCCATCCTCGTGGACCACACCACCGCCTCGGCCAACGTGGCGCGCGAGCTGTACGCCGCCGCCAAGGCGCTGGGCATCGCCTTCGTGGACGCGCCCGTCTCGGGCGGCCAGGCGGGCGCCGAGAACGGCCTGCTCACCGTCATGTGCGGCGGCGACCAGGCGGCCTTCGATGCGGTCAAGCCGGTGGCCATGGCCTTTTCGCGCGCCTTCACGCTCATGGGCGCGCCGGGCGCGGGCCAGCTCACCAAGATGGTCAACCAGATCTGCATCGCCGGCCTGGTCCAGGGCCTGTCGGAGGCCATCGCCTTCGGCCAGAAGGCCGGGCTGGACATGAACCTCGTGCTCGAGGTCATCGGCAAGGGCGCGGCCCAGAGCTGGCAGATGGACAACCGCGGCAAGACCATGGTGGCCGGCGAGTTCAACTTCGGCTTCGCGGTGGACTGGATGCGCAAGGACCTGGGCCTGGTGCTCGACGAGGCCAAACGCAACGGCGCGCGCCTGCCCGTCACGGCGCTGGTGGACCAGTTCTACGCCGACGTGCAGGCCATGGGCGGCCAGCGCTACGACACGTCCAGCCTGATCAAGCGGCTGAAGTGAGCGGTGTCCGGCCTCAGTCGCCGGACTTGTCCCGTTTTCTGGTGTCGGCGGCGTAGTGGCCCGACTCCGGCGGCAGGCCCTCGGTCTCGACGCGGATGGTGCGCCGGTAGGCCTGCCACTCCTGCGGACTCAGGGCCGGCGCGCCGTCCTCCTGCGCGCCCAGGCCATCCACTTCCTGTGACGAATGCGCGCGCTCGTCGTAGGTCTCGCGCAAGAGCGGCTGCACCTGCAGCAGCGGCACCGTCTTGGGCAGCATGATGTCCACGTCGGTGGCCAGGAGCTGGATGTTCATGAACAGGGGACACGGCCGGTAGCGGTCGGTCTCGATGATCCCCTCGAACGCGGAATAGAGAAAACTGCCGCGCATGTTGCTCGGCGGCCGCACCAGCACACTCCAGCCGGGGGCGGTGCTGCAGAGCAGGCCAGTCCAGACCTGCACCAGGCCGGGCATGGGCAGGCGTGTCAGAAAGGGGGGGGCCAGGTCCAGCAGGTCCTCGGGCGCGTGTTCGTTCCAGTGATCCGCGAACCCCGGCAACTCGGACCGCACCAGTGGCTGCCACTGGCCGCCACCTTCCCTGACGAAAACGTCGGCGCCGTTCCAGCGGAGGTGGACTTCCTCCGCCGGAAAGGCATACCAACCGAAAGAAGAGGCCACTCGCATGGCCTCGCAATGGCGATAAGCCATCGTGGGCATCAGGCCCAGCGCGGACTTGTCGGCCCGCATGGGCGAGATGGCAGCCGGATAGATGCGGTGGAACTTGATGGTGGGTTGCTGTTGCCTATCCGGCTGCTGGGGCATGGTGAGTGCTTCTCTGAAAGGTTCAGCGCTGGGTCGTGGTCCGCATTTTCTGCCGCATATGCGCAGCGACAGCAGGCGCTGTGATCCAGCCGCCGCCGATGAGCGCCTTTCTATCACCGCCCGCAGGCTGTTGCGGTGCCCGATATTCCGCATCGGCCAGATGCCGGCGCACATGCGCCGCCACAGCTGGCGCGGTGATCCACCCCCCGCCAATGACGGCCTTTTTCTCGGTGGAACGGTTCGAAGATGAGCTTTGAGTGATGTTCATCAGAATCTCCTGAAAGTTTCAAAGAAAGGACTAGACTGGCCCGCTCGCGAGCCGGGTCGATCAGACCACCAGGGGGAGTACCGTGCAATTCGCGCCATCCAACCGTCGCTTGAACGCCTACGGAGCCACAGTGGCTGTGGTGCTTCTGGCGTCCAGCGCGCCAGCGGTCACGCGGCTGTCCCTCACGCACCATCTGGGCCCCCTGGATCTGGTCCTGCTGCGCTGCGGCATCGGCGGGCTGGTGTTTCTGCCATTCCTGCTGATCCATTGGCGGCAGTTGCCTAGGAAACTGGCGGTGACGGGCTTGGCTCTCGCCTTTCTGCACGGCTGGGGAATGCACCTGACAGCGATCGCCGGCCTTCAGTTCTCCCCCGCCAGTCATGCGTCTGCCTTGGGGCCAGGCTTTCTCCCGGTGTGGGTCATGCTATGGCGCCGACTGGGGTACGGGGCAGCGCCAGACTGGCGACAAACGCTGGGTCTTGCCTTGATCGCCATGGGCGCGCTAATGCTGCTGGGCTATTCGTCGTGGACGTCCTTCGACAGCCGGATATGGATTGGCGACCTGTTCTTTCTGCTGTCGTCGGCACTGGCAGCGGCCTACCTCGTTTATGTCCAGCAACATGAGGTGGACCCCATGCAGGCCGCGGCATTGGTGGCGGTGTATTCGGGCATCGTTGGGGGACTGTTGCTGCTGGCATCGCCTGCGTCGTCTGCACTCTGGACCGCGCCCGCTTCAGAGGTGCTGACTCAGGCAATCTTCCAGGGCCTCGGCATGGGGGCCTGCGCTGTCCTGTTGGCCAGCTACGCCACGCGCCAACTCGGCAGCCAACGCGTTGCCGTCTTCTTCGCTGCCATCCCCGTGTTGTCCATGTTCCTTGGCCGGGCCATCGTCGGCGATGGCATTCATCCTCATGAGGCAATGGCGGTAGTCCTGGTCAGTTCGGGCATCCTCATCGCCAGTGTGCTCGCCGGCATCGATCCGGCGAAATCCGCTCCCTTTTCAAGGAACAACCGCATTCAGTCCTGAGATCACGCCATGAGTGCCGCCGACACCACCTTCCCCAGTTCCCGAATCGAAGAACGCCCACTGATGGCGATGGACATCGCCGACAACACGACAGGTACCTGGGGCGGATCCGATCCGCTCATGGACCGACTTCAGCATTGGGCGGGCGATGCGTATTGGCAGTTGCTGTCGCACCACAAGGGGCACATCGTCAGACAAACGAACCACGGCCTGATGATGGAATTTGCCGACGCTCGCCACTGCGTGCAGGCGGCCTTTGCGCTGAATCAGCTGGCTGATGCTTTGAATGGGCGGACAGATGCCTCGAAGCATTTGCACTTGCGCGCGGGTGCGCATCTGGCCAGCTATGGCCACGGCCAGCTTGAGCCCGTCGATCGCGACGTGCAACTGACCTCGGAGTTGACGGCATTGGCCGCGCCCGGCGAAGTCCTGGTCACAGCCGAACTGCGCGATCGGCTGGCAAATGGTCTCGACGCCGACTTCGAAGACCTGGGCCATTGGGTGGAGTCGTTCGTCCAACCCGTGCGCCTATTCCGAGCCCATCCGACACACGGGGCAATTTCGGACCGCCTTACCGCAGAGGCTCAGGACCTCCGCCCGGCCTTGGCCGTTATTCCCTTTCAGGCCAACGCACCAGAAGTCAAGCACTGGGTGCTCGGCGAGTTGATCGCCGATGGCGTGATCGCACGCTTGTCCCACAGCATCGGCTTACGGGTGATCGCGCGGCAATCCACGTCGGCCCTGCGCGGCAGTAGCGAACTCGCCGAGATCGAACGACACCTGGGTGCGACCTTCATTCTGTCAGGCAGCTACAGCATACGCAACGACAAACTCGTTGTGACGGCCGAACTGGCCGAAGCGCGCAGCCACACCCTGCTGTGGACCGGTCACTTGCAGCACGCGCTGAGCGATCTGCTGCAGGAGCAAAGCGAGCTGCTGCACGAGTTGGCGCGCACGGTGGCGCAGGCGCTGGACAAGGCGCACGTGAGCCAGGCCTTGACGCGTCCGCTGCCGAGCCTGGACAGCAGCTTTCTCATGCTGGCCGGAATTTCGATGGTGCACAGCCATTCCATCAAGGCCTTCGATCGTGGGCGCGCAACCTTGAACGAGTTGACCATGCGGCACCCCGAACACGCACTGCCCCGTGCGTGGTTGGCCATGTGGCACGCCTTGAATGTGGTCAAGGGAACCAGTGGCAACGTGGCCCGCGACATCAGGCAGGCCCGCGAGCAGACGCAGCATGCGCTGGACGTCGAACCCAAGAATGCGATGGCCCTCGCGGTGGAAGGCTACATCCAATGCCAATTGCTGAGCGATCCTCAGCAGGCAAGCCACTATCTGGCGTCGGCCGTTGAAGCCAACCCCAGCGAGCCCATGGCGTGGCTATTCAAAAGCCTGTATTCCGCTGGCTGGGGCTCCAGTTCCCTGTCGGTGACCGAGGCGTACGTCGCGCGCTCGCTTTCACCCGTCGACCCCTTGCGATACTTCTTTGACCTGCTCACGGGCAATGCCTTGCTTGCTGATCGCCAGTTGGACCAAGCGGTTGCTTGTGGCCGCCTGTCCTTGAGGGCCCACAAGCACCACGTCCCCACGCTGCGTTTGCTGCTGACGGCTCATGCGGAACTGGGGCAGTTCGACGAAGGCAAGGCCATCCTGAACCAGTTGCGAGCCGAGGCACCGGAACTGACTGTGTCCTCGTATCTCGCCATAGGCAGCGCAGAAAGCCCCATGCGCCAGCGCATCGCCAATGCCATGCGGCAACTGGGCCTTCCCGAGACCTGACTAACTGAGCAGCTGAGCCCCATCGACCACGCCCTCTCTTTGCAGGCCGTTTCCGTCGTTGGCCCCGACTTGCAAACTGCCGACGCCCCCATTTCAAACCATCGGTTTGTAGAGCGCCCGCTACTGGAGAAAGCGAACTTCGCACACGGTTCAGGTATCCCCGAAACGCCCTTTCTCCCCTAGGCACACGATGACACTACAACTTTCTGATGGATAGGACCAAATACCGTATGACCGCTAGAGTCGAAGGCCTCAATCCGCACGGTCTCGCCATCTTGCAAGTAGGGAGTCGCCGCCCTGCCTTCTTCCAGGATCTCGAGCATTCGCTTCTCCGCAATGCAGCCGAACCCAGCGCCCGCGCGGCGATTGGAAACTGTACCTGCTCCCAGCAACGTACCGGCACAAACGGAGCGAGTACGACACAGGTGAGACGCGAGATCAGCGAACGAGAAGTGCATGTCCTCTCCGCTGCGCAGATTGCCCACCTGCTCGTTGTTGCGCCAGACCGCCAAGTCAAGATGCACACGTTCCCCATCCCATGCGGGGCCCAACTCATCGAGCGTCACGGCCACTGGTGAGAAGGCGGAAGCGGGTTTGCTCTGGACGAAGCCAAAACCCTTTGCCAGTTCAGTCGGGATCAAATCACGCAAAGAAACGTCGTTGACCAAAACGGCAAGTCGCGCGCCTTTGGACGCCGCCTCGGCAGATACGCCAGCGGGCAAGTCGCCCAGTATCAGCGCCAGTTCGGCCTCAAAGTCGATGCCCCAGGATGCATCCTGGAAAACAATGTCATCGGTGGGCCCCAACAGCATGTCACTACCACCTTGGTACATCAAGGGATCACTGTAGAGCTCAGCTGGCATGGCAGCACCCCGAGCCTTGCGAACCAATTCAACATGATTGAGATAAGCCGAGCCATCCGCCCACTGGTAGGCCCTAGGCAGAGGCGCCATACACATGGAAGCCTGGAAGGGGAAGGCACCTGCAAGCTGGCCGGCCTCCAGTAAGGCAGCCCTACGCCTCAGGTCCCGCTCCACAGCGTCCCATCGGTCCAGGGCACATTGGAGCGTCTGGGCTATATCCGAGACAAACACAGCTTCTTCCAGTCGGGAAGTGACAAGAACCAACTGTCCATCGCGTGACCCATCGCGGTAGGTTGCGAGCTTCATTCAGCTATCTCCAGAGTTCGCGAGCGCGCTATCTGCGCTCAGAGCATCAGTCCCTTAGGATCCAGAATGGCAATGCATCCTGGCTGACGGGTAACGAGGCCGCGCCGCTCAAAATCGGCGAGTGTCAGACTTACCCAAGTCCGGCTTGCGCCGATCATCTTTCCAAGGTCATCGTGGGTGAGATCGCGCACCGCCTGTTCTCCGCTGGGCATTCGGGTAGCCAGGGCCACCAGAATGCGCCCAAGGCGCTGCGATGCCGAATCCAGCACAAGTGGCGCGCTGCGCTCAATATTCTCTACGGCCAGAAGGGCCAGCAGGCGAGTGATGTTGTGGGAGAAGCGTGGGAAGCGGCCCATGCTGGCAACAAAATCACTGGTTGAAAGGATGGAGACATCCACATGCCCTACTGCTTCAGCCGAGAGAATCCGCGGTCGCTGAAGCACGGCAGCGGCCAAACCAAGGATGCTGCCGCCTGTCAGCAGGCTGAGCGTGAACTCTTCCCCTTCGGGTGATGTGATGAACAGCCGCACCCGTCCATTGCGCACCACAACCAGCGTATCGCTGGGCTCACCCTGACTGAAGATCACTCCTCGAGGAGAATAGGAACGGGCACGCATCAGGCTGTGCACAGCCTCTGCCTCGTCGTGACTGAGGCCTTGCAGCGCCTGGTTCCATTTGGGATTGTTCCGCCGTTCCATCAAGCACACTACGCCGCAGTCTCGGTGAAGTATCTAGCGTACTTGTCGGCCTCACCACGAAACAGGTCCGCATCGGGTGGGGCGCGTTTGGGCTCCGAAATAACTGGCCACTGAGCAGCCATGCGTTGATTGAGGTCGCGCCAGAGTGGCGCCGCATCCATATCAAACACGATCGCCCCAGCTGGGCACTCCGGCTCACATACGCCACAGTCTATGCACGCTGCCGGGTCAATGACCAGCATGTTGCGCCCCTCCCTGAACGCGTCTACTGGGCAAATGGCCACGCAATCGGTGTACTTGCACCGGATACAGCTCTCGGTGACCACGTAGCTCATGTCTCTACGAAAGCTCGCTCGAACACGTAGTCGCCGGCATCGCCTGTGCAGGGAGATGCCTCAAACCCGCGGGCATCCAGTTCGGCACGGATCTCTGCCAGAGCAGGCGAATTTCCGCAGATCATCACCCTGTCCGAGGCGGGCGAGAGCAGGGGCAATCCCAGGTCGTTCGCCAGACGACCGCTGCGAATGAGCTCAGGTATGCGCCCTGTCACCTTGAACGGCTCGCGCGTACAGGTCGGGTAGTACACGAGTCTTCGGGCAACCTGTTCACCCAGGTACTCGTCGTTGGGCAGGTGCACCTGCAGTTCCTCTGCATACGCCAGCTCGCTCACATACCGAACCCCATGGACCAGAACGACGCGCTCGAACCGTTCATAGACCTCCAGGTCGCGCACAAGGCTCATGAAGGGCGCCAGCCCCGTTCCCGTGGCGAGAAGGTACAGATTGCGGCCTGGACGCAAATCGTCGAGCACAAGGGTCCCCACGGCCTTGCTGCCGACCAGCACCTCGTCCCCTTCACTAAGATGCTGGAGCCGCGACGTCAACGCACCATCAGGTACTTTGATGCTGAAGAACTCAAGCTCCTCTGCGTGGTTCGGGCTGGCGATGCTGTATGCACGCATCAAAGGTTTGCCTGCCACAGGCAGGCCCACCATGATGAAGTGTCCATTTCGAAAACGAAGACCGGGCGCACGCGTGGTGGTGAAGCTAAACAGCGTGTCATTCCAGTGCCTTATGGAGGTCACGCGTTGGGTGGTGATGGCACTCATGCTCGGCTCACTGCACCTTGATGTTGCTCTCGCGGACCACGCGGGACCAGCGCGACACTTCCGACCGGATGAAGCGGTCGTACTCCTGCGGGCTGCTGCCCACGGGCTCCATGCCGAAATCTCTTACCTTCGCAGCGAATGTCGGCTCCTTCACCACGGCAGCAATGTCCGCACCGAGCTTGTCAATCACGGGCCGTGGCACTTTGCTGGACGTCACCATGCCAAAGGCGGACACCACTTCAAAGCCAGGCACCGTCTCCGCAATCGTGGGATACGTGGGGTCACTGGGCATCCGATCCTTCAAGGTGATGCCGAGTACTTTCAACCGGCCAGCCCGGACATACTCCCTGACAGGTGCCCACACGTCGAACATCAGGGGGACGCGACCGCTGAGCACGTCGGCATGGGCAGCCGCGCTGCCACCGTAAGGCACATGCAACAGGTCGGTACCCGCAAGGGAGTTGAGCAGCGCACCGGACATGTGGTTGAGGGTTCCGGCACCCGGCGTGGCGTAGCTCAGTGTGGCCGGCTGCGCTTTGGAAAGCGCGATCAGCTCGCGCACGTTGTTGGCCGGCACCGATGGATGGGCCACCAGCACACAGGCCGACGTGGTGATCTGGCTCACTCCCGCGAGGTCGCCCAGCGTGTCGTATGGCAGGTCGCTGCGAATGGCGGGGTTGACCACATGCGCCATGACCACCATTCCGATGGTGTGGCCGTCCGCAGGGGCCTTGGCAACCAGGTTGGTACCGATGGTGGAGCCACCACCTGCACGGTTCTCGATCACCACCGGTTGCTTCCACTTCTCCGACAGCCTTTCACCCAGCATGCGAGCCAGCACGTCGGTGGGCCCCCCGGCGGTGAACGGCACCACGATACGCACGGGCTTTGACGGGAACACCTCCTGCGCCCTCAATGGCAAGACCGTCCAGGCGGCAACTGCAATGGCGAGCACGGATCGCGTCAAGAACTTCATGAGAGACCTCCAGCGGTGGGTAGGTGAGAGACGTGGGTGGATGGAGTGAAAGTACTTCTGGGTGCATCTGTCGCCAGGCAGTCCAGGCCGCCCTTGAACTCAGAGACCGAAAAGATCTCCGCGCCATGACGCTCCAGCCATTCGCTGTCGATCGACAGACCATTCTTCTGCAGCAAGGGTTGGGAAGCCTCCACGATGGCCCTCCAGTCATCGAGGTGACGGAGCTCCTTGAGCCGATCCGGATGTGGCGCCTGCCCCAGTGCCTGAGCGAGAAGTTCGGTGAAGTTCACCACCTCGAAATCTTCGGTTCTCTCAAGTCCGATGAAGGCCATGTGACAACCGTGATACAGCGTGACCAGCGCATCGGCCTGGTGAAATCTGACCCGGTCGACAAGGTGCTGATGCTCTTGAGCCTGCAACGATGGCGTCTTGGAGCAACCCGAACCACCGCAGGTGTAAGAGGACTCCAGGACTGCTTCCACCACCTCAAGCCCCGGGATCGAACGCAGCAGGGATTCAACGTTGCGCCCGATCTCGGGCATCCCATGATGAGCGTGCAGAACCACCCGGCGAGGAATCTCCTGGACAAAGAGCTCCTTCAGCCGATCCGCACGAGTCATGAAGTAGTCCGTAACATGGTCGAACTCATGTTCACGGGGAACAAAGCCTTGCATGGTTTCGTTCAAATGAATTTCACAGGTCGGACACCAGTTCAAAACCTTCTCTGGCTCGAAAGCTTCAAAGCGTTTGATCGTGTGAGCCGTGACACGTCCACCCACTTGCAGCTCCCCCTGCCACTTGGAGGCGATGACACCACAGCACGATGAGGGTCCCCCGGCCACTTCGTAGTCCACCTCCAACGCATCAAGGATCGCCATGGTGTTGAACATGAGGTTTGGCGTTCGAAGTGCATTGCAGCCGGTGTAGAAGACCACTTGTGCCTTGCGCGGACGCGTCGGCATGAACAGCCGGGCGTAATCCGATGGCAGCAACTGCATGGCGATCATCAGTTTGATGGACCGTGCCATGCGTCGAAAGAGTTGGGGCGTTCTGCTTTCTCGGGCAGCGTCATGCATGCTTGCCAGCATCAGCAGGCGCCGAGGATTGATTTCTTCCGGGCATGCAGGGATGCAATCACCACATCCGTTGCACCCGTGCAGCCAATCGGACGAGGCCGCTTCCGGTGCAGCGCCGGTACGCAGCAGATTCAAGACACCACCAATCACCTGGCGGGGTTCCGCGCCGGAGGCCGCACCGTGCGGAACAACGGGACACACCTCAACGCATCGCGCGCATCGCGTGCATGTCGCAAGCAAGTCTTCAATCTCGCTGCCCAGGTAGGCGCCCGCATCAGCGGCCATGGTGCTCATGGCTTCTGACCCGGCAGATGCACAACCGCCTCAACTTCAACCAGCATGCGAGGGTCAATCAACCGGGAGACCTCCAGCAACGTAGCGGCGGGCTTACCGACAAAATAGGGAGCCCGGAGTTCGATCGTCTCGGTATGGAATCGCTCAATATCGGTCGTGTACAGCGTGAGCTTCACTGCGTCCTCCCAGCGGGCGCCAGCCGCCTTGATGATGTCGTCGAGATTGCGAAAGCATTGAGCGGTCTGCTCTCTCATGTCTCCCTCGCCAACAAGCTGCCCCTGAGAATCTCGGGCCGTTACACCGGCGGTATGCAGCGTCAGGCCGGAGTGCACCACGCCCAGGGAGAACTTCACCGTGCTCTCCCAAGGCTTTCCTACCTCGACTACACGGCGACTCATGCTGGAAACCCTTTCAGCAGCAGGACGACGCCTTCCGCGCCTGCGTGGCGGTCCTTGGCAATCTCCTGGTACTCGGGCGAGTCCGCCCAGGTGCGGTAGGTCGACTCATCGGGAAAGGAAAGCAGAACCACCTTGTCAGCGGACCAACTGCCCTCTTCCACACGAGGTGCTTCGTCCGCGGCGAGGACCTGCCCCGCGTACTGCCGAAAGACAGGCCCGAATGCAGCCTGGTAGCGGTCGTAGGCTGGCCGATCCTTGAATTTGAGTTGAGCGACAACGTATACAGCCACAGGAACGCCCTTCTGAGTTAAGGAAGTTCCAGTGTCCTACTGCGTGACCGTCTTGCCGGTTAAGTTCTTAACAGCGGATGTGAAATCCCCTGCCCGCGGTCATCAGGCACTTCTCAAGGAGGAGCCCGGCCTCCCGATGTTCCGCTGGTGCATCTGGTGAGCTACCGACCACGAGACGCGGCAGTCGCTTTGATCGCATGCCTGAGGACGCCGGGCACGACCGCAGCGCAATTCCTGCCCCATGTCTTTGGCCTGACCTGCGCGGTTTCATCTTCCACCTCAACAAGGTGTCTATGAAACCGGCAGCAGCCCACACGACCCCATCGGCGGCGAACTCCGCGCTCAAGAAGGAAATTCGACCTCGATCGGCTTTTGCTCTGGATCCGCCAGAAAGCGCACGTAGGTTTGCACGGCGAGCTTGTATTGAGCGAAGCTGACCTCGCCGCCTTCGCCTTGGCTGTATAGCCCCTCGAACCAGACTTTGTCAGGGGTGATGTAGGCCACCCAGGCGTTGCCATCGGCTTCGATGTAGGAGGTTTCACCAGCCTCGATCTGGCGAATGCCTTCGAGGAAGTTTGCTCCTGAGCCTTTGGCGCTTTGGATGTCGCTGTAGATGGCCCCGCACATCAACTCGAACGCAGGCAAAAGGTTTCCCAATCCGTCATAAACATGAAGGTCGAGATCTACCTTGTAATGCTTCCCCTCTTCCGGCTTGACGATCCAATCTCCGGGCCGACATCTAAGAAAGAGCTGATTTTTCGTGCTCATGGTTTTCCGATTGGATAGAACGTGGTTCTCTGATTCTTCGCGTCCCATCGAAACTGAATCTGAATGCCGCTTGGCGAGGTGGCGTCAAAGCCAGTCCCCCAGCGAAGTTGTCCACCCAAGCACCCTTCTTCGAATCCCAAATCTGCACCCGTGCCTCATATGTTCCGTTGGCGTTGTATTTAATCTCAGCTCCGGGCTGTATGCGCGCCTCCCCCTCCGCTGAGAACTCCGCGTGGTAGCCCGCACAAGCGGCGCCGTCAACGACCGCGCCCGTGCCGGCCATCTGCAAACCGATGCCGATATTGCCCGCGCGGCCCTTGCTCTCTCTGAGCCCTGCCCTTCAATGGCGCCTGGCGCGACGAAGAACGTGGACCGATCAATCCGCTATTGCATAAAGCGCTTTCCGCTGAGCTATGGCAACAGCAATCAACTCATCCAGTGCTGTCAGAAAACGCAGGAGCTCGGCAGAACGCCGCCGGCCACGATCTCGCTGTCTTGGTTGCTGAGCCGTTCGCTCGCGTCGATGCGCATGCCGCCGCCCGAGAGGATTTGCCCGGGCTCGCTGTGCACGGTCTTGAGCGCGGGGCGGGTCTCGGTGACGGTTTGGTAGATGTCGAAGGGGCGCAGCTCGGCGTTGATGGCGCCTCTCACCGCCCCGAGCGTCTCGCCCAGCGCCACCCAGGGGGCGGCCTGGGCCTGCCAGGCGGCGAGTTCGCGCTGGTAGGCGCTCAGGTCCACGGGGACGGCGCCGTCGGGAACTGGCGGGCGGGGCATGGGGCCCGGAGGCTCGCCGGGCGGTGGGGCCACGCCCAGGGCGGCCCAGATGGGGTCGCCGCGGCGGTAGTTGAACTGCGCGTCTTGCCAGACCTGGGCCTCGCTGTCTCCACTGCCCACGGTGACGATGCCGGCGGCGACAAAGGGCTCGGGGCCGTGGTACCAGGCATTGAACTGCGGGTCGCTCACGCCCAGGGCCTCGGCGCTGGCCCGGGTGAGGATCCAGGGGCGGCCATAGCGCACGTAGTCGTTCCAGCCTTCGCTGCCCTGCATCAGCGAGAGGGGTTTGACGGCCATCCAGGCGATCTCGCTCGCATCGACTTCGCCGCTGGGGGTGAAGTACAGGGTGCGGGTGGTGGTGGTGCCGCCGTCCGTGGTGACTTCGGTCTGCAGGTGCTCGTTGGCGTTGATGAGCACGCGCGCCTTGACGTCCAGCTCACCCAGGGCTTCGATGCGCGCGCTGCGGTTCTCGATGCGCTCGGCCGCGAGGGCCATGTCCGCGCCGCTGAGGATGAGGCCACCGCGCCGGTTGCTGATGGATTCACGGGCCTGGATGGACAGATCGCCCCGCGCGGCGATGACGGCCCCCTCGCCGTTGTTGACGGTGTCGGCGCCGAGGCCCACGCGCTCGCCCACGATGACGGCGCCCGCGGCGTTGTCCACCCCCTGGGCCTTCACCTGCAGCTCGCCCTCGCTTTGCAGGCTGCCTTTGTTGACGAGCCAGCCGTCGGCGCGCAGCTGCAGCGGGCCGCTCTCGGCGGAGATGACCCCCTGGTTGTTCACGCCCAGCCCGGCCTCGGTGCCGATGAGCTGGATCTGGCCGGCGTACATGCCGCCGACGGCGGCCACGTCCAGCGCGAAGGCAGGGGCCTCGCCCGCGGGCGGGGCCGCGCCCGTGGGCCGCTGGCTGGTCGCGTCGATGGTGTTGGCGCCACTGACGAGCGTCAGGCGCTGCGCCCAGAGCGCGGCGTTGAGCTGCGTGGCGCGCGCCAGGATGGCGGTGGCGTCGGCGCCGCGCGCGTCCAGGCCCGCGCCCTCGACGCGGACTTGCCCGCCCTGCACGAGGTAGGCGTCCAGCGCGCCGCCGTTGAAGACGGGCGTGCCGGTGGTGAGCGTGACGCCGCTGGCGTTGAGGAAGGCCGCGCCGTCGACCTGGATGCCCGAGGGGTTGGCGATGACCACCTCGGCGCGCTGGCCGGCCACTTCAATCGGGCCCTTGAGCCAGCTGGGGTCGCTGGAGTTGACCTCGTTGAGGATGATGCGCGCGCCACCCGTGGCCAGCCAGGGGTTGCCCGCCACCCAGCCGCCCAGCTGGGTCTGCGCCTCGCCGCGGCTGTTGTTCAGGATCGCCCCCGCGGCGCCCACATCGAACTGGCGGTAGCTGTTGCGGCTCACGCCCGCCGCACTGGGCGTCTGGATGTTGACCAATGCCACGCCGCGGCCCGCCGACAGCACCGTCGGCCGCTGGCGCCCCGGCGCCCCCGGGTCGGCCACGATCTGCGGCCAGGCTGGCGTACCGATCGACCAAGCACCCATGGCCACGGCCACCGCCATGGCCATGCGCTGAAACACCATGCGCTGGCGCGTCTTGCTGCTCATCCCCTGCCCCCTGATGCGAGTCACAACGCCGCGCCATGGGCACGGAATGCACGATCACATCAGCGCGAGGCAGAACGCCGAATACCGCCTCAACAGTAGTTGGGGAAAGCTTGAGGGATTCTTGAGGCCAGTCGCACGCCCCGCCCACTGTCGGGGACGGGTTCCATCACAACTCACTCACGGGGTGTTGCGCACCCCGTCGCGCTCACTGGCGCGGCGCGGTGGTCGCAGGCGCGCTGCTGCCCGGCGGCGGCGTCACGACGTTCGAGGGCTGAACGGACGGCTCCGGCGCCAGTCGCTTCAGCTCTTCTTCGGTCAGCACCTCGAATACGCGCACCACGCGCTGCACGCCGTCCACGTTGCGGGCCACGTGGGTGGCGCGCTCGGCTTCCTTGGCGGTGACACGGCCCATCAGATACACCACGTTGTTGGTGGTGGTGACCTTGATGGCGGTGGTGGGGATGTCGCGCGCGTCCACGAAGCCCGCCTTGATGCGGCCCGTGATCAAGGTGTCGGTGGTGCGCTGCGAGAAGCCCGGCGAGTTGATCACCTGCAGCTCGTTGACGATGCTGCGCACGTTGTCCACGCCCGACACGATGCTCTGGGCCTCGGCCTTGGTGGCCTCGTTCTGCACCTCGCCGGTGAGCAGCACCTGGCGGTTGTAGCTGTTGACGTAGACATTGGCGCGCCCGCCCAGCTGATCGCGGATGCGGCTGCCGGCGCGCATTTCGATGGTCTGGTCCTCCAGCTGCGTGGCCGAGCTGCGGCGGTCGGAGGCCACCAGCGCGGTGCCCACGGCCGCGCCGCCCAGCACCAGCGGCGCGCAGGCGGACAGCACGAGCGACAGGCCGACAGCCCCCAGCACGGCGGTGCCCAGGCGGGTTCGGTTCGCGGAAGGTCGGGTCGTGGTCATGCGGGGTTCTCCGTGTCGATGGGGGTGGAATCGGGCAGGCCGAGCAGTTGGGCGTCGAGGCCGTCGGCCAGGCAGTGCAGCACCAGCAGCTGCACCTCGAGCACGCGCGAGGCTTGCTCGTGGGGGACGCCAATGTGCACGTCGGTGTCGCGCAGCAGGGCGGCCACGCGGCCACCGCGCGCGCCGGTCAGGGCCACCACGGTCATCTCGCGCTCGTGCGCGGCCTCGATGGCGGCCACCAGGTTGCCGGCCTGGCCGTCGGTGCTGAAGACCAATAGCACGTCGCCCGCGAGGCCCAGGGCATGGATCTGGCGCGCGAAGACCTGTCGGCCGTCGAAATCGTTGGCGATGCCGGTGAGCACGGCGGCGTCGGCCGACAGGGAGTGCGCGGCCAGGCCGGGGCGGTCGCGCTCGTGGCGGCCCAGGATGTGCACCACGAACTGCTGGGCCAGCGCGGCACCGGCGCCATTGCCGCAGGCCAGCACCTTGCCACCGCCCGTGAGGCCGGCCAGCAAGGCCGACACCGCGCCCTCGACCAGAGGGGCGAGCACCGGCGCGCTCTGGTACTTGAGGTCGGCGCTGTCGATGAATTGCTGTTGAATGCGCTGCAAGAGCATGGGCGCGATGATAGCCGTGGGCCTCGTGTCAAAAAGAAAACGGATCGCTGGCGTCGAATGCCGCGCGCAGCCACTGAAGCTCCCCGCCGTCGCCGTGGATGAGCACGGCGTCGAAGCGTGCACGTGGCATGGACCGCTGCCGCGCCAGAAAGTGCCGCGCCGCGAACACGATGCGCCGGCGCTTCGTGGCATCGATGCTCGCGGCCGCGCCGCCATAGGCCCCTGATCGGCGCTGGCGCACCTCGACGAAGACCAGCGTGCCGTCGGGCTCCCGCATAATCAGATCGATCTCGCCGCCGCCGCGCCCGGGCGTGCGGAAGTTGCGCTGCACCAAGCTCAGCCCCTGGCCTTGCAGGTGCGCCAAGGCCCTGTCCTCGGCCCGCTGGCCGGCCTCGCGCGCCGGCTTCGGCGCCCCTGATGGAAACCACCGCACGTGTCACCCCCTGCCCTTGAACTGCTCCACGCCGCGCGCGCCGCGGCGGGTGCGCAGCATTTTCCGCAGGGCGCGCTGTACATGCTGGCCACCCCTATCGGGAACCGCGCCGACATCGGCCTGCGCGCCCTGCACGTGCTCGACCTGGCCGACTGCGTGGCCTGCGAGGACACGCGCCACACCGCCGCGCTGCTGCAGTCCTATGGGCTGCACAAGCCGCTGATCGCGGCGCATGAGCACAACGAGAGCGAGGCCGCGGTGCGCGTCGTCGCCCTGCTGCGTGAAGGCCAGCGCGTGGTGTACGTGAGCGACGCCGGCACGCCCGGCGTGAGCGACCCCGGCGCGCGCCTGGTGGCCGCCGTGCGCGACGCCGGCCTGCGCTGCGTGCCAGTGCCCGGCCCCAGCAGCCTGACAGCGCTGCTGAGCGTGAGCGGCCACACGGGCTGGGACGGCGGTTTCCGCTTCGCCGGCTTCCTGCCGGCCAAGGGCGCGGAGCGTCAGCGCGGGCTGCAAGCCATCGCCGATGATCCACAGGCCTGTGTCCTGCTCGAAGCGCCGCACCGCATCGAGGCGCTGGCGCGCGACCTGGCCGCGGCCCTGGGGCCCCGCCCGATCACGCTGGGGCGCGAACTGACCAAGCAATTCGAGGAGGTGGTGCACCTGGCGGCCCACGCCCTGCCGGGCTGGCTGGCGGGCGACGCGAACCGCATCCGCGGCGAGTTCGCGCTGCTGGTGCACCCGCGCGAGGGTTCATCCCCCGAGGACGACGCCTTGCCCGAAGCCGCCCTGCGCGTGCTCGACCGCCTGCTCGCGGACCTGCCACTCAAGGCCGCCGTGAAAGCGGCCGCCGACATCACCGGCGCGCCGCGCAACGCGCTGTACGAGGCGGCGCTGGCGCGCCGCGCGCCACCGCCTCAGGGCTGAGGCCGGCGCGGCTCCTCGACCTCGCGCGCATCCACGTCCACCACCTCGCCGCGCGGCGCAGCGCCCGGCGCGGCCGGGCCAGCGCGCCACACGCCCTGCGAGTACTGGCGCGAACGCTCGCGCATGCGGCCGAACACCACCAGCGGCGCCGGCCGGCGCCCGGTGAGCAAGGCCCACAGCGACATGCCCGCCACGGCGAGCACCGAGGCCAGCAACAGGCTCACCAGGAAGACCGCCGCGGCCAGGCCCAGCGCCAGGCGCAGAGCAAAGCCCGCGACGCGGCCCAGCAGATCGGCAACAGGATTCATGGGTGAGAGAGCGGATGGGGTCACGTGAGTTCCGGCGTCCCGCGGCGGAAATGCGGGCGAATCCGGCACCTGGGGGCGGGCACGGCCATTGCAAGGCCCGCCCGTCGGCGGCATTCGTTCGCCACCAGGGACTGCTATTCTCCCCCACGCCCATGAAATCGACCCTGACCCGAACCTTCCTGCGCGGCCTGATCACCTTCCTGCCGGCCGCCCTCACGCTGTACGCGCTGTACCTGCTGGTGGTGTGGACCGAATCGCTGACGCGCGCGCTCATCAGCCCCTTCGTCGGCGACTTCTACCTGCCGGGCCTGGGCATCGTCATCGTGGCGGCGCTGATCTTCGGCCTGGGTGTGCTGGTCTCGCGCCCCGAGGTCGCGCGCGTGCTCTCGGTGGTGGAGCTGCCCTTCACCAACCTGCCGGTGGTCAAGAGCATCTACTCCTCGCTGAAGAACTTCGCCGACTACTTCGCCCCGCACGACAAGGACCACCCGCAGCAGCAGGTGGTCCTGCTGCGCGCACCGGGCGGCGAGATGTCCATCGTCGGCCTGGTGACGCGGCAAAACTTCAGCGGTCTGCCCGGCGCGCTCGGTGAACTCGATCAGGTGGCCGTCTACCTGCCCATGGGCTACATGATCGGCGGCTACACGGTGTTCGTGCCGCGCAGCTGGGTCACGCCGGTCGAGATGTCGGTGGAAGAGGCCATGCGCTCTTCGCTGATCGCCTGGATGGCCTCGGCCCGCGACAACGGCCGCGAGGCCGCGCCCGACACCCCGCCCCCACCGGGGCGCGAACCCTACTGATACGAGGCGGCGCGCGGAACTCACCGGCCACCCGCGCTTCGAAACCGCCATGGCCACCTCCACTCCCGCCCGCACCCGCCGCTGCCTGCTGCTTGGCAGCGCCGCGCTGATCGCCGCCCCCGGCTGGCTGAGCCCGGCCATCGCGCAAGGCGGCCTGCGGCCCACGCCCCCCCAGACCGAGGGCCCCTTCTACCCCGTGACGCTGCCCGCCGACACCGACGCCGACCTGCTGCGCAACGGCCAGGTGCGCTACGGCAAGGGCCAGGCCGCCTGGATCGAGGGCACGGTGGTCGATCTGGACGGTCGGCCCCTGCGGGGCGCGGTGGTCGAGATCTGGCAATGCGATGCGGACGGGCACTACCACCACCCGGGCGACGGCGACCGCGCCGATCCGGCCTTCCAGGGTTTCGGCCGCGCGGCGCTGGACCGCGAGGGCCGCTACCGTTTCCGCGCCCTGCGCCCCGTGCCGTACACCGGGCGCACGCCGCACATCCACGTGAAGGTGAAACTGGACCGCATGGAGCTGCTCACCACCCAGCTCTACGTGCAGGGCGACCCCGGCAACCCGCGCGACGGCCTCTGGCGCCGGCTGGACGAGGCCGCCCGCGCGGCGCTCACCCGGCCGTTCACGCCCGACGGCGATGGCGTGAAGGCCACATTCCCCATCGTCGTCCAGGCCTGATGGAGCGCCGATAGCATCGGCGTCCACCATGGACTCACTCACCCAGATCGCGCTCGGCTCCGCCGTCACCATGGCCGTCATGGGCCGGCGCACCGCCGCCTGGAAGCCCGCCCTGTGGGGCGCCATCGCCGGCACCCTGCCCGACCTCGACGCCTTCATCGACCACGGCGACGCCGTGCTCAACATGGTGCTGCACCGGGGCGAGTCGCACGCGCTGTTCTACCTCACGCTGTTCGCGCCGCTGCTGGCCTGGGGGGTGTCGCGCCTGCACGGCGAGGGCGCGCTGTTTCGGCGCTGGTGGCTGGCCCTGTGGCTGGCCCTGGTCACGCACCCGCTGCTGGACACCATGACGGTCTATGGCACGCAGTTGCTGCTGCCCTTCAGCAACCACCCCTTCGGCGTGGGCAGCGTGTTCATCATCGACCCGGCGTACACCCTGCCCCTGATCGTGGGCGTGGTGTGGGCGCTGTCGGCGCCGCGCACCGGGCTCAGGGCCAACGCCATCGGGCTGCTGCTGAGCAGCGCCTACCTGGCGTGGAGCGTGGCGGCGCAGCACCACGTGGCCCAGGTGGCGCGCGACTCGCTGCGCCAGCAGGGCATCGCGGCCGATCGACTGCTGGTGACGCCGGCGCCCTTCAACACCGTGCTCTGGCGGGTGGTCGCCATGGGCCCCACGCAGTACGCCGAAGGCCACTACTCGCTGCTCGACGAAGGCCGCGCGATCGACTGGCGCCGCTACACCCGCGGCGCCGCGCTGGCCGAGCGCCACGCCGGCGTCGAGGGCCTGCGGCGCATGGCCGCGTTCACCCACGGCTTCTTCCGCGTCCTGGAAGACGGGGGCCGGCTCTACGTGACCGACCTGCGCATGGGCCAGGAGCCGCACTACACCTTCCACTTCGACCTCGGCACCGAAGCCGAGCGGGCGAACGGGCCGCGCGCCTCGCGCCTGCAAGGCATGCGCATCGACGTGGCGCAGGGCCTGGACTGGTTGTGGCGCCGCCTGTGGGGCGAGCGGGTGGCGCCACCGGGGCTGCGGGCCCAGGCCGACTGAGCGCCGGCTACAGCAGCCACTCGATGGGCAGCAGCGACAACAGGCCGATCCAGGCGCTGCGCCCCAGGCCGACGCCGGGCTCGCGGTTGTGGCGGATCTCGCGCCCGCCTTCGCCGCGCTCGATCCAGACCAGGCCGCCCTGCCCGTCCAAGCGCACCGCGTAGGCGGCGGCCGGGATCTCGCGCCCGAACGCGCGCTCCACCGCCTGGGCCATGGCCGGGCTGTCGATGATGAAGCCGAGTTCGGTGTTGAGCCGCACCGAGCGCGGATCGAAGTTCATGGAACCCACGAACACGCGCTGGCCGTCGATGGCGAAGGTCTTGGCGTGCAGGCTGGAGCCCGAGCTGCCCATCAGGCCGGAGCGGCCGGGCACCGTAGCGCCGCGCCGCATTTCATACAGCTCCACGCCCGCGCGCAGCAGCGCCTGGCGGTGGCGCGCGTAACCCGAGTGCACCGCGGACACGTCGGTGGCCTCCAGCGCATTCGTCAGGATGCGCACGCGCACACCGCTGGCGGCCAGCCGGGCGAACACGCCCACGCCCGCGTCGGTGGGCACGAAGTACGGCGACACCAGGTCCAGCGAGGCCCGCGGCGGGCGCGCCAGGATGCGGCGCAGCTGGTGGGCCAGCAGGTCCTGGTCGCGCGCCTGTCCCAGGCCTTTGCGCGGGTCGTCGCTGACCATCTCCACCTGGGCCCACAGGGGCTCCAGGGTGCCGGCCAGCAGATCGGGCAGGAAGCGCGACGCGCGCAGGGCCTCGGAGAAGCGCGCGGCGCGCGGATCCTGGCGCGCCAGCGCCTCGCTGACCGGGCGCGCGTCGGCCGCGCGCCCGGCCGGCACGATGCGATCGATGGGGTAGGACGAACCGCTGGCCCAGTAGCGGTCGAAGTCCGCCGACAGGTCGGGCAGCACCGCGCCGGTGGCCAGCACATCGAGGTCGGCGAAGAGCACGCCATCGGTGGCGCCGAAGTATTCGTCGCCCACGTTGCGCCCGCCCACGATGGCGGCCTGGTTGTCGGCGATCAGCGCCTTGTTGTGCATGCGCCGGTTGGCGCGCGAGAAGTGCGTGAGGTAGCCCAGGGCCTTGGGGTGGCGCACCGAAAACGGGTTGAACAGCCGCACCTCGATGCCGGGGTGGGCGTCGAGCGCCAGCAGCGTGGCGTCCATGGACTGGCCGTTGTCGTCCAGCAGCAGGCGCACGCGCACGCCGCGCGCGGCCGCTTGGCGCAGTTCGTCCAGCAGGGCGTGGCCGGTGATGTCGTCGCGCCAGATGTAGTACTGCACGTCCAGCGTGCGCTCGGCGGCGCGCGCCAGCAGCATCCGCGCCGCGAAGGACTCCAGCGCGTCCTCCAGCGCCAGGATGCCCGACTGCCCCGGGTGGGCCGCCGCCTGCGGCGCCAGGGCGCGGCCCAGTGCGGTGCCGGCCGCTTCGGCCGGCGCCAGGGCATGGGATTCGGTCCGCCCGTCCAGCGGGGGCAGCGCGCAGGCCGGCAGCAGGACGGACAGCATGGCGATCAGGCCGGCGGTGGCGGCGCGGCGCAGGCAGGCGGGGCCAGGTGTCGCACGCACGTCGCTCAGGTCAGCAGCAGCGCGATGGCGATGATGGCCACGCCGATGACCAGGTTGACCAGCACCCATTGGCGGATCGAGGCCATCGCCGCGCCGGCGGCCGGCCAGTCGCTGGCCGCCACGGCGCGCGACAGGCGCTTGAACAGGGCGAAACGGATGTGGCCGAAGATGGCGATCATCAGGATGCCCAGTGCGCCCATGAGGGTCCAGTCCAGCGGCATGGCGAAGTTCACGCCCGCCTGCACCGACTCCTTGGCCACGCGGCCGATCATCCACAGGCCGGTGACCAGCGCCAGCAGCGCGGCCACCAGCACGCCCCGGAAGAAGCGCTGCATCACCGCGTGCAGCAGGCGCAGGCGCTCGGGCGGCGGCAGCATGGTCACGGAAGGCCGCAGGCAGACGTGTGCGAAGGCCATGCCACCGACCCAGAAGACGATGGCGAGCACGTGGAGGAGTTTGAGGACGGCGTAGAGCATGGCGATCGGGTGGAGAGGGGAAGAAAGCGGCCGGCGGTGGGCCCGGGGCATCGTAGCAAAGGGCGTTCGGCGCGGCGGCCCGGCCCGAGTCGGTGATATCGTGCGCGGCGCCGCCGTCACCCCTATCGTTCAGGAGACCTCAGCAGATGCCGTCGATCAGCCCCCTGTTGCGCCGGGCCATGGCCTTGCTCGCCCTTGGAAGCCTGGCCGCCTGCGGCGGCAACTCCTCTCCCTCGCCAGGCCCGGCCCCCGCCCCCGCGCCCCCGCCCGCACCGGCCACCACGCTCAGCCTCAGCGTGTCGCAGCTGGCGCTGGCGGTGTCGGGCACTGCAAGAACGCTCACCATCACCAATACCGGTGCCAACGCCGCGCTGAACCTGGCCCTGAACACCACGGGCCTGCCCGCGGGCACCAGCCAGATCTCGACCTGCGGCGCCACGCTGGCGGCGGGCGCCAGTTGCACCGCCACGGTCACGCCCGGCGCCACGCCCACGGCCGCACCAGGCAACGCCGCCCCCGCGTCCGCCTTGCTCGAGGTGGAGGGCAGCAACACCAACAGCGTGAACGCGGCGCTCCAGGTGATCACCTTTGGCAGCTGGTACCAAGGCGGCTGGGTGTTCGACCTTGACGACACCACCGTCGCCAGCGGCAGCGTCGGCGGCAAGGTCGCCGCACCCAGCGACGCCACGCCGATGGGCGACTGGGGCCCTGCCAGCCTCATGGGCGCCAGCAGCCTGACCGACGGCGCCAGCAACACCAACCAGATCGTCATGGCCGTGGGCGCCATCCCGTCCGCGGCGGGCCGTTGCCAGGACAGCGCTGCGAGCGGGTTCTCCGACTGGTACCTGCCCGCCATCTGCGAACTGGGCTACACCTTCGGTGGTGGCGTCTGCGGCACGCAGGCGGCGCCGCTGCTCGCGGGCAACATGCAGAGCCGCCTGAAGGAGAACGGCGACATCGGCGGCATCGCCGACAGCTGGTACTGGAGCTCCAGCGAGGCCGCGGCCTCGCCCACCACCTCCGCGCACCTGCACCGTTTCGACCCCACGCTGACGCAGCAGGCCATCGTCAACAAGGTGAACGTTTTCCCGGCCCGCTGCGCCCGCGCCCTCACCCCCTGAGCGGCCTCACACGTCGGCCGTCACCCCCGCCTGCCGCCGCTGCAGGCGGTAGGGTGGCAGGCCCTGCAGCATGCGCCGGCCATAACCCTGGCGCAGCAGGCGGCCGTCGTAACAGACCACGGTGGCCTCGTCGGTCTCGGTGCGCAGCGCGCGCCCGGTCCACTGCAGCAGGCGCGCGCCGGTGGCGGGCACCACGAGTTCGCTGAACGGGTCGCGGCCCTGGCTCTTGAGCCATTCGGCGCGCGCCTGGCCCACCGGGTCGCTGGGCGAGGCGAAGGGCAGCTTGGTGATGAACACCCATTCGCACAGCTCGCCCGGCAGGTCCAGGCCTTCGCCGAAGGACTGCAGGCCGAACAGGATGGAGGCCTCGCCCTCGCCCACGCGCTGCGCGTGCCGCTTGAGCAGCACCGTGCGCGAGGACTCGC
Organism: Hydrogenophaga sp. PML113; assembly: GCF_001777155.1. NCBI lineage: Bacteria > Pseudomonadati > Pseudomonadota > Betaproteobacteria > Burkholderiales > Comamonadaceae > Hydrogenophaga > Hydrogenophaga sp. PML113. The sequence continues at coordinate 195,853 of NZ_MIYM01000005.1, read as the reverse complement.
CCTGCGCCAGCACGCGCTCGCGCAGGCGCGCGTGCTCGCCACGCTCCAGCAACTGCTGGGCCGATCGCATCTGCGCGCGCGAGGTGAACAGCACCAGCGCGCCGCGCTTCACCTCGCGCAGGTCGGCCAGCAGCAGGTCCAGCATCTCGCGCGTGTAGCCGTCCACGTCCTTGGGGTCGGCGCGGGTCTGCACCACCACCAGGCGGCCTTGTTTCGCGTGGTCGAAGGGGCTCTGCACCTCGCGCGTGGCCACGGCGGCGTCCCAGGCCAGACCGGCCTCGTGCAGGAAGTGGTCGAAGCCGCCGCAGGTGACCAGCGAGGCTGAGGTGACCACCGCGCCGCGCACCTGGCGCCACAGGTGGCCGCTGAGCAGGCTGCCCGGTTGCAAGGGACAGGCGTGCGCGCTCATGGCCACCATGCCGCGCTCCACGCGGGCCTCGATCCACTTGGCCTGCGGCGGCGCACCCTCGCTGGCCAGCAGCAGCCACTGGCTGGTGGTGTCGTGCAGGCTTTGCAGGCGCGGCGCGAAGCGGCCGATGCGCGCGTAGTGCTCGGCGCAGCGCGCGGCCTCGCCGGGGTTGTCGCGCGCGTTGGCGCGCAGCTGCGTGGCCAGGGCCTCGGCCAGCTTGAGCAGGCGCTGGGCGTGCCCCTGCAGTTGGGCCAGGGGCTCGGCCCAGCCGGCCGGCAGGGCGCCCGCGTCCAGGCGGTGCACCAGCGGCGGCGCCTCGGCCGGGTGTTCGCGCACGGCCGGGCCGAGCAGGTCCATGCCCAGGCGCGCCAGATCGGCCAGCGCCGCCTTGGCGCCGCGCGTGGCCTCGGCCAGGTCCAGGTCGTGGCGGTGCGCGATGGCGCGCGCGACCTCCTCGAAGGCCTTGGGCAGGGGGTCGAGCCAGCCGGTGCGCATCAGGTCCATCTGCGACGTGAACTGGCCCTGGGCCACCGAGGGCAGGTGGTGCGCTTCGTCCAGCACCAGGTAGCAGTCGGCCGGCGCGGGCAGCGCGTGCAGGCCCAGGGTGGACAGCAGCAGGTCGTGGTTGACCACGATCACCTGCGCCTGCGCCAGCCGGTTGCGCGACTGGTAGTAGCTGCAGCTGTTGTAGGCCGGGCAGTGGCGCGCGGTGCAAGTGTGGCGCTCGGCCGCCACCGGCGCCCAGAGGGCGGGATCGGGCGGTTCGTCGAGGCGGTCGCGGTCGCCGTTCCAGTCGCCCTGGTCGAGCGCGATGGTCCACTGCGCGTACTGGCGCGCGCGCTGCGCCCAGTCGTCCTTCGCGGCGCCGCTGGCCGGGCCGGCGCCCTCCTCGCCGAACAGGTCGGCGTCCTGCGCCTCGCCGCCGGCCAGCTGGTCCAGCTTGAGCCGGCAGACGTAGCGCCCGCGCCCCTTGGCCAGGGCGTAGGCAAAGGGCTGGGGCAGCAGCGCGGCCAGCGCGGGCAGGTCTTTGTTGATGAGCTGTTCCTGCAGCGCCACGGTGGCGGTGCTGATGAGCACGCGCTTTTGCTGCGCCAGCGCCAGCGGGATCACCGTGGCCGCGTAGGCCGCCGACTTGCCCACGCCGGTGCCGGCCTGCACCACGGCGATGCCGCGCTCGGGCGCGCCGGCCTCGCCCGAGACGCTGTCGTCGCCCAGCTTCACGCCGGCCAAGGTTTCGGCGATGAAGGCGGCCATCTCGCGCTGCCCGGGGCGCGCCCGGAAGCCCGGCGCGTGCGAGACCACGTGGTCGAAAGCGGCCAGCGCGATCGCCTCACGCGCCAACGGCCCCTGGGGGGCGTTGGCTGGGTCTTCGCGGTGCTCGGCGTTCATCATGGAGCCCGGCATTGTCGCCGAGCCCGGGAATAGCCCCGGATTCATGCTGCAGTGCAACAATGGACCATGAGCAAGCCAGCCGTCCCCGCCCACAAAACCCCGATCGACCTCGCGCTGCAAGGCGGCGGCTCGCACGGCGCCTTCACCTGGGGCGTGCTGGACCGCCTGCTGGAGGACCCCTCTCTGCGCCTCACCGGCATCAGTGGCACCAGCGCGGGCGCGATGAACGCCGTCGCCCTGGCCAGCGGCCTGATGGAAGGCGGGCGCGACGGCGCGCGCGCCGCGCTGCGGCGGTTCTGGACGCGCGTGGGCGAAATCAACCCCTTTGGCGGCCTGGAGTCGGCGCCGGCGGCGCCCTGGCTGGACCCCGACAGCCCCTGGGCCGCGCCCTGGCTGGGGCCGGTGCGCTCCTACGCGCAGTGGCTCAGCACCCAGGCCTCGCCCTACCAGCTCAACCCGCTCAACCTCAACCCGCTGCGCGACATCCTGCGCGACACGGTGGACTTCGACCGCGTGCGCGCCTGCCACCGCACCCAGCTCTTCATCGCCGCCACGCGGGTGAAGACCGGCGAGCTGCGCATCTTCCGCCAGCACGAGCTCTCGGCCGACGTGATCCTGGCCTCGGCCTGCCTGCCGCTGCTGTTCCAGGCGGTGGAAATCGACGGCGAGGCCTACTGGGACGGCGGCTACGCCGGCAACCCCTCGCTGCTGCCGCTGCTGGAAAGCCCGGGCGACGACCTGCTGCTGGTGCAGATCAACCCCGCCGCGCGCGAGGCGCTGCCGGTGCGCGCGAACGAGATCCTGGACCGCATCAACGAGGTCACTTTCAACGCCAGCCTGATCAAGGAGCTGCGCAGCATCGCTCTGCTCAAGGAGTTGCTGGCCGCCGAGGGCTGGGTCGCGCGGCAGTTGCGCAGCCCCGTGTTCCGCCGCATCGCCGCGCTGCGCCTGCACCGGGTGGACGGCGGCGCCGAACTGGCCGCCCTGGGCGCGGGCAGCAAAACGCGCACCGACCCAGCCTTCCTCGAGCGCCTGTTCCAGCAGGGCCGCGGCGCGGCCGAAACCTGGCTCGCGCGGCACCGCGCCGACCTGGGCGTGCGCGGCACGCTGGCGCTGGAGACGGACGCGGGCGGCGGCACCGGCTGAGCGGCCGTCCCCAGCGCGGGGTGGCGCGATCACCGGCGGGCTGCTAATGTGCCCGCCCAATGAGCGAACACCCGCCCGTTCCGAGCACCGGACAGCGCCTGCACGCGCTGGACAACCTGCGCGCCCTGCTCATGTGGCTGGGCATCGTGTTGCACGTGGAGGCCATCTACGCCACCCAGCACCTGCCCAACGCCTGGCGCGACGAGCAGCGCACCCTGGTGGCCGACGTGGTGGTCTCGTCCATCCACGCCTTTCGCATGCCGGCCTTCTTCATCCTGGGCGGCTTCTTCGCGGCGCTGCTGGCGCGCTCGCGCGGCCCCGACGGCCTGCTGCGCCACCGCCTGCTGCGCCTGGGCCTGCCCTTCGCGCTGTTCTGGCCGCCGCTCTGGCTGGCCTCGGGCCTGGCGGCGCTGTTCTTCATGAACCGCATGGTGCTGCACCGCTGGGGGCTGGACCCCGGCGTGCTGCCGGAGCTGCCCATCCTGGGCGGCCCCAACACCATCCACCTGTGGTTCCTGTGGATGCTGCTGTGGCTGTGCGTCTTCACCGCCGCGCTGTGGCGCCTGCCGCGCGCCTGGTTCGCGCCGGCCGAGGCGGCGCTGGCCTGGCTGGCGCGCCAGCCCTGGGCCTGCGTGGCGCTGGCACTGCCGCTGCTGCTGGCCAGCGCGGCCTACCCGAACGCCGTCCTGCAGCCCGCCGGCGCCTTCCTGCCCGAGTGGAACGAATGGCTCTACTACGGCAGCTTCTTCGCCTTCGGGCTGATGCTGCACGGGCGGCAGGCCGAGCTGTTCGCGCGGTTCCAGCGCCACTGGGCGGGCTACGCGGTGGCGGGCCTGGCCTGCTACCTCATCGCCTTTGCCGTGGCGCTGCGCCAGGGCCCGGCGCTGCTGATCGGGTACAGCTACCACTGCATCGCCTGGCTCTGGAGCTTCGCCGCCATCGGCCTGGCCCTGCGCTGGCTGTCCTCGCGCCAGGCGGTGCTGGGCTACCTCGCGGACAGCGCCTACTGGGTCTACCTGGTGCACTACCCGCTCACCATCCTGTTCGGCGCCCTGCTGTTCGAGCAGCCCCTGCCGGCCGCGGCCAAGATCGCGCTCAACATCACCGCCTCCACGCTGGTCTGCCTGGGCAGCTACGCGCTGTTCGTGCGCCACGGCTGGATCAGCCAGCTGCTCAATGGCAAGCGCCACCCGCGGCGCCCGCGCGGCCCCGCGCGCGAACCGGCATGAGCCGAAGCATGCGCATTTCGGCTTCGCTCACCCACGCACCGGGCCAGCACCAGGTGGTTCTGCGCACAGGCGACGCCGAACACACGCTGCCCGTCGCGCCCAAGGCCGCGGGCGGCGGCTCGGCCACCAACGGCGGCGAGTTCCTCATGCTGGCCCTGGCCACCTGCTACTGCAACGACCTGTACCGCGAGGCCGCGCGCCTGGGCGTGGTGCTGGAGCGGGTGGAGGTGCAGGCCGAGGCCGAATTCGCCGGCATCGGCCTGGCCGCGCGCGACGTGCGCTACCGGGCGCGGGTACAGTCGCCCGCGCCACCGGACACCATTGCCCGGCTGCTGCGCGAAACCGATGCGGTGGCGGAGGTGCACAACACGCTGCGGCAAGGGGTGCCTGTCCAATGGATCGACGGCGGCCCACCTGAAACAACCCTTCCCATGACCCATTCCATCGAACACCAGGAAGCCGGCAGCACCGGCGCCTTCTTCATCCAGCAGGCCGGCGAGCGCCTCGCCGAGATGACCTACAGCCGCACCAACCCCACGCTGATCATCATCGACCACACCCAGGTCGACGAGCGCCTCAAGGGCCAGGGCGCGGGGCGCCAGCTGCTCGACGCGCTGGTGGCCTGGGCGCGCGAGACCAAGACCCGGGTCGTCGCGTTGTGCCCCTTCGCCAAGGCCCAGTTCGACAAGGACCCGTCGATCCGCGACGTGCTGGTCTGAGCCCGCTCAGAGGCTGCTCATCAGCCCGCGCACCAGCTCGCTCACGCCGTCCCACACGATCTGCACGCCCAGGCACAGCAGGATGAAGGCCGACAGGCGCAGGAAGATGATCGCGCCGGCCTCGCCCAGCGGGCGCAGCAGGTGCTCGGCGTAGCGGAACGCCAGGTACAGCAGCAGGCCGATGGCCAGCAGCGCGAGCACGCCGCCGCCGATGTTGGCCAGCGCCAGGCCCACGCGGTCGTTGCTCAGCGACACGCCCACGGTGATGGCCGCGGCGATGGAGCCCGGGCCGCAGCTGATCGGGAAGGTCAGCGGGTAGAAGGCCTGGCGGCGCGCCATCTCGGGCGTGAAGGCGTCGGCCAGTTCGGTGCGGCTGTCCGCCGTGGACTGCGTGGCCGTGAGCAGGCGCCAGGCGGTGGCCGCCAGGATCAGCCCACCGCCCACGCGCACGATGGGCAGCGAGATGCCGAAGAAGGCCAGCACGTGCGAGCCCACCAGCATGCTGCCCACCATTAGCGCGAACATGTTGCGCGCGATCTTGCGCGCCAGCATGGCGCGCGTGCGCTCGGACGCGCCCTCGGTGAGGCCGAGGAAGATCGGCGCCGTGGCCGCCGGGTTGAGGATGGGCAGCAGCGCGGCGAAGACGAACAGGAAACTCTTGCCGAACGCCAGGCTCAGTTCGACGCTCATGGCCCCCTCACCCCGTTCCCTCCCTGAGGCGGCTCCACCATCTCCCGCATGCGCCGGCGCAGCGCTCGCTCGCGGCGGTTCTCCTCGGCCCAGTCGTCGCGCACGCCACGCCACAGCGCGACGGCCATCAGCACGATCACCACCGCGAACGGCACCGCGAACACGATGGTGGCCGTCTGCACGGCCTTGAGGCCCCCGGCCAGCAGCAGCGAGATCGCGATGCCCGAGATCAGCGCGCCCCAGATGAGCTTGACCCGCGCGCGCGGGTTCTCGTCGCCGCCCGTGCTCATCATGCTCAGCACCAGCGTGGCCGAATCGCCCGAGGTGACGAAGAACACCACCACCAGCACCGTGGCCACCACGCTCATGACGCTGCCCAACGGCAAGGCCTCGAACATCGCGAACAGCGCCGTGGACACGTCGGCGCTCACCGCCTCGGACAAGGGCACGCCGCGCATCACCTCAAGCGTGAGCGCCGTGCCGCCGAACACCGAGAACCACAGGAAGCCGGCCAGCGTGGGCGCCAGCACCGTGCCGAGCACGAACTCGCGCACGCTGCGCCCGCGCGAGACGCGCGCGATGAACAGGCCCACGAAGGGCGACCAGCTCACCCACCAGGCCCAGTAGAAGATCGTCCAGCCGCCCACCCAGCCGCTGTCGCGGAACGGGGTCATGCGCAGGCTCATGCGCACGAACTCGCTGACGTAGCTGCCCAGCGTGGTGGTGAAGGTGTCGATGATGGCCACCGTGGGGCCGAGCACGAAGAGCGTGAGCGCCAGCAGCGCCGCCAGCAGCAGGTTGGCGTTGGACAGCCACTTGATGCCGCGCCCCACGCCCGACACCGACGAGCCCACGAACAGCACCGTGGTGACGGCGATGATGCCGACCTGCCAGGCCGGGCCCACCGGCATGCCGGTCAGCGCGGCCAGGCCGCTGTTGATCTGCAAGGCCCCCATGCCGAGCGAGGCCGCCACGCCGAAGGCGGTGGCAATGACGGCCAGCACATTGACCAGCGGCCCGAGGCGCCGGGCAAAACCCCAGGGCAGCGACTCGATCGCCGTGCTCACCTGCGCCGAACCGCCCTTGCGGAACTGGAAGAAAGCGATGGCCAGCGCCACCACGCTGTACACCGCCCAGGGGTGCAGGCCCCAGTGGAAGAAGCTGTAGCGCATGGCGGCGTTGGCGGCCTCGGGCGTCTGGGGCGCGATGCCGGGCGGCGGGTTGCCGTAGTGCGAGATCGGTTCGGCCACGCCCCAGAACACCAGGCCGATGCCCATGCCGGCGGCGAACAGCATGGCGAACCAGGAGCCGAGCGAGAACTCGGGCTCCTCGTCCTCGCCGCCGAGCTTGAGGTCGCCGTAGCGGCTGAATGCGAGCACCAGGGCCATGACCACGAGGCCCAGCACCACCCACAGGTAGAGCCAGCCGAAATCGCGCGTGATGACGGCCAGCAGCGTGTCGAACACCGCGCCCAGCGAGGCCGGCGACAGCACGCCCCAGAGCACGATGGCCAGGATCAGTCCGACCGAGACGATGAGTTGCATGGGGTCTTCTCCTCCAGATCGAGGCCACACCATACACGCCAGCACGCTGGAAAACTCTTTTCCAGGGGGCCCGCGCCGCGCCACCGGGGCGATTCTGGCGGTCCAATCCCGCATCGGCCAGGCCGCGGCGCCGGCCTCTGCGAATCAGACCCGAGGAGAAACAGTGAAGGAACTGCAAGACGCCCAGCGCGTGGGCGCGACGATGGCCGTGGACGTGCTCATCGCGGGCGCCGGCCCCTGCGGCCTCATGCTCGCCAACGAACTGGGCCTGCGCGGCATCCGCTGCCTGGTGGTGGACCCGAAGGCCACCACGGCCTTCAACCCGCAGGCCAATGCCACGCAGGCGCGCACCATGGAGCACTTCCGGCGCATCGGCATCGCGCAGGAGATCCGCGCCATGGGCCTGCCGGGCGACCACCCGACCGACATCGCTTACTTCACGCGCTTCGCCACGCACGAGCTGGCGCGGCTGCGCCTGCCCACGGCGGCGCAGGCCAGCGAGCACGTGCGCGGCCTGCGCGGCGCCTGGAACGCGGCCGAGCTGCCGCACCGCGTGTCGCAGAAGTTCGTGGAAGCGGTGCTGCGCCGCCACGCCGAGGCGCGCACCGGCCGGCCCGTGGGCTTTGGCTGGCGGCTGGTGGAATTCGAGCAGGACGCCGAGGGCGTGGACGCACTCGTGGCCCCGGCCGACGGCAGCGGCACCGCCGTGCCCGTGCGCGCGCGCTACCTGGTGGGCGCCGACGGCGCGCGCAGCGTGGTGCGCCAGGCCCTGGGCATCGCCTACGGCGGCGCCACCGGCGTGCAGCGCGAGTTCATGGGCGGGCGCATGTTCGCGGTCTACCTGCGCGCACCCACGTTCTATGAGCAGTTGCCGCACGACGTGGCCTGGATGTACGTGAGCGTGAACCACGAGCGGCGCGTGTTCATGGCGTCGGTGGACGGCCAGGGCGAGTTCGCCTTCCACGCGGCCGTACACGCGCATGAAGACCCGTCGGACTGGGCGCACGAGGACGCGAAGCGCCTGTTCGCGCAGGCCAGCGGCATGGACTTGCCCGTCGAGGTGTTGTCCACCGGCACCTGGATCGCGGGCCACTCGCTGGTGGCCGATCGCTACCAGCAGGGCCGCGTGTTCCTGGCCGGCGACGCGGTGCACCTGTTCACGCCCACCGGCGGCCTGGGCTACAACACCGCCGTGGGCGACGCGGTGAACCTGGGCTGGAAGCTGGCGTCGGTACTGAAAGGGCTCTCGGCCACCGCGCTGCTGGACAGCTACGAGACCGAGCGCCGCCCCATCGGCCTGCGCAACACGAACTACGCGCGCGGTTTCGCCGATTCCATCGGCCTGTTCCAGACCACGGCCGCGCTCGAGGCCGCCGGTGCCGAGGGCGAGGCCCTGCGCGAACACGCCAGCGCGGTGCTCAACGAGCACGTGCGGCGCGAGTTCAACATCCCCGGCGTGACCTTCGGCGAGCGGTATGACGCCTCGCCGATCGTCTTCAGCGACCCCGGCCGCATCCCGCCCGACGCGGCCAACCACTACGAGCCCTCCAACAACCCCGGGGGCCGCCTGCCGCACGCCTGGCTGGGCGGCGAGCGCTCGCTGTTCGACGAGCTGGGGTTCGAGTGGACCGTGCTCGCACCGCCCGCGCTGCAGGCCGACGGACAGGCGCTGGCCGAGGCCGGTCGGGCGCGCGGCCTGGACGTGGCGCTGCGCTGCCCTTCGGAAGCCGAGGCCGCGCCCGTGCTGGACGGGCAGCTGCTGCTGGTGCGACCCGATCAGGTGGTGGCCTGGCGCGGCCGCGAGGCGACCGAGGCGGCGGCGGTGTGGCGCCGCGTGGCCGGCACCTGAGGTTAAATGCCACCCCATTCATGGTGCGCTCTGGGGACGACCCGACATGCTGATGACCCAATGTGTCCGCGCCGCCTGTCTGGCAGGGGCGATCGTCACGGCGGCTTGGGCGCAGCCGGCGCAATGGCACGACCTGCGAAAGGAGGTTGAAGCGCTGTCGGACGCGCACCGGTATTCGGACGCTACCGCCGCGGCGCAACGGCTCGACACCCTGTCGGAACAGCTGCTGCCGCCCATCAGCCATCCACGGGTGGTGAGCCTCGTGTCGTTGGCGCAGGCCTACCGGGCGCAAGGGCTGTATGCGAAGGCCGAACGCCCCATGCAGCAGGCGATTGCGGTGCTGCGCCAGCTGCCCCCGGCGCCCCCCGCCCTCATGGCGGCCTATCTGGGCGTCCTCGCTGGCCTCCAAGAGCGGCAAGGCCACCTGGCCGAAGCCGATGCGCACTACCAACAGGCCTTGGACGTTCTCGCCGATCCCGCCGACGCAGAGCGCGACCTCGCCGCCCAGCTGCAGCTCGCGCACGGCCGTCTTCTGTGGAGCCGGCAGCAGCCGCAGCGCGCACAGGCCTTGCTGGAGTCGTCCTTGCGAAACAGCGAAGCGGCACTGGGCCCCTCGAGCGAGATGACCGCCATGGTTCTGCAAACGCAGGCCGAACACCATTTGGCCTTGGGGGACGCCGACCGGGCCGAGAAGACCGTGCGCCGCCTCATCGCCATCGTCGAAGCCAACCCAGCCCATGCCAGGCTGCGGCCGAACGCCTACAACACCCTGGCGTCCAGCCTATTGAGCCAGGCCCGACTCGATGAGGCACAGGCCGTACTGCAAGAGGCCATGCGCCGCTGGACCGAGCACCAGGCATCCGGCGCAGTCATCGCGAATGGCCAGTTCACTCTGGCTCGCATACTGGATCGAAAGGGCTCATCCGAAGCGGCCGCCAGTTGGGCAAGGAAGGCCCTCGATGAGGCCATGCGCCTACCGGGAGCGCCCACGCCATGGGAGCGCCCCATCGTCGACTGGTTGCGTGACCAGGCAGAGCGTGTGGGGGACCAGGACGCCACCGCCCGCTACGCCGCGCAGGCACAGGCCCTCGCGCAAGACGAGCAAAGAATGGAGCAGCGGCGGGCCGTGACGAAGCCGGCCGCGCGGACCACGGTCCCGCCGGCCTACCCGGCCGCCGCGCGTCGGCACGGACACACCGGCGTCGTGAGCGTGCGCGTGCGCATCGGGGCGGACGGTGTCCCCCTGCGCCCAGCCGTCGCGTCCAGTTCCGGCTACGCCAGCCTCGATCAGGCCGCACTGGACAGCGTGTCCGCCTCGCGCTTTCACCCTGCCAGGGACCGCGACGGCCTGGAAACGGAGTCCACGGTGCGGATCCCGTTCCGATTCGTTCTGGATCCCTGACAGCCCCACCATGCCGGACAGCGGTTGGTTCGTGAGCGGACGGGGATGCGCGATCGGGCTTTGTCCACGGTCGACGCGCCGTCCACCAGGGCCCCGCCTCAGTCCCTGCGCCCCCGCCGCTGCCAGTCGTCCCACACCGGCACCAGCGCCACCACCGTGAGCGCCACCGCCAGTGGCACCGTGAAGCCGTAGCCCAGGCGCTTGAAGCCGTAGGCGCCCACCACCCCGCCGCCCACGAAGGCGCCCAGCAGGCCGCCCAGCACGCGCATGCGGTCGCGGTCGGCGCGCACCACGGGCTGGGGCCCTTCGGCGCGGTTCCAGTACAGCAGCTTGCCGAGCTCGATGCCCAGGTCGGTCACCACGCCCGTCATGTGCGTGGTGCGGATGACCGCGTTCGACAGCTTGGTCACCACCGCGTTCTGCAGGCCCATGATGAAGCACAGCAGGGCCACGGTGGCCGGGATCAACAGGCCCTCGAAGCGCGCCAGCCAGGCGCCCATCAGCCCGAAGCACAGGATGAGCAGGGCCTCCAGCAGCAGCGGCAAGGCGTACTCGCTGGCCATGGCGCGCCGGCGCGCGAAATTGACCATCACCGCGCAGCACATGGCGCCCAGCAGGAAAGCCAGCACCGCCGCCAGCGCCGAGGCCACCAGCGCGCCCTCGCCCAGCACCAGGTGGTCGGCCATGGACGAGACCAGCCCGGTCACGTGCGAGGTGTACTGCCGCACGGCCAAAAAACCGCCCGCGTTGATGGCCCCGGCGACGAAGGCCAGCAGCAGCCCCACCTGCCGGTTGGCCGCCAGCGTGCGCTCGCGGCCGACAAGGAATCGCGCGTATTGGATGGGCATGGGAACACTCCGGGATCGCTGTCGTGGCCCCGATTGTCCCGCGCCCCCCGGCGCGCCTTCAGTTCTCGTGGACCAGGCGGTACAGGCCGACGTCGACGCGCCCGGCCAGGAAGCCGGCCTCGCAGTAGCCGAGGTAGTACTCCCACAGGCGCTTGAAGCGCGCGTCGAAGCCCTGGGCCTCGATGGCCGGCCACTCGGCCTGGAAGCGCCGCCGCCAATCGGCCAGCGTGCGCGCGTAGCTGTGGCCAAAGCGCAGTTCGGTGCTCAGGCGCAGCCCCGCCTGGCGCGCCTGCTGCGCCATCCGCTCGGGCGAAGGCAGCATGCCGCCTGGAAAGATGCAGCGCTGGATGAAGTCCGGGTTGTCGCGGTAGCCCTCGAAACGGCGCTCGTCGATGGTGATCGCCTGCAGCACGGCCACGCCGCCGGGCTTGAGCCGCTCGCGCAGCGTGGCGAAGTAGACCGGCCAATAGGCCTCGCCCACGGCCTCGATCATTTCGATGGAGACCACGCGGTCGTAGCGGCCCTCGACGTCGCGGTAGTCCTGCAGCCGCAGATCGACCCGATCGGCCACGCCCCAGGCGGCGGCGCGCTCGCGCGCGAAGGCCAGCTGCTCGGTCGAGAGCGTGACGCCCACCACCTCGGCGCCGCGCCGCGCCAGCGTGGCGGCCAGCGTGCCCCAGCCGCAGCCGATTTCGAGCACGCGCTGGCCCGGCCGCACGTCCAGCAGCCCGAGGATGCGCTCCAGCCGGCGCGCCTGCGCGGCCTCCAGCGAGTCCGCCGGCCCGTCGTACAGCGCGCTCGAGTACAGCATGCTGCCGTCCAGCCAGCGCTCATAGAAGCGGTTGCCCAGGTCGTAGTGGGCGGCGATGTTGTGGCGGCTGCCGCGCCGCGTATTGGCGTTGAGGCGGTGCAGCAGCCGCGCGAGCCAGCGCGCCGGCGCGGGCGCGGAGATGGCGCCGTCCAGCGCGGCCTCGTTCGCCAGCCCGAAGGACAGCAGGGCCACCAGATCGGGCGTGCTCCAGTCGCCGTCGCGGTACGACCAGGCCAGGCCCAGGTCGCCCTGCTGCAGCAGGCGCAGCAAGGGGCGCCAGCGGTGCAGGCGCAGCTCCGCGCTCGGGCCCGGCGCGGCGCCCTGCGCCTGCAGGCGCGCGCCGTCGGGCAGGGTCAGGAGCAACCGGCCGGCGCGCACGCGCGACAGCAGCCGGCGCAGCGGCGCCTGGCGCAGGCCCGAGGCGTCGCCGCTCAGGGTGGCCGCCGGCGCCGCCGGGGCCGCGTGGTGGGGGACGGGCCGCAAGGAAGGGGTGTCGTGGGACATGGGTGCTCGCGTCAGGAGGAAGAAGAATCGCCGGAGCGCACGACGCTCATGGCCTGGGCCGGCGGGGCCGGGCGCGGCCGCAGCCGCGCGCCCTTGCGCCACAGGTGCAGCGCTTCCCAGTGGATGCCGACGATCACCTTGAGCGTCAGCAGCGGGTAGGCGAAGAAGGTCCGCCACAGCGCGCCATCGCTGAGCGGCCGGCGCTGGGCGTCCAGCCGCGCGTGCAGCACGGCGGCGCCGCCGTCGCGGCGGTGCACGCCGACGCCGATGGACAGGCGCTCGCCCGGCGGCTCGATGCGGAAGCGGTACGCCAGCTCCATGTCCAGGAACGGCGACACGAACAGGCGCTTGTCGCAGCCTTGCTCGATCAGGCGCGCACCGCGCTGCGCCTCGGGCACCTCGATCAGGTAGCTGTGGCGCTCGCCGAAGGTGTTGTTGACCTCATAGACGATGGCCTGCAAGCGCCCGTCCGGCGCGTCGCAGAACCACACGCTCAGGGGGTTGAAGGCATAGCCGAGCACGCGCGGCAGGGCCAGCAGGCGAATGGCGCCGCCCACCGGCAGGCCGGCCTCGCGCAGGCGCTCGTCCAGCTGGGCGCGCAGGCCCGCGGCGTCGTGGGCGCTGCCGTCGCCGTGGTCCGAGGGCCACAGGCTGAACAGGTTGAAGCGCCCGACGGAGAACCAGCGCAGGCGCGCGTGCAGCGACGCCAGCTCATCGATATCGAGCAGCAGCGAGAACATGCGGTACGCCAGGCGGTGCCGCACCGGGCCCGGCCGCTGGTGCACCACCCGCCCGTCGTACAGCGCCGAGCGCCACGCCAGGGCCGGCGCGGCGGCGGGGGGCGGTGGCGCCGGCCGAGGCGTCGTCACGCCAAGGCCCCGGGCAGGTGGATGCGCGCGGACTCGCCGTCCACGGTCCAGGGCCGGCGCACGCCGCCCAGCGCCTCGGCCACCGCGAGCCCGGCCTGCAGGCCATCTTCGTGAAAGCCCGAGCCGAAGTAGGCCCCACAGAACCAGGTGTTGCGCTCGCCCTGCAGCGACCAGAGCTCACGCTGCGCCGCGATGGCCGCGGCGTCGAAGCTCGGGTGCTCGTAGACCTCGGTGCGGATCAGGTGCTCGCGCCGCGGCGCGGCCGCCGGGTTGAGGGAGACGAACAGCGGCGGCGCTTCCCGCCCCTGGGGCAGGTGCGGCTGCAGCCGGTTCATCCAGTAGGTCACCGTCGGCGCGGCCTGGGCGCCGCGCTCGGCCAGGTAGTTCCAGCTCGACCAGACCGCGCGGCGGCGCGGCATCAGCGCGGGGTCGCTGTGCAGCACCGCGAGGTTGCGCGTGTAGCCGAAGGCGCCGAGCAGGCGGCGCTCGGCCTGCGTCGGCTCGGCCAGCAGGCGCAGCGACTGGTCCGCGTGGGTGGCCAGCACCACCTGATCGAAGGCCGGCGTCCAGCCGCCGTCGCGCAGGCGCAGCCGCACGCCCGCGGGCCCGCGCTCGACCGCGGTCACCGGCGCCTCGTGGTGGATGTGGCCGTCGAAGTCGCCCACCAGGCGGCGCACGTACTCGCGGCTGCCGCCGTCGACGGTGCGCCAGACCGGCCGGCCCGATACCTGGAGCAGGCCGTGGTTCTCGCAGAAGCGCACGAAGGCGGCCACCGGGTACTGGCCGATGCGCTCGGCCGAGCAAGACCAGATCGCCGCGCCCATGGGGTAGAGGTGGTCGTCGCGCAGGGCGCGGCCGTAGCCCCGGGCGTCCAGGTAGGCGTCCAGCGACAGCCCGCCGCAGGCCGCCGCGTCGCGCGGGGCCTCGCGGTAGAAGCGCCAGAGCTCGGCCAGCATGCGCCAGAAGCGTGGGCGCAGCAGGTTGGCGCGCTGCGCGAACAGGCCGCCGAGGTCGGTGCCGGCGTACTCCAGGCCGCCCCGGTCCAGGCTCACCGCGAACGACATGTCCGAGGCCCGGGTCGGCACCCGCAGGTGGCGAAAGAGCGCGGTGAGATTGGGGTAGGCGGGCTCGTTGTAGACGATGAAGCCGATGTCCACCGGCACCTGCCGCGCGCCGCAGGGCGCGTCCACCGTGTGGCTGTGGCCGCCGGTCCGCGCCTCGGCCTCGAACAGCTCGACGGCGTGGCGGCGCGACAGCAGCCAGGCGCAGGACAGGCCGGCGATGCCGCCGCCGACGACGGCGATGCGCAGGCGGTCGCCGCCGGTTCGGGCGCGCGGTGGCGTATCGAGGTCGGGGGAACGGCTCATGGGGGTGGCTTTCGGTCGGTGAGGCCCTGCTTGTACGCAGGCCAGGCGGTTTTGGATTCCCCGCCGCGCCATCCCGGACTGGGCGATGATCCAATCCCCCGCGCGCCGCGTAAAAGGGCCATGGGCCAAGCTCGACGCGACGAATCCTCCACCCCCTGGGTCACCCCCCCGGGCGGGACCCCGCCGAGCCCGCCCAGGACGCCGCACTTGACCATCGTTCCGCTCCACGCCGACCGCGCCGCGCCCGACCCGTCCGAGGACTGGCCGGCCCAGTTGCGCCGCATCGCCGAACACCGGGACCCGCAGGCCTTCGCCCGCCTGTTCCAGCACTTCGCCCCGCGCGTGAAAAGCTACCTGATGCGCACCGGCAGCAGCGACGAGGCCGCCGAGGACCTGGCCCAGGAGGCCCTGGCCATGGTCTGGCGCAAGGCCGCGCTGTTCGACCCGGCGCAGGCCGCGGTGTCGACCTGGGTGTTCACCATTGCGCGCCACCTGCGCGTGGACGCCTCGCGCCGGCAACGGCTGGACTTCGCGGGCGACGAATGCTTCGAGTTCGACCAGCTCCCGGCCGACGGCCCCGGGCTGGCCGAGCAGACCGATGCGCAGCGGCTGGCGCAGCGCGTGCGCGAGGCGCTGGAGCGGCTGCCCGCCGAGCAGGCGCAGGTGCTGCGCCTGTCCTATTACGAAGACGAGCCGCACGCGCGCATCGCGACCGAACTCGGCCTGCCGCTGGGCACGGTCAAGTCGCGCATCCGGCTGGCCGTGGCCCAGTTGCGCAAGTTGCTCGACACCTGAGGCCACCCAACGATCCCCTTGCCGAACCCGACCATGGACGCCCCCGAGATTCACCACCACCCCAGCGACGAACTGCTGCTGTCGCATGCCGCGGTCGGCCTGCCGATCGGGGCGCGGCTGGTGGTGGCCACCCACCTGGAACTCTGCGCCACCTGCCGCCAGCGCGTGGCGGCGCTGCGCGCCCTGGGCGGGGTGCTGCTGGACGAGCAGCCGCCCGCGCCGCTGCGGGAAGACGCGCTGGCGCGCGCCCTCGATCGGATCGCGCGCATCGAGCCACACCCGCCCGTCCCCACGCTGGGCGACCGGGCGCCGCGCCGGCCCAGCGCGCCGCCCCCGCTGCCCCTGGGCGCCGTGTGGCCACGCGCCCTGGCCGATTGCAGCGCCACCCGCTGGCGCTGGCTGGGGCCGGGCATGCGCTGGAGCCGCGTGAACGTGCCCGACGCGCCCGAGGCCAACGTCTTCCTGCTGCGCATCGGCGCCGGCAAGTACCTGCCCCGGCACACCCACCGCGGCACCGAGCTGACGCAGATCCTCTACGGCCACTTCCATGACGGGCGCGCCCTGTTCGGCCCGGGCGACTTCGACCTCGCCGATGCCGATGTCCACCACCAGCCGGTGGTGCAGGACGGCGGCGAGTGCATCTGCCTCGCCTCGGTCGACGGCCGGCTGGCCTTCGACGGGGTCATCGCCCGCTGGCTGGGCGGGCTCGTCGGCATGTAGCCAGGGTGAGCCGGGCCGCCAGGCCCGAGGCCGTGCCGCTGACGAAAGCGCCCCAGGCGAGGTCCGCCAGCGTCACGCGCCAGGGCCAGTCGCGCAGCGTGGCCTGATTCGTGAGGTCGTAGGTCGCGTAGGCCAGGAGCCCGAACAGCGCCCCGCGGCCGAGCGCGGTGCCCCAGCGGCCGGAGGACAGCGCGGGCGCCACGGCAAACACCAGCAGGCCGGTAATGTACAGGACATAAAACAGGCCGGCGGCCGTCCAGTCCACGGTGCCGGACAACAGATGGCCGATGGCGGGCTGGTACAGCGTGGTGTGCATGCTGCTCAGCCAGACCGCGTCCAGCGCCAGGAACACCAGCGCGGTGAGCGCATAGGCCAGCGGCCAGCGCCAGGCCGGCGCGGCAGCGGTCGAGGCCGTCGCGGCCGGGGCGTGGGAAGTCGCGTGTGGCATGGGGGTCTCCGCCAAAAAAAAGAAAAAAGACAGGCCTCAGGGCAACCGGTAGCTCAGCAGCCGATCGCCCCGGACCAGGGCGTCGAGGCCGATCCAGCGGCCACTGGCGCGCTCCAGCCACAGGGTCAGCGTCTGGCGGGTCGCGGCGGGCGTGGGCGCGGTGGCGACGAGCCGCCAGCGCGCGGCCGTCACCTCGCGCCCGTTCACCGCCAGCGGCGCATCGGCCAGGCGCTCGAAACGCACCGCGTCGAGCTGGCCGGTCTGCGGGTTGAGCAGCTGCGTCTGGCGCGTCAGCGCGGGGTTCCAGTAGGCGTAGCTCATGAGGCAGGCGGGCCGGACAGGCCCGCTGGCGCCGGCCGTGTCGTCGGGCCACTCGACCTGGCTGGTTTCGCCGCCGTCGTTGGTGCGCGCGCTGACCCCGTCCAGGCAATCGCCACGCCAGCGCTCGCGCGCCTCGTGGCGGTAGCGGTACAGCGGCACGCCCAGCAGGGTGACGTCCATGCGCGCCACGCTCTGCACCTCGCGCGCCTCGGGCGGGCCGCTCAGCTCGAAGCGGTGCGAGCCGATCGGCCGGCCGTCCAGCCGCACCTCGAAGGCCCAGACCTCGGCCCGCGCGGGCGCCGCCGCGGCCCCCGCCAGCAGCCAGGCCAGCGCCCACCCGCGCCAGGCCCTCACCGCGCGCCTCCGCGCCGGGGCGGCCAGGGGAAGAAGGCGCTGGTGCGCGCCACGTAGTCGCGGTAGGCGGGGCGGCGCTCGCCGATGTCTTTTTCCAGCAGGGTCACACCCGACACCCGCAGCAGCAGCACCGTCATCAGCAGCGGAGAGACCAGGCACCAGGCGCCGGCCGCGCCGCCCGCCCCCAGCGCCATCAGGCCCAGGCCCCACCACACGCAGGCCTCGCCGAAGTAGTTGGGGTGGCGCGAGCAACGCCACAGGCCCCGGTCCATCACCTGGCCGCGGTTCGCGGGGTCGCGGCGAAAGCGCGCCAGCTGGGCGTCGGCCACGGTTTCCATCAGCAGGCCGCCCAGGGCGAGCGCCGCGCCCGCCCAGTCCCACAGGCCCCAGGCCGCGCCAGCGCGCCCCATGGCCACCAGCAGGGGCCAGCCAACCACCCAGCCCAGCAGCGCCTGCAGCAGGAACACCAGGTACAGGCTCTTGAGCGCGAAGCCGGGCCCGTGGCGCTCGCGCATGTCGCGGTAGCGGCGGTCTTCGCCGTGGCCCCAGTTGCGCCAGGTGATGAACAGGCCCAGGCGCAAGGCCCAGGCGAGCGCGATGAGCAGCATGGCCAGGGCCCGCGCGTCGGCGCCAAGCCGCCAGGCATAGACCAGGGCGGGCGCCGCGACGAAGGCCGGCCAGACGCGGTCGGCGACGCTGGCGTCGCGCAGCGCCAGGCTGGCCAGCCAGGTGGGCAGCGCGATCGCGAAGGCTGTCAGCAGGCCCGCGGCCGCGGCGGCGAGCAGCGCGTGGTTGGCCTCCATGGGATCAGCGCCGCGGCGCGAACAGGTAGTGGCTCACCCACCACTGCTGCCCCTGGTCGTAGCCGAACAGCTCTTCCACCGACAGCAGGAACAGCCGCCAGCGCTGCCACCACATCGGCGCCTGGCGCGCGCCGTAGACCGACTCGAACACCGGCCGCAGGGCCTCCCGATGGGCGTCCAGCCGCTCCAGCCAGGCCGCCGCGGTGCGCGCGTAGTGGCGCCCGTCCCAGCGCCAGCGTTCCAGCAGGGCCAGGTCGTCCTGGCACAGCAGGGCGAGGTCGTCGCTGGGCATCATGCCGCCCGAGAAGAAGTGGCGGCTCATCCAGTCGCTGGCGTCGCGGGCCTCGAAGGCGTACGGCGCTTCGCGGTGGACGAAGACGTGCATGAAGAAGCGGCCGTCGTCGCGCAGCCAGCGCGCCACCTTGGCGAAGGCCTGGGGCCAGTTGCGCAGGTGCTCGAACATCTCGACCGACACCACGCGATCGAACTGGCCGTCGTGCGCGCCGTCCTCGCCGAAGGCGTTGAAGTCGCAGGTGAGCACGCGCAGGTTGCCCAGCCCGCGCGCGCGCGCCTGGGCCTCGATGAAGGCGCGCTGCGAGGCCGAGTTCGACACCGCCAGGATGCTGGCGTTCGGGTAGTGCGCCGCCATCCACAGGCTGAGCGAGCCCCAGCCACAGCCCAGCTCCAGGATGCGCTGGCCGTCGGCCAGGCCGGCGCGCGCGGCGGTCTCGGCCAGCGCCGCCTCCTCGGCGGCCTCCAGCGAGGACACGCCCTCGGGCCACCAGCAGCAGCTGTACTTGCGCTGCGGGCCCAGCATGGCCTCGAACAGGGCGGGCGGCAGCTCGTAGTGCTGCTCGTTCGCCTTGTCGGTGTGCAGCGCCAGGGGCGCGGCCCGCAGCGAGGCCAGGAAGGCCTGCGTCAGCGCGGCGGCGCCCTCGGGGTCCTGGTGGCGGGTCTCGTCCAGCCGCTCGCGCAGCAGGCGCCGGATGCCCAGGCGCAGAGCCGGCTCGGGCAGCCAGCCACGTTCGGCCCATTGCAGGGCCACGGAAGACAGATCGAGCGCCATGCGGGCCCCCATGAAGTGGCGAATGGTCCTTGTACGCGGGAGGGCGCGCCGTGGATCAGCCGGGGGAGCGCCGACGCGCCGCCTCAGTGGTCGTCGTCCGGGTTGTCGCGCGCCAGCGGCGCCTCGCCCGCCAGCATGCCGTCGGCCAGGGCCTGCACGTGCGCGACCATGGCGTCCAGCGCGCGCCGCTGCTCGGGCGTCAGGCCCTGCACCAGCGCGTGGTTGATGGCCGCGATGCGCGGGAAGATGTCGTCGTGCACCCGGCGCCCCGCCTCGCTCAGGAAGATCTGCACCTCACGCCGGTCGTGCGGCTTGGGCCGGCGCTCGATCAGCCCCTTGCCCGCCAACGAGGTCAGGGTGCGCGAGGTGCGCGCCCGGTCCAGCATGGCGCGCTCGGCCAGCGCCGATGACAGCACGCCCTCGTTCTCGGCCAGGAAGGACAGCACGCGCCACTCGCGCCGCGTCATGCCGTGCCGCTCCTCGCACATCCGCACCACCGTGCGCCCGGCCGTGATGTGGATGCGGTACAGGCGGTAGAGCAGGAAGTCGGCCTGGCGCTCGGGGTGCAGCAGCCGGTCGGTCCCGGCAGGGGGGGATGACATCAGGGTAAACCCGTAGAACGGTTGATTTCCGCAATCGATTGTGAATCCCTAGCATGGCCGGCTCCAAGCGGGACCACCCGCACCACGACAACCACACCCGGAGACACACCATGACCTTCAGCCGCCGCCTGATCCATGCCAGCCTGCTCGCCGCCCTCACCCTGGGCGGCGGTGCCTTCGCGCAGGACAAGACCCCGTTGAAGATCGTGGTGGGCTTTCCGCCCGGCGGCTCGGCCGACACCCTGGCCCGCCTGCTCGGCGAGCACCTGCGCGACCAGTACGCGCCCATCGTGGTGGAGAACAAGCCCGGCGCGGGCGGGCGCATCGCGCTCAACCTCGTCAAGCGCGCCGAGCCCGACGGCCACACCGTGATCGTGCTGCCCAGCGGCCCCATGGTGCTGTTCCCGCACGTCTACAAGAAGCTGGACTACGACGCGGTGAAGGACTTCAGCCCGGTCTCGCTGATCGCCAACTTCCAGTTCGGCGTGGTGGCCGGCCCCGCCAGCAAGGCCAAGACCGTGGGCGAGATGGTGCAGGCCGCCAAGGCGCAGCCGGGGGTGGCCTCCTACGGCACGCCGGGCCTGGGCACGCTGCCGCACTTCATGGGCGTGCTGTTCGAGCAGCAGGTGGGCGCCAAGCTCAACCACGTGCCCTTCCAGGGCGGCGGCCCGGCCAACACCGCGCTGCTGGGCGGCCACATCGACTACAAGTTCGACGTCGTCTCCGAAACCGCCGAGCTGCACCGCACGAACAAGGTGCGCATCCTGGCCGTGACCGGCGCGCAGCGCGACCCGCAGGTGCCCGAGGTGCCCACGCTCAAGGAAAGCGGCATCGACATGGTGGCCACCGCCTGGTTCGCCATGTACGGCCCCGCGAACATGAACCCCGCCGCGCGCGACCGCCTGTCCAAGGCCGTGGCCGCCGCGGTGAAGACGCCCGCCCTGCGCGAGCGCCTGCTCGGCCTGGGCTACGACGCCGTGGGCTCCACGCCCGCCGAACTGGCCGCCGCCCAGGCGGCCGACCTCAAGCGCTGGGAGGCCCCGATCAAGGCCACCGGCATCCAGCTCGACTGAGCACCCGCCTTGTCCGAAGGAGTTTTTTTCATGACCGCTCGCCGCCGCGCGCTGTTGGGCCTTGCCCTCGCCGCCGCCCTCGCCGCCCCCGCCCTGCACGCCCAGACGGCCTGGCCCGCGCAGACCGTGCGCTTCGTCACCAACTTCCCCGCGGGCGGCCCGGCGGACATCCTGGCGCGCTCGGTCTCCCAGGGGCTGCACGAGCGGTTCAAGCAGAACTTCGTGGTGGACAACAAGCCCGGCGCGGCAGGCAACATCGGCGCGGCCGACGCCGCCAAGGCCGCGCCCGACGGCAACACCCTGCTGTTCGGCATCGACACCACCTTCACCATCAACCCGCACCTCTACCCCAACCAGGGCTTCAAGGCCGCGGACCTCAAGCCCGTGATCATCATGGCCTCCTCGGGCCTGCTGATCGGCGTGCACCCCTCCACCGGCCTGAAGACCCTGCCCCAGCTGGTGGAGCAGAGCGGGGCGAAGAACGTCAACTTCAGTTCGGCCGGCAGCGGCAGCCCGGGCCACCTGGCGGTGGAGGTGTTCGCCGAAGCCACCCGGCACAAGCTCACCCACGTGCCCTACCGCGGCAACACACCGGCCGTTACCGCCGTGCTCGCGGGCGAGGTGGACGGCGGCGCGCTGGCCACGCCGGGCATGCTGCCGCACGTGAAGGCCGGCAAGATCACCGCCCTGGCCGTCACCAGCCGCCAGCGCTCGGCGCTCGCGCCCGAGATCCCCACCGTGGGCGAGCTCGGCTTCAAAGGCCTGGAGCAGGAGGTGCTCTACGTGGTGATGGCGCCCGCCGCCACGCCCGACGCCCTGGTGCAGCAGATCGGCAAGGCCATCGCCGAGACGCTGCGGCGCCCCGACGTCAAGGCCCGCATGAACGGCCTGGACCTGTTCTACGAAGGCCTCACCGGCGCCGCCGCCAGCCAGCGCCTGGCCGACCTGAACGCGCGCTACGGCGCGATCGTGAAGGCCACCGGCATGAAAGTGGAATGATCGCGACATGAACCGCCCCAACATCATCTACATCGTCTGCGACGACCTCGGCTACGCCGACCTGGGCTGCTACGGCGGCCGCGAAGCCGGCTTCGGCCGCGTCTCGCCGAACATCGACGCGCTGGCCGCCGGTGGCCTCAAGTTCACCGAGGGCTATTCCAACTCGCCGGTGTGCTCGCCCACGCGCTTCGCGCTGATGACCATGCGCTACCAGTACCGGCTGCGCGGCGCGGCCGAGGAGCCCATCAACAGCAAGGCGCGCAAGAGCCAGACCCTGGGCCTGCCGCCCGAGCACCCCACCCTGCCCTCGCTGCTGCGCGGCGCGGGCTACCGCACGGCGCTGATCGGCAAGTGGCACCTGGGCTACCCGCCGGCCTTCGGGCCGCTGCGCTCGGGCTACGAGGAGTTCTTCGGCCCCATGGCCGGCGGCGTGGACTACTTCACCCACTGCGCCAGCACCGGCGACCACGACCTGTGGTTCGGCGAGGAGGAAAAGGCCGAGGAGGGCTACCTCACCGACCTGCTGAGCCGGCGCGCCGTGGACTACGTCGACCGCATGGCCGCAGGCGCCCAGGGCGGCACGCCCTTCATGCTGAGCCTGCACTACACCGCGCCGCACTGGCCCTGGGAAACGCGCGACGACGCCCACGTCGCGCCCGAGCTGGCGAAGAACCTGTTCCACCTGCACGGCGGCAACGTGGAGAGCTACCGCCGCATGATCCACCACATGGACGAAGGCATCGGCTGGATCATGGACGCGCTCAAGCGGCACGGCCTGGCCGAGAACACCGTGGTCGTCTTCACCAGCGACAACGGCGGCGAGCGCTTCTCGGACAACTGGCCCCTGGTGGGCGGCAAGATGGACCTCACCGAGGGCGGCATCCGCGTGCCCTGGATCGTGCACTGGCCCGCGCAGGTGCCGGCCGGCGGCAGCACCGCGCAGCACGGCATGAGCATGGACTTCTCGCGCACCCTGCTGGACGCCGCCGGCGTGGCGCCCGACCCCGCCTGCGCGCCCGACGGCGTGTCGCTGCTGCCCGTGTGGCGCGACGCTGGCGCGCGCATCGAGCGCCCCATGCACTGGCGCATGAACCACCGCGGCCAGCGCGCGCTGCGCGAGGGCGACTGGAAGTACCTGCGCGTGGACGGCAACGACTACCTCTTCAACATCGCCAAGGACGCGCGCGAGCGCGCCAACCTGGCGCCGCGCGAACCCGAACGCCTGGCCGCCATGCGCGAGCGCTGGGAGGCCTGGAACGCCAGCATGCCGCCGATCCCCGAGGACGCGACGGTGAGCCTGGGCTACTCGTATAAGGACATGCCTCAGCGCTGATCGGCCAGCGCGCGCCGGCCGGCCAGCGCCACGTGCTGGATCCAGCCGATCAGCTCGCGCGCGGCCGGCGTCAGGGGCAGGTCGTGGCGGCGCAGCACGCAGATCGTCGGGCTGGGCATGGCGTCGCGCACCGGCACGATGCACAGCGACTCGCGAAAGGCGTTCATCTCGAACAGGGTGCGCGGCATGGTCGAGAGCATGCGCGAATGCGTCACCACGCCCGGCAGGGCGAGGAAGGATTCGCACACCATGCCCAGCCGCGGCTCGCCCAGGCCGGCGCGCGCGAACACCTCATCGATGACCGCCCCCGGCCCGCCCGGCGCGCTCGACAGCACCCACTGGCAGTCGCGCAGCTCGGCCACGCTAGTGGCCTGCGCGAGCGGGTGCTCGCGCTGCGCAACGATCACGATGTCGCTCTGGTAGAGCGGCTCGGCCACGATGTCGCTCTGCACCTCCTGCCGATGCGCGGGCGTGATCGCGAAGTCCAGCGTGCCCTCGCGCAGCGCGGGCGTGACGCCGGGGTACAGGCCGTCGCGCACCGACAGCACCACGCCGGGGTACTTGGCCGAGAAGCTGGTCAGGGCCTGGGGCAGCACCGCCAGCGCGATCGCTGGCGAGGTGGAGAAGCGCACCTGCCCCTCCCACAGGCCGCGCATCTGCGCGATCTCATCCTGCGCGTGCTGGCTCTCCGACACGATCAGGTGCGCGTGCCGCATGAAGGCCTGGCCGAAGCGCGTGAAGCTCACCCCCTGCTTGCTGCGCGCCAGCAAGGGCGCCTGCAGTTCCGCCTCGAGCTGCTGGATCGCCGCCGTGAGCGCGGGCTGCGACATGTGCATGCGCGTGGCGGCGGCGCGGATGCTGCCCAGCTCCTCGATGCCGATCAGCGCTTGCAGGGTCTGCAGTTTCATGAGGTCCAGGGTTTCTACGGAGATCGGGTTTGCGGATCATAGGTCGGCAAAAGCGATTTGGTGCCGATCACGAACCCTCCCTAGCATCGCTCCCACCCTCTCCCCACACAAACGACAGGAGACAACATGAGCTTCCTCCAGCGGCGCCGCTTCCTGCTGCGCACCACTCTCGCCGCGGCCACCGGCCTGCTCATCGCCGGCCTGGCGCACGCGCAGGCCAAGTACCCCAGCAAGCCCATCGAGGTGGTGGTGCCCTGGCCCGCCGGCACCTCGGCCGACGTCGGCATGCGCACCGTCTCGCAGGCGCTGAGCAAGCAGCTGCGCGTGCCGGTGCAGGTGATCAACAAGCCGGGCGGCCAGGCGGTCATCGGCACCGCCGAGTTCGTGAAGGCCGCGCCCGACGGCTACACCCTGGGCTCGATCAACATCGGCCCGGCGGTCTCGCAGGTGATCGCCGGCAATGCACCCTACGCCATGACCGACATGGCGCCCATCGGCATCTACAACGTGCTGCCCTTCGTGGTGGCCGCCAAGGCCGACGCGCCCTTCAAGACCATGAAGGAGCTGGCCGCGCACGCCAAGGGCAAGGAAGTGATCCTGGGCAACTTCGGTCCGGGTGCCGTGCCCACGCAAAGCGTGGTGCGCATGTCCGGCATCGACGGCTGGAAGCCCAAGCTGGTCTCCTACCCTTCGCCGGGCTACACCCAGCTCAACGCGGGCGACGCCGACGTGGTGACGGTCGAGTCGATCAACATCATGGGACAGGTCAAGGCCGGCAACGCGCGCGTGCTGGTGGCCATGACGCCCAAGCGCCTGCCCGCCTTCCCCGACGTGCCGACCGCCAAGGAGCTGGGCTACGGCTTCGACGTGTCGATCTGGACCGGCCTGTTTGCGCCCAAGGGCACGCCGCCCGAGATCATCCAGACGCTGGCCACGGCGCTCGACGCCGCGCTGCAGGACCCGCTGGTGAAGGCCTACGCCGACAGATCGGGCACGCTGTTCGAGCACCTCTCGCCCGAGCAGACCAGCGCGCTGATGCAGCAGGACGCGGCCTGGCTGCGCCCGGTCATGGAATCGCTGGGTCTGGTGAAGAAGTGAGCGCGCGATGAGTCTGCCGGGCGCCGTGGCGCGATCCCTTTCGGTGGTCCTAGGCCTCATGGCCGGGGCCATCGCCCTGAACCTGCCGGCGCTGGTGAATGGCACGGAGCTGGCCGCGCACTGGTACGAATCCGCCGGCGCCTTTCCGCTGCTGGCGGCCGGGCTGATCCTGCTGGGCGCGCTGGTCCACCTGCTGCGCCTGCACCAGCGCGGCGACGCGGCCCTGGGCGACGAGGAAGTGGAGACCGGTGAAGGCCGCCTCGGCGTGGCGCTGGCCGGGCTCGCGCTCTTCGTTCTGCTGGTGCCCGCTGTGCTGCTGCTGGGCTTCGCCCCGGGCGTGGCGCTGTTCCTGCTCGCCGCCTGCCGCGGCGCCGGCCTGCCCTGGCGCGCCTCGGCGCTGTTCGCCGTGATCGCGGCCACGGTGCTGCAGCTGGTCTTCGTCGAGCTGTTCCACGTGTGGTTCCCCGAGCCCTGGATCGAACCATGGATCAAAGGGTGGCTGGCATGAGCTGGATCGAACCCTTCATGGGCTTCGCGGGGCTGGCCCACCCGGCCGTGCTGCTGGCCGTGGCCGTGGGCGCCCTCACCGGCGTGGTGATCGGCGTGCTGCCCGGCATCGGCCCGGGCGTGGCCATCGCGGTGATGCTGCCGCTGACCTATGGCATGAACCCGCTGGCCGGCATCACGCTGTTGCTGGGCATCTACGTCGGCGCGTACTACGGCGGCGCGGTCACCTCCATCCTGATCCGCACGCCGGGCGAGGCCTCATCCATCATGACCATGTTCGACGGCGCGCCCATGGCCGAGCGCGGCGAGGCCGAGCGTGCGCTGTCGCTGGCCTTCGCCTCGGCCTTCGTCGGTGGCATCGTGAGCGCGCTGGTGCTGGCCTTCGTCGCCGCGCCGGTCTCGCAGTTCACCAGCCGCTTCGGCGCGGCCGAGAACTTCATGGCCGCGCTGCTGGCCATGATCTTCATCGCCCGCGCCTATGAGCGCCAGATCGCCGGCGCGGTGATGATGATCGGCCTGGGCCTGCTGATCGGCACGGTCGGCATCGACCCCACCTCCAACGAGCAGCGCTTCACCTTCGGCCTCACCGCGCTGCAAACCGGCCTGCCCCTGGTGCCGGTGGTGATCGGCCTGTTCGGCGTGGCGCAGGCCCTGGTGCTGCTGTCCAGCCCGCCCGGCGAGCGCACGGCGGAGCCCATGGCCGCCTTCGGCAAGCCGCGGCTGGAGCATTTCCTGGAGCCGCTGCGCTACCCGCGAACCCTGCTGCGCTCGCTGGGCATCGGCACGGCCATCGGCATCCTGCCCGGCGTGGGCTCGGCGCTGTCGACCACCATGTCGTACTTCGCCGCGCGCCGCGCCGCGAAACAGCCCGAGAGCTTCGGCCAGGGCAACCCCGAGGGCATCGTCGCCGCCGAGACCGCCAACAACGCCAACAGCGGCGGCGCCATGCTGACCGTGCTCACCCTGGGCATCCCCGGCGACGCCATCACCGCCATCATCATGGGCGTGTTCATCGTGCACGGCATCGTTCCGGGCCCCACGCTGTTCACCGACCAGCCCGACCTGGTCTATGGCATCTTCGCTGCGCTGGTGTCGATCAACATCGCCACCATGCTCCTGCTGCTGGTGCTGGCGCGGCCTTTCGCGCGGCTCAGCCGGCTCGACCCGCGCTGGCTGGGCGCGGCGATCCTGGCCCTGTGCTTCACCGGCGCCTACTCCACCAGCAGCTCCATGTACGGCGTGTGGGTCGCGCTCGGTGCAGGCGTACTCGGCTGGGCCTGCGCCCTGGGCCGCCTGCCGGTGATCCCGCTGGTGCTGGGCCTGGTGCTGGGCGACATCCTGGAGTCGACGCTGCGCCAGTCGCTCAGCGTCTCCTCCGGGTCCTGGTCCATCTTCTTCATGCGCCCGATCGCCGCCGCGCTGCTGGCCGCCTGCGCGCTGGCCGTGCTGCAGCCCCTGGTGCGCGGCCTGCGGCTGCACTGGCGGGCGCGCGAGGCGCGCCAGCAAGCCTCTTCGTAAAACGTTTTTGGAGCGAGACATGTTCATCCGCAACGCCTGGTACGTCGCCGCCTGGGACATCGAAGTGCCCCCGGAGGGCCTGTTCGAACGCACCCTGCTCAACGAGCCCGTGCTGCTGTACCGCGACAGCCAGGGCCGCGCCGTGGCCCTGGAGAACCGCTGCTGCCACCGCGCCGCCCCGCTGCACCTGGGCCGCAAGGAAGGCGACTGCGTGCGCTGCCTGTACCACGGGCTGAAGTTCGACCCCTCGGGCGCCTGCGTCGAGATCCCGGGCCAGGCTCAGATCCCGCCCAAGACCTGCGTGCGCAGCTACCCGGTGGTGGAGCGCAACCGCCTGGTGTGGATCTGGATGGGCGATCCGGCCCTGGCCAAAGCCGAGGATATCGTCGACTGTTTCTGGCACGACTCGCCCGAGTGGCGCATGAAGCCGGGCTACATCCACTACCAGGCCGACTACCGGCTGATCGTGGACAACCTGCTGGACTTCACCCACCTGGCCTGGGTGCACCCCACCACGCTGGGCACCAGCAGCGCGGCCGATCTCAAGCCGCGCATCGAACGCGACACCACGGGCAACGGCAGCCTCACCATCACGCGCTGGTACCTCGACGACGAGATGCCCAACCTGCACAAGCGCGTGGCCCGGTTCGAGGGCAAGGTCGACCGCTGGCAGATCTACCAGTGGACGCCGCCGGCCGTGCTGCGCATGGACGCCGGCTCCGCGCCCGCGGGCAGCGGCGCGCCGCAGGGCACGCGCGTGCCCGAGGCCCTGCAGTTCCGCCACACCTCGATCCAGACCCCCGAGACCGAGCACACCAGCCACTACTGGTTCTGCCAGGCGCGCAACTTCGAGCTCGACAACGACGCCATGACCGAGCAGATCTACCGCGACGTGGTGGTGGCCTTCGAGGAAGACCGCGCCATGATCGAGGCGCAGCAGAAGGTCATGCGCCAGGCGCCGGACCGGCCGCTGGTTCCAATCGCCGCCGACGCCGGCTTGAACCAGGCGCGCTGGCTGATCGATCGCCTGGCCAAGGCCGAAGCGGGCGCGCAGGCATGAACGGCGGCACCGAGGTCGTGGTCAGCGCGGTGCGCTCGCTCGCCCGCGACGTGCTCGCGATCGAGCTCAGCCACCGCGGCGGCGCGGCCCTGCCCGGCGCGGCGCCGGGCGCGCACGTCGACCTGGCGCTGCCCAACGGACTGACGCGCCAGTACTCATTGGTCAACGCCGATGGCGCCGAGCGCCAGCCCCACTATCTGGTGGCCGTGGGCCGCGACGCCCACAGCCGTGGCGGCTCCTCGTGGATCCACGACCAGCTGCGCACCGGGCAGGTGCTGCGCGTGAGCGCCCCGCGCAACCTGTTCGCCATGGACCCCGCGCACCGCCGCGTGCTGCTGGTGGCCGGCGGCATCGGCGTCACGCCCATCGTCGCCATGGCGCGGCACTGCGCGGCGCAAGGTCTGGACTGGGAACTGCTGGCCTGCGCGCGCAGCGCTTCGCGCCTGGCCTACCACGACGAACTCAAGGCCCTGGCGGGCGCGCGCCTGCGCACCCACTTCGACGACGAACAGGGCGGACCGATCGACGCCGCGCCGCTGCTCGCCGAAGCGCGCTGGGACGGCCTCTACGCCTGTGGCCCCGCGCCCATGCTCGACGCGCTGGCGCGCGCCAGCGCGCACTGGCCCGCGGGCTCGGTGCGCATGGAGCGCTTCAAGGCCAGCGCAACCGAGGACGGCGGCGAGCGCCGCGGCTTCGTCCTGCGGCTGTCGCGCAGCGGGCTGCAGACCACGGTGGCCCCGCACGAAAGCGTGCTCGACGCGCTGGAGCGGCTGGGCGTGGAGCACCCCTTCGCCTGTCGCGAGGGCCTGTGCGGCACCTGCGAGGCGCCCCTGCTCGACGGCGAGGCCCTGCACCTGGACAGCGTGCTCTCGACCGAGGAACGCGCGGCCCAGCGGCGGGTGCTGGTTTGTGTTTCGCGATGCGCCGGCGACCGGCTGGTGCTCGACATCTAGAGGAAATCCATGCAACTCAACGACAAAGTCGCCATCGTCACGGGTGGCGCTTCAGGCTTCGGTGCGTCCATCGCGCGCCTGCTCAGCCAGCGCGGCGCCGCCGTGATGATCGCCGACCTCAACCTCGACGGCGCCGAACGGGTGGCCGAGGAGATCCGCGCCGCAGGCGGCCGCGCCGGCGCCACGGCCTGCGACGTCGCCAGCGAGCAGGCCTTTCGCGGCATGGTGGCGCGCACCCGCGACACCCTGGGCGGGCTGCACATCATGGTGAACAACGCCGGCACCACGCACCGCAACAAGCCCGCCTTGGACGTGAGCGAGGAAGAGTTCGACCGCGTCTACCGCGTCAACCTCAAGAGCCTGTTCTGGTCGGCCCACGCGGTGCTGCCGGGCTTCGTGTCGCAGGGCGGTGGCACCATCGTCAACGTGGCCTCCACCACCGGCGTGCGGCCCGGCCCCGGGCTCACCTGGTACAGCGGCAGCAAGGCCGCCATGATCAACCTCACCAAGGGCCTGGCGCTTGAGTTCGCGCGCTCGGGCGTGCGCGTCAACGCGGTCAACCCCATGATCGGCGAGACCGCGATGCTGGGCGACTTCATGGGCGCCGAGGACACGCCGCAGAACCGCGAGCGCTTCCTGGCGCGCATTCCCCTGGGCCGCTTCACGCGCCCCGGCGACGTGGCCTCGGCCGTGGCCTTCCTCGCCTCCGACGAGGCCGCCTACCTCACCGGCGTCTGCCTGGACGTGGACGGGGGACGCAACATATGAGCGCTCCCCAACAACTGCACGCCTACCGCTGCCCCGAGCTGCTGATCGCTGGCGCGTGGCGCCGCGGCGGCGGCGAGCGCCGCCAGGCCATCGTCAACCCGGCCGATGGCCAGACCCTCGACGAACTCGCGCTGGCCAGCGCGAAGGACCTGCAGGACGCCCTGCGGGCCAGCGCCGAGGGCTTCGAGCACTGGCGCCGCGTGCCGGCCCACCAGCGCGGCGAACGCCTGGCGCGCGGCGTGGCGCGCATGCGCGAGCGCTGCGAACACATCGCCACGCTGCTCACGCTGGAGCAGGGCAAGCCGCTGGCCGAGGCGCGCGCCGAATGCCTGATGGCCGCCGACCTCATCCAGTGGTACGCCGAGGAAGCGCGGCGCGTGTACGGCCGCGTGGTCCCCGCGCGCCAGCCCGACAGCCGCATGACGGTGCTCAAGCAGCCGGTGGGCCCGGTCGCGGCCTTCTCGCCCTGGAACTTCCCCCTGGTGCTGTCGGCGCGCAAGCTCGGCGGCGCGCTCGCGGCCGGCTGCTCCATCGTCCTCAAGGGCGCCGAGGAGACGCCAGCGAGCGTGGCGGCCATGGTGGCCTGCCTGGCCGAGGAGCTACCGCCCGGCGCGCTGCAGCTGGTTTATGGCGTGCCCGCCGAGGTCTCCGAGGCGCTGATCGCCTCGCCGGTTATCCGCAAGCTGAGCTTCACCGGCTCGGTGCCCGTGGGCCGCCACCTGGCGCAGCTCGCGGGCCGCCACCTCAAGCGCATCACCCTGGAGCTGGGTGGTCACGCGCCGGTCATCGTCTGCGAGGACGCGGACCTCGCGCGCACGGTGCCGCTGATGGTGGCGCACAAGTTCCGCAACGCCGGCCAGGCCTGCCTGGCGCCCACACGCTTCTACGTGGCGCGCAGGCTCTACGTGGATTTCATCGACGCCTTCGCGCAGGCCAGCCGCGCCCTGGTGCTGGGCCCGGGCCTGGCGCCCGGCACGCAGATGGGGCCGCTGGCCAACCAGCGCCGCCGCGCGGCCGTGCTTGACCTGATCGAGCGCAGCGTGCAGCGCGGTGCGCGCCGCCTCGCGGGCGAGGCGCCGGCGGTCGGCTGCTTCGTCGCGCCCACGCTGCTGGCCGATGCGCCGCAGGACGCGCCGGCCATGCAGGACGAGCCCTTCGGCCCGGTGGCCTGCGTGGCGCCCTTCGACCAGCTCGACGAAGCCATCGCCCGAGCCAACGACAACGCCTACGGCCTCGCCGGCTACCTGTTCACCGACAGCGCCAAGGCCATCCTGAAGGTGTCGGAGCGGCTGGAGGTGGGCAGCCTGGCGATCAACGGTCTGGGCGTGTCCGTGCCCGAGGCGCCGTTCGGCGGCGTGAAGGACAGCGGCCACGGCAGCGAATCGGGCATCGAAGGCATGGAGGCCTACCTGGACACGCGCTTCACGCACTTCGTGGCCTGAGGTCCGCCGGGCGCGGCGGAGGGCCGCGCGGTCCCGCCGTCGATAATCGCCGGCTCCGGCTTCCCGTTCCCGTCGACCGACCGCCCCATGCCGCGCTTGCACCGTTTCCTGCCCTTCCTGCAGTGGCCCCGCCCCGACGGCGCGCTGCTTCGCAACGAGGCGCTCGCCGGCCTCACCGTCGGCCTGATGGTGGTGCCGCAGGGCGTGGCCTACGCCGCGCTGGCCGGCATGCCGCTGGTCACGGGCATCTACGCCGCGCTGCTGCCGGCGCTCATCGCGGTGCTGTTCTCGGCCTCGCCGCGGCTGTCGGTGGGCCCCACGGCGCTCACCTGCCTGCTGGTGGGCTCCTCGCTCGCGCCGCTGGCCACGCCGGGCAGCGCCGAATGGGTGCAGCTCGCGGTGTGGCTGGCCCTGCTGTCGGGCGCCCTGCAGGTGCTGCTGGGGCTGGTGCGCTACGGCTGGCTGCTCAACCTGGTGAACTCGCCGGTGCTCATGGCCTTCACCCAGGCGGCGGCGGTGCTGATCATCGCCTCGCAGCTGCCCGCGCTCACCGGCTTCGACAACATGGGCGCCCTGCTCGCGGGCCGCGGCTGGCACCTGCAGGCCTTCGCCTTCGGCCTGGGCGCGCTGGCGCTGCTGGTGGGCGCGCGCCGGCTGCGCCCGGGCTTTCCCTCGGTGCTGGTGCTGGTGCTGGTCAGCGCGGGCCTGAGCCGGCTGCTGGGCTTCGAGGCCCAGGGCGGCCCGGTCATCGGCACGCTGCCGCAGGGCCTGCCCGCGCTCTTCCTGCCCGGCTGGCCGGGCTGGGAGACCCTGGGCGCGCTGGTGCTGCCCACGCTCATGATCACGCTGGTGAGCTTCCTGGAGACGGCCAGCAGCGCCAAAGTGGACAGCGGACAGCGCGGCGCGCGCTGGGACCAGGACCAGGACCTCATCGGCCAGGGCCTGGCCAAGCTGGCCTCGGGCCTCACCGGCGCCATGCCCACCAGCTCCTCGTTCTCGCGCTCGGCGCTCAACCTGTACGCGGGCGCGCAAACCGCCTGGGCCACGGTGTTCTCGGTGGCGGTGGTGCTGCTGGCGCTGCTGCTGGCCATGCCGCTGCTGCACCATGTGCCGCTGGCGGTGCTGGCGGCCATCGTGGTGCTGCCGGTGTGGGGCCTGATCAAGCCGCGCGCCTTCCTGCTCCTGTGGCGCCTGTCGCGCGTGGAAGCGCTGATCGCCGGCGCCACCTTCGCCATCACGCTGCTGGCCGCGCCGCGCCTGTACTGGGGCGTGCTGGCCGGCGTGGTGATGGCGCTGACGCTGTTCCTCTACCTGCGCCTGCACCCGCGCATCATCGAGGTGGGCCTGCACCCCGACGGCAGCCTGCGCGACCGCCACCTGTGGCAGCTGCCGCCGCTGGCCCCGCACCTGTGCGCGCTGCGCATGGACGCGGCGCTGGACTTCGCCACCGCCAGCGCCCTGGAGCGCGCCGTGGCCGACCACCTGCAGCAGCAGCCCGACACCACGCACGTGATGCTGGTGGCGCACCCCATCAACTGGATCGACGCCACCGGTGCCGAGGCCTTCGGCCGCCTGCGCGAGCGCCTCGACGACCAGCGCGTGCACCTGCACCTGGTGGGCGTGAAGCTGCCGGTGGAGCGCGTGCTGCGCACCGCCGGGCACCTGTACGAGAACGAGCGCCTGCACCTGTACCGCACCGAGGCGGAGGCGCTGCAGGCCATCGCGCAGGGCGCCACCGCCGAACCCGAAGCCGCCCCCCGGGACTGACGCCACCCTGTCGGTCGGCTCAAGACCGGCGCGGTCGCGCCGAAAAGGCTGTTGGTCGTACATTCCCCAACAGACCGGTGTTCACGCCCGCGCGGAGAAACGGTTGAACCTCAGTTCCGGTTCCCAGGAGACGCCTGACGAGTTCGCGCAACTCGACGCGTTCGCCCTGCTCGTGCAGGGCGCCCTGATGCGCTACGACTTCGACGCCCGGGGCCAGGGATCGCTGGTGTACATCAGCGAAGGCTGCACCGAGCTCTGGGGCGTGGACGCCGCCACCATCCTGGCCCACGAGGCGGTGATCTGGCTCATGGCGCCGCGCGAGCAGCGCCGCCTGCTGCGCAGCGGCTTCCGAGAGGCCACGCGGCGCGGCACGCCCTGGGCGCACGAGTGGCGCATCGTCGACGCGCGGGGCCGCCAGAAGTGGCTGCGTGCCATGGGCAAACCGCGCCCCCAGCCCGACGGCCGCGTGCACTGGACCGTGCTGGTGAGCGACGTGACCGACAGCGTGCGGGCGCGCTCGCTCGACCTGGCCAGCGACGACCGCTTCCGCCGCATCTTCGACAGCATCCCCAACATCGCCGTGCAGGCCTATGGGCCCGACATGATCGTGCGCTACTGGAACAAGGGCTCCGAGCACGTCTACGGTTACCGCGCCGACGAGGCCATCGGCCGCAGCATGCTGGAGCTGGTGATCCCGCCCGAGCTGCGCGGCAGCTTCGACCGCAACCACCAGCGCACGCTGGACGGGCGCGCCACGCTCAACACCGGCGTGCACTGGCTGCTGCGCAAGGACGGCGCCGCGGTGGAGGTGCAGTGCAGCGAGATCATCACCGAGCACCCCGAGCGCGGCGTCGAGATCTTCTGCATCGACTTCGACCTCACCGAGCGCCGCCGGGCCGAGGACCAGCGCCTCGCGCTGGAGGCCCAGCTGCGCGAGTCGCAGAAGCTGGAGGCGCTGGGCACGCTGGCCGGCGGCGTGGCGCACGACTTCAACAAC
Source organism: Hydrogenophaga sp. PML113 (assembly GCF_001777155.1). Taxonomy (NCBI): domain Bacteria; kingdom Pseudomonadati; phylum Pseudomonadota; class Betaproteobacteria; order Burkholderiales; family Comamonadaceae; genus Hydrogenophaga; species Hydrogenophaga sp. PML113. The sequence goes on along the minus strand of NZ_MIYM01000005.1, from coordinate 161,542 downwards.
ATCCTCGCGGCCATCCTGGGCAACGCACGCCTGGCGCTCGACGACGCCCGCGAAGCGCCCGCCGTGGCCGATAGCGTGGGCGAAATCCTCAAGGCCGGCGCGCGCGCCAAGGACCTGGTGCGCCGCATCCTGGCCTTCAGCCGCCGCCAGGCGCTGCAACGGCGCGTGATGCCGCTGCAACCGGTGGTGGACGAATCGGTGCGCCTGCTGCGCGCCACCATCCCCAAGGGCGTGGAGCTGAGCGTGCGCTGCGACCCCGACACCCCTCCGGTGCTGGCCGACCCGACGCAACTGCAGCAGGTGCTGCTCAACCTCTGCACCAACGCCTGGCAGGCCATGCCCGAGCGCTCGCGCGGGCGGCTGGAGATCGAACTGCAGCCGCACGCCGGCCCGCCGCCCCTGCCGGTGGCCGGCGTGCTGGCCCAGGGCCCCACGCAGGACTGGCCCGCGCTCGGCGTGCGCCTGAGCGTGCGCGACAACGGCATGGGCATGGACGAGGCCACCCTGGCCCACCTGTTCGAGCCCTTCTTCACCACCAAGCCGCCGGGCGAGGGCACGGGCCTGGGCCTGGCGGTGGTGCATGGCATCCTGCGCGACCACCAGGCCGTGGTGCAGGTGCGCAGCCGCCCGGGTGAGGGCACGCGGTTCGACCTGTACTTCCGCGCGGCGGCCGCGCCCGTAGACGGCGGCGAACCGGCGGCGGCGCCCGAGGCCCACCGCGCCACGCCGGCCGTGCGCGGCGCGCGCATCCTCTACGTCGACGACGACGAACTCATCGCCGACCTCATGCAGCGCCTGCTGCGCCGTGCGGGGCACGAGCCACGCGTCTTCACCAGCCCGATCGAGGCCCTGCGCGCGGTGCGCAATGGCGAGGTGGACTACGAGCTGGCGATCCTGGACCACTCCATGCCCGGCATGAACGGCGTGGAGCTGGTGCGCGCGCTGCGCGTGCACCAGCCCGGCGCGGCGATGGCCATCACCTCGGGCTACCTCAGCACCGAGCTGCGCCGCGACGCCGCGGCCGCCGGCATCACCGAGCTGATCGACAAGCCCAACACCGGCGAGGACCTGCTGGAGGCGATCGACCGGCTGGTGCAGCGCCTGCGCCAGCCCTGCACGCCGGGCTGAGCGCGCCGGCCGGGCCCGTCAGGCCGAGGTGCCGTCGAGCAGGCGCCGCGCGGTGGCGAAATCCAGACCGTCGATGGCCGCGGCCAGGGCGGCCACGCGCTCGGCGCCGAAGTGAACCTCCAGCGCGGCGCGGCAGGCCTCGAAGGTCTCGACACCGTCCAGGTCCTGCGTCGCCAGTTGCTCGGCCAGCCGCTCAAGCTGCGCGGCCAGCGCCGGTGCGTCGGGATCGGGGCCGGGCGTCGCCAAAGGCACCGGTCGCGGGCGCGTGGCCTCGGCCGGCACGGCCGCCCGCAGCGCGTCGAACGCGGCGTGCACGGCCGCCAGTGCCGCGCCGGCGGGCGCGGGCTCGCCGCCCGGCTCCAGTGCGGTCTCCAAGGCGGTCGCGGCGCGAGACAGGGCCAACGCACCCAGCACGCCCGCGCTGCCGCGCAGGCGGTGGGCCCGGGCCCGCCAGGCCATGCGCGCTTCGCCGTCCCATCGGTCGGCGGCCCCGGGCGGCAGCGCCGCCCAGTCGCCGTGTTCGGCCAGCAGGCGCGCGAGCAGGCGCTGGAACAGCGACAGATCGCCGCCGAGCTGGCGCCGCGCGGCCGCCGCATCAATGCCCTCGATCGCCGGCCAGTCCCCGGCGGGTGCTCGGGGCGTCACGGGGCCGGGCGCCACGGGCGCCGGTCGCGGCACCGCCGCCGGCGCATGCGCCGTCGAGGCCCCGCGCGCCGAGGCGGCGCGGCGCACCGCCTCGATCAGTTCCTCGGGGTCGATCGGCTTGGCCAGGAAGTTGCTGAAGCCCGCCTGCAGCGCGCGGCGGCGCTCGTCGGCCAGCGCGCCGGCCGTCAGTGCGATCACCGGCAGATCCACCAGGCGCAGCTCGTTGCGGATGCGGTTGGTGGCCTCCAGGCCATCCATCACGGGCATCTGCACGTCCATCAGCACCACGTCGAAGGCGGCGGGCGAGGCGCGCAGCCAGCCCAGGGCCTGTTCGCCGTCGCCGCAGGTCTGCACGCGCGCGCCCTGGCGCTCCAGCATGCGCCGCGCGATGTCCAGGTTGATCTCGCTGTCATCCACCAGCAGCACGGCCAGGCCCGCCAGGCCGTTCGAGTCGCTGGCCGCGGGGGGCGGCGCGGGCCGCGGCAGGTCCGAGGCCTTGGCCGGGCGCAGCGCCACGCGCAGCCAGAACTCGCTGCCCCGGCCGGGCTCGCTGTTCAGGCCCACGTCCCCACCCATGAGCGCGACCAGCCGGCGCACGATGGACAGGCCCAGGCCGGTGCCGCCGAAGCGCCGCGTGGTGGTTTCGTCGGCCTGGGTGAAGGGCTGGAACAGCCGTGCCTGCACCTCGGGCGGGATGCCGATGCCGCTGTCGCGCACGCTCAGGCGCAGCTGCGGGCCTTCGCCGCCGCGCAGCACCTCGGCGCTGATGACGACACCGCCCTGCTGGGTGAACTTGAGCGCGTTGCCCACCAGGTTGACCAGCACCTGGCGCAGCCGCGCGGCGTCGCCCATCACGTAGGCCGGCACGTCCTCGGGCAGGCACAGCGACAGCGACAGGCCCTTGTCGCGCGCCGGCAGCGCATAGACCGATTCCACCTCGCGCAGCAGGCCCCCCAGGGCGAAGGCCTCGTCGGCCAGGCGCATTTCGCCGGCCTCGATCTTGGCCACGTCGAGCACGTCGTTGACGATGCCCAGCAGCGCGCGGCCCGCGGTCTGCGCGCTGTCGAGCAGGGCGCGCTGCGAGGCGTCGAGCGGCGTGTCGCCCAGCAGGTGGGCCACGCCCAGCACGGCATTGAGCGGGGTGCGGATCTCGTGGCTCATGTTGGCGAGGAAGGCGCTCTTGCTCTGGCTGGCCGCCTCGGCCGCGCGCATGGCCTCGCGCAGGCTCTGCTCGTTGGCCTTGCTCTCGCTGATGTCCTGCGAGGTGCCGTACATCCACTCGGGGGCGCCGTCCTCGTTGCGCGTCTGCACCTGGCCGCGGTCGAGCACCCAGACCCAGCGCCCGTCGGCGTGGCGCATGCGCACCTCGCATTCGTAGAACGGCAGCTCGCCGTCGATGTGCCGGCGCAGGCGCTCGCGCGCCAGCGTCAGGTCCTCGGGGTGCACATGGTCCCGCCAGGCCCGCACGTGGCTGGGCCTCAGCACGTCGTAGTCGTGGCCCAGCATCTCGGCCCAGCGCTCGTTGAAGCGCGCATCGCCGGTCAGCATGTTCCATTCCCAGGTGCCGGCGTTGGTGCCCCGCAGGATGCTCTGCAACCGCAGGCGCTCGGTGGCCTGCAGCGTGAGCGCGGCCTCCAGTTCGCGGCGGTTGCGGTTGCGCTCGGTCACGTCGTCGACGACGGCGTACCAGCCATGCACCCGGCCGTCGCGCGCGTCGGGCAGGTAGGTCAGCCGCAGCTCGCGCGGCTCGCCGGTGGCGGGCGTGCGCACGGTGACCTCGAAGGTCTGCTGGCGGCCGTCGAGTACGGCTTCGATGCGCGGCTGCAGGCGGGCGTAGGTGGCCTCGTCGAGGGTGTCCTTCACGCGCAGGCCCACCATCGTGCCGCCCTCGGGCTGGCGCCAGTGCAGGTTGGCGCGGTTGGCCGCGCGGTTGATCTGGTCGCGGTCCCAGTAGCTGATCATGGACGGCACGGCATCGAGCACGGTGCGCAGGAAGCGCTCGGTGTCTTCCAGCGAGCGCGTGCGCTCGGCGACGCGGTCTTCGAGGCGGGCGTTGAGCTCGGCCGTCTGGCGGTGGCGGCGGCGCAGGTTCAGCCAGAGCGCGTGCAGCGCCGCCAGCAGCACCGTGCCAAGCGCGCCCGTCCAGGCCACGCCGCGCGGCGACGGCAGGTCGAACTGCGAAGCGAACGAGGGCCGGGCCTCGGTGTGGATCGCCCAGGAGCGACCGAAGGGCACGCGCAGCAGGGCCTGCGACAGCGCGCCGGCCGATGGCGCCTCGCCCAGCGCCGCCGTGCTGAAGAAAGGCTCGGCCAGTTCGGGCTCGGTGATGTCGGTCAGCGTGAGCGAGATCAGTTGCTCGCGCAGCGGCAGCCCGGCGACCAGGTCGTCGAACACGATCGGCGCATAGACCCAGCCATAGGCCGCGGCGTCGCGCTCCTGCGGGCTGTCGATCGGCATGCCCCGGCGAAACACCGGCAACATGACGACAAAGGCACGCGCTCCTGGCGCCTGCACCAGCGTCGTCGGGCGCGACATGAACGGGCGGTTGCGCCGCACGGCCTGCGCGGCCATCTCGCGGCGAAACGGCTCCGCGGCGATGTCCAGGCCGACCGCCTGGTGGTTGAGCGCCAGGGGCTCCACCAGCTCGACCACGATGCGCTCGCCCCCGTTCGGGCCCTGGCCGCGGATCGGCGCGTCCGCCACGCCCAGGCGCTGGCGCAGGCGGCGGTAGTCGTCCTCGCCGCCGGGCGGCAGGCGGCGCATGAAGCCAAAGCCGCGCACGCCGGGGAATTCGTGCTCGAGGTCGCGCGAGCGCATGTAGGCGCGAAAGTCGTCCACCGTCAGGCCATGCTCGCCCGCCTGCTGGGCCACGCCGCGCGTCGCCTGCAGGCCGTACTGGATGAGCGAGAGCCGGTGGGTGATGTCGTCGGCCACCTCGCGCGACTGCGCCTCGAAGCGCGCGCGCACGTAGGCGTCGTTGGCGCGTTCGCGGTGGAGCACCGCCACGGCCGTGAGCAGGGCCCCGCACAGCAGCGTGATGGCCACCCAGGGCCAGGAACGGCCGCCGCTGGCAAGCCCCATCGCCGCCATCAGAGCTTGAAGACGCGCACCGTCTGCGTGACGGTGCCGGCCTGCGCCGCCAGCGAGGCGGCCGATGCGGAAAGTTGTTCGACCATGGCCGCATTCTGCTGCGTCAGGCTGTCGAGCTGGGCCACGGCCGCATTGACCTGCGCCACGCCTTGGGATTGTTCGTTGGAGCCGGCGCTGATCTCGGCCACCAGTTCGCTCACGCGGCCGATGCTGCCGGCGCTCTCCTGCACGGTGGCGCGCGTCTCGCCCACCAGGCGCGCGCCGGCCTCCACCTGCTCCTGCGAGGCCTGGATCAGCGCCTTGATCTCCTTGGCCGAATCGCGCGCGCGCGCCGCCAGCGAGCGCACCTCGCCGGCCACCACGGCGAAGCCGCGGCCGTGCTCGCCGGCGCGCGCGGCCTCCACCGCCGCGTTGAGCGCGAGCAGGTTGGTCTGAAAGGAAATGCCGTCGATCACGCCGACGATCTCGGTGATGCGCTCGCTGGCGGCCTGGATGTCGGCCATGCGCCGCGCCACCGATTCGATGGCTTTGCCGCTGCGCTCGGCCTGGCCGCGCGCCTGGCGCGCGAGCTCGGCCGCGCGGCCCGAGGACTCGGCGTTGGCCCGGATGGTGGCCGTTATCTGCTCCAGCGAGGCCGCGGTCTGCTGCAGGTTGCCGGCCTGGGCCTCGGTGCGAGCGCTCAGGTCGGCGCTGCCCGCGCTGATCTCGCGCGTGGCGTGGTGCATGCCCTCGACCTGGGTGCGCACGTCGCTCACCACGGCCTGCAGGTTCACGTTGAGCTGCGACAGGCCGCGGTGGATGCGCCCGATCAGGCCGCTGGCGGCGTCGGCGCTGCGCGTGGCCAGGTCGCCAGCGGCGAGCCGGTTGGCCGACTGCAGGATGCGGCCCAGCGGCCGGTCGCCCTGGCGCTGCAGCCAGGCACCCGCCAGCAGCGCGGCCACGCTGGTGAGCCCGATGGCGGCGGCGTGGCTGGGCAGGTAAGCGCCCAGCAGCGCGCCGGCCGCGCCCATGGCCAGCAGCGACAGCAGGGTGCGCTGCGCGAACACCCAGCCCGCCGCGCGGCCCAGGCGCGCCAGCGGCGCGCGGCGCCGCACCTCGCCGGCCGACAGCACGTGCACCGCGCGGCCGACCGCCGCTTCCTCGCGCATGCGGGCGTACAGCGCCTCGGCCGCCTGCACCTGTTCGCGCGTGGGCTTGGTGCGCACCGACATGTAGCCCGTGATGCGCCCGCCGTCGATCACCGGTGTCACATTGGCCAGCACCCAGTAGTGGTCGCCGTTCTTGCGGCGGTTCTTCACCAGGCCCGACCAGGGGTGGCCGCCCTGCATGGTGGCCCACATGTCGCGGAAGGCCTCCTGCGGCATGTCGGGGTGGCGGATCATGTTGTGCGGCTGGCCGAGGAGTTCCTCGCGCTCATAGCCGCTCACCTCGACGAACGAGGGGTTGCAGTAGACGATGCGGCTCTTGAGGTCGGTGGTGGAGACCAGGGTCTGGCCTTCCTGCATCAGGTATTCGCGCCGGGTGACGGGTCCGTTGTTGCGCATGGCGATCTCCAGAGGGGGATTCCCAGGCTTTCGGCGGGAGAACGGGGGACTTGTGCCAGGAAACCCTGATTCCGACGGCCGGGCGCCTGGTTCAGGCGGCGCGAGCCAGCGGGACAGGCAGGCTGTCGGGCACGGCCTGGGACGGCAGGTGGCGGCTCGCCCACCAGCGCAGCACGCGCGGCAGCTCGCACCAGTGCCACAGGCTGCCCTGGCCACGCAGGCCTTCGGCCGGCGGGTCGTCGAAGATGAACACCTCCAGGTCCGAGCGCCAGCGCGCCAGCTGACCCACCAGGGCGCGGCCGCCCGCGCGGTCCAGGCGCGCGTCAACGATCGCCAGCGCCGGCGGCTGCGCCAGCGCGAGGCGCAGGGCCTCCACCGGGTCGCTGGTCCAGCGCACCTGTCCGGGCACCGCCCAGCGGGCGACCTGCTCGCGCACGTCCTGCAGCGCCTGGCCGCGCGGGCAAAGCACCAGCACCAGCACCTGCAGGCTGCCGTGCCCGAGGCCGGGGGGTAGGGTGGGTGCCATGTCGATCTCCAGGTCCATGGCAAGGATGGTGCGCGCGCGGCCGCGCCGGCGCTGCGGGGAAATCTGGACGCGCGGGCAGCGGGGAACCCCGTGTCAGAGGTCGTCGGCGCTGATCAGGCCCTCGCGGATCGCCAGCCGCACCAGCGCGGGCAGGTCGCTCACGCCGAGCTTGGCCATGAGCCGGCTGCGGTAGCTCTCCACCGTCTTGGGCGACAGGTGCAGCTGCTCGCCGATGGCCGCGCTGGTGTGGCCCTGCACCACCAGCTGGATCACCTGGCGCTCGCGCACCGACAGCGCGGCCAGGGGGTTGTTGTCGTCCGCCTGCGTGAGCCCCTCCACGGCCAACTGCGCCACCGGCCCGCCCAGGTGCTTGCGGCCGGCGGCCACCGCCTCCACCGCCTCCAGCACCTCGCGCGCGGGCGAGCCCTTGAGCACGTAGCCGAAAGCGCCCAGGCGCATGGCCTCGGCCACGTGGCGCGGCTGGGCCGACATGGTGAGCATGACCACGCGCGACGGGGCCTTGCGCTGCACCAGCTGCTCCAGCAGCTCGAAGCCCGAGCGCAGGCCGAGGTGCAGGTCCAGCAGCACCACCGACGGCGCCAGGCGCACGATCTCGGCCAGGGCCGCCGTGGGGTCGGCGGACTCGCCCACCACGCGGTGGCCGGCGTCCTCCAGCACGGCCTTCAGTCCGTCACGCAGCATGGCGTGGTCGTCAACCAGGTAGATGTCGCTCATGAGGGGGGGTTCTCCGTTGTGGTCGTGTCGGCCGTGGCTCGATTCAGTTGTCGGTGTCCGGCAGTTCGCCGAACACGCTGCCGGGACGGGCGGTCCAGATCAGGGTGATCCGCGTGCCGCGCCCGCTGCGCGCGCGGGCGCTGAGCCGCGCGCCGATGGCCAGCGCGCGCTCGCGCATGCCCACCATGCCCAGGTGCCCGGGTCGCCCGAAGGCCAGTTCCTCGGGCAGGCCCACGCCGTCGTCGACGACGTCCAGCCGCAGGTGGGTGGCGTCGCCCTCCAGGCGCACCACGATGCGGCTGGCCTTCGCGTGCAGCAGCGCGTTGGCCACGGCCTCGCGCGCCACCATGAAGGCGGCGTACTCCACGTCGTCGGGCCAGCGCTGCGCGACCACGTCGCCCACGGTCTGCAGGTGCAGCGCCACCCCCTCTGCCTCGGCCGCGCGCTGGCGGATGTCGTTGTCCAGCGCGGCCGTCAGGCCCATGTCTTCCAGCATGGGCGGGCGCAGCCGCACCAGGGCCTGGCGCACCTCGGCGATGGCGTGGTCGATCTGGCGGCCCACCGTGTCCGAGCGCTCCTGCGCGCGCGGCGGCAGCAGCTCGCGGGTCATCTGCGCCAGCGAGTCGAAGGACAGGCGGATCGCGCCCAGGGTCTGGCCGAGCTGGTCGTGCAGGGTCTGGGCCAGCTCGCGCGTGGTGACCTGCTCCTGGTTCAGCAGGCGGTGCGTGAGCTCGGAGAGTTCGAGCTGGTACCGCGCCAGCGCCTGCTCGGCGCGCACGCGCTCGGTCACGTCGCGCAGGATGGCGGTGAGCAGCTTGTGGCCGCGCACCACGGCGTGCGAGATCGAGGCCTCGAGTTCGAGCTCGGCGCCGTCCGCGCGCAGGCCCTTGACACGGCCGAAGCCCATGGGCCGCGTGGTGACCCGCGAGTTGCCGAAGCGCTGCATCAGGGCCAGGTGCTCGCCCCGGTGCTCGGGCGGCAGCAGGCTGTCCAGCGGCTGGCCGATCATGGCCAGCGCCTCGCGGCCAAAAATGCGTTCGGCCGCCGGATTGAACATGGTGATGCGCCCGACCATGTCGACGCTGATGACGGCATCGCTGGCGGCGTTGATGATGGCGCCCAGCACCTCGCCTTGCTCGCGCAGGCGCATCTCGCTCAGGCGCTCGGCCGTCAGGTCGCGCACCTGGGCCAGCAGCCCGATGGGTTCGCCGTCGGCACCGAACACCTTGGTGAGCCGCCACTCGCCCCAGATGTCGCTGCCATCGCGGCGCAGCAGGTGGGTCTCGAAGGTCCAGGGCCCCTGGCCGGCGATCATCTGCGGGCGGATGGCCTGGCGCGCGCTGTTGGTCGGGTCCTTGTCGCGGAAGATCTCGTCGACGTGGCGGCCCTCGGTTTCGGCCGCGCTCCAGCCGAACATGCGCTCGGCCGCGTCGTTCCAGAACAGCACGCGAAAGTCCATGTCCACCAGGTACATGGGCGCGGGCAGGTGCTGCAGCACGGCCTGCAGGCGGCTGGCGTCGTGCAGCACCTGCGTCAGGGTCTGTTCGCTGCGCGAGCCGCCGCCGCCCTGCGCGGGCAGGCGTCGCATCTGCTCGGCGATGACGCGCAGCACCGTGCCGGGCGCGGCGTCCGCCTGCGGGCCCAGGCGCTCGGCCACCACGTCCAGCATTTGGTTGAACGGCCGGGCGAGCCGGCGCGACAGCCAGAAGCCGCCCAGACTGACCAGCAGCACCGTGCCGCCGCCCCAGACCAGCACGTAGCGCTCCAGCTCGCGCACCGGCGCCAGTGTCATGCCCAGGGGCTGCCAGGCCACCACCTGCCAGTCGGTCTTCACCGGCAGGGTGGCGCGGTCGATGCCGTGGCGCACCAGCAGGATGGCCTCGCCCTGCTCGTCCTCAAAGACCCGCGGCGTGCCCACGGGCGTGCCCAGCAGGTCCAGCCACTGCGTGGCCGACAACCCCGCGCGCTCGCCGAGCAGGCGCCGGCCGTCCTGGTCGGCCAGCTCCAGCTGCAGGCCGCGGCGGGCGTCCGTCGGGCCCAGCACATCCCGGCGCAGCGCGTCGTAGTAGGCGGCGTCGAGGTGGGCGGCCAGCACGCCGGCGGGCTGGCCGTCGGCGCCGTGATAGGGCATGGCGAGGTCGGCGAGTTCGGTGGGCACCGGCCGCTGGAGCGCCACCAGCGGCTCACGCAGCGACACGGGCGGGTGCAGGCTGCCGAACCAGGTGCCTTCACGGCCCTTGAGGTACACCGGCCGCTGCGCGATCGACACGCCCTCGAGCAGGCCATCGCTGGCGGCCAGCACCAGGCCTTCGCTGTCGGTGGCGCCGATCCACACGTACCCCCGGTGGCGCTGGCGCAGGCGGTCCATTTGCAGGCGCCAGCCCTGGGGCGACACCTGCTGGCTGGGCGTCAGCGTGAGCAGGTCGAGTTCGGCGGCGTGGCGCGCGAGCACGCGCGAGAGCCGGTCGGCATAGATGGCGGCGGTCTGCTCCACCCGCTGCTGGGCGCGCCGCTCGAGCTCGTCGCCCACCACCCGCTCCACCGACCACACCATGAGCGCGAGCAGCACCAGTGCCACCGCTGCGGGCAGCAGTGGCAACCAGAGTTGTACCGAGCGCTTGCGGTCTCCCGCCATGCCGGGGGCTTCCTCCTGGCCCGCTCCGCCAGCCTCCCTGACGGTCGTTCTATCGGGCGTGCGGCAACTCTACGTTACAGACGCCTCTGTGCACAGGGGAAATACAGCCATTCCCCTCGAAGACACCGGTGTCCGCCGGGTTTGAGCAACACCGCCCCCTGGCTGAGCGCCCGACCGGCCACGCCGGCCGCCGAACCGGCGGCCCCAGCCCCCATTTGCATAGCACGCCATCGGCGGCTAGAGTGCCCGCTCCGGGGGATACCCCCCGCAAGACCCGCACACGACGGGTGGGAGGCCACACCAACATGGAACACACGAGCAGCGAACGGGCGATCGCCGAAGGCCATGCCTTGTGGGACAACGCCCCCTGCGGCCTGCTCGCGCTGGACACCGGCCTGCGCGTGCTGGCCATCAACGACACCCTGCTCGACTGGCTGGGCCACGACCGCGCCGACGTGGACCGGCTGGCCAGCGGCGGCGACCTGGACTTTCCCACGCTCGCCCGCCTGCGCGACGAGGCCGACCTGCAGCAGCTGCGCGACCACCTGCACGAGCTGCGCGCCCAGGGCCGCGCGCTCCCGCTCACCCTGCGCCTGTTCGGCAAGGACGGCGCCTTTTTCTCCGTGGAACTGGTCTCGCTTGCGGTGCGCGATGCCAGCGGGCGCTTCCTGCGCTCGCACACCGCCGTGGTCGAGGTCACCGGCCGCGACCGCATCGAGCGCCAGATCGTCGCGCGGCTGCGCCTGCTGCAGGCCATCACCGACCGCACGCCCTCGCGCCTGGCCTACTACGACAAGGACCTGGTCTGCCGCTTCTGCAACGCCGCCTACGCGGCCGGCTACGGGCTCACCGCCGACGAGGTCATCGGCATCGACCTCAGCCGCGTGCTGTCGCCCGAGGTGCTGCCCGAGGTGCTGCCGCGCGTGGCCAAGGCGCTCAACGGCGAGTCGCTGAGCCACGAGGCCGAACGCCCCGACGCCGACGGCACGCCGCGCTACCACGAGGTGCACTACCTGCCCGACAGCCACGACGGCGAGGTGCACGGCTTCTTCATCGAGCTCATCGACATCACCGAGCGCCGCCGCACCGAGGACTTCGTCTTCAACGCCAACCTCGACCTCGAGGAGCGCGTGGCCCAGCGCAGCGCCGAGCTCTACGCCAGCGAGCAGCGCTTTCGCCTGATGTCGCACGCCATCCGCGACCACGCCATCTTCTTCCTCGACCCCGACGGCGGCGTGGCCGACTGGACCGACAGCGCCCAGCGCCTGCATGGTTTCGAGCGCGGCCAGATCCTGGGCCGCTCGCTGGACGCGCTGTTCGAGCCGCAGGACAAGGAACTCGCGGGCCTGGACGTGCAGGTGATGCTGGACGTCTGCCTGGAGGAAGGCCACGCCGAGCACGAGGGCTGGAGCCAGCGCCAGGACGGCACGCGCTTCTGGTCGCACGCCACGCTGACCGCGCTGCGCGACCCGCAAGGCCGGCTGCAAGGCCTGTCGGTCATCACGCACGACCTCAGCGAATCCAAGCGCCTGGCCGACGTGATGGCGCGGCTGAACGAGGAGCTGCAGCACCGCGTGACCGAGCGCACCCAGCAGCTGGACGCCGCCAACCGCGACCTCGACGCCTTCTCCTACACCGTGGCGCACGACCTGCGCGCGCCGCTGCGCCACATCGGCCAGTACGTCGCGCTCACGCAGGAGGGCCTGGATCCGGCGCAGCACCACGAGCTGCTGCAGTTCCAGACCGCCATCGGCACCGCCGCCAAGCGCATGGGCCAGATGATCGACGGCCTGCTGGAGTACGCGCGGCTGGGCCGCCTGAGCGTCGACCCCTCGCCGGTCTCGCTCACGCCGCTGATCCTGGGCATCGTGGGCCGGCTGCGCGCCGAGAACGCGCCGCGCGAGATCGACTGGGTGGTCGACCCCCAGTTGCCCGTGGTGGGCGGCGACGCCATCCTGCTGGCCGAGGTGTTCGGCCAACTGCTGGACAACGCCGCCAAGTTCACGCGCCGCGTGGCCCAGGCGCGCGTCGAGGTCGGCCAGCTGCCACCGGTGGGCGGGCTGCACACCCTGTTCGTGCGCGACAACGGCGTGGGCTTCGACCTGGCCAAGGCCAAGTCGCTGTTCGTGATGTTCCAGCGCCAGCACCACTCCATGGACTACGAGGGCATCGGCATGGGCCTGGCGCTGGCGCAGCGCATCGTGCTGCGGCACGAAGGCCGGCTGTGGTGCGACACCGCGCCTGGCCAGGGCTGCACCTTCTTCGTGGAGCTGCGCGCGCCGTCGACGGACCTGGAACTGCCCTGAGCGCCGGGCGCGGCGGGTCCGGCCCACATCGGCCTCAACCGAGGGAGCGAACGATGACGAACTACCTGATCTCTTTTCCCGCCGGCGCGATGAGCGTTCCCGCCGAGGAGATGGCGGCCGTGGGCGACGCCGCACGCGCGGTCATCCGCGAGGCGAAGGCCGCTGGCGTGTACGTGTTCGGCGGGGGCATCAATGGAGACGTCGCACCGCTCATGGTCGCCTCGGACCGCACGGTCACCCCCGGCACCTATCCGCAGACGAAGGGGTTCGACGGCGGCTTCTGCGTCCTGCGGCTGCCATCGCGCGACGCCGCCATCGTGTGGGCCGCCCGGATCGCCACCGCCTGCCGCTGTTCGCAGGAGCTGCGCGAGTTTGGGCACGACCCGGAGAGCTAGCCGAACCGGGGCACGCGGTGCCACTGCCGTGGCGGCCGGTGCTCAGGGCAGGCCGCAGCCCGCGTCATCGGCCTCGGTAGCGGCCAGCAACGCCAGCCACAGGGCGGGCTGGGCCGGACCGGCGCCCGGCCGGTTCAGGCCGTGGTCGGCACCGGGCCAGCGCCGAACGCACAGCCGCGCGGGTCGCGCCACCGCCTCGCGCCCGAAGCGCTCATAGGCCTCGGCGGGGATCAGTTCATCGGCGTCGCCCCACCACTGCCACACGGCCCAGACCGGGGCCGTGAGCGGCTCGAACAGGCGCCAGGCCAACAGGTCGCGCCAATGGCCCAGGCTGCGGCCGTGCACCAGGTCGTCGTCGGACCGCGCGCTGGCCGCGGCCGCGCGGATTTCCGCCCAGGCCTCGGGGCGGCCGATCCGCTGCGCCTGCAGCCGCAGGGTCTCGGCCGGGTCCAGCCCGCTGGCCGACAGCAACACCAGGCCACGCAGCGAGGTGCCCAAGGCCTGGCCCAGCGCGGGCAGCAGGTCGCCGCCTTCGGAGATGCCCACCAGCCAGGTGGGCCGTTCGGGCTCGCTCGCCCGCAGCGCTTGCAGCGCGGCCAGGGCGTCGGCCTGCCAACGCGTGGGCCGGTCGTCGCGCGCGAAGGCCTCGCCGCAGCCGTCGGGCGCGGTGCGCACCCAGGGGTTCGTGAGAGGTTTGTGCAGCACCCAGACCTGCGCGCGCTCCAGGCCCGCGAAGTAGGCCGGGGCGATGGGGCCCAGACCGGCGCAGCCCGAGCCCGGCACCACCACCACGCGCGGCGCGGCCGCGTCGGGGCTGGCCTCTCGCCGCAGCACGGGCACGCGGCGGCCCGGCGCCGATCCGGGCAGGTCCACGCGGCTCCAGGGCGCACGGAGCGCGGCGCTCGGCCCGTCGGGCGCGGCCAAGGCCGATGGCGCGGCCGCCGCCGCGCCCGCGCAGGCCAGCAGCAACGCGGCGGCCGTGCGCGGCAGGCCGCGCCAGGGCTTCGCGCGCAGGGAAACGCCGGGCACCACCGGCTCAGCGCAGGATCATCACCTCGGGCTGGGCCGGTGCCGCGCCGGCCGGCGCGTTCGCCGCCCCCGCCGGCGAGGCGCCGCGCAGGCGCGGCGCGAGCGCGCGGTCCAGCGAGAGCTGCTCGCCGATCTGCGCGAACACCTCGGCCGCAAGGCTTTGCGAGGTCTCGCGCATCACCTTGGCGCGGTTGGGTGGCATCACGTCACCGCGCGCCGACAGCAGCTTGGTGTCGTTGCCCGCGCCCTGGGCCGAGAACGCGGCCTTGATCTCGTAAGTCCGCGTGTCGATGAGCGAGAAGTCGGCCAGCAGGTCCAGGCCGTACTGGTGCGTGGCGCTGCTGGTGCCCTGCAGCGGCGAGAACGCGTCGCGGAACTCGATGCTGGAGAGCTGCCCGAACAGCACGTAGTCGGCGCCGGCGAATTCGCCCTTGCGGATGCGCGCGATGATGTCGTTCACGTCGGGCTGGCGCACCGGCTTGGCGATCTTGCCGGTCTTGACCTGCTGCAGGGCGCGCTCGGCCGCCGTGGGCTGCGGGTCGCCGGCGTCGAAGCCCTTGCCCTGCACCAGGCGAAAGGACGTGCCCTTGAGCAGGGCGCCGCGGATGTCGTTGCTGAAAGCGCGCAGCTCGCGGTGCTCCATGTAGGAATGCGTGCCGGCCACGTAGGTCATGCTGGCGCTGCCGCTCGCGCTGAGCGAGGTCGGCGTGGCCTTCATGGCGCTTTGCTGGCTGGCCGTGGCGGCCTCGAAGTACTCGGCCACGCGCTGGGTGTAGCCCAGGTCGGTGACCGCGATCCGCGGCGCGGCCTGCGCGAAGGCGGCGCCGGCGAACAGGGCGGTACCGGCCGCGAGCGTGGCGGCGAAGGCGCGGCGGGAAGGTTTGAGGGGGGTCATGGTGTGCCTCCGGATCAGCGCTTGCTGGTCTTGCGGATTTCCTTCTCGTCGGCCCATTCGAGCGAGCCCTCCTCGTTGTCGAACAGGTTGAGCGTGAACTTGTAGTACACGTCCTTGGTGGAGCTGTTCTGCTTCACGATGCTGGTCAATTCGCCCTCGAAGCGGTACTTGGCCGCCGTCATCTTGCCGAGCTTGGCCGTGGTGTTGGTCTTGTAGAGCCCGCTCTGGTTCTGGCGGTTGAGCTCGTCGACCTGGTTCTGCATCTCGTTGATGTTGGCGACGAAGCGCACCTTGCCCGACTTGGTCAGCGCGGTGCGGATCGAGTTCATCACGTTGGTGGTGTCGATGTACTCGCTGGTCTTGTTGCGCACGGTGGCGATGGTCACCGTGGGGCGGCCCTGCAGCACCTCGGTCTCGAGCAGGCTGCCGACCATGGACTCGGCGATCAGCTGCAGGTCGGAGGAGCCGAACTCATTGGTCACGAGCTCCACGGCCTTGGCGTCGCCGTAGTTGACCTGGCGGTCGAAGCGCACCACCGGCTGGCTGCGCTTGGTGGCGCAGCCGGCGAGCACGCCGACGAGCACCAGGGCAAGGAGGATTCGGGTTTTCATGGGAAGAAGGTCCGTTGGTCGTGAAAGGGGATCAGGGCGTCTCGAAGCTGAGTTCGAGCCGGAAGTCGGCCACGCTCAGGTGCGGGGCCGTGCCCTTGAGGGTCTGCTGCGCCTTGGCGAACAGGTTCAGCTGTTTCCAGGCGTCGCCGTCGCCGACCTGGTTGCCGTGCTGGTCCAGCCAGCGGTAGCGGTAGTACAGGGCCTGGTCCTTCTCGCCGCCGTTGCGCAGGTCGGACTGCACGGAGAGAAAGCCGCCCTTGCGCGCGACACGGATCTCGGGCACGGCCATGTCGGGCGCTTCGCCGCGCCAGGCCAGCTTGGCCGCCACGGCGGGCGACACCGAGGCCGGCACGGCGTCGGCGAGCGCCAGCGGCGCCGCCAGCAGACAGGCGCCGGCCAGCGAGGCCCGGGCGCACCAGTTCAGGATGGGGTTCATGCTTGGATGGGGTTGGGGTTCACAGGGCGGCGGCCGCGGCCTTGGCGGACGTCGTCGGGCGGGGCTTGCGGGCCGGCTTGGCCGCGGGTTTCACGGCCACGGGCTTGGCGGCCGGCGCCACGGCCGGCGTGGCCACCGCCTCCACCAGGGGCAGCTGGCCGAACTGGCCGACCGCGCCCGCCAGCGGGCGACCTTCGTACAGGCGCAGCGGCACCACGGCGTACTGGCCGTCCACGCGGGCCTTGCCGAAGCTCACGCCGTGCAAGCTGATGTCGTGCTCGCCGGGCGGCAGGTGCGCGCGCGCCAGGTAGACACGCCCGGGCAGCATGCGCCACATGCGGTCGTCGGCCTGTTCGGTGGCGGCCGACGCCACGATGCCGATCAGGCCGCCCAGCAGGCCGCCCTGCTTCTGCAGCTGGTCCTGCACCACGCCCTTGGCGATGGCGCGCGAGAAGCCGCGCATCACCATGCCCGGCATCTCGTCGCGCAGGGCGCGGCGCGCCATCACGTTGAGGTCGACCACCTTGCTCAGGGGCAGCGCGCGCTCGCCGACCTGCAGGCTCTCCAGCGGGGCGTCGCGCGAGGGATCGATCACCGGGTAGGAGATGCTCACCGTGCGGATGCTGGAGCCCACCGGCACCGGCAGCGTGAAGGCCTTGGGCACGCGCGCCGGGGCCACCCCGGCCTCGACGACGAACAGCACGTCGGTCATGCGCTGCTTGCGCTTCCAGGTGAAGCCGGTGCGCTCGTCCAGGCCGCGCAGGCCCTCTTCCAGCGCGGGCGCGCCCGGGCGCAGCTCGATGGCCTTGCGGTAGCCCGGCGCGGCCAGGCCCGGCTCGTTGAGCGATTCGTAGACGAAGCCCGCCAGGTAGTGGCTCAGCGCGTTCTGGTAGCCGTTCTGCAGCGCCAGCACCTCGGGGTCGTCCAGCAGTTCGACCGGGTAGCCGTTGATCTCGCGGCCTTGGGCCTGCACGCCGCGGCCCTTGGCCTCGTCGACCGTGCTCTGCGTTTCCTTGCTGCGGAACTCGGCGATCACGGCCTCGCGCTCGTGGGTGCGCTTGATGTCCACGCGCGCCTCGTCGATGCGGCCCTGGCCCAGCCGGTTGAGGGCGAGGCGGGTGGTGAGCCAGACCTTCTCATAGTCCTGGCCCTCGTACACCTTGAGGCGCTCGCTCACCAGCGCCGCGCCCACGGTGCCCATGAGCTTCTGCGGGTCGGTCTTGGCCGCCTGCTCCCATTCCTGCACCTTGGCGTCGGCGGCCAGGAAGGCCTCGGTGCTGGGCTCGATCTGGCCGTCCAGGCGCAGCAGCTCGCCCTTCTCCAGGTTGTAGAGCAGTTCCTTGCGCGCCTCGGGCGAGGCGTGGCGCTCGTCCAGGCGCGTCAGTGCGGTCTTGAAGTCCCCTTGTTGTCCTGCCGCCTGCATCTGCGTGGCGGTCTCGTGGTGGCTTTGCATGCTGGCGCAACCCGCCAGCCACACCGTGGCCAGCACCGCCAGCCAGGTCACCCCTCTTTTTGCTTTCATCTCACTCCTCCGATTGAGTTGGTCCTCTGGGCCCGCCCAATCTCGACAGATGTGAACAAAAGTTAAGGGGCGACCAACGGCAAGGCGTGGGAAAGTGCACAGGTGAGTGCACGGCCGACGCCGCGCGGTGGCTTCAGCGCGCCGAACGGGCGCGACGGCCGGGGGCAGCGGCGATGCGCTCGACCAGCCAGGCCAGGCCCGGGTCCTCGCCCGCGCGTCGGCTCATGGCGAGCTGGTGGCGAAACGGCTCCAGGGCAAACGGCAGGGCGCGCCGCACCAGGCCCCGGGCCGCGGCGTCCGGCGCCAGGTCGTCGGGCACCGTCAACAACAGCTCGCCGCGCGGCAGCAAGCCCAAGGCGGCGCCGAAGTGGGCGGCCACCAAGCGGATGTCGCGCGCATGCCCCAGGCGCGCCAGCGTCTGGTCGATGCCGCCGAAAGCGCCCGGCTGCACCAGCACCTGCAGGTGCTGGGCCGAGAGGTAGCGCGCCAACGTCAAGCGCCCGGTGGCCAGCGGGTGGCCGGCGCGCATCAGGCACACATAGGGCGACTCGCGCACCGTGCGCACGGCGATGGTGTCGTCGGCGCTGTTGAACACGCCCAGGGCCAGGTCCAGCGCGCCGGCGCGGATCATGTCGGCGGCGTTGCTGCGGCCCGCGTGCAGCAGCTGCAGGCGCACGCCGGGCGCGTCGCGCAGCAGGTCCTCGAGCACCGGCCCCAGCAGGGCCTGGGCCGCGTGATCCGAGCAGCCGAGGTGGAACTGGCGCTGCGACTGGCGCGGATCGAAGGCACTGGACAGCGAGAACACGCGCTGCGCGCGCGCCAGCAGGGCGCGCACCTCCGGGTGCAGGGCCACGGCCCGTGGCGTGGGCACCATGCCATGTCCCTGGCGCACCACGATGGGATCGCCGCAGGCCGCTCGCAGGCGCGACAGCGCGTGGCTGACCGCCGGCTGCGTGAGCGCCAGCCGCTCGGCCGCGCGCGTGACGCTGCGCTCGCTGAGCACGGCGTCGAACACCACCAGCAGGTTCAGGTCGAGGCGGCGGAAGTCCATGGACCATTATCAATCTGCTTCATGAATGGGGATGGAAACAAATCATTTGATGCCCACGGGACGCTTTCCTAGAGTGCGAAGCGGAACGCATGAACCCCTTGCATCCAAAACAACGACCGGAGACACGCCATGCCCTTTTCTTTCCACCCCGCCCGCTGGCTGGGCGCCGGCGGGCTCGCCCTGCTGGCCGCGCTGCTCGCGCCCGCCCACGCCCAGTCCCCCGCCTGGCCAGACCGTCCGCTGCGCATCGTCGTGCCCTTCGGCGCCGGTGGCAGCACCGACGCCCTGGCGCGCATCGTGGGCGAGAAGCTCTCGGCCGCGCTCAAGCAGCCGGTGGTGATCGACAACCGCGCGGGTGCGGCGGGCGCCATCGGCGCCCAGGCCGTGGCCAAGGCCGCGCCCGACGGCTACACCTTCCTGCTGGCCACCAGCAGCACGCACGCGGTGCTGCCGCACCTGCGCCCCCTGCCCTACGACGCCCAGCGCGACTTCGCGCCCATCGCGCGCCTGGCCACGGCGCCCAACGTGCTGGTGGTGAGCCCGGCGCTGAAGGTCGCCACGGTGGCGGAGTTCCTGCAGGCGGCGCGCGCGCGTTCGGGCACGCTGAACTACTCGTCCAGCGGCAATGGCTCGGTCACGCACCTCATCGGCGCCGACTTCGCGCAGCGCGCCAAGCTGCCCACCACGCACGTCCCATACAAGACCGGCATCCAGGCCCTGCCCGACCTGAACGGCGGCCAGATCGACTTCGCTTTCGACAGCATCGTGTGGACGCTGCCCCAGGCGCAGGCCGGCAAGGTGAAAGCCCTGGCCATCGGCAGCGCCCAGCGCTCGCCGCTGGCGCCGGACCTGCCCACGCTGCGCGAGGCCGGCTTCGAGGGCTTCGACGGCACCACCTGGTTCGCCCTAATGGGCCCCGCCGGGCTGGACCCCAAGGTGGTGAGCGAGCTCAACCGCCACGTCAACACCGTGCTGCGCGACCCCGACCTGCGCGCGCAGTTTCAGCGCCAGGGCGCCGAGCCCCTGGGCGGCAGCCCGCGCGAGCTGGAGCGGCTCGTTCAGGAGGACGGCCAGCGCTGGGCCGCGGTCATCAAGGCAGGCAACATCAAGATCGATCAGTGAGTCCCATGTCCCAAGACCCGACGGCGTCAGCGCCCCACCCCCACTTCCGCGAGCTCGTCGCCAGCGAGCGCCCGCTGGTGTTGCCCGGCGCGCACGACGCCATCTCCGCCCTGCTCATCCAGCAGGCCGGCTTCAAGGCCTATTTCATCGGCGGCTTTCCGGTGGTGGGCGCGCGCCACGGCCTGCCCGACATCGGCTTGGCGACGCTGGGCGAGCTCAGCGCGGCCTACCGCGACATCATGGCCGTGTCCGACCTGCCCGTGCTGGTGGACGTGGACAACGGCTACGGCGACGTGAAGAACGTGGTGCACGCGGTGCACACCTATGAACGGATGGGCGCGCAAGCCCTGTTCTTCGAGGACCAGGTCTCGCCCAAGCGCTGCGGCCACATCAAGGGCAAGGAACTGCTGCCCTGCGAGGAGATGGAGCGGCGCATCCGCGCCGCGGCCGAGCAGCGGCGCGACCCGCGCACCTTCATCATCGCGCGCACCGACGCGCGCGAGGTGGTCGGCATGGACGAGGCGCTGCGGCGCGGCGAACGCTACGCGCGCGCGGGCGCCGACGGCCTCTTCATCGAGGCGCCCGAATCGGTGGCCGAGCTGGAGCAGGTGGGCCGCGCGCTCCAGGGCGTGCCGCTGATGGCCAACATGCTGGAAGGCGGGCGCACGCCCATCCTCAAGCCCGCCGAGCTGGAGGACCTGGGCTTTCGCATCGTCATCTACGGCATCTCGCTGCTGATGCGTTCGGTGAAGACCATGATGGCCAGCCTGGAGGACCTGCGCAGCGGCGAGCTGCGCCTGGTGGGCTCCGGCGTGGGCTTCGAGGACTACAAGCGCATCGTGGGCTTCGATCGCTGGGCCGCGCTGGAGCGCCGCTACGGCGGCTGATCAGCCCGCCAGCCGCGCGCGCACCTCGTCCGCGCGCGGGATCGGCGCCACCGCGCCATAGCCTTGCGTGGACAAGGCGGCCACCGCCGCCGCGTAGCGGCCGGCTTCCAGCAGGCCGTCGCCGGCCAGGCGGCGCGCGACGAAGGCGCCGCCGAAGGCATCGCCCGCGCCGGTGGCGTCCACCGGCTGGCAGGGAAAAGGCTCGATGCGGTGGCGCTCATTCGCGTCCGCCACCAGCGCGCCCTTCTCGCCGAGCTTGAGCGCCACCACCTTCGCGCCCAGGCGCAGGCAGTGGTCCACCAGGGCGTCGGGCTCGCTCAGGCCGGTGATGGCCACCACATCGTCGTAGCTGGGCAGGCAAATGTCGCAGCGCGCGATCACGTCGCTCATGACGGCGCGCGCGCGGTCCACCGGCCATAGCTTCAGGCGCAGGTTGGTGTCGAAGGACACCAGCGTGCCGGCCTCGCGCGCCATGGCCATGGCCGCGTAGGCGGTGTCGCAGGCCGTCGGCGAGATGGCCAGCGAGATGCCCGAGAGGTGCAGCACCCTCGCGGCGGCGATGCGCTCGCGCGGCAGCTGCGCCGCCGTGTAGCGGCTCGCGGCCGAGCCGGTGCGAAAGAAGCTGAAGTGGTGGCCGCGCTCGTCGTGCGTGACGAAATAGATCGCGGTGAAGGCCTCGGGATCGGCCCGCACGCTCGCGTGGTCCACGCCCTCCTCGTCCCACAGGCGGCGCAGCATCGCGCCGTACGGGTCGTCGCCGAGCGCGCCGAGGTAGCCCACGCGCGCGCCCTGGCGGGCGGCGGCCACGGCGAAGTTGGAGGTGTCGCCGCCAAAGCCCTGCAGGTACAGGCGGCCCTGGCCCTCGCCGGTCTGGTTGAACTCGACCATGGCCTCGCCCAAGGCGAGGATGTCGAGTGCTTCTCCCGCCACGACTGCTCCCTTCGCCATCTCAGATCCGGCCGTACTTCGCCAGGCCCTTGCGCAGCGACTTCTCCGCGATGATGAGCTTGGCCTGCTCCAGCTCGCGCTCGTCGATCTCGCGCGCCACCTTCAGCACCTCTTCGGCCTGGGCGCGCGGCACCACCACCACGCCGTCCACGTCGCCCACCAGGATGTCGCCCGGGTGCACCAGGACGTCGCCCACGCGCACCGGCACCTGAGAGGCCACCGTGCGGTAGCGGCCCAGCGTGGTGCCGGGGCTCACGTCGCGCGCATAAACCGGGAAGCCGTAGTCGCGGCGGATCTCGGTGAGGTCGCGCACGCCGCCGTCCAGCACGGCGCCCACGTGGCCATTGGCCACGGCGCCCGCGGTCATCAGGCCGCCCCACACCGCCACGTCGGGCTCGCCGCCCTCGATGCTGATGACGATGACGCTGCCCGCCGGGGCCTCGTCGATCAGGTCCAGCGCATGCTGCGGCGGCACGAATTCGTCGGTGGCCGCCTCCAGCACGGTGGCGGCGGGGCCGCAGATGCGCTTGTCGTTGATGCGCGGCTTGATGCAGGCGGCCATGTAGCCGCGCTTGCCGCAGACCTTGTCCACCGCGTCGGCCACGGAGGCCACGGCAACCTGGTTGAATCCGTCGATCAGTTCTTTCATGTCCTGCTTTCTTGCAATGTTTGCTGGTGTCGTTGGTGGTGTCGTTGGTGGCCTCACCACCGGTTGAGCCAATTCAGGGGCGCCTCGCCGCGCAGCACGCGCGCGGCCTCTTCGGCTGTCTTGCGCTGCAGGTCGCGCATCGCTTCCTCGCTGTACCAGCCCATGTGGTTGCTCACCACCACGTTGTCCAGGCTGAACAGCTTGTGGATGCCGGGCGGCTCCTGCTCGAACACGTCGAGCCCGGCGCCCAGGATGCGGCGCGCGGCCAGGGCCTCGTGCAGCGCATCGGTGTGCACCAGGCCGCCGCGCGCGGTGTTCACCAGGATGGCCGTCGGCCGCATGCGCGCGATGCGCTCGGCGTTGATCAGGTGCCGCGTCTGCTCGTTCAGCGGCGCGTGCAGCGAGATCACGTCGGACTCGGCGCACAGGGTGTCGATGTCGGCGCGCTCCACGCCATCGGGCAGCTCGGCGCGCGGGTCGTTCACCAGCACGCGGGCAAAGCCGAAGCCGGCGAACTTCTCCAGCGTCATGCGCGCGATGCGGCCAAAGCCCACCAGGCCCAGGGTGCGCCCGCGCAGGCGGAACATGGGCTGCAGCACGCCCGTGGACCAGCGGCCCTCGCGCACCTCGCGGTCGTGCAGCCACAGGCGGCGCGACACCGCCAGGGCCAGGGCCACGGCCTGCGAGCTCACCTCGTCGGTGCCGTAGTCGGGCACGTTGGCCACCGCGATGCGGCGTTCGCTGGCCGCCACCTGGTCGATGTTGTCCACGCCGATGCCGTAGCGAACGATGGCCTTGCATTTCGCCAGGCCCTGGATCACCTCGCGTGGCAGCGGCGACTCGCGCACCAGCACCACGTCGGCCTCGCGCGCGGCGTCCAGCGCGCGCTTCGGGTCGCGCCGGCAGGGGCGGACCTCGAAACGCGCCCCCTCGGCGCCCAGCAGGGCCTCTTCCTGGTCGTAGCTCGCGTACCCGTCGTCGATGGCGACGACGAGCCGCTCGAGCCCGCCTCCCTGGTTCAGTCCATTCACTTGCGGGTTGCCTCCACGGCCTTGAACAGCGCATCGACGTAGTTCTTGCCGATCTCACCCTCGGCCCACTGGCGCACCGGCGGCTGGGCCAGCTTGCGGAACTCGGCGATCTGCGCGGCGGTGGGTTCATAGACCTGCATGCCCACGCCTTCGAGGATCTTCTTGGCGTTCTTGTCCTGCTCGGCGGTCATCTTGCGGTGGATGGCCATCGCCTTCTTCACACCCTCGTCCACGGCCTTGCGCTCGACGTCGGTGAGCCGGGTGTAGAAGCGGTCGTTGACGAGGTAGCCGTGCACCGACCACACGTGGCCGTCCAGCGTGGCGTACTTCTGGTGCTGGTACAGGCTGGCGGCCAGGATGTTGGTCACACCGTTTTCCTGGCCGTCCACCACCTTCTGCTGCAGCGCGGTGGGCAGCTCGCCCCAGGGGATGGCCGAGGCCGAGGCGCCCAGCGACTCGACCAGGGCCTTGAACACCGGCGAGGGCTGGATGCGGATCTTCATGCCCTTCATGTCGGCCGGCGTCTGGATCGGGCGCAGGCTGTTGGTGAAGTGGCGCACGCCGTTGTCGGCGAAGCCCAGCGCGCGGATGCCGGTCTTCTTGACCATGTCGTCCGAGAAGCCCTTGAGCCACTCGGAGTCGTACACGCGCCAGGCGTGCTCATGGTTGTCGTACAGGAAGGGAATGCCCAGAACGCCGATGGGCTTGTGCACGGTGCCGATGGCGCCGTCGTGCGCCACGGCCATCTCCAGCGTGCCCAGGCGAAGCGCTTCCATGGTGGGCTGGTCCTTGCCGAACTGGCCGGCCGGGAAGATCTCGACCTTGATCGAGCCGTTGGTGGCTTTCTCCACGTGCTCCTTGAAGGCCAGGGCCGCCACGTGCTTGGGCTGGTCGTCCTTGGCGGGCTGGAAGTGCGCGTACTTCAGCGTCTTCTGCGCGTGCGCGGCCAGGGGCAGCGCGAGGGCCAGGCCCATCACGGCGACGAGGGTCTTGAACTTCATGGCGGGTGTCTCCTTGTGGTTGGGGAACGGAAGAGCAGGGGCTCAGCGCGCGTAGCCGAACAGGCCGGGCACGAAGGTGCTGAGCGAGGGGATGAGCACCACCGCCAGCAGCACCACCAGCAGGGCGGCGAGCAGCGGCAGGATGGCGCGCGTGAGCTCTTCGAGCCGCAGGCGCGCGACCGAGCTCATGACGAACAGCACCCCGCCCACGGGTGGCGTGGCCAGGCCGATGGTGAGGTTGAGCACGATGGCCATGGCGAAGTGCAGCGGGTGGATGCCGAACTGGTCCGACAGCGGCGCCAGTACGGGCACCAGGATGATCACGGCCGGCAGGGTGTCGATGAACAGGCCGCAGATCAGCACGAAGACCATCACGATCAGCATGATGGCCACCGGGTCAGTGGTCATGCCGCCGATGGCCGCGCCGATGGCCTGCGGGATCTGCAGCAGCGTGAGCAGCCAGGCGAACAGCGAGGCCATGGACACGATGATGAGCGCCGCCGAGGTGACCAGGCCGCTTTGCAGCAGCACGCGGCAGATCAGGCGCGCGTTGAGCGTGCGCGTGACGAACAGGCCGATGAAGAGCGCGTAGAACACCGCCACGGCCGAGGCCTCGGTGGGTGTGAACAGGCCGGTGAGGATGCCCGCGATGATGATGGCCGGCATCAGCAGCACCGGCGTGGCCCTCCACAGCGCGCGCAGGCGAACGCCCCAGCCGGGCGCCGTGCCCACCGTGCCATAGCCCCGCTTGACCGAGAGGTAGTGGTTCATGGCCATCAGCGCCAGGCCCATCAGCAGGCCCGGCACCACGCCGGCCAGGAACAGGCCGGCCACGGTGACGCGGCTATCGGTCAGCGCGTAAATCACCATCACGATGGACGGCGGAATGATGGGGCCGATGACCGAGGTGGCCGCCGACAGTGCCGCGGAGTAGGCCTTGTCGTAGCCGCTCTTGGCCATCATGCGGGTCTCGATCGCGCCCGGGCCGGCCGCGTCGGCCAGGGCCGATCCGCTGATGCCCGCGAACATCACCGAGGTGACCACGTTCACATGCCCCATGCCGCCGCGCACGTGGCCCACCATGGCGCCGGCGAAGCGCAGCAGCGCGGTGGTGATGCCGCTGGCCGTCATCAGGTCGGCCGCCAGGATGAAGAAGGGCACGGCCATCAGCGGGAAGCTGTTGATGCCGTCGAAGAAGCGCTGCGGCACCGACAGCAGCGAGAGGTTGCCGTCGATGGCCAGGGCCAGCAGGCCCGCGCCGCCCATGGCCAGGGCGATGGGCACGCCGATGGCCAGGCCGACCATGAAGACGATGAAGAGGACCGCGCTCATTCGGCAACCTCCGCGCGGTGCATTGCGTTGCGAGCCCCTTCGGGCGGCCGTGCGGGGCTCATGCGTGCGCCTCCTCGGCGTGGTCGTCGCCGATCTCTTCCACCTGCACGAAGTCGCGCGCGATGAACTGGCGCCAGAACAGCAGCAGGTGCAGCAGCATGGCCGCCGCGCCCAGCGGAATGCCCAGGTAGGGCAGGCCGGCGGGCAGGCCCATGGCCGGTGTTTCCTGGTTCCAGGTGAACTCGGCGATCTGCACGCCCAGCACCAACAGGGTCAGCAGAAACAGCGCCATGGCCAGGGCGATGAACCAGCGGAGGGCGTGGCGCAGGCGCGCGGGCAGCACGTCCTGCAGCATGTCCACGGCCACGTGGCGGCCTTCGCGCAGCGCCAGGCCGGCACCCAGGTAGGCGACCCAGATCATCTGGATCTGGGTGAACTCCTCGACCCAGAAGATGGACTGGTTGAACACGTAGCGCATGACCACGTTGGCGAACACGAGGATCGCCATCGAGGCCATGAGCAGCACGATAAGGGCCTGGTTGAGGCGCACGAAACCGTGCTCCAGGCGGCCCGCGAGCGAGGGGCGGGCCGGTGATTCGCTGAACGCCATGGGTGCGCTGTCTCCGGTGGTTCGACTCAGGGTTTTGCCGCAATCGTATCTGATATCTCAGATATAGGATTTGGGGAAAGCCCTTACACTGCCCACCCACGATCCGAAACCACCATGACCCGACAACTCGAGCTTGAACGCCCTCGCCTGCTCACCGACGTGGTGGGCGAGCGCATTCGCGAGGCCATCGTCACCGGCGACCTGAAGCTGGGCGAGCAGGTGTCGGAGGCGCAGTTGGCGGCCCTGATGGGCGTGAGCAAGACGCCGGTGCGCGAGGCGTTGGTGCGCCTGCAGTCGCAGGGCCTGGTGCAGGTGCACCCGCAGCGCGGCACCTTCGTCTTTCGGCTCACGCCCGAACAGGTGGGCCAGCTCTGCCGCTTCCGCGCGCTGGTGGAGACTGAGGCCCTGCGCGAGGCCATGGCGGCCAACCGCGCCGCGCTGCTCAAGGGCATGAAGCAGTGCGTGAAGGAGATGAAGGCGGCCGAGGCCGCGCGCGACCTGCCCGCGCTGGCGCGCATCGACATGGCGTTCCACTGGCAGCTCTTCGAGCACTGCCCCAGTCCCTACGTGCGCGCCGGCTACGAGGTGCTGCGCTCACAGCTCACCGCGCTGCGGCACCGCTCGCCCATCGACAACGCGGTCAGCAGCCACCAGGTGCTGGTGGACGCCGTGGGCGACGGCGACGTGGACGCGGCCGGCGCGCTGCTGCGAGAGCACGTGCTGGACAACGAGCCGCGCTACCGGGCGGCCTGCGGCGGGGCTTGAGCGCCCCCGGCCACGGGCGCTCAGACCTCGTGCCCGATCACCTCGAAGAACGCCCGCACCATGCGCGTGTCGCGCCGCTCGGCCAGGCATGCCACGTGCGCGTAGGTGCGCACCTGCGCGTCGCTGATGCGCACCGCGTGCAGGCCCGGGCCGGGCACGAACTCCACGTCGGACACCGCGGCCACGCCCACGCCCTGGGCCACGGCCTCGCGAATGATTTCGCGGCTGGCCACCTCCATCACCACTTCGGGCTGCACGCGCGCGGCGCGCAGCGCGGATTCGATGGCCTTGCGCGTGGTCGAGCCCTCCTCGCGCAGGATCAGTTTCTCGCCCTGCAGCTCGGCGGTGCGGATGCTGCGCCGGCGCGCGAAGGGGTGGGCCGCGTTGCAGAAGATCACCACCGGGTGCTCGCTGTAGGGCACCGAGACGAAGCGCTTGTCGAGCGAGACCTGCGCCAGCACCCCCACGTCGGCGCTGTAGTCGGCCAGCCGGTCCAGCACCTCCTGTGAGTTGCCCGTGGCGACCGAGATCTTCACGCCCGGGTAGCGCTGGTTGAAGGCCACCAGCATCCGGGTGGCGTGCGAGGGCCCCACCGCGGCCACGCGCAGATGGCCCGAGCGCAGCTCGCCGGTTTCGCGCAGCAGCTGCACCGCCTCGGCCTCCAGGTCGAACATCTGGCGCGACAGCTGCAGCAGCCGTTCGCCGATCTCGGTGGGCCGCACGCGCCGGCCCGAGCGGTGGAACAGCTCCACCTTGTAGAGCGCTTCCAGCTGGCCCACCTGCGTGGTGACGGTGGGCTGGCTCACGTGCAGCCGTTCGGCCGCGCGCGTGAAGCTGCCCGTGGTGGCCACCGCGTGGAAGGAGCGCAGCTGTGTCAGTCGCATGGAAGGGCCTCCGTGTTATCCCTGCTCAACTATAGATTCTCTCAATACATCGGTGTAAAAACTTGAATTGGATGAATGTCGTCCTCGCACCGACAGTGCGACACAGCGTCACGGATCGGACATGTGACGCCCAAAAACTGACGGACAGCTTCAAGTACCGCAACCGGAGACACCCCATGCCGCTTTCCCGCCGTTCCCTTCTTGCCAGTGCGCCGGCCCTGCTCGGCGCGCCCCTGCTCGGCCTGTCGCCGAGCGCCCGCGCCAATGGCGTGCTCACCGTCGGGCTGATCCCGTCGGAGGACTCGCGCGCCATGATCGCCAACAGCCAGGCCATGATGGACATGCTGTCCAAGGCCTTGGGCATGCCGGTCAAGCCCTTCGTGGCGGCCGACTACAACGGCGTCATCGAGGCGCTGCGCTCCAAGCGGCTCGACGTCGCCTACCTCGGCCCCTTCTCGTATGTGCTGGGCACCACGGTGGCCGACATCGAGGCCTTCGCCGTGGCCGAGACCAAGAAGGCCGGGCGCACCTTCTACCACTCGCTGGTCGTCGCGCGCAAAGACAGCGGCATCCAGACCGTGGCCGACCTCAAGGGCAAGACCTTCGCCTTCGTGGACCCCAGCTCCACCTCGGGCCACCTGTTCCCGAAAGCCGGCCTGATCAAGGCCGGCTTCAACCCCGACAAGGACTTCGGCCGCGTCATCTTCTCGGGCTCGCACGATTCGAACGCGGTCGCGGTGCAGAACGGCAAGGTCGACGCGGTGGCCATCGCCGACCGCATCCTCGACGCCGCCATCAACAAGGGCCTGGCCAAGCGCGAGGACCTGGTGACGGTGTGGAAGTCCGACCCCATCCCCGAGTCGCCCACGGTCTGGCGCAAGGACCTCGACCCCGAGCTGAAGAAGCGCGTGCAGGCCGCCTTCCTGCAGGTCAAGAACATCCCCTGGTCCGACCAGGGCGAGCTCAACGGCTTTCACCCCACCAACGACGCGGCCTACAACATCATCCGGGACACGGCCAAGGCCCTCAACCTCGACCTGAGGAAGATGAAGTGATCAAGATCCGCGGCCTGACCAAGCGCTACGGCGACTTCGACGCCCTCAAGGGCATCGACCTCGACGTGGCCCCCGGCGAGTTCCTCGTCGTGCTCGGCCCCTCGGGCGCCGGCAAATCCACCCTGCTGCGTTGCATCAACCGCCTGTGCGAACCCACGCAGGGCGACATCCACGTCGACGGCCAGCGGGTCACCGCCGAGCGCGCCAGCCTGCGCCGCGCGCGGCGCCAGGTGGCGATGATCTTCCAGCACTACAACGTGGTGCCGCGCCTGTCGGTGCTCAAGAACGTGCTCACCGGCCGGCTCGGCGCCATGCCCTCGGTGGCCTCGTGGCTGCAGCTTTTCCCGCGCCGCGACATCGAGATCGCCCGCGAGTGCCTGCGCCGCGTGGAGCTCGAAGAGAAGGCCGAGCTGCGCACCGACACCCTGTCGGGCGGGCAGAAGCAGCGCGTGGGCATCGCGCGCGCCCTGGCCCAGCAGCCCAAGATCATCCTGGCCGACGAGCCGGTCGCCAGCCTGGACCCCAAGACCTCGCGCACGGTGCTGCAGTACCTCAAGCAGGCCAGCCGCGAGCTGGGCATCTCGGTGGTGTGCAACCTGCACCAGATCGAATACGCGCGCGAGTTCGGCGAGCGCATCGTGGGCGTGTCGGCCGGCCGCATCGTGTTCGAAGGCGGGCCCGACCAGCTCACCGACGAGGTGCTGCACCGCATCTACCCGGGCCTGGACGACGGCAGCGCGAAAGCCGCCAGTCCCGCGCGCGCCGCCCAGGCCGCGCCGCGGCCCAATCTGGCCCTGGAGGAGGCGTGATGAACATCGGTTCCTACTCCCTGCTCGTCGCACGCCCCACCGGTTCGGCCGGCTGGTGGCCGCGCCTGGGCCTCGGCGCGCTGGCGCTGGTGACGCTCTGGTGGGCCGCGCGCGGCGCCCAGGTCAGCTTCGGCGAACTCGGCAAGGGCCTGCCCTGGATCGGCGACTTCCTGGCGCGCATGGTGCCGCCCAACTGGGCCTTCCTCGACAAGCTCTGGGTGCCCGCCATCGAGACCGTGCAGATCGCCCTGTGGGGCACGCTGCTCGCGGTCGTCATGGCCGTGCCGGTGTGCTTCTTCGCGGCGCGCAACCTCACGCCCAACCTGGCGGTGTTCCATTTCACGCGCCAGGTGTTCAACGTCACGCGCGGCATCAACGAGATCATCCTCGCGCTGGTGTTCGTGGCGGCGGTGGGCCTGGGGCCCTTCCCCGGCGTGCTGGCCCTGGCCGTGCACGGCGCGGGCATGCTGGGCAAGTTCTTCTCCGAGTCGATCGAGGAGATCGACCAGGGCCCCATCGAGGCCCTGCGCGCCACTGGCGCGGGCCCGGTGCAGACCGTCATCTTCGGCGTCATCCCGCAGGTCATCACCGCGTGGATCGCCGTCGTTCTCTACCGCTTCGAGACCAACCTGCGCCAGGCCACGGTGCTGGGCATGGTGGGCGCGGGCGGCATCGGCTTCGAGCTGGTCGGCAGCATGAAGCTCTTTCAATACCAGGACACCGCCACCTGCATCGTGGTGATCATCGTGATGGTGATGGCGGCCGACTACGTGTCCACCAGGCTGCGCGCCTGGATCCAGAAGGGAGCGCGTTGATGGACGCCCGCGTCGATTCGGTGACGGTGAATGGCCGTCGGTATGCCCGGCCGCTGCAGCCGGTGGTGGTGGTCTGCGTGGACGGCTGCGAGCCCGACTACGTGACCCAGGCCATCCAGGCCGGCGTGGCGCCCTACCTCAAGCGCATGGTCGAGAAGGGCGCGTCGGTGGTCGGGGACTGCGTGGTGCCCAGCTTCACCAACCCCAACAACGTGTCCATCGTGACCGGCGTGCCGCCCTCGGTGCACGGCATCTGCGGCAACTACTTCTACGACGTGGACAGTGGCCGCGAGGTCATGATGAACGACCCGGCCTGGCTGCGCGTGCCCACGCTGCTGGCGGCCTTCGCCGACAGCGGCGCCAAGGTGGCCGCGGTCACCGCCAAGGACAAGCTGCGCACGCTGCTGGGCCACGGCCTGCAAGGCATTTGCTTCTCGGCCGAGAAGGCCGACAAGGCCACGGTGGCCGAGTGCGGCATCGACGGCGTGCTGGACCTCGTGGGCAAGCCCGTGCCCTCGGTCTACAGCGCCGAGCTCAGCGAGTTCGTCTTCGCCGCCGGTGTGCGCCTGCTGGAGACGCGGCCGCTGGACCTGATGTACCTGTCGACCACCGACTACGTGCAGCACAAGTGCGCGCCCGGCACACCCGAGGCCAACGCCTTCTACCGGATGATGGACGGCTACCTGGCCAGGCTCGACGCCCTGGGCGCGGTGATCGGCCTCACCGCCGACCACGGCATGAGCGCCAAGACCGATGCCGCCGGCCGCCCGCGCGTGCTCTACCTGCAGCAGGTGCTCGACGGCCTGCTCGGCGAAGGCCAGGCGCGCGTGATCCTCCCCATCACCGACCCTTACGTGGTGCACCACGGCGCGCTGGGCTCCTACGCCACCGTGCACCTGCCCGGCGCCGAGGCCATCGCACGCGCGCGCGCCGCCATCGAGGCCCTGCCGGGCATCGAGGTGGTGCTCAGCCGCGAGCAGGCCGCCAGCCGCTTCGAGCTGCCGCCTGAGCGCATCGGCGACCTGGTCATCGTGAGCGACCACCTCACGGTGCTGGGCACCAGCGAGCACAAGCACGACCTCTCCGGCCTCACGGTGCCGCTGCGCTCGCACGGCGGCATCTCCGAACAGAAGGTGCCGCTGCTGTTCAACCGCCCGCTGCAGGGTGTGCCCGCCACCCGCCGGCTGCGCAACTTCGACGTCTTCGACCTCGCGCTCAACCACGTGGCCGTCAACCGCTAGAGGTCCCCATGCCGCATGACTACTACAACCCCGTGCGCAGCGTCTACGGGGCCGGGGCCCTGTGTGCCCTGCCCGGGCTGCTCGCCGGCCGCAAGGCCCTGCTGGTGACCTTTCCGGAGGCGCGCGCGCTGGGCCTGGTGGCCCGGGTCGAGGCCCTGCTCGGCGATGGCCTGGTGGGCGTCATCGAGGACGTGCGCCCCAACCCCGACGTGGCCGAGCTCGCCGCGCCCTACGAGGCCTTCTGGCGCGACGACCGCGGCGCCGAGGCCATCGTCGCGCTCGGCGGCGGCAGCGCCATCGACACCGCCAAGGCGCTGATGGTGGGCACGCCCGACGGCGCCTTCGCCACCCTGGTGGCCGCGCTGGCCTCGGGCCAGCCGTTCACGCCGTCCGGCGTGAAGGCGCTCATCGCCGTGCCCACCACCGCCGGCACCGGCAGCGAAGTCACGCCCTGGGCCACCATCTGGGACCGTGGCCGCCAGGTGAAGCACTCGCTGCACCTGAAGGAGACCTGGCCCACGGCCGCGATCATCGACCCCGAGCTGATGCTCTCGCTGCCCGCGTCGGTGACGCTGCAGAGCGGGCTGGACGCGCTGTCGCACGCGCTGGAGTCGATCTGGAACGTCAACGCCAACCCGGTGTCGGACACCTTCGCCGTGGCGGCGGTGCACGACATCCTGGACGCCCTGCCGCGACTGATGCACCGCCTGGACGACCGCGAGCTGCGCGCGCGCATGGCGCTGGCCGCGCTCAAGGCCGGCATGGCCTTCTCGAACACGCGCACCGCGCTGGCGCACTCCATTTCCTACGAGATGACGCTGCGCTACGGCCTGCCGCACGGCATCGCCTGCTCCTTCCCGCTGCCCCTGGTGCTGGCGCGCGCCATCGGCCGCCGGGCCGACCGCGACGCCGTGCTGGCCCAGGCCCTGGGCGACCTGGACGAGGCGCCCGGGCGCCTCACCGCCTTCATCGAACGCCTGGGCGTGCGCACGCGCTTCGCCGACTACGGCGTGAGCGACGAACAGGCCGAACAAATGGTGGCGCACGCCCTGACCGGCGCGCGCGGCCGCAATTTCATCGGCAGCGCCGAAAAGGAAATGGCATGAGCGAGGTGATGGAAAGCCACGGCTTCCGGGAAGAAGCGCTGCGCATCGGCGGCGAACAGGTGCACACGGGCCGCCGCTTCGACGTGCTCAACCCCTACAACGGCGAGCGCGTGGGCAGCGTGGCCATGGCCAGCGTGGAGGACGTGCGCCGCGCCATGGACATCGCCCAGGCCTACCAGCCCCGGCTCAGCCGCTACGAGCGCTCGGCCATCCTCAACCGCGCGGCGGCGCTGCTGCGCGAGCGCACCGAGGCCGGCTCCAACCTGATCACCGCCGAGTCCGGCCTGAGCAAGAAGGACAGCGTGTACGAGATCGGCCGCGTGGCCGACGTGCTGAACTTCGGCGCCAACGAGGCCCTGCGCGACGACGGCCAGGTGTTCTCCTGCGACCTCACGCCGCACGGCAAGCGCCGCAAGGTGATCACCACGCGCGAGCCGCTGCTGGGCGTGATCACGGCCATCACGCCTTTCAACCACCCCATGAACCAGGTGGCGCACAAGGTGGTGCCCAGCGTGGCCACCAACAACCGCATGGTGCTCAAGCCCTCGGAGAAGGTGCCGCTGTCGGCCTACTGGTTCGCCGACCTGCTGTACGAGGCCGGCCTGCCACCGGAGATGCTGCAGGTGGTGAGCGGCGACCCGCGCGAGATCGCCGACGAGCTGATCACGAACCCGCACGTGGACCTGATCACCTTCACCGGTGGCGTGGCCATCGGCAAGTACATCGCCGCCAAGGCGGGCTACAAGCGCCTGGTGCTGGAGCTGGGCGGCAACGACCCCCTAATCGTGATGGACGACGCCGACCTCGACAAGGCCAGCGAGCTCGCGGTGCAAGGCTCGTACAAGAACTCGGGCCAGCGCTGCACCGCCGTCAAGCGCATGCTGGTGCACCAGAAGGTGCTGGCCGACTTCACCGAGCGCGTGGTGGCCAAGACCCGCGCCTGGACCTACGGCGACCCGATGGACCGCCGCAACGAGATGGGCACGGTGATCGACGCGGCCGCGGCGGCGCATTTCCAGCGCGTGGTGGACGACGCCGTGGTGCAGGGCGCCCGCCTGCTGGTGGGCAACCGGCGCGACGGCGCGCTCTACTCGCCCACGGTGCTCGACCGCGTGCGTCCCGAGATGACGGTGGTGCGCGAAGAGACCTTCGGCCCGGTCTCGCCCATCATCGGCTTCAAGGACATCGACGAGGCGATCCGACTGTCCAACGGCACGGCCTTCGGCCTGTCCTCGGGCATCTGCACCAACCGCTTCGACGACGCCGCGCGTTTCGCGCGCGAGCTGAAGGTGGGCTCGGTGAACCTGTGGGAGGTGCCGGGCTACCGCATCGAGCTCACACCCTTCGGCGGCATCAAGGACTCGGGCCTGGGCTACAAGGAAGGCGTGCAGGAGGCGATCAAGTCCTTCACCAACTGCAAGACCTTCTCCATGCCCTGGTGACGGCAGCGGGCAAGGCCCGCTGGACGACTTAAGGTCGTGACGACCGGCGCGGGCCGGCGTCGACCTGTAGATCAAAGGCCCGCATTTCAGCACCAGAACCCACCCCCCTGACGACCAAAGTGGCAAGGCGCCGGCCGGCTGTCGCGTCACCTGAAATCCCCGCGCGGCGCGTGTCGATATCCGGAAGGCGGACCCCCCATCGGGACCGCATACCCCACCGGTAGCCACACGTTCACCAAGGAAGGGAGCCAGGGTCATGGGTATCGATCGTCTGTCCGTCAAAGCCCGGCTGATGGCCGGCTTCATGCTGCTCGCGGTCATCGTGCTCGCGGTGGCCACGCTGTCGGTGCGCTCGCTCGGGCACGAGCACGACAGCTTCAATCAGTACGTGGGCGAGACCTCGCACCGCGTGATGCTGGCCAACAACGTGCTGGACGCGGCCAATGCGCGCGCCATCGGCGTGCGCAACCTCGTGCTCGTCGGCACGCCCGGGGCCCGGGAACAGGAAAAGAACGCCACCACCGTCGCCCACGGCCAGGTGGTCGAGGGTTTCAAGGCGCTGCGCCAGGCACTGGACAGCGACGAGCACACCAGCCCGCAGGAGCGCCGCCTGTTCGACGAACTCGTGGCCGTGGAAGCGAAGTACGGCCCGGTGGCGCTGGACATCCTGGACCGCGCCGTGAAGGGCGATCGCGAAGGCGCCGTGCAGCGCATGGAGACCGACTGCCGGCCGCTGCTCGAGGCCCTGGTCAAGGCCGGCCACGCCTACCTGGACTTTGCCGCCGAGCAGGCCGCGGATGAGGTCCAGGCCTCGAACGCCAGCTATGCCCGCAACCGCAACCTGATGATCGGCGCCAGCGCCGTGGCCGTGGTGGCCGCGCTGATGCTGGCCCTGCTGATGACGCGCTCCATCGTCGGCCCCATCCAGGAAGCGGTGAGCGTGGCGCAGACCGTGGCCTCGGGCGATCTGCGCTCCAGCATCGCCGTGACGCGCCGCGACGAGCTGGGCGAACTGCAGGCCGCGCTCAAGGCCATGAACGAAAGCCTGGTGCGCATCGTGGGTGACGTGCGCCAGGGCAGCGACAGCATCGCCACCGGCAGCGCCCAGATCGCCTCGGGCAACGCCGACCTCTCGACCCGCACCGAGCAGCAGGCCAGCAACCTGCAGCAGACCGCCGCCTCGATGGAGCAGATGAACGCCACCGTGCGCAACAGCGCCGACACCGCGCGCCAGGCCACGCAACTGGCCACCTCGGCCAGTTCGGCCGCCGTGAAGGGCGGCGAGGTGGTGGGTCAGGTGGTGGCCACCATGCAGGACATCCAGTCCAGCAGCCAGAAGATCGGCGACATCATCGGCGTCATCGACGGCATCGCCTTCCAGACCAACATCCTGGCGCTCAACGCCGCCGTGGAAGCGGCGCGCGCCGGCGAGCAGGGCCGCGGCTTCGCCGTGGTGGCCGGTGAGGTGCGCAGCCTGGCCCAGCGCAGCGCCGAGGCGGCGAAAGAGATCAAGGCCCTGATCGGCGCCAGCGTGGGCAAGGTCGAATCGGGCTCGCGCCTGGTCGGCGACGCGCGCGCGGCGATGGACGACATCGTCGGCCAGGTGCGCCGCGTGACGGACCTGATCTCGGAGATCGGCGCCGCCACCGGCGAGCAGACCGAGGGCATCGGCCAGGTCAACAGCGCCATCGCGCAGCTCGACCAGGCCACGCAGCAGAACGCCGCGCTGGTGGAAGAAAGCGCCGCCGCGGCCGACAGCCTGCGCACGCAGGCGGCGCGGCTGGCCGAGGTGGTGGGCTTCTTCCGCTTGCTGGACGCGGGCGGCGCCAGCGGCCCGGCGCGCGCCTGAGCGCCGCTCAGGCCTTGGCTTGGCGCAGGGCCCAGGCGCGCTGCGCCGCCGGCCGGGCCAGGCAGCGTTGGTGCCAGGCCCGGGTGTGGGGCAGCTCACCGCGGCCCAGGGCGTCGAGCCGCTGCAGCACGGCGGCCAGGTTCAGATCGGCGACGCTGAAGCGCTCGCCCACCAGCCACTCGCGCCCGGCCAGGTGGCGCTCGAGCACCGCCAGGCGCGCCTGCAGCTTGTCGAGGGCGGCCGTGGCCAGCGATTCGATGCGCTGCTCGGGCGGCAGGAAGCTGGTGTGGTGGAACCACTGGCGCGCCAGCGGTTCGATCTCGGTCGCGGCCCACAGCGTCCACTGGTACACGCCGGCGACGCCCTCGGGCGTGTCGCTCCACAGGCCGCCCGCCGGGCGCGTCTGCGCCAGGTGCAGCGTGATGGCCAGCGACTCGAACAACAGCAGGCCGCCGTCGTCGATGGCGGGCACGGTGCCGTTGGGGTTGATCGCCAGGTAGGCCGGCTCGCGGGTCTCGGGGCCGTTGTAGTGCCAGGGCACGTGCCGGTAGGGCAGGCCCAGTTCCTCGGCGGCCCAGAGCGGGCGGATCGCGCGCGACGCGGCGATGCCATAGATCGTCAATGCCATGGGGGTCCTTTGCGGGGGTCGGTGAAAAGGCGGGTTCAGCGGGTGGCGGCCTCGCATGCCAGGGCCAGGCCGTCCTTGCGCGGATCGGAGCCGCCGAGCAGCTGGCCATCGGGCGCGCGCAGCACCATCTGCGCGCCGCCGAAGTCGCTGCGCCCGCCCAGCTCGCCCTGTCCGGTGGGCTCGGCGTAGCCGGCCGCGCGCAGCGCGCGCACCACGGGCTCGGGTGTGCCGGCCTCGATCGCGAGGGCGCGCTCGCCCTCCAGGCGCCAGCGCGGCGCGGCGATGGCCTGTTGCAACTCCTGCCCCCAGGCGGCCAGGCGCACCAGGAGCTGCACCTGGCCCTGCGGCTGCATGGCCCCGCCCACCACGCCGAAGCCGGCGTGAAAGACGCCGCCACGCAGCGCGGCCCCGGGCACCACCGTGTGGTAGGGGCGCTTGCCCGGCGCGGCGCCGTTGAGCTGGCCGGGTGGGGCGAAGCCGAAACCGCGGTTCTGCAAGGCGAAACCCGCGCCCGGCACGCCGATGCCGCTGCCGAAGCGCTTGAACACGCTGCTCATCAGCGTGACCGCGAAACCCTCGGCGTCGACCACCACCGTGCACACGGTGTTGCCTGCCGGGTCGGCGACCACGCGCTTGGCGTGGGCCATGGCCTCGCCCATGCAACGGACCATGTCCAGCGCGCTGCGCGGGTCCTCGGGGTCCAGGGGCAGCGCATCCAGGGCTTCCAGGGCGTGCAGCACGGCCAGGCCGTGGGTATTGGGCGGGCACTGCAGCACCTCCAGGCCCCGGAAGCGCCCGCGCAGGGGCGTGCAGAACCCGCCGCTGTGGGCCGCGAAGTCGCTGGCGGTCAGCACGCCGCCGCGCGCGCGGCTGGCCTGCTCGGCCGCGGCGGCGGGCGCGCCCCGGTAGAAGGCGTCGGGGCCGCCGTGGGCAATGGCCTCCAGGGTGGCGGCCAGTTCGGGGTTGTGGAAGACCTCGCCCGCGCGTGGCGGGGCGTCGGCGCGGTACAGGCGCGCGCTCACCGGGTCGCTGGCGATCACCGGCTGGAACAGCGCCCACTCGCGCGCCGCGACGGCGCCGACGGCGAAGCCGTCCCGGGCGGCGGCGATCGCCGGCGCGAACAGCCCGCGCCAGGGCAGCCGCCCATGCCGCTGATGCAGGTCGTGCCAGCCGCGCACCGCGCCCGGTACGGTGAGGGTGTGCACGTGGCGCTCGGGCAACCGGGCGCCGGGAAACGGCGCCAGCAGCCCGGCCTCGAAAGCCATCGGCGAGCGGCCCGAGCCGTTGTAGCTCTGGGGTTCGGCGCCCGGCGGCACCAGCATGGCCAGCAGATCGCCGCCGATGCCGGTGGCCATGGGCTCCACCACGCCCATCACGGCGTCCGCCGCAATGGCCGCGTCCACCGCGCTGCCGCCCTGGGCCAGCGCGCCCGCCGCGGCCTGCGCCGCCAAGGGGTGGCCGGTCGCCACCATGGCCGTCTCGCCGCGAACCGCGCAGGGAAGGGGGCTGTTGTGCATGGGTCGTCCGCTCAAAAGAATACAGTATACAAACACATGGGGGCAGCGACAAACCCCCGGGCAACGCCTGTCCAAGCCCTTCGCTTTCCGGGCAAGCCCTTTCCTTGGGGGTGGGCACAAGGCCTGGCACGAAGCCTGCATTCCGTGGCCGCATCTGATGTATACGGTATTCACAGATGCCCTCACTCCAGCCCAAACACCCCAAAACCACCCCTGAGACGGGCAAAAACGCACCACTCTGGGCCGATACAGGCCCCGTTGTGGCGCGGGAAAACCCTGAAACGCTAAAACAGTATTCTGTATACGATCTCACCCGCCACCGAAGCACCTGCGCCTGAACACAGGACAGCCAAGCACAGAACCCCGCCGGCAGAAACAAGAGGGAAGGCCGCCGGCCAACCACCCCACGGTGCCGCCCGCACCGGTCGCAGCCCACCAACCACCGCCTGACCCTGCAGGCACCACACCCACGGACAAACCCATGGATTCCAACGTAACCCTGACAGCGGCGCACTGGATGTACCTGCTCGGCGTGATCAGCATCATCGTGACGATGGTGTTCCGCGCGAACGTGCTCGTGCCCTCGATCGCCGCCACCTTTCTCGTCGGCCTGGCCTGGACGGGCAACCCCCTCGCTGGCGTGGGCAGCGTCTACAGCGCCAGCCTGGTGGCCGCCAAGGAGCTGTTCAACATCTTCCTGGTGATCGCGCTGATGACGTCGCTGCTCAACGCCCTCAAGGCCTTGAAGTCCGACATCCTGATGGTGCGGCCCTTCCGCCTGCTGATGAAGAACGGGCCGGTGTCGTACCTGCTGCTGGCGGCCATCACCTACTTCATCTCGCTGTTCTTCTGGCCCACGCCCGCCGTGCCGCTGGTGTGCGCGGTGCTGCTGCCCGCCGCCATCGCGGCCGGCCTGCCGCCCATCGTGGGCGCGGCCGCCATCGCCGTGGCCGGCCAGGGCATGGCGCTGTCGTCCGACTACGTGATCGGCGTGGCCCCCGGCATCAGTGCCAAGGCCGCGGGCGCGGCGGCGGCGGTGATCGCCGACCGCGCGCTGGCGCTGTCCATCATCACCGGCGTGGTCGCGCTGGTGCTGATCTTCATCTTCCACCGCCGCAAGTTCCAGCCCGCCAGCCCACTGCACCTGGAGCGCTGGCAGGAACTGGCCGTCAAGGGCGAACTGGCGCACGAGCACGAAGGCACGACCCATAAGGCCGAGATCGCCCAGGGCACCAGCCGCGAGCACCAGCCGGTGACCAGCCAGGACCTCAAGCGCGAGCTGCAGAGCGTGCCGGCCGAAGAATTCAAGTGGTCCAAGCTGTTCGCCATCGTCACGCCGCTGGTGTTCCTGACGGTGATCGTGCTGATGGTGCTGCCCAAGCTGGGCGTGCCGCTGGGCGACTTCAAGGGCGGCGCGGGCGCGTCGCTGGTGGGTGGCGCCGCCGCGCTGCTGATGATCTTCGCCACGCTGGCCATGAAGGGCGCGCGCCAGATGCTGGAAGCCAGCGCCGACCACATCACCGAGGGCTTCGTGTTCGCCTTCCGCGCCATGGGCTCGGTGCTGCCGATCGCCGGTTTCTTCTTCCTGGGCGCCAGTGAAACCGCGGCCGCCATCTTCGGTGGCGACGCATCACAAACCCCCAGCCTGCTGTTCGACCTGGTGCGCAGCGCGCAGGACTGGATCCCGCACAACCCGCTGTTCGTGGCCTTCGGCCTGCTGATCGTGGGCATGGTCACCGGCATCGACGGCTCGGGCTTCTCCGGCCTGCCGCTGACCGGCGCGCTGGCCGGCGCCCTGGGCCCGGTCTCCAACATCGACGCCACCACGCTCGCCGCGATCGGCCAGATGGGCGCGATCTGGACCGGCGGCGGCACGCTGATCGCCTGGTCCTCGCTGATCGCCGTGGCCGGCTTCGCGCGGGTCCCGGTCACCGACCTGGTGCGCGTGCTCGCGCTGCCGGTGCTCATCGGCCTGGCGGCGTCCACCGTGCTGGCCGTCGTGCTGTTCTGAATCCCCTCCCCCACCACCCCCAAACCTGCGGTATTCCCATGAAAAAAAGCATCCTGCTGATCTCCGCCACGCTGGCCACCGGCGCGGCCATGGCGCAATCCAGCGTCACCCTGTACGGCCTGGCCGACATGTACCTGTCGAGCCAGAAGAACCCCGCCACCGGCCTGCGCATGAGCAAGCTCGACAGCAGCGGCGTCTATGAAAGCCGCTTCGGCTTCAAGGGCAGCGAAGACCTGGGCGGCGGCTACAAGGCCAACTTCCAGCTCGAGTCGGGTTTCGCGATGGACAGCGGCGGCGCCCCCGCCCTGTCGTTCACGCGCCAGTCCTGGGTCGGCATCTCGGGCGGCTTCGGTGACCTGCGCTTCGGCAAGGCCTGGAGCGCGTTCGACGACATCAGCGGCACGGCGCTGGCGGCCAAGAACTCGGTGCTCGCGCCCAACCAGGGCGCGTGGCTGAGCACCTCGTACAAGGACGCGCCGAACAACGGCGTCTACTACGCCTCGCCCAACTTCGGCGGCTTCAGCGGCGTGGTGAGCTACGGCACCGGCGAGAACAAGACCGCCGCCGATGGCGCCGGCTCGATCACCAGCGTGCACGTCAAGTACGCGGGCGGCCCGGTGTTCGCCGGCGTCGCTTTCCAGAACGAGAAGGCCACGAGCAATTCCACGGCGATCAAGTTCACGCGCGTCAACGGCTCGTACGACTTCGGCCCCGCCAAGCTGCTGGCCAGCTACGGCCGCGTGGCCTACGGCGCGGACGACACCAAGGAATGGACCATCGCCGCCGACGTGCCCCTGGCCGGTGGCTGGCTGCTGTCGGGCGGTATCGCGCAGTCCAAGGGCTCGGTCACGGGCTTCGTGGGCGACCCCAACTACACGGGCAAGCTGGTCACCACGGTGGCGCCCGGCGCGCCGGACGTCAAGCGCACGGGCTGGAGCGTGGCGGCCTTCTACAGCCTGAGCAAGCGCACCACGCTGTACGGCGGCTACCGCGCCAACACCATCAAGACGCCGGGCGCCGCCGACCAGGACGGCAGCGTGCTGG
Source organism: Hydrogenophaga sp. PML113 (assembly GCF_001777155.1). Classification (NCBI taxonomy): domain Bacteria; kingdom Pseudomonadati; phylum Pseudomonadota; class Betaproteobacteria; order Burkholderiales; family Comamonadaceae; genus Hydrogenophaga; species Hydrogenophaga sp. PML113. Next base: position 120,248 of record NZ_MIYM01000005.1, on the reverse strand, counting down.
GCGTGGGCATGTACCACCTGTTCTGACGCAGACGCGCGGGGGGCCGTGTTCCCCCCGCTGTTCATCCGTCGAGTTTTCCTTTGGAGCCCTTCACGTCAGGGCATTCGCCGCGGCTTCGGGCCGCGGTCTTTTTTGGGCGCTCGAATAGAATCGGCCGGCTTCGGACCCAGCCCCGGCCCCGCCCGACGCCCCGCCGAACACAGAGCCACGCCCACACCATGAACCTGCCACGCAAGGAAGCCTCGCTGGGGGCGAGCCATTCGCCCCTGACCACGCTGGTGGTCGAGGCCCTGCGCGAACGCATCATGGGTGGCGCCATCTCGCCGGGCGAGCGCCTGGTGGAGAGCCGCCTCTCCGACGAACTCGGCGTCTCGCGCATGCCCGTGCGCGAGGCCCTGCGCCAGCTGGCCGCCGAAGGCCTGGTCACCATCGAGCCGCGCCGCGGCGCCTCGGTCACCGCCTTCTCGCCCGAGCAGGTGCGCGAACTGGTCGAGGTGCGCGCCACGCTCGAAGGCCTCAACGCCAAGCTCGCCGCGCAGCGCCACGACGAGAAGCAGATCGCCGCGATGGAAAGCATCCTGGCCGAGGGCACGCGCATGGCCACCAGCGACGACCAGGCCGCGCTGCTGGAGATGAACCAGCGCTTCCACGACGCCTTGGGCAGCATCGCCGCCAATTCGGTGCTGCAGGAGCTGATGCGCTCGCTGCGCGACCGCACCGCGCTGATCTTCGCCCCGCTCAACCGCACGCGCGGCCAACAGAACTGGGACGAGCACGCCGCGATCCTGCGCGCGGTGATCAAGGGCGACGCGGAACTCGCCTCGCTGCTCGCCATGCGCCACGTGTACAACGCGGCGCAGATGGAACCCTGAACAGGAACACCCCCGCTGCGCTGCGCGCGACCCCCTCAAAGGGGTGACACCAGCGGCCCGGCGAAGCCGGTTCCGCGGTATCTCTGGCCTTGGGGCTGTCTCAGTTCGCCGCGCCTTGAAGGCGCTGCCACACCAAACCGGCCAGCGCCACGTCTTCCAGGCCCACGCCCACCGACTTGTAGAGCGTCACCGCCTGCGCGTCCTGCCGGCCGGGTTTGAGGCCCGCGACCAGCTCGCCCAACTCGACGATGCGCGCGGGGTCCAGCGCGCCGGGCGCGGCCAGCACCAGGTCGCCCGCCTCCTGCAGGGTCTGCGGCTTCCACTCCACGGCGATGGTCGCGGCCCGGCGCAGGGCCGCGTCGTCGAGCTCGCGCGTGTGCGGCAGGCTGGAGCCGATGGCGGCGACGAAGCTGCCCGGTGCCAGCTGCTCGCCGCGAAACAGCGGTGTGGTGGACCGCGAGGCGGTGACCACGATGTCGGCGCCCTCCACCGCGGCCTCCGGCGCGCACAGGCGCACCGGTACGCCGCAGGCGGCCTGCAGCTCCCCGGCCAGCGTGGGCGGCGCGTAGGGGTCGCTCACGCGGATCTCCCCCAGGGAGAAGGCGCGCGCCATCTGCACCGCGTGCATGCGGCCTTGCACGCCGGCGCCGTACAGGGCCATCACCCGCGCGTCGGCGCGCGCCAGGTGGCGCGCCGCGATCACCGAGCAGGCGGCGGTGCGCAGGCGCGTGATGGCGCCGGCGTCGAACGAGGCCAGCGCGCGGCCGTCGTCGGCGGCGAACAGCAGGATGACGAAGGTGAACTGCCCCTGGATGGTGGTGTAGACCTTGGCGCCGACCACGCCCTGGCCCGGCACCACCGCGCCCAGGGTGGAGAGCTTGACGCCGCCCGCCTCGGTGCGCACGCGCGCCTGCATCGCGGCCTCGCCGCGGCCGAAGCGCGCAAAGGCATCGTCCAGCACGGCCTGCGCGTCCTCGGGGCTGATGGTGGCGTCGACGACGGCGTCGGTGATGTGTTGCATGGTGGTGAAGGGTTCAGGCCGCGGACAGCGTGCGCAGCAGGACGACGATGGCGCCGATCGCCGCCATGGCGAGCAGCATCTTGCGCACCAGCGGCGCGGGCACGAAGCGCTTGATCGGGTTGGAAGCGAAGAAGCCGGCGAACATCCACGGCATCAGCAGGGCGCTCAGCAGGTATTCGTGGGCGCCCATGCGGCCCACCACGGTGAGCACCGTGATCGACACCGCCGAGCCGATGAAGAAGATGGCGCCGAAGGTGCCACGCAGCTGGGCCGCGCCCATGTTCTGCATGGCGATGGCGAACGGCGGCGCGCCGGCCGAGGTGATGGTGCCCATCATCCCCGAGGCCACGCCGGCCACGGCCATGTTGCGCCGCGAGGGCATCACCCGCCAGCCGGTCAGGCTCAGGCTCACGCCGGTGAGGATGAGCAGCGCAAACATCAGCGACAAAGTCTTCACCGGCAGCAGCACCAGGCAGGCCGCGGCCAGCACGGTGCCGCCGAGGCGGCCGGCCACGGCCACGCTGGCCAGGTTCCACTGGATGTCCGCGCGGTCGCGCAGGCCGCCCATCAACGCGAGCGGGCAGCTCAGCACCAGCAGCGGGCCCGGCACCAGCTCGGGGAACCACATCGCGGCCAGGGGCGCGGCGAACATGGCGAAGCCCAGGCCGCTGACGCCCTGCAGGCAGGCACCGACCAGCACCAGCACGCCGGCCGCGAGGTAGTGCAGGCCGCTGACGCCCTGCACGAGGTCGGTGGACAGCCAGTCCATGGCGCTCACCAGGACACGGCGATGTCGCCCTTCACGAACGTCTGGCAGGCCATGCGGAAGCCCGCGGCCAGGTCCTCGTCGCTGAGGTGCTTGCGCTCCTTGGCCTTCACTTCGTCGGTGTTGTCCAGGCCCTGCTCGATGCGGCACTTGCAGGTGCCGCACAGGCCGCCGCCGCACTTGAAGGGAATGCCGCCCTTCTCGCGCAGTGAGACGCGCAGCAGGTTGCTGTTGTCCGGCGCGCTGACGAGCTTGTTGTCGTTGCTGATGAAGGTGATGTTGACGGTCATGGCGTGTTGAAGGCGGCGGGATCGCGGGGGCGCAGCTCGGCCTGGGTGCTGCCGTAGCTGCACAGATTGCGCAGCTCCCGGCGGGCCGATTCGAGGTCCGCGAAGGATTCAAGGAACTTGGAAGGCACCGAGTTGACGGTGTCCTGGCCGCTTTCATCGATCACCCGCACGCGCGTGGGCGCGGGCAGCTCGGCCACGAGGAAGCGGGCGCGCACGCGGCCGTCGCAGTGGTAGTCCCAGGCCTCGACCGGCACCAGGCCGTCGCTCGGCTCGGTGCGGAACTGGCCGGGCTTGCTGGTCAGGATCACGTAGGTGGTCATGGGGCGGTCCTTCGCGGGCGCGGGGGGGTCAGTCCTGCTGGAGTTCGATGTCGTGCTCGATCCAGAGCTGGCAGGTCAGGCGCCAGCCCTGGTCCAGGCGCTCGCCGAGCTGCTTCTTCTCTTTCCAGTTGGGCGGCGGCAGGTGCTCGGCACCGGACAGCACGCGGGTGGCGCAGGTGGCGCACTTGCCCATGCCGCACTGGTACTGCAGGTGCGGGTAGGGATAGGCCTTGATGCCCGCGCGCACCACCAGGTTGCTCTTGGGCGCCACCTCGTCGCGGTAGGTCTGGCCGTTCTTGTGGAAGGTGACGATGGGCATGTCGGCAGGGCTGGACTGGTCTTGGATTCGGAGAAAGTATACAGTATACTTTTAACGACGGCGCTCATTTGCCCGTTGATTCGGTCGGTTTTTGCCTTGGAATCGACCGCTATGTATACTGTATACGCCAATCGGTCGCGAGAGACCGCCCCGATGCCGGTGTCCACCCATCACCCACCAGGAGAGCCCCCCATGTCCCAACTGCTCAGCCGAGACGAATTCCGCACCGCCCTCGAAAACGCCATCAAGGGCAAGAGCGCCAACCAGTCCCCCTTCAGCCTGGCCTGGGCCGGCGGCACGCTCTCGCGCGAGCACCTCGCGCGCTGGGCCGAGAACCACTACCACTACGTCGGCCCCTTCGCCGACTACCTGGGCTACCTGTACGCGCGCACGCCCGACCACATGACCGAGGCCAAGGACTTCCTGTTGGCCAACATGTATGAAGAAGAAATCGGCGGCGACCGCCACACCGACCTGCTGATCCGCTTCGGCGAGGCCTGCGGCACCACGCGCGAGCGCATCGTCGACGCCGACAACATGAGCCCCACCACGCGCGCCCTGCAAAGCTGGTGCTACGCCGTGGCCATGCGCGAAGACCCCGTGGTCGCCGTGGCCGGCCTGGTGGTGGGCCTGGAGTCGCAGGTGCCGTCCATTTACCGCAAGCAGACGCCCACGCTGCGCGAGAAGTACGGCTTCACCGACGAGGAAGTCGAGTTCTTCGACCTGCACATCGTGTCCGACGAGATCCACGGCGAGCGCGGCTACCAGATCGTGCTGGAGCACGCCAACACGCCCGAGCTGCAGAAGCGCTGCCTGCGCATCTGCGAGATCGGCGCCGAGATGCGCCTGCTCTACACCACCGCGCTCTACAACGACTACGTGGCCCCGGCCCAGCAGAAGCCGGTGCTGGCCAAGGCCGCCTGAGCCCCCGCGGCGGGCCGCGGCGCGGCCCGCCCCACCCGGCCCCTCCTTCCGATATGAACCACCACCGGCTGACCCTGGACGAGGTCGAGCTCCTGGTCGGCAGCGCCGGCCAGGGCGAGACCCTGGTTTTCGTGCACGGCTCCTGGGACGACCACAGCGCCTGGGACGCCGTGGCCGCGCTGCTGTCGCCGCGCTGGCGCGTCGTGGCCTACGACCGCCGTGGCCATGGCGGCAGCACCGAACCCGGTGGACAGGGACACATCAGCCAGGACGTGGCCGACCTGCACGGCGTGATCGAGGCCATCGGCCAGGGCCCCGTGCACCTGGTCGGCCATTCCTACGGCGCCTGCGTGGCGCTGCTGTACGCCGCGCGGCACCCCGAGCGGCTGCGCAGCCTGTGCCTGCACGAGCCGCCGCTGTTCGGCGTGCTGGGCGAATCGCCCGCGCACGCGCCGCTGGCGCAAGCCACCAAGGTGGCCATGGCGCGCGCGGCGGCGCTCATCGACAACGGCGAGGCCGCGCTCGGCGCGCGGGTCTTCGCGGAACAGGTCGCGCTCACCGGCCAGCCCTGGGAAGAGGTCATGGACGCGCGCATGCGCGCCACCTGGGTGGCCAACGCCGCCACCTGGCTCGACCAGTCGCGCGACCCCGAGCGGCTGGCGCTGTCTCCCGAACTGCTGGCCCACAGCCCGCTGCCCGTGCTGCTCACGCAGGGCGACCGCAGCCCCGAGGCCTTCGGCCCCGGCGTGGACCGCCTGGCCGCCGCCACCCCCCATGCCACGCGCCGCACCCTGGCGGGCGCGGGCCATTTCCCCCAGCTGACGCACCCGCAGGCCTTCGCGCACTGCCTGGGCGATTTCCTGACACCGCTTTCCTCCTCCACCGGAACACCCGCACCATGAGCACGACAGCCGAAGCCTTCCTCACCGAAATCAGCGCCCCGGGCCGGCCGGTCGAGGAGTTCCTGAACTACATCGACGGCCAATGGGTCAAGTGCCGCAGCGCGCGCACCTTCGACAACAGCAACCCGGCCCACACCGACGAGCTGATCGGCCGCTTCCAGGCCTCCACCGCGCTGGACGCGGAGGACGCGGTCAACGCCGCCACCGCCGCCTTCGAGGACTGGCGCAAGACCGCGCCGAGCCAGCGCGCCAAGATCCTGAACAAGGCCGCCGACTACCTGGAGGCCAACGCCCAGCGCTTCGGCGAGGAGCTCAGCCGCGAGGAAGGCAAGTCGGTCGCACTCGGCAAGGACGAATTCCTGCGCGCGGCCCAGACCTTCCGCTTCTACGCCATCGAGGGCCAGACCTTCGGCGGCGAGACCTACCCGCAGGACGACGCCAACATGATGGTCTACAGCCAGCGCGAGCCGCTGGGCGTGGTCTCCGTCATCTCGCCCTGGAACTTCCCGGCCTCCATCCCGGCGCGCAAGATCGCGCCCGCGCTGATCACCGGCAACACCATCGTCTTCAAGCCCTCGTCGGACGCGCCGCTGAGCGGCCTGCGCCTGGTCGAGGCCCTGGTCGAGGCCGGCATCCCCAAGGGCGTCATCAACTACATCACCGGCCGCGCCGGCGACGTGGGCCCCATCATCACCACCTCGAAATCGATCCGCGCGATCTCCTTCACCGGCTCCACGCAGGCCGGCATGCACATCCACCGCACCGTGCACCTGACCACGCGGCTGCAGATGGAGCTGGGCGGCAAGAACCCGCTGATCGTGATGGAAGACGCCGACCTGGACCAGGCCGTGGAACTCGCCATCAAAGGCGGCTTCTCGCTCACCGGCCAGGCCTGCACCGGCACCAGCCGCGTGATCGTGATGAAGGCCGTGAAAGAGGCCTTCACCAAGAAGCTGGTCGAGCGCGTGAAGACGCTCAAGATCGGCCCCGGCCACCAGCCCGGCATGGACCTGGGCCCGCTGGCCACGGCCAAGCAGCTCGAGACCGTGCTGCACTACCTGGACATCGGCCGCCAGGAGGCGCGGCTGCTGTGCGGCGGCGAGCGCCTCACCGGCGCGCCCTACGACAAGGGCTACTACGTGACGCCGGCCGTGTTCGACAAGGTCACGCAGTCCATGCGCATCGCGCGCGAAGAAATCTTCGGCCCGGTGATCGCCGTGCTCGAGGCCGACAGCTTCGCCAGCGCCATGGCCATGGCCAACGACAGCGAGTACGGCCTGTCGGCCGCCATCGCCACGCGCAACCCGCGCTACATGCACGACTTCGCCAACAACATCCAGTCGGGCACGGTGAAGATCAACCGCACCACCACCGGCAACCTGGTGAACGCGCCCTTCGGCGGCATGAAGAACTCCAGCACCTCCACCTTCCGCGAGTCCGGCCGCGTGGGCCTGGAATTCTTCACGCAGACCAAGGTCGTCTACCGCGGCCTCTGAACCCGCCCCGCTCTTACAAGGACAAGACCCACATGAAATCCGCTCTCAAGCTGCAACTGCCCGAAGCGCGCCGCATGGCCGCCGCCGCCCTCGACAAAGCCCAGGCCCTGGGCGTGCCCGAGACCGTCTGCATCACCGACGAAGGTGGCTTCCCGCTGGTGCTGGAGCGCATGGACGGCGCGCGGGTCACCGGCCCGCAGATCGCCTGGAACAAGGCCTTCACGGCCGCCGGCCACAAGCGGTCCACCCACCTGTTCAACACGCCGCCCAACGGCCCCGCCCTGCCCGGTAACGAGGCCTTCGGCATCCAGTGGAGCTTCGACGGCAAGTTCGCCGTCTTCGTCGGCGGCTTCCCCATCGTGGTCAATGGCGAGGTGGTGGGCGGCGTGGGCCTGAGCGGCGGCAACGGCGAGCAGGACACCGCCTGCGGCCTGGCCGCGCTGCAGGCCCTCAAGGACCTGCTGGCCGGGCAAGGCCTGGACGTGGTCGTCAAGGCCGACCTGAAGTACTGATGGTCCCGTCGCCGGAGCGCGCCATGGCCCACCGCATCACCTGGCTGGAAACCGGCCACTGCTTCGACGCCGGCGCCGACGAGGCCGTGCTGAGCGCGGCGCGCCGCCACGACGTGCCCTTCGCCTACGACTGCCGCAACGGCGCCTGCGGCACCTGCCGCGTGCGCGTGGTGGAGGGCCAGGTGCGCTACGAAGACGAGCTGCCCATGGGCCTGAGCGAGGAAGAGGCCGCCGCCGGCCAGGCCCTGCTCTGCCAGGCGCGCGCCTGCGGCGACCTGGTGGTGAGCGTCGAGCCCGACCTGGGCCCGCCGCCGCAGCGCCTGCTGGCGCGCGTGGACAGCGTCGAGGCGCTGTGCGGCGACGTCACGCGCCTGTGCCTGGAACTGCCGGTGGAACCCGACTTCCGCTTCCACCCCGGCCAGTACATGAACGTGCACCTGCCCGACGGCAGCCACCGCAGCTTCTCCATGGCCTCCTGCCCGGCCGGCGCGCGCGTGGACTTCCACATCCGCCGCATCCCGGGCGGCCGCTTCACCGACGGCGAGCTCACGCAGCTGCAGCCCGGCGACGCGCTGGAGGTGGAGCTGCCCCTGGGCAGCTTCCGACTGCACCCGCAGGACTACCGCCCCATCGTGATGCTGGCCACCGGCACCGGCCTGGCCCCGCTCAAGAGCATGCTGGAATCGCTCAAGGGCGACGAGGACTGCCCGCCCGTGCACCTCTACTGGGGCGCGCGCACCGAGGCCGACCTCTACCTCGACGCCGAGATCCGCGCCTGGGGCGAAGGCCTCTACGAGTTCCGCTACGTGCCCGTGCTCTCGCGCGCGGGCGAGGCCTGGAGCGGCCGGCGCGGGCACGTGCAGCAGGCGGTGATCGAAGACCTGGGCGCCGAACTCGGCGAGTGCGCCTTCTATATGTGCGGCTCGCCCGCCATGATCGCCAGCGCCAAGGCCGAGCTCGCGGCGCAGGGGGCCGACCCGGCCTTCTTCTACTCCGACAGCTTCCTGTTCCAGAGCGAACTGGTGGCGGGCTGAGGGGCGCCGCCCCCTCAGCCGGCGAACGCCTTCATGCGCGCGTGCAGCACCTGCACCAGCTGGCGCGCCGCCGGTGACAGCGAGCGGCCTTCCTTGACCAGCACGTAGATGTCGCGCGAGACGCGTGGCCCGCTCAGGGGCCGCGCCACCAGGTCCGGGTCGCGCGAGTAGCGCAGATAGGCGGCCGGCATGATGGACGGCCCCATGCCGCAGGACGTCATCCACAGCGCGGTGGACAGCAGGGACACCTCGCGCGCCACGTTGAGCCGGATGCCCGCCTGCGCGGCGGAATGGTCGATCAGCGGGCGCACGCCGAAACCGGGCCGCACGGTGGCCACGGGCACGCCGTCCAGGTCCTTCCAGCGCACCGACTTGCGCGCCGCCATCGGGTCGTCCTTGTGCAGCACCACGCTCAGGTGGTCGCCCATGAGGCGCTGCATCTGCACGCCGTCGTCCGCGCGGTCGGGCGTGCCGATGCCGAAGTCGGCGCGTTCACCGATCAGGCGCGCGATGAACTGGTCGGGCGCGCAGTCGTCCACGTTGACCTGGATGTCCGGGTGCCGCTCGCGGAACGCGCGGATCACCGGCGGCAGCAGGACCTCCGCCAGGGTCGGCGTGCAGGCCACCGTGACACGGCCGCGCCGCAGCGAGGACAGGTCGTCCAGGCCGGCGCTCAGCGAGTCGATGTCGCGCAGCACGCGCTGCGCGGTCTCGATCACGTCGTGCGCCGCCGGCGTGGGCTGCAGCGAGCGCGTCGTGCGGTCGAACAGGCGCATCCCCAGCACCTCTTCCATCTGGCGAATCAGCACGCTCACGGCCGACTGCGTGACGTAGAGCTGCGCGGCCGCCGTGCTCAGGCGCCGCAGCTTGTAGACCGCGACGAAGGCGCGCAACTGCTTCAGGGTGAGGCCGGTGACGCGGGACGTATTCATGAAGTCATTTTATGGATGATTGAATAACTATCGATTTACGAATGAACGGATCTGGACTTCAATCGCGGCCTTCCCCCCGCCGACCGATGCCCCCCAGGGACACCCCGTGCGCCGCAACGACCGCCCCGATCACCCCCCGCCTTCGCCCGCGACCGACGCCCCGCCCGAGCGCGTGGCGCTGCGCCTGGGCGAGGCCCGGCTGCTGGGCCTGCGGCGGCGGGGCGTGTCGCGCTTTGGCGGGCTGCGCTACGCGCTGGCACCGGTGGGCGCGCGGCGCTTCGCCCCGCCCGCGCCCCTGCCCCTGCGCGGCGAGGTCGACGCCACCGGCACCGGCCCGATCGCGCCCCAGCTGCCCTCGGCGCTCGCCCCGGTGCTGGGCGCCTGCGAGGCGCCGCAGTCCGAGGACTGCCTGCACCTGACGGTCTGGACACCCGGGGCCGACGCGGCGCGCCGCCCCGTGCTGGTGTGGTGCCACGGCGGCGCCTGGCAAAGCGGCGGCGTGCTCGACTGGTACAGCGGCGAGGCCCTGGCGCGCCGCGGCGATGTGGTCGTGGTGGGCCTCAACGCGCGCCTGGGTCCCCTGGGCTGGCTGCTGGCCGACGGCGGCGTGGCCAACCTCGGCCTGCTGGACCTGGAGCTGGCCTTCCAATGGGTGGCGACCCACATCGCGGCCTTCGGCGGCGACCCGGCGCGGATCACCGCCATGGGGCAGTCCGCGGGCGGCGTCAACGTCGCGGCCCTGGGCATGCGCGGCGCCTCGGGCTTCCAGCGCGCGATCCTGCAGAGCGCGCCCCTGGGCCGCGGCGCCCGCTCGGCCGAGGCCGCGCGGTTCATCGGCCGCACGCTGCTGCGCGCGGCGGGCGCGGCCGACCTGCGCCAGGCCCGCGACCTGCCGGTGGAGCGCCTGCTGCGCGCGCAGCTCGCGCCCGAGGTGGTGGCCGCCACGCGCGCGGCGGCCGACGGCCACGGCCTCTTCGGCCCGGTGCTCGACGGCGACACGCTGCCGCCCCTGTCGGCGCCGCTGACCGCCCACGCGGCCGGCCGGGTCGACGTGCTCGCCGGCTGGAACCGCGACGAGATGCGCGCCTTCGCCGCCCCCGGCACAGCGGTGGACGGGGCCGAGACGGAGCGCCGCTTCGCCACGCCCGCGCGCCAGTGGGCCGCGCAGTCGGCGCGCGCCGGCGCCCAGGCCTGGCTCTATCGCTTCGACGGCCCGCCCGGCCTGCCCTTGGGCGCCTGCCACTGCGCCGAACTGCCCTTCGTGTTCGGCACGCACGGCGCCTTCGCCTCGGCGCCCCTGCTCGCCGGGCTGCATCCCGCCGATGGCCAGCGCCTCACGCAGCAGATGCAGGCCGCCTGGCTGGACTTCGTGCACGGCCGGCCCCTGCCCTGGGCACCGGGCCCGCAGCCCCAGGTGTTCGCGTGAACGCCGCCCCCGTTTCCCTTCCTACCCGAGAGCCCAAGCAAGCACCATGCGATTGACCGAAGGGGACCTGCCCCCGACCCTTGACGACGACACCCTGGCCGCCTTCGACCGCGTCCAGCCCATCGCGGCCTCCGACGCCGAGATCGAGGCCGCCGTGCGCGACGCCGACCTGCCCGCCCTGCTCGCGGCCCTGGCCATGCTGACCCAGGACCCGGCCCTGCTGGAGGACGATCTCAAGCCGCCCTCGCCGTCGATGACGGCGCGCATCGCGCCACAGGGCGGCCTGTCGGCCGAGGCCCAGGCCAAGGCCCGCGCCCTGGCCACGCAGGCCCTCATCCGCTACCGCGACGCCGGCTGCCCCGAAGCGCCCACGCCCTCGCCCGAGTGGCTGGACCGCATCGTGCAGTTCCTCATCCGCGACGGCCACGAGGACCTGATGGACCTGTTGCGCCACGAGGTCAACGTGCCCGACGACCGCGGCGCGCCCGGCTGGCACGTGAGCGACTTCCCGCAGGCCGCCGGCACCAAGGTGGCGGTGATCGGCTCCGGCTTCGCCGGCATCACCGCCGCCTACCGGCTCAAGCAGGCCGGCCTGGACTTCACGGTGTTCGAGAAGAACCGCGAGATCGGCGGCGTGTGGTGGGAGAACACCTACCCCGGCTGCCGCCTGGACACGCCCAACTTCGCCTACAGCCTGTCCTTCGCGCAGAAGCAGGACTGGACGCAGCAGTTCTCGCAGCAGCCCGAGATCCTGCGCTACCTGCTCGACGTGGTGCGCCGCACGGGCATCCGGCCCCACATCCGCGTGAACACCGAGGTCGAGGCGCTCGAATTCGACGAAGACAAAGCCGCCTGGAAAGTGACGGCGCGCCACGCCGACGGCAGCGCGCACGTGGAGCACTTCCACTTCGTCATCACCGCCATGGGGCTGCTCAACCGGCCGCACATCCCCGACTTCCCGGGCCTGGCGTCCTTCAAGGGCGAGGTGGTGCACTCCGCCGCCTGGCGCCCCGACGTGAGCGTGCAAGGCAAGCGCGTCGCGCTCATCGGCACCGGCGCCAGCGCGTTCCAGATCGGCCCCGAGATCTATGCCCAGGTGAGCCGCCTGAGCGTGTTCCAGCGCAACCCGCCCTGGATGCTGCCCACGCCCACCTACCACGACGACCTCAAGCCCGGCATCCGCTGGCTGCTGGGCCACGTGCCCAGCTACGGCCGCTGGGTGCGCTTCTGGCAGTTCTGGATCGGCGTGGAAGGCCGCCTGCACCTGGTGGAACTGGACCCGGCGTGGCAACACCCGGTGTCCATCAGCGCCGGCAACGAGGCCCTGCGCCAGGAATGCCTGGCCATGCTGCAGCAGCAGTTCGCCGACCGGCCCGACCTGCTGGCCCACGCCACGCCCGACTACCCGCCGGGCGCCAAGCGCATGCTGCGCGACAACGGCACCTGGCCGCAGATGCTCAAGGCCGGCAACGTGGACCTGGTGACGCAGGGCATCTCGCACCTGAGCGAGAACGCCATCCACACCACCGACGGCCAGCGCCACGAGGTGAACCTCATCATCTGCGCCACCGGCTTCAAGGCCGCCGACTTTCTCTACCCGCTCAAGGTGACCGGCCGCGCCGGCCAGGACCTGCACCGCCACTGGGACGGCGACTGCCGCGCCTACCTGGGCATCTCCGTGCCGGGCTTTCCCAACCTGTTCATGACCAGCGGCCCCAACACCGGCGTGGTGGTGAACGGCAGCGCCATCTTCTCGTCCGAGTGCCAGGTGGAGTACACCCTGCGCGCGCTGCGCCACGTGCTCAGCCAGGGCCACAGGACCGTGGACTGCCGGCCCGAGCCCTACGCGCAATACAACGCCTGGATCGACCAGGGCAACCAGACCAAGGCCTGGGCCGTGGCCAAGACCAGCAGTTGGTACAAAAACAAGAGCGGCCGCGCCGCGCAGACCTGGCCCTTCGGCATGCTGGAGTACTGGAACCTCACCGCCCGCTTCAGGCCCGAGGACTACGTGCTCGCCTGAGCACGGGCCCGCCCCTCCCCTTTCTTTCACCGACACACACCACAAGGAGACACATGTTCACGTCCGCCCTTCGCTCCCTCATCGCCCTGGGCCTTGGCGCCCTCATCGCCACGCTGGCCGCCGCGCAGGACTACCCGGCGGACAAGCCGGTGAAGTTCGTGCTGCCCTTCCCGCCCGGCGGCTCGGCCGACGCCGTCACCCGCGAGCTGGCCGACAAGCTGCAGAGCCAGGGCCACGGCATCTTCATCATCGAGAACAAGCCCGGCGCCGCCGGCAACCTGGCCACCGGGCAGGTGGTGCGCGCCGCGCCCGACGGCCACACCATCCTGGTGGGCGTGACCGGCGCGCTGGTCATCAATCCCGAGCTCTACCCCAACCTGGGCTACCGCCCCGAGACCGACCTGACGCCGATCTCCATGCTGGCGCAGGCGCCGGTGGTGATCGTGGCCAGCCGCGAATCGGGCCTGACGTCGCTCAAGGACCTGGTGCAGCGCGCCAAGGCCAAGCCCGGCGAGCTGTCCTACGCCACCAACGGCACCGGCACCAGCCACCACCTGGCGGGTGAGCTGTTCAAACAGAAGACCGGCATCTTCATGGTGAACATCCCCTACAACGGCACGCCCGGCGCGCTGCAGGACATTGGCGGTGGCCGCGTGGACCTCGGCTTTCTGGACCTCACGGCCGCGCTGCCCATGATCCAGTCGGGCCGCATCGTGGCCCTGGCCACCACCGGCAGCGCGCGCCCCTCGGCCCTGCCCAACGTGCCCACCGTGGCCGAGGCCGGCTACCCCGGCTACGAGGCCATGACCTGGATCTCGCTCGTGGCCCCCAAGGGCATGAAGCGCGAGAACATCGCCAAGCTCAGCGGCATGGTGAATGCGGTGCTGGCGGACGAGACCTTCAAGAAAAGCACCGCGGCCAAGGGCATGGAAGCGGTGGGCTCGACGCCGGAGGCGATGCAGCGGTTTCTGGCGGGGGAGACGGAGAAATGGCGCGGGGTGATTCGGGGAGCCAACATCCGCCTGAACTGAGCGCGGCATGGCCGACGGGCTCCGTGGCAGGCCTGCGTGAAAGCCGCATCCCGCAGGCCTGCGCCTTCGACCAGCGGCCCAGCCGGCTGCATCGCATCTGCGATACATTCGCCGGATGAGATCCGCTTCCCTTCCCCCGATCCGGGTCGAACCCGAGTTTCGCCAGCAGCTCGAAGAGGTGCTGGCCGAGGGCGAAACCCTGAGTTCGCTCGTCGAGCATGCGGTGCGCCGGGAGCTGATGCGCCGCATGGCCGACGCCGAATTCCACCAGCGCGGCTTCGCCTCGCTCGCCCGCGCCAAGGAGACGGGGAACTACCTTGATGCGGATGAGGTTCTGTCTCGGCTCGACGACCGGCTTCGGGCCGCCAAAGCGTCGTCCGCCCGGTGAGGCTGCTGCGCTTCACGCCCGAGGCCAGGGACGACCTCGATCGCCTCTTTGATTTCATCGTCGAGCGCGAGCTCAAGAGTTCCACGCCCAACTGGGCGCTTCCCGAGCAAGCGCTGAACACCATTCGACTGGCCTTGCAGCTGCTGCCGTCGAACCCGTTCATGGGGCGCAAGGTCGGTTCGCCATTCGAGCGGGAGTTGCTCATCTCGTTTGGCAGAACGGGCTACGTCGCGCTGTACGAAGTGGAAGCGCACGCCATCACCATCGCAGCGATCCGGCACCAGCGCGAAAACGACTACCACTGAACAGAGCTGCGCCTGCACTGATTGCGGCCATTCGCGGCAGACCTGACCGTCGGCAGCCGAGATTCCTCTGAGCACCGGCAGCGGACTCAGTACCGGCGAGGGCTACGCAGGGATCGAATCGTAGACCCGCAGGGAGCTCCTCCCGACCCCTCTGCCAGCGCAGCCACACCGATACGATGCGGAAAGACGATCTCAATCGCAATTTGATCGACAACCTTGCATTCAAGGGCTCGCATGACCGGCGTTTATCTGACTCGCGGAATGACCGTCTCCATTCCACAGTTTTCGCTTCGCATTGGTGAGGACGGGTCGATCGACGCGGACCCGATCGTCCTGCACCTTCGATTCGATGTATGCCCCACCTGGGTTCAGGTTGCGAAGCGCCACCTCGATAGTGCGTTGCTCGCGAGATCTCAACGGCAACAGGCTTGGGCGAGCGCTACCGAGGAGACAAAGGCAGCGCTACTTGAAGCTGAATTTGAGGCGTCAATGCAGGCGATCACAGCCGCTGCCATTGCCTGGGACGCCTTGTATGCGGTCCTGCGCGAGTGCAAGGTGATTCCCGACGACCTGGCGCGGACGTGGCGAACCAGGCGAACGGCTCGATACAGCCAGATCTCGGAGACTGTGCGCAGAGCGTTTTCGCTCAAGCCGCGGGGCACTTTGGCCCTCAGAAACAACCTCAAGGAGATCTACAAGTACCGCGACCTTGCTGTTCACCCTCCAGGGAAAATTCAAGCTGCGATCCTGCATCCCGAGATCGGAATTGGGATGGAGTGGCGCTTCGTGTACTTCCGGGCGAGAAACGCGGAGTTCGCCGTCCTTGCTGCCGCGGCGATGCTCTGGAGCCTCGCGCACGACGCCAAACCTCGCGATCAGAAGGTAATCGAGTACCAGAAGGGACTTCTTGCCAGGCTCGAGCAGATCTTCCCGGATGGGCAACCTTTGGTTCCCACCACTGAGGCAGGCTAGCGACCACCCAATCGCCCCCACCCGAGCTACTTGCTCAACAGCGCTTCAAGCGACAAATCCAGCGAAGCGGCCAGCCTCGCCAGCGTGTGAAGCGAGGGGTTGCGCGCCTGACGTTCGATGTGCGCAATGACGGCTCTGCTGACACCGGATTGCTGAGCCAGCGTTTCCTGGGTCAGGTTCAACCGCTTTCTCGCCGAGACGAGGTTCGTTGCCAGAACCTGCTCGATCAAGACGGCACCGTCCTGCCGGGCCTGGGGCCTTTTCCCGAGCAGTGAACCCGTTGTGACGCCGAGGGCCCGCGCCAACTTGTCCACGGCGCCCAATGAGACGTTGACGCCCCCCTGCTCCAGCAGTTGAAGCATCCGCCGACTGATGTGCGCTTGCTCCGCCAGCGCGCTGGAAGTCCAGTTGCCCTTTGCTCGAAGCGCGCAGAGGTTCGCCGCCAATTGGGCAAGAAGGAGCGGGGTTTCAGGGGCGATCACCCCGCCCGCCTCCCCCCCACCTGATTCACCACCAAGCCCAGCAGCACCGCCCCCGTCCCCAGCCACTGCAGCCCCAGCGGCGCCTCGCCGTACGCCACCCAGGCGGCCCACAGCCCCACCACCGGCACCAGCAGAGAAAACGGCGTGACCCGCGTGGCCGCGTGGCGTTGCAAGAGTCGCGTCCACAGGCTGTAGGCCAGCAGCGTGGCGGCCAGCGCCAGGTACACCACCGCAAACCAGGCGCCGGCACCCATGCCTTGCAGTTGCCGCTGCACGCTGGCCGGGCCGTCGGTGGCCAGAGCGATCAGCGCGAACGGCACGATGGGGAACAGGCTGCTCCACACCACGAAGGGAAAGGGCTCGTAGCGCGCGATCTGGCTGGCGCGGCGCGCCACGATGTTCGACAAGGCCCACATGGCCGCGGCCGACAGCGTGAGCACGAAGCCCGCCAGCGTCATCTGGCCCGGGCCTTCGCCATGGGCCGAGGCGATGAGCAACAAACCCGCCAGCGCCACGCCCAGGCCCAGCCACTGGTGGGCGCGCACGCGCTCGCCCAGCAGCGGCACGGCCAGCAGCAAAGTGAAGAAGGCCTGGGTCTGCATCACCACCGAGGCCATGCCGGCCGTCATGCCCAGCTGCAGGCCCAGGAACAGGAAGCCGAACTGGCCCAGGCCCTGCACCAAGCCGTAGCCGGCAACGAAGCGCCAGGGCAGCGGCGGCGGTTTCACGAACAGCAGAAAGGGCAGCGAGGCCGCCGCGAAGCGCAGCGCGCCCAGCAGCATGGGGCTGATGGCCTGCAGGCCCAGCTTCATCACCACGAAGTTCAGGCCCCAGATCACGACCACGGCCAGGGCGCGCAGCGCATCGCCACGCGAGAACGGAAGGGGGGCGCTCACAGCGGGCGCCCTTGCGCCCGCCGCGCCGCGACGAAGGCCTCGAAGGCCTGGGCGCTGGTTTTCTTCGGCACGTAGCCAAAGCGCTCCTTCAGGGCCGTGTTGAGCAGCACCGGGCGGTAGCGCAGGAAGTCGATCTGCTCGGGCCCGTAGCGCGACACGCCGAGCGCGCGGCCCACGGCCAGGGCCGCGCGCAGCAGGCCGGCCGGGAACACGCGCGCGCGCTTGCCCAGGCGCGCGGCGATCTCATGGATGCCGAGCGCGCCGTCGCCCGCGAGGTTGAAGCAGCCCGGCGGTGCGTCGCCGCTCAGCGCGTGCAGCAGCGCGCCCACCACGTCTTCGTCCCAGACGAAGACGAAGGGGCTGTCGCTGCCGGCGATGGCGATGGGGCGCGGCTTCTGAAACAGGGCGGTGATCTGGTTGTCCACGCGCTCGCCCAGGATGGTGCCGATGCGCAGCACGGTCTGCGCCAGCGCGGGGTGCTGGCGGCGCGCCTCGGCCAGCATC
Organism: Hydrogenophaga sp. PML113; assembly: GCF_001777155.1. Lineage (NCBI taxonomy): Bacteria > Pseudomonadati > Pseudomonadota > Betaproteobacteria > Burkholderiales > Comamonadaceae > Hydrogenophaga > Hydrogenophaga sp. PML113. Next base: position 102,833 of record NZ_MIYM01000005.1, on the reverse strand, counting down.
TCTTCCACCAGGCGCTTGTGGTGCGCGTAGGCAAAGGCCTCGTGGCCGCGCAGCGGGTGGTCCTCGGTGATCCAGGCGGGGTTGTCGGCGTGGTAGCCATAGGCCGCGCCGCTGGAGGACACGATCAGGTGCTGCACGCCCTGCGCCAGGCAGGCCGTGAGCACATTGCGCGTGCCGCCCACGTCCACCGCGTACTCCAGCTCGCGCGTGGAGCCCTTGCCGGGCGTGACGATGGAGGCCAGGTGCACCACGGTGTCGACGCGGTGCTCGGCCAGCAGCGCGCCCAGCCCGTCGTCGCGCACGTCGACGCGGCGGTAGGTGATGCCGGGCAGGCGCCGCGCGGGCTCGACCTCGCGCACGTCGGTGACCACCACCGTGTCGGTGTCGCCGCGCCGCGCCAGCGCGGCCACCAGGCCGCGGCCCAGGAAGCCGTCGGCGCCGGTGATGAGGATGCTCTTCGCTTTCATGCGGACCTCATGCGCGGGCCTGCCCCGGCACGCCGCCCCGCAACGGGCGCCTGCCCCACCAGCCCGCCAGCAGCATGCCGGCGATGATGTCCCAGAAGCCCCAGACGCCGGCCACCACGGCCATGCCGCCCAGGCCGCCGAAGAAGCTGAAGATCAGCACCAGGCCCAGGCCCGCGTTGCGGATGCCGACCTCGATGGACAGGGCGCGGCGGTCGTAGTCGGGCAGGCCCACGGCGCGCGCACTGAGCCAGCCGATGCCGAAGGCCAGCGCGTCGTGGATGGCCACGGCCACGATGACCAGGCCCACGTAGTCGAGGAAGTAACGCCAGTTGCCCGCGATGGCGCCGACGATGAAGCCGATGAGCGCGAGGAAGCTGAAGATGCGCACCGGCTTCTTGAAGCGCGCCGTGGCCCGGGGGAAGCGGTGCGCCACCCACAGCCCCAGCGCGAAGGGGATGCCGATGATGAGCAGGATGTGCCCCACCATCTGCACCGGGTCCAGCGCGATGGTCTTGAGCAGGGTCGAGGCCGTGGGGTGCAGGCCGCCCCAGAAGGCAAAGTTCAGCGGCATGGCCACGATGGCGATGGCGTTGGACACCGCCGTCATGGACACGCTCAGGGCCACGTTGCCGTTGGCGCGGTGGGTGAGGATGTTGCTCACGTTGCCCGGCGGGCAGCAGGCCACCAGGATCATGCCCAGCGCGATGCTGGGCGCCACGCCCAGCAGCAGCGTGAGCCCGAAGGTGATGGCGGGCAGGAACAGGAACTGCGCCACGATGCCCACGGTGAAGGCCAGCGGCAAACGCAGCACGCGCTTGAAGTCCTCGATGCGCGTGTCCAGCGAGATGCCGAACATCAGGAAGGCCAGCACCGCGTTCAGCACGGCGAGCGAGGCGGGGTTGAAGTTCAGGCGGATCTCGTCGACGGGCAGCATGGGCGGTGTCTCCTCATCCTCATTGCGGGAAGGCGTTGGCGGCCTCGCGCACGGCCTTGCGGTAGGTGCCCTTGTGCACGTAGTAGGCCATGCGCTCGAGCTTGAGGTAGCGGTAGCCGCCCGACAGGTCCGGCGGCGGGCCGGCCTTGGCGGCCTTGAGCGCGGCGGCCTGCGGCGCGCCCGCGTCCAGGGCCTTGAGGTAGCGCGCCACCAGCTCGGCCTGCTCGTAGCGGCCCTGCCAGCCCAGGCCGCTGGCCTCCACCATGCCCAGCACGGCGAGGCGGTCGAAGCGCGGCGCGAAGATGTTGAGGTAGAGCTGCGGCGCCATGCCCTGCCAGTTCAGCAGCGCGTGGTCCAGGAAGGGGTAGTGCAGCTTGTAGCCGGTGGCCGTGAGGATGAGGTCGTAGTCCTGCGCGCTGCCGTCCTTGAAGTGCACGGTGGGGCCGTCCAGGCGCGCGATGTCGGGGCGCACGGCCACGTCGCCGTGGCCGATGTGGTACAGGATGAGCGAGTTCACCACCGGGTGCGACTCGTACATGAGGTAGTCGGGCTTGGGGAAGCCGAAGCGCACCGGGTCGCCGGTGAACCACTGCAGGATGGTGCTGTCGATGCGCTGCTTGAGCCAGGGCGGCAGCGAGATCTTGCCGCCCACCGAATCGGCCGGTTTGCCGAACACGTACTTGGGCACGAAGTAGTAGCCGCGCCGCACCGAGATGTCGATGCTTCTGGCGTGGTGCACGGCGTCGACGGCGATGTCGCAGCCCGAGTTGCCCGCGCCGACGATGAGCACGCGCTGGCCCGCGAGCTGCGTGGCCGACTTGTACTGCGCGGTGTGCCAGATCTCGCCGCTGAACGAGCCCTCGAAGCGCGGGATGTTGGGCTCGGCCAGGGTGCCGTTGGCCACCACCAGGCCCTTGTAGAGCGCGGTCTGTGGCGCGGCCTCGCCGGTCTGCGTGGTCAGGCGCCACAGGGTGTCGGGCGCGTCGGACACCGGCTCGGCCTTGAGCACCCGGGTGTGGAAGCGGTAGTGCTGGCGCAGGCCGAAGTGGTCGGCGAAGGCGCGGAAGTAGTCCAGCAGCTCGCGGTGGCTGGGGTAGTCGGCCACGCCCTCGCCCATGGGGAATTCCAGGAACTCCGTCATGCGCTTGCTGGAGATCAGGTGCGCCGATTCGTAGACGGTGGAGCGCGGGTTGTGGATGTTCCACAGCCCGCCCACGTCGCCGTGCGCCTCGAAGCCCTGGAAGGGCACGCCGAGTTTCTGCAGGCAGCGCGCGCCGGCCAGGCCGGACGGGCCGGCGCCGATGAGGGCGATCTGTTGTTCGGTGGGAGCGGTCATGGGAATCAGCGGGTTTGACCCAGGGACACCGCCGGGCTGGCTTGGCCAGACGGCTGGTGTCGCCCCCTTGAGGGGGTCGCGCGAAGCGCGGCAGGGGTGGTCGTCATTTCAGTCCGGGGATGTCGGTGGCGCCGGGTTCGCCGGCGCGCGGCTTGCGCGGCTGGCCCAGCAGGATCTTGTCGTGCAGCCTCTCGGGCAGCAGGTCGAGCAGGCGCGAGAGCCAGCCGATGCGCCGCGGCAGCACGATGTGTTCGGTGCCGCGCGCCACGCCCGCGAGCAGGCGGCGCGCGGCCTCGTCGGGCTCCAGCAGGCCGGGCATGGCGAAGCGGTTGCCGGCGGTGAGCGCGGTGCGCAGGTAGCCCGGGCTCACGGTGTGCACGGTGAGGGCCGTGGGCCGCAGCTCGGCGCGCAGGCTTTGCAGGTAGGCGATGACGCCGGCCTTGCTGGCGCAGTAGGCGCCGTTGCCCGGCATGCCGCGCCAGCCGGCGATGCTGGCCACGCCCACCAGCGCGGCCGCTCGGCCGGCGTCCTTCATGGCGCCCAGGAAGGGCGAGAAGCTGGTGGCCACGCCCAGCAGGTTGATCTCCAGCATGCGGCGCATCACGCGCAGGTCGTCGGGGCGGGCGGTGTCGAAGCCGCCGGCCACGCCGGCGTTGGCGATCACGAGGTCGGGCGCGCCGAAGCGGGCGAGCCAGTCGGCGCCCACGGCGGCCATGGCGGCGGCGTCGCTCACGTCGGGCGTGTAGACGGCGCAGCGCTCGGGCGCGAGCGCGGCGAGTTCGTCCAGCGCGGCGCGGTTCAGGCCGATCAGGGCCACCCGGGCGCCCTGCGCGATGAGCTGGCGCGCCAGGGCCTGGCCGAAGCCGCCGCAGGCGCCGGTGAGCACGGCGTTGTGGAATCGCAAGGCGCGGGCCTCCTCTGTGGGTTATTGCCGGCGACTGTAGGGGGGGCCTACACTGCGTCTCGAAAACTTTTATTGATTTGTCTCGGAATTCGAGACATGGAAGAACCCGCCTCCCCCACCAGTCCGGGCCTGCGCCTGATGGACCTGATCGAGCACCTGGTGCGCGAGGGCCGGCCCCTGGCCCTGCCCGAGGTGGTGGCCGGCACCGGCTGGCCCAAGCCCACGGTGCACCGCATGCTGCAGCAGTTGGAGATGGGCGGCTGGCTGCAGCGCGAACCGGACGGCCGGCGCTACGCGCTGGCGCCGCGCCTGCTGCGCCTGAGCGAAGACGCGCTGGGCGCGAGCACGCAGCACGGCGTGCGCCACGCGGTGCTGCGCCAGCTGGTGGCCGAGCTGGGCGAGAGTTGCAACCTCACGGCCCTGTCGGGCGCCGAGGTGGTCTACCTGGACCGGGTGGAGTCGGCGTTTCCGCTGCGGCTGGAGCTGCGCCCGGGCACGCGCGTGCCGCTGCACTGCTCGGCCAGCGGCAAGCTGTTCCTGGCGCACCTGGATCCGTCGCGGCGCCGGGCCCTGCTCGATGGCCTGAGCCTCACGCACCACACGGCCACCACGCTGGTGCGGCGCGACGCGCTGGAGGCCGAGCTGGCGACCATCCGCCGCCAGGGCCACGCCTTCGACGCCGAGGAGTTCGTCGACGGCCTGGTCTGCATCGCGGTGCCGGTGCGGGCCAGCGGCGAGCGCGGCCTGCGCTGCGCGCTGGCGCTGCAGGCGCCGTCGGCGCGCGTGCCGCTGGCGCGGCTGCCCGCGTTCCTGCCGCGCCTGGCGGAGGCGGCGCAGGCGCTGGCGCGCACGCTGTGAGGCCTCAGGCGGGGCGGGCCAGGCAGGCCACCAGCAGCCCCAGCGCGGCGGCGCCGATCAGCACGTCCAGCACCAGCCGCGCCTGGCGCCGCGCGTCTGTGCGCTCGAAGGCGCGGCCGCCCACGCGCATGCCCGCCAGCAGGGGCACCCACAGCAACAGCAGCCAGCCCAGGGCCTGCGCGCCGAACAACGGCGAGCGGCCCACGAAGGACAGCGCCGCGCCCCAGAGCAAGGCGTAGGCGCTGATCCACATCAGCAGGTTGATCATGGTGGCGCGCAGCGTGGTCGCCGGCATGCCCGTGGCCGCCATCAGCAGCGCCGCCACGATGCCACCCGAGGCCGCGAAGCCGTTCAGCAGGCCCGACGACGCGGCCGCCGTGGCGCGCAGCGAGACCGTGGCCTGTAGCCGGCGGCCGATCACCAGGCGCACGCCGAGCGCGCCGGCCAGCAACAAGGCCGCCACCACGACGCGCACCACGCCCGGGTCCAGCCAGGCCAGGCCGGCCATGCCCAGCGGCACGAACAGCAGGTTGCCGCCCAGCAGGGCGTCGCGCCAGCCACGGTCCATCAAGGGCCCGGCCTGGCGCAGCACGCGCAGCGAGGCCAGCACCTCGAGCATCAGCACCGCCACCACCACCGGCCCCGGTGCGACGAAGGGCGACAAGGCCGCGACCACCAGCGCCGAGTAGCCGAAGCCGGCGAAGCCGCGCACCACGCCGGCCACGAAGGACACCAGCACCGCCAGGAGCAGCAGCCAGGGCGCGTGGGGCCAGGCGAGCGGCGCCAGCTCGGACAGCCCCGGCGGCACTCAGCGCCCCAGGACCAGGTCGGCCCCCTTCTCGCCCACCATGATGGACGCCGCGTTGGTGTTCGACGAAGGCATGGTCGGCATCACGGACGAATCGATCACGCGCAAGCCGTCGACGCCGCGCACGCGCAGCGCGGCGTCGACCACGGCCTGCTCGTCGGCGCCCATGCGGCAGGTGCCCACGGGGTGGAAGGAGGTCGCGGCGGACTTCTTCACGTAGGCCAGCAGCTCGTCATCGCTGCGCGCCTGCTCGCTCGGGCGCGTCTCGCGCACGATGAAGCCGGCCAGCGCCGGCTGCGACGCGACCTGGCGCGCCAGGCGGACCGAGGCCACCACGTCCGCGCAATCGTCCTCGTGCGTGAGGTAGCGCGGGTCGATGACGGGATCGGCCATCGCGTCCGCGCTGGCCACGTGCACCTGGCCGCGCGAGCGCGGGCGCAGCTGGAAGCAGCCGATGGAGAAGCCCGGGTAGTCGTCCAGCATGGCGCCCGGCGTGCCACCGGTGGTCATCTCGAAGCGGGCGTTGCCGCTCAGCTGGGCGAGCTGGATCTTCACGCTGGGACGGGTGCGGCCCAGCTGCCGATCGCGGGCGGTGCGCGCCAGCGCGTGGATGGTGAAGGCGGGCGTGGCCATCAGGCCCTTGCGCGTGGTGAGGTAACGCAGGCCCATCAGCGTCTGGCGGATGGGGTGTCCCACCACCTGGTTCAGCCCGACGCGCCGGTTGGCCTCGTAGGTCACGCGCGTCTGCACGTGGTCGATGAGGTTCTCACCGACGCCGGCGAGGTGATGGACCACGCCGATGCCCAACTCGCGCAGGCGCTCGGCCTGGCCAATGCCCGAGAGCTCCAGCAACTGCGGCGACTTGATCGGGCCGGCCGACAGGATCACCTCGCGCGCCGCCCGCGCCTGGCGGCGCTCGCCGCCCTGCAGGTACTCGATGCCCACCGCGCGGCGGCCATCGAACAGCACGCGCGTGACCGTGGCCTCGGTGACCACGTGCAGGTGCTCGGCGCGCCGCCCGTTCAGGTAGGCCGTGGCCGTGTCGCAGCGCTGGCCGTGGCGGGTATTGAGCTGCAGGTAGCCCACGCCCTCGTAGCGCTCGCCGTTGTAGTCGGGGTTGGCGGGAATGCCGGCGCTCACGCAGGCGGCGTGGAAGGCATCGGACAAGGGATCGCGCATGTCGCCCAGCGTGCTGACGTGCACCGGGCCTTCGCGCCCGCGGTAGGCCGCGTCGCCCACGGCCGTGGTCTCCAGCCGGCGGAAGTACGGCAGCAGGTCGGCGTAGCTCCAGCCCTCGCAGCCCAGCTCGCGCCAATGGTCGAACTCGTCCGCTTCGCCGCGCACGTAGATGGTGCCGTTGACGCCGCTGCTGCCACCCAGCATGCGCCCGCGCGGCCAGTACACGTTCTGCCCCACCAGGGCGTTCTGCGCTTCGGTGCGGAAGGTCCACACGTAGCGCGGATCGCCCACCACCCGCGCGATACCGATGGGCGCGCGGATCCAGAAGTCGCGCTCGCGCGAGGCACCGGCCTCCACGAGCAGCACCCGGCCGCGCTGCCGTTCGGCCAGGCGCGAGGCGAGCGTGGCGCCGGCCGAACCCGCGCCGACAACGATGAAGTCATAGCCCTGGTCGCTCATGCCCGGCCCCCGTCAATCGAACGCGATGACGGCGCCCGGCGCCGGCGTGAAGCCCAGGTCGCCGCGTTCGATGACCGCCTCGCGGCCACCGTTCTGCGCCAGCAGCTCGGCCTGGCGCGCCTTGGCGCGGCGGTCCACCTCCTCGGGATCGCACACGCGCAGCAGGCGTTGGTGGCATTCGTCGAGCACGGCCGCGTAACGCCCGTTGGAGGCCAGGTCGTTCAGCTCCTCGGGGTCGGTTTCGAGGTCGAACAGCTGCGCCGGATAGCCGATGTAGTGCACGTACTTGTAGCGGCCGTGGCGGATCATGAAGGCGCCGGTGGTGGAGCCCATGCCGTGGTACTCGACCAGCACGTTGCGGTCGGGCACCGCGCCAGCGGCGGTGTCGAACAGGGAGACGCCGGGGTAGCCCTCGCGCAGCGAGGGATCGGTGTGGCCCACGGCGTCGAGGATGAAGGGGTAGGCGTCCACGTGGCTGACCGGCGTGTCCACCGTGTGCCCGCGCGGGATGCCTTCGCCCGCCATGATCAGCGGCACGCCGGCGGTCTCCTCGAACATGGTGGACTTGCCCCACAGGCCGCGCGTGCCCATGTTGTCGCCGTGGTCCGAGGTGTACATCACCCGCGTGCTGTCGGCCAGTCCGGTCTCTTCCAGCGTGCGCAGGATCTTGCCGATGTTCTCGTCGAGGAAGGAGCACAGGCCGTAGTAGCCGGCCACCGCGCGCTTGACGGTTTCGCGGTCGAAGTAGTCGTCGTAGTTGAAGCTGCGCGCGTAGTCGACCAGGTAGGGGTGCGTGGGCCGCTCGCCCTTCTCGTAGAGCTTGGGCATGGGCAGGTTCTGTTCGTAGTAGTGGTAGTAGTGCTCGGGCGGCGCGGTGAGCGGGAAGTGCGGCGCCACCAGCGACACGAACAGAACCCAGGGCTTGTCGGACTCGCGGCGCACCGCCTCGCGCAGCCACACCTGGGCGCGCGCGGTGATCTCGCGGTCGTAGAAGGTGTACTGGCTCTCGCCAGGGCCGGCATAGCGCGCCATCTTGTAAGCGCCCTTGCGCACCGGCAGTTCGCTGCGCACCAGGCCCATCAGGTCGCCCTTGCCCTCGATGATGTGCATGGGGATGATTTCGTCGCTGAAGCCGTGGTCTTCGCCGGTCTTGCGAAAGTGCAGCTTGCCGATCGAGACCACGTCGTGCCCGCGCTCGCGCAGGTGGTGGTGCCAGCTCGGGATGGCGCCGTCGTAGGCGTCGGCGTTGTCCCAGTAGCCCACCTGGTGGATGTACTTGCCGACGGCGAACGAGGCGCGCGCGGGAATGCACACCGGGCTGCTGCAGTACGCGGCCGAGAAGCGCGTGCCGCGCGCGGCCAGCGCGTCCAGGTTCGGCGTGCGCACGATCTCGCTGCCGTAGCAGCCGAGGGCCTTGGGCGAATGCTCGTCGGACATGATGACGATCAGGTTGCGGGCGGGGGTTTTCATGGCGGTCTTGCCTCGGGAAAGGGGGTCGGTCGGGTCAGAACGGCGAGACGGTGGTCTCGGGAAATTGCAGCGATCGCCCGTTGGGCGCGATCGAAAATTCCTGGAAGTAGACGCAGCGCTCGCGGCCGGCGTAGGCGCTCGCGTACATGTAGAGGCCGCTGGTGCCGGCGGGCATGGCGATGCGCTCACAGGCCTCGTCATCGAAGGTTCGCGTGCTCACGCAGTGCGTGATCTCGGTGATGGGCAGCTGGCACTGGCGCACGATCACCTTCTTGAAGTTGGCGCCGTGCAGCTCCTCCATGGGCATCTCCCACAGGTGGCGCAGCACGCGGCGGTCGCCATAGAAGCGGCTGAAGATGCGGAATTCGTCGTTGACGATGATCACGCGGTCCAGGCGCATGACCTCGGCCTCCACGCCGAGGTGGCGCGTCCAGGGCCCCTGCCCCTGCACCGCGACGCGGGCCACCGCCTGCGAAAAGATGGGCAGCAGGGTTTCGCCGTCGTCGCCGACGAAGCGGCAGTGCCAGGGGTCCTGCAGCTCGCGCGGCGGGTCAGCCACGAAGCTGCCCAGGCCGTGCTGGCGGATCACCAGGCCCTGCTCCGACAGGTCGCGCAGGGCGCGCTGCACCGTGCCCAGGCTGAACGGCGTGAGTTGGGTCAGCTCCTCCTCGGGCGGCAGGCGGTCACCGGGTCGCCAGAGGCCCTGGCGGATCGCGTCCACGAGCGTGTCGGCCAGGCGCTGGTACTTGGGTCGGCCGCTGCGGTCGGGCAGTTGCAGGACCTGGAAGAATTCTTCAACGGTGCTCATGGCGCGCCCCTCCCTTCTTGGTGGCGTGTGCCCGGGCCCCATGCCCGGGTGCGGATCGTGTGTGGAAAGCCGTGCGGATCATGCCGGTGCTCAGATGTCCAGGCTGAAGGGTTCGCGGGCGCGGGCGCAGCACACCAGCACCTGCGAGGCGCGTTCTTCTTCGCTCAGGATGAGGTCGTTGTGCTCGGGCGTGCCGTCGCGGTAGGCCACCTGGCAGGTGCCGCAGACACCGGCTTCGCAGGAGCTGGCGCAATCGACCCCGGCCTCGCGCAAGGCCTGCAGCAGCGTTTGCGCCGGCCGCACCTGCAGGGTCCGACCGGAGCGCAACAGCCGCACCGGCACACCGTCGCCATCCCCTTCGCCGGGCGCCGCCGAGGGCGCGGGCGCCGCCGGCTCGGCGCCGAAGTACTCGCAGTGCACGCTGCCCTCGGGCCAGTGGGCGCTGGCCCGCTGCACCGCCTGCATGAAGCCGCCCGGCCCGCAGTAGTAGAGGTGCGTGCCATCGGGTACCGGCCGCAGCAGGGCCTCGATGTCGAGCCCGGTCCGCGGGTCGCCGTTGTCGTGGTGGAAGTGGACCAGGCCTTCGTCCACCAGCGGCTCAAGCAGTTCGCGAAACGCCGTACGCTCGGGGCTCTGCGAGCAGTAGTGCAGCACCACCGGCCGGCCCTGCGCGCGCAGGCGGTGCAGCATGGCCAGCAGCGGCGTGACACCGATGCCGCCGGCCAGCAGCAGGCTGCGCTCGGCCTGCTCCCACAGCGGAAAGAAGTTGTGCGGCCCGGACACCTCCAGCAGATCGCCGGGGCGTACGCGCTCGTGCATGGCGCGCGAACCGCCGCGGCTGTGGGTCACCCGCAGCACGGCGATGCGCCAGTGCCGCGTGTCCCCGGTGGGGCCGCACAGCGAATAGCGCCGCGACATGCTGGCGCCAGGCACCCGCACGTCCAGGTGCGCGCCGGCCTCGAAGGCTGGCAGCGGCGCGCCGGCCGGGTCGACCAGTTCGAAGGACAGGATGCCCTCGGCCTCGTGCGTGATGGATCGGACTCGCAGCTTCACGGAACGGCTCCTGCTTGGGGTCAGCCCGCCTGGGTCTCGGCCTGGCCCAGCACCTGCAGGCCGCCGTCGATGCGGTCGAGCTGCTCGCGCACGAAGGCGTCGCGCTGGGCAGGCGTCGGCAGATCGTCGGCCGATCGCATGATGTCGAGCACGCGCTTGCCGAGCGAGAGCACGAGCTTGCGGTCCTCGGCGCGCGGCAGCTCCGCGGCGTGCAGCACGCTGTCCTGCGCGTACAGCGGCAGGCTGCGGCCCTCGGCGGTCAGGCGCTCGTACAAAGGGTCGGGCGAGGCCTTGCCGCGCACGGCTTCGCGCAGCAGCTTGCGGCACAGGTACACGCCCACGTCGGAGCTGCCGGGGTGCTCCAGGGCGTGGATCGCGATGGGGCGCTGGCTCACCAGGGCCTCCCAGTCGCCCGGGGCGCGCTGGCCTTCTTCGTAGCTGCGGTTGCCGGTCTGGCCTTCCAGGAAGTCGATCTTGTCGACGCCGCAGTCGGCTTCCACCCCGAGCCCGTCCGGGTCCACGGTGCTGTTGAAGTGGCGGTAGCCGAAGATGATCATGTGCTCGTCGTCCACCGGCACGTTCCAGCGGGTACAGCCCGAGGTGCCGTGGCGCTCGCGCGCGGCGGTCGGCAGCAGGGAGCCGATCTGCAGGTAGTTCGGGAAGACCATCTCGGTGATGCGCACCCAGACCTTGTCGTCGGGCAAGCGCCGGCCAGCCACGAAGACGCAGCCATTGCCCGTTCGGGTGGGCTCCCACTGCATGACGGGCATGTCGCCGAAGCCTTCGAGCGAGACGCCGTCGGCCACCGCCGCGTCCACACCGTCCACCACCATCTTGTTGTGCAGCACGGCGGTGTGCATGTGGTCCATGATGTTCTCGTACACCTGCAGCCAGTTGCAGGGGTAGATGTTGGAGAACGGCACCAGCTTGGTATCGGCGGGAAAGCCGTAGCTGTCGAACTCGGGGAACGGCGGCTGCGACTCCGGCGGGCCCATGTAGGCGAAGACCAGGCCGTGGCGCTCGAAGGCGGGATAGGCCCCCTGGCAAACGGTCTCCTTCAGGCGCGTGGGATCGGCCTCGCACGGCGCGTCGAGTAGTCGGCCGTCGATGCCGTAGTGCCAGCCGTGGTAGCAGCAGCGGATGCCGTGCTCGGCGATGATCCCGTACTCGAGCGAAGCGCCGCGGTGCGAGCAGTGGCGGTGCATCACGCCGATGTCACCACTCTTGTCGCGGAACACCACCAGGTCCTCGCTCATGATGCGGATGGCCTTGGGCACGTCCTTCAGTTCCTCGGACAGGCACACCGGCTGCCAGTAGCGGCGCATGTACTCGCCCATGGGCGTGCCGGGTTCGGTGCTGGTGAGCTCCAGGTCAGGGCCAGGCTTGTTGCGTTGCTGGTAGCCCGTGAATCGCAGGGGTTGGGCCTTGGCGGTGTTGGTCATGTGTGTTCTCCTGATGAAGTCGATCGATCAGGCCAGCGCGTTGGCCTGGCTGATGAAACGGATGTGCAGGTAGGCGTCCAGGCCCTCAGGGCCGCCCTCGTAGCCGAGGCCGCTGTCCTTCATGCCGCCGATGGGCGCGTCCGACAGCGAGGGCGTGAAGCTGTTGACCCCGATCCAGCCTGCCTCGATGCGCTCGGTGAACTCGGCGGCGCGGTCCAGGCGCTGGGTGAAGGCGTAGGCCGCCAGCCCGAATTCGGTGGCGTTGGCTTGGGCGATGGCCTCGTCGAAGGTGTCGAAGCCCACGATGGGCGCGACCGGGCAAAACGGCTCCTCGGCCAAGATGCGCGCGCTGGCGGGCACCTGGCTCAGCACGGTGGGCGCGAAGAAGAAGCCCTGGCGGCCCAGACGGCCGCCGCCGGTTTCGACGCGCGCGCCTTCGCCGTGCGCCTGTTCGACGAGGCGGCTGGCGGCCTCCAGGCGGCGCGCGTTCTGCAGCGGCCCCATCTGCGTGTCGGGCAGCAGGCCGTCGCCCACGCGAATGGCCTTGGCCAGTTCGGTGAAGCGGCGCGTGAAGGCCTCCTGCACGCCCGACTGCACATAGAAGCGGCTGGGCGACAGGCAGACCTGGCCGGCGTTGCGGAACTTGAAGGCCACGCAGGCGCGCACGGCCTTGTCCACGTCCACGTCGTCGAACACGATCACCGGCGCGTGCCCACCCAGCTCCATGGTGCAGGGCTTGAGGTGCTGCGCGGCCTGCGTGGCCAGCAGCCGGCCCACCGGCACCGAGCCGGTGAAGGAGATTTTGCGGATCACGGGCGAGGCGATCAGCCGCTGCGAAATCTGCGCCGGCACCCCATAGAGCAGGTTCAGCGCGCCCGTGGGCACGCCGGCGTCGACGAAGGCGCGCACGAGCTCGACGCAAGCGGCGGGGGTCTCTTCCGCGGGCTTGAGCACCACCGTGCAGCCCGCGGCCAGCGCCGCCGCCACTTTGCGCGCCGCCAGGAAGACCGGGAAGTTCCACGGCACCAGCGCGGCCACCGGCCCGATGGCGCGCTTGACCGTGGACTGCACCAGCAGCGGCGCGCGCGGCGGCAGGATGCGGCCGTAGGCGCGCTTGGCCTCTTCGGCGCAGTACTGCAGCGCCTCCAGCACGCGGTCGATCTCGCCCTGCGCGTCGGCCAGCGGCTTGCCGTTCTCCAGCGTCAGCAGGGTGGCGATGCGATCGCGCCGCGCATCGATGAGCCGGGCGGCCTGTTGCAGTACGGCGGCGCGCTGCCAGGCGCTGGTGCGCGACCAGGATTCGAAGGCCGATTGCGCGGCAGCCAGTGCGTCGTCGATGTCCGCATCGGTGGCGACGGGCAGGCGGCCGATTTCCTGCTGTGTGGCGGGGTTGACCACCGGCAGGCTGTCGCGGCCCGCCAGGCCGCGCCATTGACCAGCCACCAGCAGCTCGAGGCTTGAGGGATAGGCGTTGTCGTTCATGTTGAATCGGGCAAGGGCGTGAAGGAAGGCCGCTCAGGCGTAGCCCATCAGCCGGGGCAGCCACAGGTAGCTCTGCGGCAGGTAAGTGACAATGGCCAGCACCGCCAGCAGCCAGAACAGGAACGGCAGGCTCTCCCTGACCACGCGCTCGATCGGCGTCTTGGCGATGCCCGACACCACGAACAGGCAGATGCCCACCGGAGGCGTGACCATGCCGATGATCAGGTTGATGCAGACGATCACCCCGAAGTGCAGCGGGTCGATGCCGAAGGCCTCGGCCATGGGGATCAGGATGGGGCCGAACATCACCATCGCGGCCACGGTGTCGAACAGGCAGCCAACGATCAGCAGGATGAGGTTGACCAGCAGCAGGAAGACCAGCGGGTCGTCGGTGAACGCGCGGATCGCCTCGGCCGCGGCCTGCGGCACCTGCTCGGTGGTCATGATCCAGGCGGCGACGTTGGCCACGCCCATCATCAGGAACACCACCGAGGAGATCACCCCGGTTTTGCGCAGCGCGGCGTAGAGGCCTTTCAGGTCCAGGGTTCGCGTGACGAAGAAGCCCACCAGCATCGCGTAGAGCACGGCGATGGCGCCCGACTCCACCGGTGTGAAGGCCCCGGAGACGATGCCACCCACCATGATCAGCGGCAGCAGCAGGGCCACCAGGAACTGGCGCGAGATCACGAAGCGCTGGCCCAGTGTGTAGCGGCCACCGTCGGCCGGGTAGTTGCGGCGGCGCGCGATGAAGTACACGATGGCCATCATCCCCAGGCCGATCAGCAGGCCCGGTACCACGCCCGCGGCGAACAGCGCGCCCACCGAGACGTTCTGCGCCACCAGGGCGTAGATGATCATCGGCACGGACGGCGGAATGATGGGCCCCACCGTCGAGGCGCAGGCGGTGACAGCGCAGGCGAAGCCCGCGTTGCCGTACTGCTTGGTCGCCGTGGGGATCATCATCGAGCCCACGGCGCTGGCGCCCGCCACGCCCGAGCCATTGATCCAGCCGAAGATCATGCTCACCAGGATGGTGACCTGCGCCACGCTGCCGCGGATGCCGCCGGCCACCATGCGCGAGAAGGCCATGATGCGGTCGAGGATGCCCGAGCCACCCATGAGCTCGCCGGCGAGGATGAAGAAGGGCACGGCCACCAGCGCGAACAGGTCCATGCCGGTGAAGATGCGCTGCGGCACCAGGGCCAGAAGCGAAGGGTTGATCACCGTGAAGATGACCATGGCGGCGATGCCCAGGGCGAAGGCGACGGGCACGCCGATGGCGAGCACGCCCAGGAACGTCAGCATCAGGGTGGCACCCATGAGCAACCTCGTGTCAGACAGGAATGAAGGGAAGTAGGGGCACCGGGCCGCGGGGGCGCGCCGGGCTCATGTCATGCTGGCGGTAGACGACATCTTCTGGCCGCCGTCGCCCTTGAAGAACACGAAGGCCAGCTGCACCAGCATGAGCAGGCAGCCGGCCGGGATGGCGGCATAGGCCCAGGCCATGCTCATCTCCCACACCAGCGGATCCGAGTGCGGCCGCACCTTGTTCGTGAACAGCACGCCCTGGTACAGCGCCACCGACAGGAAGGCCGCGGTGAGCGCGTACCCCAGGTAGGAGCAGATGCGCTGCAGCGAAGGCGGCAACACGTCGACCAGCACCGTCACCGCGATGTGCGCGCCCTCCTTGATGCCGATGCTGGCGCCCAGGAAGGCGGCCCAGATCATCAGGTACTTGGCCACCTGCTCGGCCCAGCTCAGCGGGTCGTTGAGCACGTAGCGCGTGAAGACCGAGGCGAGGATGACGGCGACCATCGTCGCAACGAGCAGGGCCACCAGCGCGGCGGTGGCGCGATCGAGCAGCTTTTCCATGGGGCGTATCCCTAGGGTGACACCCCGCCCGAACACCAGGCGGGGCGCGACTTCACTTGGCGGCGGTGGTGGCGCTGGCGGCCGGCGCGGTGGCGGTGGCCTCGGCGCGGACCAGGTCGATGAGCGACTTGTCGATGCCGGACGACCCCCACATGCCTTGGCCCGCCTTCACCCAGAGGGCCCGCTGGGCCGGCGTGGGCACGGTGATCTGGCCGCCCGCCTTGAGGTAGGCCGCCTTCGCCTTCTCGTCTTCCTCGGCCCAGATGCGGCGGTGGTATTGCTCCGCTTCGGTCGCGGCCTCTTCGATGACCTTGCGCGCCCACTGCGGATAGGCATTCCACTGCTTGGTGCTGATCATTCCCACGAAGCCGTAGTACTGCCAGTCGAGCTCGAGGTGCTCCTTGATGATCTCGTGGTGCTTGGCGCTGACCATGGTGCCGAAGGGCTGGGCTTCGCCATCGACCACCTTGAAGCGCAGCGCGTTGTAGACCTCGGGCCAGTCGACGGTGACCGGCGTGCCGCCGAAGGCCTTCACGCCACCCACCTCCGTGGGCGAGCGTGAGACGCGGATCTTCAGGCCGCCCAGGTCGCCGGGCTCCAGTACCTTCTTGCTGGTGGTGTTGATGTCGCGGAAGCCGAATTCGAAGGTCATCAACCAGCGCAGGCCGACTTGGTCGAGTTCCTTGTTGATGGCCTCACGCACCTTGGCCGAGTCGAGCGCGCGGTGCGCCTCGGTACGGCTGTCGAAGATGTAGGGCAGGTGCAGCACCTCGAAAGCGCGGGTGATGGTGACGAGGTTGGCGTACGAACCGCCGGCGATCTGCAGCAGGCCCTGCTGCGCGGCCTCGTAGGTTTCCTTGTCGCTGCCCAGCTGGCCGCCCGGAAAGTGCTGCACCTTGATCCGGCCGTTGGACTTCTTCGCCACCAGTTCGGCGAACTTGTCCACGCCCTTGCTGGTGTCGTGCGCCGGCGCCATGACGTTGGCGTACTTGATGGTGATTTCCTGGGCCGAGGCCGCGGTGGCGAACAGGCCGCCGACCAGCGCCCCGGCGGTGGCGAGGGCGGCCAAGGCCGCCCTTCGAGCGAATGTGCTGGACATCTTGTCTCCTGGATCTGGTGGTGGATGGGTGCGTTGGTCTGCGCCAACTGCGATGAACTATATAGGACCATAGCTCTGAAGAAGATCGGGGAAACCCTAGCACCAGGTCATGCCATGAAGCTGGCGCTTACATCGAGAGGAGGCCTATAAAAAAGGCCGATCGCCAAGGAGGCGACCGGCCTGGACCGAGCCAGCGGCGGGGGCTGGCTCAGCGCATCATGGTGTTCTTGCGGTGCCGCGGCTTGGTGGTGGCCGCCGCCGTTGAGCCCGCCGACAGATCCAGTCAATGGTGGAACGTGGCGAAGTGGATGTGGGCGTGGGTGTGCTGCTGTGCGAGTCGCCGGCCACCACGCGCGAGCTGCTGCTGCGCTTGCCGCTGGTGGCCGTGGGCGCGCGCGGCACGCTGACCGCCGCCCTCAATGGCCGCGGCACATTGAGCTGGGCCGCTTTGCGGGCGCGGCCGCTGTTGGCGCTGCCAGCGGACAACGCGATCCAGCAGCTCGTGGACGCCCGCCTCGCGCCCGCGCTGCCGCGCGAGGACCGGCCGGTGTTCGCTCACCTGCACACGCTGATCGCGATGGCCGAAGCCGGCCAGGGCGTGGCGGTGCTTCCCGCCTTCGCGGCCAGCACCTGCCGGCGCTATGCGGTCGACGTGCACCGCATGGGCCAGCCCATGGTGACCATGGAGTTTTTCTCGATCGCACGCCGCGGCGTGCCGCTAACGCCCGCGGCGGCGCCGCTGCTGCGCGCGCTGGCGCAGCACCTGGGCCGTTCGGCCACGGGAGCCGCCTAAGGGGCTGCGGCGCCACCGCGCTCAGGCGGCCACGGGCTCCAGCAGGGCGTCGATGTCCGCCTCGGCGGCGCGCAGGCCTTCGCGGCGCGGTTCCTCGCCCATGGCCAGGCCCTCGGCGAAGACGAAGCGCACGTCGGTCATGCCCAGGAAGCCCAGGAAGTTGCGCACATAGGGCGTCTGCGTGTCGTGCGGCTGGCCTTGGTAGAGGCCGCCGCGCGCGGCGAACACCAGCACCTGCTTGCCCTTGACCAGGCCCTCGGCGCCGGCCGCGGTGTAGCGGAAGGTGACGCCGGCGCGGGCGATGTGGTCGAAGTAGGCCTTGAGCGTGGACGGGATGCCGAAGTTGTAGAGCGGCAGGCCCAGCGCCACCACGTCGGCGCTTTGCAGCTCGGCGATGAGCGCGTCGGACTCGGCCACCAGGGCCTGCTGTTCGGGCGTGCGCTGCTCGGCCGGCGTGGAGAAGGCGCCCACGCGCGCCAGGTCCAGGTGCGGCACGGGCTGGGTCGCGAGGTCGCGCACGACGACGCGGCCCTCGGGGTGGGCGGCCTGCCAGGCGGCGACGTAGCGGTCGGCCAGGCGGTTGGACTGGCCGTTGCCGAGCAGGAGACTGGAGCGGATCAGGAGCAGGGTTTTCATGGCGGGTTCCTTGTTGGGATGCGCCATTGAAACATCGACTGATCGAATGAAAAAGCGCAAAATTCCGCTCAAAACCATCTACTCAATCGATCATAAAAGCCATGGCCCACCCCCGCGTCACGCTCGATCAATGGAACGCCCTGGTGGCCGTGGTGGAGGCCGGCGGCTACGCGCGCGCGGCCGAGCAGCTCAGCCGCAGCCAGTCCTCCGTCACCTACGCGGTGCAGCAGATCCAGGCGCAGCTGGGCGTGCAGGTGTTCGAGCTGGAGGGCCGCAAGGCCCGGCTCACGCCCACCGGTGAGCAGCTCTACCAGCGCGCGCGCTACCTGGTGGCCGAGGCCGCCGCGCTGGAATCGGCCTCGGCCTGCCTGTCGCTGGGCTGGGAAGCCGAGCTGCGGCTGGCGGTGGAGGTGATCTACCCCAACCGGCGCCTGTTCGATTGCCTGGAGCGCTTCGGCCAGAGCGCCGAGCACACGCGCGTCGAGGTGGTGGAGGCCGTGCTCGGCCACCGCAGCTCGCTGCTGGAAGAAGGCGGCATCGACATCGCCATCTACGGCACCGTGCCCACGGGCTACGAGGGCCAGCACCTGATGCGCGTGCGCTTCCTGCTGGTGGCCCACCCGGACCACCCCCTGCACCGCTTGGACCGCGCCGTCACGCTGCGCGACCTGCGGCAGCACCGCCACCTGGTGGTGCGCGAGACCAGCCCGCAGCGCGGCCACGAGCCGGCGGTGCAGACGCCGCGCCGCTGGACGGTGAGCCACATCTCCACCTCCATCGAGGCCGCGCGCGGCGGCCACGGCTTCGCCTGGCTGCCGGAGGAACTGATCCGCCAGGACCTCGACGCGGGCCGGCTCAAGCCCCTGCCCATGCGGCGCGGCGGCGAGCGCTTCGCCGACCTGTACCTGGTGTTCGGCGACCGCGAGGGCGCCGGCCCGGCCGCGCAGCGCCTGGCCGAGATCCTGCTGGCCAACGCGCGCGGGGCCGGTTAAGCGCAGCGGCTAGCGTTATTCGATCGGCTTGTCGGGCAGCGGCGCGTGCATGCCCACGGCCATGCGGTTCCAGGTGTTGATCTGGGCGATGGTCCAGCTGAGTTCAACGATCTCCTGGTCATTGAAGTGGTCGCGCAGCGCGTCGAAGGCGGCGTCGTGGCCCGCGTGCCCGTCCGGCAGGCGCGTCAATGCCTCGGCCCAGGCCAGCGCCGCGCGTTCGCGCGGGCTGTACAGCACCGTCTCGCGCCAGGTGCACAGGCTGTTGATGCGCTGCCAGGCCTCGCCGTGCTGGCGCAGCTCGCGCGTGTGCATGTCGACGCAGAAGGCGCAGCCATTGATCTGCGACACGCGCAGGTCCATCAGCGACATCAGGCCCTTGCCCAGCGTGGAGCGCATGGTGCTGGCCTTGACGGCGGCCATGGCCTGGTAGGTCTTGGGCGCGATCTCGGTCCAGGGGAGACGGGGAGCGTTCACGAGGATCACCTTTCGTTGTGAGAAGAAATGAAGAAAGCCTTCACCCCTCAAGACGAAGCGGCGCCGTCTCCTGTGACGTAGTTTGTGACCGATGGGTCCAGCTGCGCGTGGCCCAGCGCCTGCGCGATGTGCCGCAGCTTGTCGGGGTTGCGCTGCACCTGGATGCCCACGACGCGGCCGTCCTCGATCCGCAGCGCCTGCGCCGATTCCAGCGCGCCGTCGATGAAGCGCAGCAGGCCCCACTCGCCGTTGAGCGGGGCCAGTTCGTAGTGCACGCGGCCCGCGAAGCGCAGGCTGGTGGCCAGATAGAGCTGCGCGATGCGCTGGCCGCCCAGCAGGGGCACGCCAAAGCTGGGCACCTTGCCACCGCCGTCGCTGACGAGCCGCGCGTCCTCGGCCAGCACGGCCTTCAGGCCGCTGATGTCGCCGCGCGACGCCGCCTCGGCGAAGGCGCTCAGCAGGCGCCGCTGGTCCTCGGGTGGCACGGTCTGGCGCGCGCGCCCGTCCTTGAGCAGGGTGCGCGCGCGGTGCACCAGCTGGCGACAGGCCGCCTCGCTCTTGCCCAGCGCCGCCGCCACCTCGCCGTACTCGGCCTCGAAGATGTCGCGCAGCAGGAAGGCCGCGCGCGCCTCGGGCGCCAGGCGCTCGAGCACCGCGAGGAAGGCGAGCGAGAGCTGGTCGGCCCGCTCCAGCATCTGCTCGGGCGTGTGCGGCGCCTCGGCCTCGGTGAGGATGGGCTCGGGCAGCCAGGTGCCCACGTACTGCTCGCGCCGCGACTGGGCCGCGCGCAGCCGGTCAATGGCCAGGCGGGTGGTGACGGAGACCAGCCAGGCCTCGGCGTTGTCTACCGACGCGTGCTCGGTGCCGTGCCAGCGCAGCCAGGCGTCCTGCACCACCTCGTCGGCGTCGGCGGCCGAGCCCAGCATGCGGTAGGCGATGCCCCGCAGCCGGGGCCGCAGGCGCAGGAAGCTGTCCAGGGTGTGATCGTTCATGACGCGCCAGACGGATGGGAGGGAGCGATTGTGACCAGGGCCGCGCGACAGCCCGACGGGCGGCTGCCACGATCCTCCGCCGGGCTTGCCCGATCCTGCGGACCCGCGCCCGTTTGACCCCACGGGCGTGGAGGATCGGGCCATTTGCGGGATCATCCCGGCGCCGCCCCTACGTCTGAACGCCCCATGCTCAAGCCCGACGACTACCTGAGCGAGATCAACGGCATCATTGCCCGATCCACCGACCGCGACGGCCTCACGCCCACCGCGGTGGACCACCTGTTCTTCGCCCGCCAAAGCTCGCCCTCGCTGCCCATGCACACGGCGCAGTGGCCCTGCTTCGCGCTGGTCACGCAGGGCGCCAAGCGCCTCACCCTGGGCGAGGAGGTTTACCACTATGGCGTCGGCGATTGCCTGGTGGTGACGCTGGACCTGCCCGTGATCTCGTGCATCGTGCAGGCCACGCCCGAGCGGCCCAAGCTGAGCCTGGGCATGGCCATCGACGGCGCGCGCCTGCAGGAGGTGCTGTCGCGCGTGAGCCTGCCGCCCGAGGCCCTGCGCGGCGACAGCCTGCGCGGCGTGGCCGTGCACAAGGCACCGCTGGAGCTGCTGGACGCCATGCTGCGCCTGGTGCGCCTGCTCGAGCGCCCGCAGGACATCGCGGCCATGGCGCCGCTGATCGAACAGGAAATCCTCTACCGCCTGCTCACCGGTCCGCACGGCCCCGCCCTGTTGCGCATCGCCTCGGCCAACAGCCCCAGCAACAAGATCGCCAAGGCCATCGCCTGGCTGCGCCAGAACTACCGGCAGCCGCTGCGCATCGAGGCCCTGGCCAGCCAGGTGGGCATGAGCGCCTCGTCCCTGCACCACCACTTCAGCCTGGTCACCGCCATGACGCCGCTGCAGTACCAGAAACGCCTGCGCCTGCAGGAGGCGCGCCGGCTGATGCTGGTGGAGCGGCTGGACGTGGGCAGCGCCGGCTACCGCGTGGGCTACCAGAGCGCCTCCCAGTTCAGCCGCGAGTACAGCCGCCAGTTCGGCCTGTCGCCGCTGCGCGACCTGGAGAGCGCGCTGGGCACCGGCGAGGGATACACACCGGTGCCCGCCTGAAGCAGCGCCCCCAGAGGCACCGCGGAACCGGCTGTGCCAGGCCGCAGGTGCCACCCCCTCGAGGGGGTCGCGCGAAGCGCGGCGGGGGTGCTACCCCAGTTTGAAGGGCAGGTCGCGCAAGGGCTTGCCGGTGATCCTCGCCAGCGCGTTCGCCCACGCCGGCGCCAGCGGCGGCAGGCCGGGCTCGCCCATGCCGGTGGGCGGGTCGGCGCTGGGCACGGTGTGCACGGCCACCGTCGGCATCTCGGTGATGCGCGCGACGCGGTAGTCGCCGAAGTTGCCCTGCTCGACCACGCCGTCCTTGAGCGTGATGGCCGCGCCGGGCAGGCACATGCCCAGGCCCATCAGCGCCGCGCCCTGCACCTGCGCCTCCACCGTGCGCGGGTTGACCACGAGGTTGCAGTGCACGCCCGCCGTCACCCGGTGCAGCACGGGTGCGCCGTCCTTCACCGAGGCCTCGACCACGTAGGCCACCACCGAGTCGAAGCTCTCGTGCACCGCCACGCCCCAGGCGCGGCCCTCGGCCAGCCGCCGCTTACCGTAGCCGCTCTTGTCCACCGCGAGCTTCAGGGCGTCGCGGTGGCGCGGGTGCTGATCGCCGAACATCGCCAACCGGTAGGCCACCGGGTCCTGGTTCGTCTCGCGCGCGATCTGGTCGATCAGCGTCTCCATCACGAAAGCGGTGTGCGTGGAGCCCACGCTGCGCCACCACAGCACGGGCACGTTGAGCTGGGGGTGGTGCACGGTGAGGCGCATGGGCAGCGGATAGGGCGCGCGCATGCCTTCCACGGCGGTCTGGTCCACGCCGTTCTTCACCATGAAGGGCTCGAAGGGGCTGCCGGCGATGATGGACTGGCCCACGATCACGTGGTCCCAGGCCAGCACGCGGCCGCGCTCATCGAAGCCGATGCGCGCGCGGTGCAGGTGCATGGGGCGGTAGTAGCCGCCCTTGATGTCGTCCTCGCGGCTCCAGACGGTGCGCACCGGCGCGCGCACCCCCGCCTCGCGCGCGGCGCGGGCGATCTGGCAGGCCTCGACCACGTACTCGCTGCTGGGCACGCCGCGCCGGCCGAAGCCGCCGCCGGCCGCCTGCACGTTCACGCGCACCTGCTCGGGCTTGAGGCCCAGGGCGCGCGCCGCGGCCAGGCCGTCCAGGCCCGGCATCTGCGTGCCCACCCACATCGTGGCGCCGCCCTCGGCGAGCTCCACCGTGCAGTTGAGCGGCTCCATGGGCGCGTGCGCGAGGTAGGGAAAGACGAACTCGGCCTCGATGCGTTTCGGCGCCGTGGCCAGCGGCGCCATGTCGGCGTCGAAATGCACCGCGCCGGGCCGACCGGCGAGCTCGCGGTACTGGGCGAGCTGGCGTTCGCTGTCGACCTTGTCCACCGCGTCGCTGGCCCAGTCGAGCTTGAGCGCGTCGCGCCCGAGCTTGGCGGGCCAGTAGCCCTCGGCCACCACGGCCACGCCCTCGGCGCCGCGGTCCAGTGGCACGCGCAGCACGGCCTTCACGCCTTTCACGGCGCGCGCGGCGCCGTCGTCCACCGAGCGCAGCTTGGCGCCGAACACCGGCGGGCGCGCGATCACGGCCGTGAGCTGGCCCGGGCGGCGCACGTCGATGCCGAAGTCCTGCCGGCCGCTGCTCTTGGCGCGCGCGTCCAGCCGCGTGGTGGGCTGGCCGATGAGCTTGAAGCGCTTCGGGTCCTTCAGCGCCACGCGCTCGGGCACGGGCTGCTGCATCGCGGCCTCGGCCAGTTCGCCGTAGCTGGCGCGGCGGCCGCCGGGACCGATGACGTGGCCGGCCTCGGTGCGCAGCGCGGCCGGGTCGGCCTGCCAGCGCGCGGCGGCCGCGCCCACCAGCATGGCGCGCGTGCGGGCACCGAGTTCGCGGTACTGCGTGAAGCTGTTCTTGACGGCCGTGGAGCCGCCCGTGAGGTGCATGCCCGCCAGCGGGTCGGCGTAGGCCGGGTCATTGGTGCCGAGCTGGCTGCGCACCTGGCTCCAGTCGGCGTCCAGCTCCTCGGCCAGCACCATGGGCAGCGCGGTCTGCACGCCCTGGCCGAATTCGAGCCGGTTCACGGTGACGGTGACGGTCCCGTCGGTGGCGATGGCGACGAAGGCGCCGGGCCGCTGCGTGGGCTTGAGCGCCGCGTCGGGCGCGCCCGCGCCCTGGGCCTGGGCGGCCAGGGGCGCGAGGCCCAGCGCGAAGCCGCTGGCCACGGCGAGCTTGAGGAAGCCGCGGCGCGGCAGTTCGGCCGCGCCCTCGGCGGGCGCGCCGCCGCGCGCCAGCATCAGCTGCAGCGCGCGGGGCAGTTCGGGGGTGAAAGTGGAAGGCAGCATGTCCGTTCCTCCGTCAGGCGATGGCGCGCGCGGCCTCGGCCACGGCGGCGCGGATGCGCTCGTAGGTGCCGCAGCGGCACACGTTGCCGGCCATGGCCGCGTCGATGTCGGCGGCGCTCGGCCGCTGGCCCTTGGGCAGCGATTTGAGGAAGGCCGTGGCGCTCATGATCTGGCCGCTCTGGCAGTAGCCGCACTGCGCCACGTCGTGCTTCACCCAGGCCTCGTGCACGGCGCGGCCCACGCGGTCCTCGCCTTGCGCCACGGCCTCGATGGTGGTGATCGCGCGGCCCTCCACGCTGCCCACGGGCGTGATGCAGGAGCGGATGGCCTGGCCATCGAGGTGCACGGTGCAGGCGCCGCACAGCGCCGCGCCGCAGCCGAACTTGGTGCCGGTCATGCCCAGGTTGTCGCGCAGGGCCCAGAGCACGGGGGTGCCGGGGTCCACATCGAGCGTGTGGTTCCGGCCATTGACTTGAAGGGTGGTCATGGGGTCTCCCAAAGGGAAAAGGAAGCGGATCGGCCATGCCGGGGCCCAGGCCGCCGGCATGGCCGGGAGTGTTGGCCAGCGTCCCCCGGGGGTGTTAGCACAGGGCTGCGAGATGCTTGCCTGATCCTCCAGGCCCAGGCGCGCGCGGCCCAGGCCTTGGGGTGGGGCGCGATCTAGTGGAAACCCTAGGAATGGGGGGTGGCATACTGCCCCTCCCTATAGGTGGTTGCGTCCGCAACCCCAACCCCCGTTTCCCGAGGAGTCAATTTCCATGGATCGCCGTTCCCTCATCAAGAACGCCGGCATCGCCGGCGTGCTCGCCACCGGCATCGCACCCGCGGTGCATGCCCAGGCCGCCGTGCGCTGGCGCCTGGCGTCGAGCTTCCCGAAATCGCTGCCCACCATCTTCGGTTCGGCCGAGAAGTTCTCCGAGACCGTGAAAGCGCTGTCCGGCGGCAAGTTCGAGGTCTCCATCCACGCCGCCGGCGAGATCGTGCCCGCCTTCGGCGTGGTCGACGCGATCCAGGACAGCACCATCGAGATGGCGCAGACCGCGTCCTACTACTTCACCGGCAAGGACTCCATCTTCGCCTTCGGCTGCGCCGTGCCCTTCGGCCTGACCGCGCGCCACATGGACGCCTGGATGGAGCACGGCAACGGCCGCAAGCTCATGGACGAGTTCTACGCCAAGTACAACATCCTCTCCATGAGTTCCGGCAACACCGGCACCCAGATGGGCGGCTGGTACCGCAAGGAAATCAAGACCGTGGCCGACCTCAAGGGCCTGAAGATGCGCATGGGCGGCGGCCTGTTCGGCGAGTCCATGGCCAAGCTGGGCGTGGTGGCGCAGAACATGCCCGCCGGTGAGGTGTACCAGGCCCTGGAGAAGGGCACGCTGGACGCCACCGAGTTCGTCGGCCCCTTCGACGACGAGCGCCTGGGCTTCAACAAGGTCGCGCCCTTCTACCACTACCCCGGCTGGTGGGAAGGCGGCGCCGAGCTGGAGTTCTTCATCAACAAGAAGGCCTTCGACGCCCTGTCCGCCGAGAACAAGGCCATCGTGCGCGCCGCCGGTGCCGTGGCCGCGCGCGACATGACCGCCAAGTACGACGCGCAGAACCCCATCGCCCTCAAGCGCCTGGTGGCCTCGGGCACCAAGCTGGTCGCCTTCCCCAAGGCTGTGATGGACGCCGGCTTCAAGACCGCGATGGAGGTCTTCGCCGAGCATGAGGCCAAGTCGCCCGAGTTCAAGAAGATCCACCAGGACATGCGCGCCTTCCAGCGCGACCAGATCCTGTGGAGCCGCTTCTCCGAGTGGCGCTACGACAGCTACATCACCTCGGCCAAGATCTGAACGGTCCGGCCCCGAGACAAAGCCCGCCGCCCGGCGGGCTTTTTTTTGTCCGCGGGGCCGGCGCCATGCCGCATCATCGGTCCATGAGCCCACCCCGCCTGTACGCCGCCGAGGCCACCGCCGCCGCCCTGCCCTACCCCGCGCTCGCCGACGCCATCGCCGCGCTGCTGCGCGACCCCACGGTGAAGGTGCCGGCGCGCACCGTGCTGCCCCTGCCCGCGGGCGGCACCTTCTTCGCCATGCCCGCCACCGACGCGCGCGTGGCCATCACCAAGCTGATCAGCTTCGTCGCCGACAACGCCACGCGCGGCCTGCCCGCGATCCAGGGCGACGTGGTGGTGTTCGACGCGCGCGACGGCCGCCGCCTGGCCCTGCTCGACGGCCCCACGGTGACGGCGCGCCGCACCGCCGCCGTCTCGCTGCTGGCCGCGCGCGCGCTCGCGCCGCGCACCGACGGCCCGCTGCTCATCGTGGGCGCCGGCGTGCAGGGACGCGCCCACCTGGAGGCCTTCGCCAGTGGTCTGGGCGTTCGGCAGGTGCGCGTGGCCTCGCGCGGTGCGGCCAGCGCCGATGCCCTGGTCGCGCACGCGCGCGACCTCGGCCTGGACGCCCGGCGCGTGGACGACGCCAACGCCGCGCTCGCCGACTGCCCGCTGGTGGTGAGCGCCACCCCGGCGCAGGCCGCGTCGCTGCGCGCCCTGCCGCGCGACGACGCCTTCATCGCCGCCGTGGGCGCCTTCACGCCCACCATGCTCGAATGGGCGCCCGAGGTCTGCCGCCACGTCGCCGCGCGCGGCGCGCTGGCGGTGGACACGCGCGACGCCGACCACGAGGCCGGCGACCTGCTGCAGGCCGGCCTCGACGTGCCCGCCGTGCCCACGCTGGCCGACTGGCTGGCGCGCCCGCGCCCGGCGGGCCCGGTGTTCTTCAAGAACTGCGGCTGGGCGGGCTGGGACCTCGCGGCCGCCCGGCTGGTGGCGGCCGATCTCACCGACATCAACGCATGAACCACGAACAAGACTTCCACACCGAACCCGTGCGCCGCCTGCGCGCCGACCTCGCGCTCGCGCTGCGCGCCGCCGCGCATTTCGGCCTGTCCGAAGGCGTGTGCAACCACTTCAGCGTGGAGCTGCCCGACGGCTCGGGCCGCTTCCTGCTCAACCCGCGCGGCCTGCTCTGGCAGGAGGTGCAGGCCGAGGACATCGTCATGGTGGACACGCAGGGCCGTGCGCTCGCGGGCCGCCACCCGGTGGAGAGCACGGCCATGCACATCCACGCCGGCGTGCACCGCGTGGCGCGCCAGGCCGTGGTGCTGCACACCCACATGCCCTACGCCACCGCGCTCACGCTCACGCGCGAGCGCGCGCTGGACAGCACGCTGTCGCAGAACGCCATGCGCTTCCATGGCCGCGTGGCCAGCGACCCGGTCTACAACGGCCTCGCGCTCGACCACGCCGAGGGTGAGCGCATCGCGCGCGCCATGGGCGGCGCCGACGTGGCCTTCCTCGCCAACCACGGCGTCATCGTCTGCGGCGCGCGCATCGACCACGCCTTCGACGACCTCTACTACCTGGAGCGCGCCTGCATGGCGCAGGTGCTCGCCGCCTCCAGTGGCCTGCCGCTGGCGCCCAGCACGCCCGAGATGGCCGCGCGCGTGGCCGAACAGACCCTGGGCGAACGCCTGCAGTCCGAGTTGTTCTTCGAGGCGCTGCGGCGCCGCCTCTGAGCGCGCCCGATCAGTCCGGCCAGGCGAAGCGCGCGGGTGCCTTGTGCACGAAGCGCCGAACCGCCTCGGCGTGCGCTTCGCTGCACAAGGCCAGTGCCTGCGCATCGGCCTCCGCGTCGAGCAGGCCGGCGAGGTCCTGGTCGAAGGACCGGTTCAAGGCGCGCTTGGCGAGCGACAAAGCCAGCGGCGAGGCCTCGCGCAGCGCCGCCGCCAGCGCCAGGGCGCGGTCGAGCAGGGTCTGCGCGGGCAGCACCTCCATCGCCAGCCCCAGCGCCAGCGCCTCGGGCGCGCGGACCTCGCGCGCGGAGAACACCAGCTCCTTGGCGCGCTGCAGGCCCACCACGCGCGGCAGCGTGTGCAGCGCGCCGCAATCGGGCACCAGGCCCACGCGCCCGAACACCATGCACAGGCGCGCGCGCTCGCTCAGCAGCACCAGGTCGGCCAGCAGCAGCAGGCTGAAGCCGGCGCCATAGGCCACGCCGTCCACCGCGGCGATCACCGGCCTGTCGAAACCGTGCAGGGCCTCGGTCATGTGGCGGTAGCGCGCCATGCCGGCCCGGGCTTCGGGCGCGCCGCGCGGACCGGCCTCGCCCATGCCCTTGACGTCGCCGCCGGCGCAGAAGTGCTCGCCCGCGCCGTGCAGCACCAGGACGCGCACGTCCTCGCGCGCGCGCAGCGCGCGCAGCGCCTCGGTCAGCTCATCGGCCATGCGGCGGCTGATGGCGTTGCGCGCCTCGGGGCGGTTGAGCGTCAGGCGGGCCACGCCGCCGTCGACGCCGAGCAACAGGGTGTCGTACGCGTCCATCGCGGCCCCCGGGCTCAGAGCACGGCCTTCCCGCGCAAGGCCGCGATGGCGGCCTCATCGAGCCCCAGCACCTCGAGCAGCAGCTCGTCGGTGTGCTGGCCCAGCACCGGCGGCGCCATGGGCGCGCGGTCGGCCACGCCGGTGAAGCGGATCGGGCTGCCACAGAAGCGCGTGGGGCCGGCCTGCGCGTGCTCGGCCACGAGCGCCACGCCACGGTGCTGCACCTGCGGGTCGGCGAACACCTCGGGGTAGCTGTTGACCGGGCCGCTGGGAATGCCGGCGTTCTTGAGCGCGGCGAGCAGCTCGACCGAGGTCCAGCGCGCGGTGATGGCGCCGAAGGTCGAAGCCAGTTCCGCGCGGTGGCGCAGGCGATCGCTGTTGGTGGCGAAGCGGGGGTCGCTCGCCAGTTCGGGATGGTCCAGAACCTCGCAGAACTGGCGGTATTGCTCCTCGCTGCCGCAGATGACGATGACGCTGCGGTCGGCGCAGGCAAAGGCCTGCGAAGGCAAGCCGCCGTTGCCCTCGGTGCCGCGGCGCGGCGGCACCTGGCCGGTGGCCAGGTAGGTCGCCACCGAATGCGTTTGCGCCACGATGGTGCTGTCGAGCAAGGCGATGTCGATGTGCGCGCCCTCGCCCGAGTGGGTGTCGCGCTCGTACAGCGCGGCCAGGACACCGGCGGTCGCGAACTGGCCGGCCATGAAGTCGGCCAGGCTGGGCCCGGTCTTCATGGGGCCGCCGCCGGGCACGCCGTCGGGCAGGCCGGTCACCGACATGAGGCCGCTCATGGCCTGGAACACCGTGTCGTAGCCGGGCTGCGCGGCGTAGGGGCCGGTCTGGCCGAAGCCGGTGACGGAGCAATAGACCAGGCGCGGGTTCACGCGCTTGAGCGAGTCGTAGTCCAGGCCGTAGCGCTGAAGGTCGCCGACCTTGTAGTTCTCGATCAGCACGTCGCTGCGTTCGACGAGTCGGCGCACCAGGTCCTGGCCCTCGGGGCGGGCGAGGTCGATGGTGATGGAGCGCTTGTTGCGGTTGGCCGAGAGGTACATGGGCGACTCGCGCGTGTCGCGGCCGTCGCGGTCTTTCAGGAAGGGTGGTCCCCAGCGGCGCGCCTCGTCGCCGCGCCCCGGGCGCTCGATCTTGATGACCTCGGCGCCGAGGTCGCCCAGGGACTGCGCGGCCAGCGGCGCGGCGAGGATGCGGCTGAGGTCCAGGACCCGGATGCCGGTGAGGGGCAGGCGTTTCATGTGCGGGTCTTTCCTGAACTCATGTCATGCGGGCCAGGCCTGACCGGCCGCGAGCTGGAACTGGCGATCCGCCGCGCCGAGTTCCGATTGCAGGCGCCGCGCGCGGTAGGTCCAGCGGTGCAGCGGGTGTTCCAGCGTGAGGCCCATGGCGCCCATGAACTGGTGCAGGTCGTAGGCCACCGGGCGCACGGCCTGCTGCGCCTGGCCCAGGGCCAGCGCGGCCGGCACACTGCCCGCCGCCGCCGCCAGCGCCAGCCAGCGCACCCCCTCCACGGCCACGGCGCTGTGCGCCAGCCGGTGCTGCACGGCCTGCAGGCTGCCCAGCGGGCGGCCGAACTGGCGCCGGTCGCTCACGTGCTGCACCACGCTGGCCAGCGCGGCCGACAGGCAGCCGGCGATCTCGGCGGCGAGGGCCACGCGCCAGAGGTCCAGGCAGGCCTTGGGGTCGGTGTCCAGCCGCCGCCAGGACAGGGCCTCGGGCGCGACCAGTTCGCCCATGGGGTAGGCCCACAGGCTCTCGACCTCGCGCGCGTCGCCCGGCGCCAGCGCCGCGGCGAACACCCCATCGGCCTCGATGGCCACCGCGCAGGCCGCCTGCGCGAGAAAGCGCGCTGGCGCGTGCCGGTCCTCGCCCAGCACCGCGCACACGCGCGGCAGGCCCAGCCGCGGCGCCAGCAGCGCCGACGCGCCGAGCTCGGTGCAGAACGGCAGGCGCGCCAGGGCGATCACCATCGCGGCGGCGGCCACCGGGCCCAGGCCTTCGGTGGTCATGGCCTCGAAGTAGCCGCCCTGCTCCAGGTCGCGGTCCAGTTCGGGCAGGCACTCCACGCGCGCCGGCGCGGGCGTTCGCGCGAGGTGGTGCTGCACCACCTGCTCCACCGCGTCGAGCAGGGCGCGCTGGTCGTCGTTGAGTTCAAAGTTCATGCGCGGGCCTCGCGCGGCAGCTTCAGGAAGTCCTGCGCCACCAGGTTGAGCTGGACCTCGGCCGCGCCCGCCGCGATGCCGGCGGCGATGGCGCGTTCGTGGTGCGAGAGGTGCAGCGGGAAGGCGTCGCCGCAGTAGCTGTCGGGCAGGAACTGCATGCCGAAATCGGACACCTGGTGGTCGGCCGCGATCACGGCCGTGCGGGCCACGTTGGCGTCGGCCGTGGGCGGCAGGCCGCGCGCGCGCTGGTGAATCACGCGGTAGACCAGCAGGCGCGCGGCCTCGATGGCGGCCAGCGCCTGGCCCGCGCGCGCCCGGATCAGCGGATCGTCGAAGCGGCCTTGCGACTGCAGTTGGCGCACCATGCCGTCGAGCACGCGGCGCGAGAAGGCGTAGCGCGCGATGCCCACGCGCTCGTGCGACAGCGCCCAGCCGATGATGGGCCAGGCCTGACCCTCCTCGCCGAGCAGCGCATCGGCCGGTACCACCACGTCGTCGAAGAAGACCTCGTGGATGTCGCCCTCGCCGATCAGCGAAGGAATGCCGCGCACGGTGATGCCTGGCGTGTCCATGGGCACGAGGAAGATGCAGATGCCCTGGCGACCCGCGCCACCGGTGCGCGCGAGCAGGAAGCAGGTCTGCGCCAGGCCGGCGTACGACGTCCAGATCTTGGAGCCGTTGATCACATAGTCCTGGCCCCGCCGCTCGGCGCGCGTGCGCAAGGCCGCAAGGTCCGATCCCGCCGACGGCTCGGAGAAGCCCTGGCACCAGATCGCCTGACCCGCGGCCATCGGCGGCAGGTAGCGCCGCTGCTGCGGCACCGAGCCGAAACGCATGATGGTCTGGCCGATGAAGTTGACGTTCATGTACTGCGCGCCGCGCGGTTCGCCAGCGGCCCAGAGCTCTTCACCGATGATGAAGTGGTGCCAGGGCGGCGCGCCGCGGCCACCGTGCTCCACCGGCCAGTGCGGCACCAGCAGGCCGGCCTCGGCCAGCTTCGGGCAGAAATTCAGCGAGAAGGCCGTCTGCTCCGGGCTGCCCGGGCCGTGGCGGCTCAGGCGCGCCCAATCGGGCGGCAGTTCGCGCGCGAGCAGGTCACGCACGCGTTCGCGCAAGGCCGTCTGCTCCTCGGTCCACGAGAAATCCATGTGAGTCCCTGTCGTTCTTTCAGGCGGGTGCGGCGTCGCGGTTGACCTGGTGCAGGTAACTCAGGTAGCCCATGGGCACGAAGCTGCCGCCGCTGACGCCGATCACCGTTCCACTGGTCCACGCGGACGCGTCGCTCACCAGGTAGGCGCACAGCGGCCCCACGTCCTCGGGGCGGCCCAGGCGCTGCAGCGGCACGGTCTGCACCTGGCGGCGGATGCGTTCGGGCGTGTCGAAGGTCTTCGCCAACTCATCCGTCATCACCACGCCGGGCGCCACCGCGTTCACGCGGATGCCGCGGTGACCCCATTCGGCGGCCATGGTGCGCGTGAGGTTCTCCAGCGCCGCCTTGGCCGCGCCGTAGTGCCCCGTGCCCGGGTTGGGGTACGAGGCGCTGCGCGAGCTGATGTTGACGATCGATCCCCCGCGCACCATGGCGCGCGCGGCGGCCTGCGCGGCGAAGAACGCGGCCTTGAGGTTGAGGTCGACCACGCGGTCCCACTGCGCCTCGCCGATGGTGTCGAGCGGCCCGACGTCGGCGGGGCTGGCGCTGCCGGCGTTGTTGACCCAGCCGTCGATGGCGCCGAAGCGCTCGAGCGTGGCGGCGATCAGGCGGTCGCGGTCGTCGCTGCGCGTGATGTCGCCCACCACCGCGAGGGCTTGCGCGCCCAGGGCCTGCACGCCGCGCACCGTCTCGTCCAGCGCCAGGGCGCCGCGCCCCGACACCACCACGTTCGCGCCGCACCGCGCCATCGCGTCCGAGATGCCACGCCCGATGCCCTTGCCGCCGCCGGTGACGACGACCGTCTTGCCCACCAGAGAGAACAAACCCGGCACGCTCATTGCGGGTGGTACCCGATCTGCTTGGCCGCCGCCGCCCACATGTCCTGCTCGGCCTTCGTGTTCTGCGCGTGCACCTCGGTGCCTCCGCCCACGGGCACCACGCCGGCCTGCGCCAGGCGCTCGCGGATGGATGGGTCTTTCAGGACCTCGTTGAAGGCCGCGTTGAGTTTCTCGACCACCGCGTCGGGCGTGCCAGCCGGCACCCAGATGCCATAGGAGAAGGCGAACTGCAGATCGCGCACGCCCACCTCGGCCAGCGTGGGCACGTCGGGCAGCGAGGGGGAGCGCTCCTGCGCCCCGTGCGCGATCGCCTTGATGCGCCCCTCCTTGATCATGCCCAGGTAGAACACCGGCACGTCGATCCCCATCTGGATTTCGTTCGTCATCAGCGCCGTGGCCACCTGCGTGGAGCCCTTGTACGGAATGGCCACCGCCTCGAAGCCGGCCTTGGACTTCAGCATCTCGGTGGCCAGCAGGATGCTGCCGGCCGTGTGCGAGTAGTTCAGCTTGCCCGGGTTCGCCTTGGCGTAGGCCAGGAACTCGCTGAAGTTGTTCACCGGCATCGCGCCGGGAACCATCAGCGTCATGCCACCGCGCGCGATGCTCACCACCGACCGCAGCGACTTGAGGATGTCGAACTTCAGGTCCTTGATGAGCACGGGCGTGAGGCTGCCGCCGCCCAGCCACAGCATGGTGTAGCCGTCGGCCGGCGACTGCGCCACATGCTGCGAGCCGATGATGGCCGCGCCACCGGGCTTGTTCTCCACCACCACCGGCTGCCGGAGCACGGCGCCCAGCTTCTCGGCGAAGGCGCGCGCCATGGTGTCGGAGCCGCCGGCCGCAAAGGGCACGACCAGCTTCACCGGCCGGTTCGGGAAATCGGCCTGCGCCCAGGCGCCGCCGGCAGCGGCGGCCAGCGCCAGCGCGCTGGCGGCGGCGCGCGCGAGCCAGCGGCGGCGCGGCGAAGAAGGGCGGTGGATCGGCGTGCGGGGCATGGGTCTGTCTCCTGTTTCAATTGATGGAACATCTGACCTGCATGCCTGGAAGCGGCCAGTGGGGCGCGATTCTAGGAACGGCCTTCTCTCTCTGGAACCTGGCGGCCTCCGCTTTAGGGGAAAACACATTCCCAGTGTTCCACGATGTGGACAGAATGCTTGGATCGAAAACTCGGACCACCAAGACCATGCCCCGCACCGCCGCGCCGCCACCCCCCAGTTCCGACGGCACGCAGGCCGTGCACCGCGCGGCCAGCATCCTGCGCGCCATCGCCCAGGCCGGCGCCGAAGGCGATTCGCTCGCCGGCATCGCGCAGCGCCTGGCGCTGCCGCGCTCCACGGTGCACCGCATCCTGGGCTGCCTGCTCGACGAGCGCCTGGTCGAGCGCGCCGATGGCCGCCGCTACCGCATGGGCCCGTTGATCCACGAGTTCGGTCTCACGCCCGCCGCGGGCTCGCAGGACGTGAGGCGCTGGCGCCACGCGGTGGAGGCGGTGGCGGCGCGCACGGGCGTCACCGCCTACCTGATGCGGCGCAGCGGCACCGAGGCCGTGTGCCTGCTCAAGGTGGACGGCAACGCGGTGGTGCGTTTCGTGCCGGTGGACGTGGGCCAACGCCGCCTGCTCGGCGTGGGCGCGGGCGCCACCGCCCTGCTGGCCGCGCTCGAGCCCGCGCGCGCCGACGACATGATCCGCGCCGTGGCGCCGGGGCTGGACCGCTACCCGCGCCTGAACGCCGACAGCCTGCGCGCCGCCGTGGCCCTGGTGCGCCGCAGCGGCTTCGCCATCAGCCAGGGCACGGTGGTGGACGACGGCTTCGGCATGGGCCGCGCCCTGCCCGCGAGCGAGGGCACGCCGCACCTGGCCATCAGCATCGCCGCGCACGCCACCATGGTCACGGAGTCGCGCATCGCGGCGTGGAAGAAGGTGATCGTGGAAGAAGTGCAGGCCGCGGGGCCTGGCCGGGCGCGCGACTAGGCGCCGTGCGCCGCCGCCTGCGCCCCCGCCCGCCGCCCCGACACGAAGGCCCAGGCCAGGTGATGCCCGTGACCCTTGAGCAGCAGGCCGCCCTGCCCCGTCGCGCCGGCTGCGTACAGGCCCTCGATGGGACGGTCGTGCGCGCCGAGCACGCGGTGGCGCGTGTCCACCATCAGCCCGCCCTCGCTGTGCACGAACACCGGGCGCACCGGGCCCAGTGCCACGTACGGCCCGTCGCCCAGCGAACGCTCCGCCACCGAACGGGCCAGCGCGTTCGCATCCAGGCCCAGCCGCGCCGCGAGCGCGGCCACGCTCGGCGCCTCGGTGAACACGTCGGGCCGGTTGCGTCGGTAGTCGTCGATGTAGGCGTAGGCGATGCCGGGCGCGGTGGAGATGAAATGGGGCCAGGCCGCGAAGCGTTGCGCGAGCGCGCGGTCCAGCACGATGTAACCCTGCTTGTCCGGCTGGTCCGCGAGCCGCCAGGCCGAGCGGTCGAGCTCATCGCCGAAGCGCTCGCCGCGTCGGTTCACCAGCGCGGCGCCAGCCTCGAACAGCGCTGACGAGGGCGCCAGCGCCGTGGTCAGGAATTTCATCATCAGCGGGCGCAGCAGCGCCGCCGGCAGGTGGTCCAACGACCAGCCCATCAGCGTGGCCAGCCAGCGCCAGGGCGGCAGGCGCCGAACGAAGGTCTCGCGGGCGGGGGCGATGAAGCGGATCTCCGGGCCGAGCGCGAGCTCGCCGTTGACGATGCGCGCGCCCAGCGCCTCGGCCAGACGCTGGCCGTCGCCCGTGGCCGTGGGGTTGACGCCCTCCACGCGCGATGCCTGCTCGCCCATGAAGCGGCGTTTGAACTCGGGGCTGTTGGTGAAATCGCCCGCGGCCAGCACCACGCCGGCGCGCGCTTCCAAGCGCTGTCGGCCTGCGGCGCCGTCGGCCTCCACACCCGTCACACGATCGCCTTCGCGCAGCAACGCGGTCACGCGCACGCCGCAGCGGATCTCCACACCCGCGCGGCGCGCGCGCCGCTCCAGGTGGTAGATGAACGAGCGCGAGTTCGGCAGCACGTTGTGCATGCGCGGCTGGCGATGCGGCGGCTCGGGCATGGGCCCCATGAAGCGCACGCCCGAATCCAGCAGCCACTGGAAGGTCTCGGGGATGTGGTCGCACAGCACGCGGCGCAGCTCGGCGTTGTCGCGCGCATCCAGATCGCCCGCGAAGCCCGGCATGTCGGCCCAATGGTCGGCCGGGCTGTCCACGATGCCGCGCCGCCGCTGGTGTGGCGTACCGGTGGACGTGACCGAGCCGATGGACCAGGCGGTGGAGCCACCCAGCTTCGGGTTCTTTTCCAGCAGCAGCACGCGGGCCCCGCGCCCGCGCGCCTCGATGGCGGCGGCCAGCGCGGCGCCGCCACCGCCCACCACGATCACGTCATGCATGGTGGCGGGTCAGTCCAGCTTGATGTTCGCGGCCTCGATCACCGCGCTCCATTTCGCGGTTTCCACCTGGTTGCGCTTGGCCGCCTCGGCGGGCGTTCCACCCAGCACCACCACACCCAGGCTGTCCCAGCGTTTGACCAGGTCGGCGTCCTTCAGGACCGCGTTGATTTCGGTGTTGAGCTTGTTCACCACCGCCGCCGGCACACCCCTGGGCGCGGAGATGGTGTACCAGGGCACCGACGCGTAGCCGGGCAGGCCGGCCTCGGCCACGGTGGGCACGTCGGGCAGGCTGGGGTTGCGCGTGGTGCTGGTCACGGCCAGGGCGCGCACCTTGCCCGAGGGCAGGTGCTGGTGTGCGGTGCCCAGGCTGTCGAACATGAAGTCGATGCGGCCGCCGAGCAGGTCGGTCATGGCAGGCGCGCCACCGCGGTAAGGCACGTGCACCACCTCGGTCTTGCTCATGTAGCGGAACAGCTCGGCCGCCATGTGCATGGCCGAGCCGTTGCCGGCCGAGCCGTAGCTCAGCTTGCCGGGCTGGGCCTTCATCAGGACGAGCAACTCGCTTACCGACTTCGCGGCAAGGTCCTGGCGCACCAGCAACACGCTGGGGCTTTCCGCCACCAGGATCACGGGCTGCAGCTCGGTGTTGGGGTCGTAGCGCAGGTTGGGGTAGAGCTTGGTCGCGCCGTTGTGGGCGATGGTGGCCAGCACCAAGGTGTAGCCGTCGGCCGCTCCTTTAGCCACCTGTTCGCCACCGGTGTGGCCACCCGCGCCGGGCTTGTTCTCCACCACCACGCTCTGGCCCAGGCGCGGCGATAGCTTCTCGGCCACGCCGCGCGCCAGCAGGTCGGCCGGTCCACCGGCGGCGTAGGGAACGACGAGGCGGATCGGCTTGCTCGGGTACGCGTCCTGCGCCGTGGCGGACAGGGCGGCGGCGCTCATGGCGAGGCCCAGCAGGGCCGCGCGAACGGTCTTCTTGATCATGCGGTGTCTCCGGTCGTTGTCGTGTTCAGTCGAGCTTGAGGTTCGCGGCCTCGATCACGCGCGTCCACTTGGTGGTCTCGCTCTGGATGAAGGCCCGGGCCTCGGCCGGCGTGTGGGGCGCGAAGCCCATGCCCAGGGCGTTGTAGCGCTCGGCCACGTCGGGTGCGGCCAGCAGCTTCTGCACGTCACGACTGAGCCTGTCCACCAGCGGCGCGGGCGTGCCGACTGGCGCCGCCAGCGTGAACCACGAGGTGCCGCTGAAGCCTGGCACGCCAGCCTCGGCGATGGTGGGCAGCTCGGGGAAGCGCGGGTCGCGCTTCGGACCGGTGACGGCCAGCGCGCGCAGACGGCCGCCGCGCACGTGCGCCATGCCCGAGGACATGTTCTCGAACATCACGTCCACCTGGCCGCCGATGAGGTCGGCCAGCGCGGGGCCGCTGCCCTTGTAGGGCACATGGTTCATGCGCTGGCCGATGGCGAGCTGGAACAGCTCCGTGATCATGTGGATGGAGCTGCCCGGACCGGCCGAGGCGTAGTTGATGCCCGCCGGCCTGGCTTTGGCCTCGGCCAGGAAATCGGCGAAGGTTTTGAAGCGCGAGTTCGCCGGCACCACCACGATGTTGGACGCCTCGCCGATGACCAGGATCGGCTGCAGTTCCTTCGCCGGGTCGTAGTTGAGCTTGCTGTAGCTCGCATAGGCCGCGTGGATGCCGATGGTGCCGACCATGAGGGTGTGGCCGTCGGCCGGCGAGCGCGCCACGAACTGCGCGCCCAGGTGGCCGCTGGCGCCGGGCTTGTTCTCCACGATCACGGTCTGGCTGTAGAGCGGCTGCAGACGCTCGGCGATCAGGCGCGCCAGGATGTCGACCGCGCCGCCGGGGGCCAGCGGCGCGACGATGCGGATGGGCTTGGCCGGGTAGTCCTGCGCGAGGCCCCGGCCGGGCAGCGCGGCGGCGAGCAGGCCGGCGCCGGCCGCCTGGAGGAAATGGCGTTTGTTCATGCGTGTTGTCTCCGGAGTTCGTCCAGCGTGATGACGGGCCGCTGCCCGTAGGGCAGGTCCCATCGCGCGTGGTTGCCGCGGTCCACGATCTGCACGGGCAGTTCGATGCGGGCGGGAATGGCCTCGCCGCGCAGGTGGCGCACGGCGCATTCGGTGGCCAGGTAGGCCATCTGCATGGCGTTGAAGTCGGCCGTGGCCAGCATGCGGCCGGCGGCGATGGCCTCGATGGCCTGCGGGATGGCGTTCACGCCCACCACGGCGGCGCGCTGGCCCGCGCCGTCCAGCGCGTCGAGCACGCCGATGGCCATGATGTCGTTGGCCACCAGGCAGGCGTCGACCGGCCCGTGCGCGGCCAGCCATCGCGCGGTGCGCTCGTGCGCCACGTCGCGCGCGTAGTCGCCGGCGATCTGGCCCGCCCACGACACGCCGGGCGCGCGCCCGGCCGCCGCGCGAAAGCCGCGAAGGCGCTCCTGGCTGGTGTAAGACGGTTCGGGGCCCGTGACCACCAGCACGCGCCCGCGCCCGCCGAGGTGGGCGTGCAGGTGGTCCGCGATGGCTTGCGCGAGTGCGAAGTCGTCCGAGCTCACATAGCCGGCCATGGGCGCGGCGTCGATGGGGTTGACGAAGCCGACCATGGGAATGCCGGCGGCGGCGATGCGGCGGATCGCGGGGTCCACCCGGGTCGCGTGCACGGGCGAGAGCACGAAGGCGTTGGGCCGCGGGTTCAGGGCCAGGGCCTCATCGATCAGTCGGGTCTGCTCATCGGGATCGTCCGGCGTCTGCGGCACGAAGTGCAGCACCTCGGCCCCCGCCAGGGCAGCGGCCGCGCGCTCCGCCCCCAGCCGGGCCGCGCCGTAGGCCGGGTTCGTCAGGTTCTTGGTGAAGACGGCGAGGCGCATCATGTTTCGCCGCCGGTCGGCCCCAAGGCGAAACGCGCCCCCTTGAGGGGCAGAGAGCGACACGCGGTGCGCGAACGTGGGGGCACCATGCTCAAACCATGCCGCCGTTGGGCTGGATGATCTGGCCGTGTACCCACGACGCCTTGTCGGACGCGAGGAAGGCCACGACCTCGGCCACCTCCTCGGGCCGGCCCACGCGATTGAAGGGGCTCATGCCGGCCGAGCGGGCGATGGCCGCCTCGTCCTTGCCGGCGCGGAACAGGTCGGTGTCCACCGGGCCCGGCGCCACGCCGTTGACGCGGATGCCGCGTGGCGCGAGCTCCTTCGACAGGGAACGCAGCAGGCTTTCGACGCCGGCCTTGGTGGCCGTGTAGGCCCCGCCGCCGGGCACGGCCACGCGCACCATCGATGTGGTCAGGCCGATGATGTTGCCGCCGTCGGCCACGTGCCGGGCGGCGGCGCTCAGCACGTTGAAGGCGCCGACCAGGTTCACCTCCACCACCTGGCGGAAGTTCTCCGGGTCGTATTGCGCGAGGGGACCGGGCGGCACGTTGATGCCGGCGTTGGCCACCACGCAATGCGGCGCGGCGCCAAAGTCCCTGGCCACGTCGGCGAACACCTGGGCCACCTGCTCGGGCTCGCGGATGTCGACCCGGTAGCCCCTGGTGGTGGCGCCGCCGATGGTGGCCGACAGGTTCGGTGCGCTGTTCACGTAGGTGTAGGCCACGTCGTGGCCGCTTTCGGCCAGCGCCTTCACCGTGGCCGCGCCGATGCCGCGCGTGCCGCCGAACACCAGGGCGATCTTGTTCTTGCTCATGGGAACTCCTGAGGGATGGATTCGGTTCAGGCCTTGAAGGGCTTGCCGTACGCCGGT
The DNA here is from genome assembly GCF_001777155.1 of Hydrogenophaga sp. PML113. Classification (NCBI taxonomy): domain Bacteria; kingdom Pseudomonadati; phylum Pseudomonadota; class Betaproteobacteria; order Burkholderiales; family Comamonadaceae; genus Hydrogenophaga; species Hydrogenophaga sp. PML113. The sequence goes on along the minus strand of NZ_MIYM01000005.1, from coordinate 63,634 downwards.
TCTTTGTAGGGAATGGGGGGCAGCTGCCAGGTGCCCGTTGAAGGCGGGCGCACGTCGGCGTCCACGTGCACGTCGATCACGCAGGGGCGCTGGTTCTTCAGCGCCTGCTGCACGGTGGCGCCCAGGTCCTGCGGGCGCGTCACGGTGTAGCCGTCGGCCCCGCAGGCGCGAGCCCAGGCGGCGAAGTCGGGGTTGTAGCGCTCGCCGCTCTGGCCTTTGTAGAAGGCGGTGCCGATCTCGCGGCCGTCGAACAGACCGTACTGCAGGTCGCGGATGGCGCCCCAGGCGAAGTTGTTCCAGACGATCCAGACCACCGGCAGGTTGTGCTCTACCGCCGTGCACAACACGTAGGGCGCCATGGTGAAGCCCCCGTCGCCCACCACAGCCACGCAGGGCCGGCCGGGCGCGGCCAGCTGCGCGCCCATCACGCCGCAGACGCCGAAGCCCATGCTGGAATAGCCCCAGCTGTTAAGCATGCTTTGCGGGCGCTTGGATTGCCAGAACTGCATGAACCAGTTGTGGTGCACGCCGGAATCGAGCGCGAGGATGACGTCGTCCGGCAGCACCTGCTGCAGTGTGCCGACCACGAACTCGGGGCGCAGCGGGCTGGTGGAGTCGCCGAAGTGCGGGCGCACGAAGGCCTCCCACTGCGCCTGCCAGCCGCGCACCTGCTCCAGCCATGGCGCGTAGCGATCGGCCGAGATCTGCGCGCGCTGGGGCAAGCCGTTGATCAGCTGGCGTACGAACACCTTGACGTCGGCGATCACGCCCAGGTCGGGCACGTAGTTGCGGCCCAGCTCCTGCGGGTCGATGTCCACATGCACCAGCCGGGTCTTGGGGAAGTTCCAGGAGTAGCCGTCGTGCCAGCTCGAGGAGCTGCGGTCGTCGAAGCGGGTGCCCAAGGTGATGACCAGGTCGGCGCGTCGACCGGCCTCGTTCGCCGGGTAGGCCCCGTTGCGGCCGATGAAGCCCAGGGCCAGCGGGTGGTCGCCGCGGATGCAACCCATGCCGTTGGGCGAAGTGATGACGGGGATGCCCAGGCGCTCGGCGAGTTCGGTGATCTCCTCGCCCGCCTCGGACAGGGTGGCGCCGTGTCCGATGAAGAGCACGGGCTGGCGCGCGGCGGCCAGCAGGGCCAGGGCCTCGGCCACGTCGGCCTCGTTGGCGCCGGGCCGGTGCGCGCGGTGCAGGTGCGAGGCCGGCGGCAGCTCGACGTCCGCCTCTTCCTGGTACACGTTGTAGGGAATGTCCAGGTTCACCGGCCCCGGGCGGCCCGTGACCATGGTGTCCATGGCCTGGCGCAGCGCCAGCGGCAGCATGTCCACGCGCGATGGCTGGAAGGCGCGCTTGACCACCGGGCGCATCACCTGCGCGAAATCGGCCTGGTTGTGCTTGTAGAGCTCCTGGAAGGGCGCGCGGTTGTGCTGCGAGGTCGGCACGTTGGAGGTGATGCACAGGAAGGCCGATGAGTCCGACAGCGCGGTCGCGCAGGACATCACCATGTTGGCCGAGCCCGGACCGGTGGAGGTGAGCGTGGCCACCGGCTGGTGCTTCACGCGGAAGTAGGCGTCGGCCATGTGGCCGGCGCACTGCTCGTGGCGCGGGGAGATCAGTTGCAGCCGGTCGCGCACGTCGTACAGCGCGTCGAGGATGCCGACGTTGCCGTGGCCACAGATGCCGAAGATGTAGGGCACCTTCTCCTGGACGAGGTACTGGGCGATCAGTTCGCCGCCTTTCATTCGGGGCATGGTCGTGTTCCGTGGTTTCCGTTCAATTCATCGTGAAGGTGATGACCCGTTCCTCGGTCATCTCGTGCACCGCGTAGCGCGGGCCCTCGCGGCCGAAGCCGCTGTCCTTGGAGCCTCCATAGGGCATCAGGTCCACGCGCGAGCTCGAAGTCTCGTTCACGTGCACGCCGCCCACCTCAAGCTGGTGCGCCGCCGCGAAGGCCTCATCGAGCTGGTGGGTGAAGATGCCGGTGGCCAGGCCGAAGGGCGTGGCGTTGACGCGCGCGATGGCCTGCTCCAGCGTCTGGAACGGCAGGATGCAGACCACCGGGCCGAAGATCTCGCTGCAGCTCACGCGCATGTCGTCGCGCAGCCGGGTCAGCAGCGTGGGCGGCACCACCGTGCCCTGGCGCGGACCGCCGGCCAGGCGCTGCGCGCCCGAGGCCACGGCCTCCTCGATCCAGGCCTCGATGCGGATGGCCGCGTCCTCGCTGATCACGGGGCCGACGAAGGTCTTGTTGTCGCTCGGGTCGCCGTACGGCAGGGCCCGCACCATGTCCGCCAGGCGGGTCTCCACCTCGGCCTGCAGGGACTCGTGCACCAGCAGCAGCTGCACCGAGGTGCAGACCTGCCCCGCCTTGCGGTAGCCGGCGTTGACGATCTTGGGCAGGGCCGCGTCCAGGCGCGCGTCCTCGCAGAGGATGGTGCAGGCGATGGAGCCCAGCTCCATCTGCGTGCGGCGCAGGCCCGCGGCCTGCTGGATCTGGCGGCCCACCTCGGTGCTGCCGGTGAAGGCGAAGAAGCGCACCCGGTCGTCGGCCTGCAGCCAGCGCACCACCTCGCCACTGCCGTGCAGCACGTTCAGGAAGCCCTTGGGCATGCCGGCCTCCAGCAGCAGCTCGGCCAGCAGGCAGGCCGTCATCGGCGTGTGCGTCGAGGGCTTGAGGATCACCGCGTTGCCTGCGGCGAAGGCCGGCGCCACCTTGTGCGTCACGGTGTTCAGGGGCGAGTTGAAGGGCGTGACGGCCGCCACCACGCCCAGCGGCACGCGGATGGTGAAGCCGATGCGGCCCGCCGCGCCGGGCGCACCGGCCAGCGGGATCACCTCGCCCGCGAGGCGGCGCGCCTCGTCGGCCGACAGCTTGAGCGTCTGCAGGCAGCGGCGCACCTCGCCCGCCGCGTCGCTCTGCGTGAAGCCGGCCTCGCGCTGCATGGCGCGCACGAACGCGTCGCTGCGCGCTTCCAGCAGCGCGGCCGCGCGCTCCAGCACCACGCCGCGCTCATAGGCGGCGGGCACGCCGCGGCGAAAGGCCGCGTGCGCCGCGTCCACCGCACGGCGCGTCTGCGCCTCGTCCGCCTGGGTGAGTTCGGCGAAGGGCTGCAGCGTGTACTTGTCGCGCACGGCGGTGCGCGGCCCCTGGCCATCCACCCATTCACCGTCGATGAGCTGGCGCAGCGCGCCCTGCCGCGCCGCGTCCACCAAGGCCGATGCCTGACGGTCCATCACAGGCTCTCCTCTTCGTCCGACGCGGGCGTCGTGATCACCAGGAACACCAGGCCGGCGGTGCCGGTGTTGTGGAAGCTGTGGCGCACGCCCGGCGGCACGTAGACGAAGTCGTGCGGGCGCATCAGGTGGCGCTGCTCGTCCAGCGTGAGCACGCCCTCGCCTTCGAGCACGTAGTAGACCTGCTCCTGGATCTGGTGCACGTGCTCCTGCACGTAGGCCATGGGCGCGTAGCGCGAGAGGCGGAAGTCCAGGCGTCGGCTGCCGGTGGTCTCGGGGCCGGCCAGCTCCTTGGAGAGGGCTCCGCCGAAGTGGCCGGGGTACTCCTTCCACAGCAGCTTCGCCATTTGTTCCACCAGCGCGGTGCCGGGGGGGCGGGGGGTTGGGTTCATGGGCATTCCTGTGTCGTATCGGTGTGGGATTCGGTCCGCCGGCTCAGAGCCAGAGGATCTTCTTGCGGTAGTCGAGGTTGGTGAGCAGGGGCTCGGCCGGGCCTTCGTGGAACACGGCGCCGCGTTCCAGCGCGTAGGCGCGGTCGGCGAGGGCGAGCACCAGATCCAGGTTGTGTTCGACGATGACGATGGACACGTGCTGGCGCAGGCGGTCGAAGGCGGTGAACAGCTCCTGCACCACGGTGGGCGCCAGTCCTTCGAACGGTTCGTCGAGCAGCAGCAGGCGCACATTGCCCGACAGCGCGCGCGCCACCGCCACCATCTGCTGCTCGCCCCCGGAGAGGTAGTCGGCCGCGACGTGCATGCGTTCCTTGATGCGCGGGAAGAATTCGAAGATCTTCGCTTCGTCCCAGACCACGCCGGTGCTGCCGTCGGTGGGGCGCGCCAGGCGGCCCAGCTCCAGGTTCTCGGCGACCGTCATGCCCGCGAACAGGCCGCGGCCCTGCGGCACGTAGCCGATCCCCAGCCGCGCGATGTCGGGCGCGCCCAGGCCGGCGATGTCGCGGCCATTGAAGACCACGCGACCGCTGGCCGGCGGCACCAGGCCCACCAGGCTCTTGAGCAGCGTGGACTTGCCCGCGCCGTTGCGGCCCAGCAGGGCCACGATCTCGCCCTCGCGCACCTGCAGGCTGGCGCCGTTGAGGATGTGGCTCTTGCCATAGAAGGCGTCGACCCGCTCGAAGTCCAGCACCAGCGCGCGCTCGCCGGTCGCCGCGCCGCTGCGGCCCGTGACGGGCGGCGTGCCGGTGCCGGTGTAGATCTCCTGCACGCGGTGGTCGGCGCGCACCTCGTCGGGCGTGCCGCTCATGAGCACCTCGCCCTGGTTCATCACCGTCACGCGGTGCGACAGCTCCAGCACGCGGTCGATGTCGTGCTCCACGATCAGCACCGGGATGTTGCTGGCGATGGTCTTCACCAGGCGCGACACGCGCTCGCGCTCGGCCGCGGCCAGGCCCGCCAGCGGCTCGTCCATCAGCAGCACCTGCGGCTTGGAGCCGAGCGCGATGCCCAGGTCCACCAGGCGCTGGCCGCCGTAGGACAGGTCGGCCCCGCCCACCGCCTCCATGCCCTCCAGGCCCAGGAACTTCATCAGCTCGGCGGTCTCGGCCCGGATGGACGGAAAACTGTCGATGTCGCGCCAGAAGTTGAAACGCGCCGGGTGCCGGGCCTGCAGCGACAGGCGCAGGTTCTCCTGGATCGTCAGGCCCTTGAACAGGTTGGTGATCTGGAAGGAGCGCGCCAGGCCCTGCTGGCAGATGCGGTCGGGCGGCAGATGGTGGACGACCTCGCCGTGCAGCTTCACCGCGCCCGTGCTGGGCGGGAACATGCCCGAGATCAGGTTGAAGGTGGTGGTCTTGCCGGCGCCGTTGGGACCGATCAGCGCGTGGATCTGGCCGGCCTGCACCGCGATGTTGGCGCCACGCACCGCCTGGATGCCGCCGAAGCGCTTGCCGACCTCGGCCGCCTCCAGCACCGTGCCCTCGCGCCGCGCGGGGCGCAGGAACTCGGGCAGCGGCAGGCCTTCGTAGATTTTGCGTTTGCTCATGGCCGCGCCGTCGGTGGGCGGCGGCCGCAGGCGGCGGCGCAGCTGCGCCCCGATGCCCGCCAGGCCCGAGGGCGAGAAGATGATGAAGCCAACGAAGATCAGGCCGAAGTACAGCAGCCAGTTGTCGGTCCACATGGAGAACAGCTCGCGGAACAGCAGGAAAAACAGCGCGCCCAGGGCCGGACCCAGGAAGCTGTGCATGCCGCCGATGACCACCATGGCCAGCAGCTCGCCCGAGAAATGCACGGCCGTGGACTCCGCCGCGGCCAGCCGGTGCAGGAACACCAGCAGCGCGCCGGCCAGGCCGGTGACCGTGGCCGACAGCACGAAGGCCAGCAGCTTGTAGCGGTTGACGTCGTAGCCCTGGAAGGTGGCGCGCTGCTGGTTCTCGCGGATGGCCACCAGCACGTGGCCGAAGGGCGATCGCACCACGCGGTGCAGGGCGCAGACCACGGCGAAGCCCACCAGCGCGGCGAACACGTAGTAGCTCAGGTGGCCGTTGAGGTCGATGGGGCCCACGCTCACGCGCTCGATGCCGCCCAGGCCGCCCTCGCCGCCCGTGAGGCCGGTCCAGCGGAAGGAAATGGCGAAGGTCAGCGCGCACAGCGCCAGCGTGAGCAGCGAGAAGTACACGCCGCGCCGGCGCAGAATCAGGAAGCCCACCACCAGCGAAAGCGCGGCCGTGAACAGCACAGAGAACAGCATCGGCAGCAGCATCTGGTTCGGGAACCAGTGCAACTGCGCCAGGCCGGCGGCGTAGCCGCCGATGCCGAACCAGGCCGCGTGGCCGAAGGACACCAGGCCGGTGTAGCCCACCAGCAGGTTCAGGCCCATGGCCGCCATGGCCAGGATGATCACCACGGTGGCCGAGTCCAGCGTGAGGCCGACGGCCTGGAACGCCAGCGGCAGCAGCACCAGGCCGGCCGCCGCGACCCACAGCGGGCGGTGCTTGGAAGACAGGAAGGCACTCATTCTTGTGGTTCTCATTCGAAGCGCTCGATGCGCTCACCCAGCAGGCCGCGCGGCCGGAACATCAGCACCAGGAACATCAGCACGTACATGGAGGCTTCGCTGGCCGCCGGCAGGAAGTGCGTGGTGACGCCACGCACCACGCCCACCAGCAGCGCCGCCGCCACCACACCCCAGAAGCTGCCCAGGCCACCAATGACCACCACCACGAAGGCCACGGTCATGACCTCCATGCCCATGGCCGGGTGCACGATGGCGATGGGGCCGAACAGCACCCCCGCGAACGCGGCGGTGGCCACGCCCAGCACCACGATGGCCGTCATGTAGGGCTGCAGCCTGATGCCCAGCACGGCCACCATGTCGGGCTTCTGAACGCCCGCGCGCACCACGCGGCCGAAGGCCGTCTTGTGCAGCAGCAGCCAGATGCCGCCCATGACCAGGATGACCACCACCAGGATGAACAGGCGGTACCTGGAGAGCATGAAGTCGCCCAACAGCACACTGCCCTTGAAGGCCGCGGGCATGTTCGATGGCAAGGGCGCCGAACCCCAGATCATGCGCAGCGCCTGCTCCGCCACCAGCGCCAGTCCGAAGGTGACCAGCAGGCTGAGGATGGGGTCGGCCGCGTAGAAGCGGCGCAGCAGGAAGCGCTCGAAGGCGATGCCCAGCAGACCCACCAGCAGCGGCGTGATCACCACGCTGGGGCCGAAGCCGACGAAGCGGATCACCTCCAGCGAGAGGTAGGCGCCCAGCGCGTAGAACGCGCCGTGCGAAAGGTTGACGATGCCGCCCACGCTGAATATCAGCGACAGGCCCAGAGCGAGCAGCAAGTAATAGCCCCCGAGCACCAGGCCGTTGACGACCTGCTCGAGCAAGAAAACGATCTGCATGGAAGGGTGGGGAAAGTGGGGACGCCGGCACCCGATGCGGGGTGCCGGCCGGGGTCGTTCAGGACCCGGTCACATCTTGCAGGCGCTCTCCGATTGGGGCGGTGCGAGCTTCTCCAGCGGCTCATTGGCGGCCGGCACGGCCTCGCCGAACTGCAGGAAGTCCTGCTTGTGCTTGGCCTGGCCCTTGGGCTTGACGGTGAACGGGTAGGCCTCCTGCATGAGCTGGTGGTCCCAGCGGCGGAAGTAGGCCTTGCGCCCCTTGAGGATGTCGAACTGGGCTTCCGACTCGAAGTAGGCGATGAGCTTGTCGGTGTCGGTCGACTTGGTCTCCTTCATCGCCTGCACCAGCATCATCAGAGAGACGTACTCGATCCAGGCGTGGTTCTCGGGGATGCGGCCGTACTTCTTGGTGAAGCGCTCGACGAAGGCCACGGAGCCCGGCGTCTTGAGTTCGTGGTGCCACACCGTGGGCCAGATGCCGCCCAGGTTGCCTTCGCCCGCGGCCCAGGCGTCGGCCGTGTTGAGGTTGAAGCCGGCCACCGGGTACTGCAGGCCGAACTCGGCGTACTGCTTGACGAAGTTGGTGACCTGGTTGCCGCCCAGGTTGGTGGCGACCAGGTCGGGCCGGGCCTGACGGATCTTGAGCAGCTGCGGGCTGAAGTCGGTCAGGTCGGTGGGCACCAGTTCGTCGCCGATCACCGTGCCGCCATTGGCGGTGAAGAAGCGCTTGGCCGCGCGCGAGAGGTCGTGGCCGAACAGGTAGTCGGAGGTCAGCGCGTAGATCTTCTTGCCCTTGACCAGACCCTCGCGCAGCAGCGCCTCGCCGGCCGCGTTGACCATCACCGTGACCGGGATGTCGACGTGGAAGGTGTAGCGGTTGCAGTCCTTGCCGCGCAGCGCGTCGGAGCGCGCGCCGATGCTCATGAACAGGGTCTTGTTGCGCGCCGCAACCTGCGAGATGGTGAGCGCCGAGGCCGAGTTGATCTCGCCCATCAGAACCAGCACCTTGTCGCGCTCGATCATGCGCTGGGCCTTGCTGGAGGCCGTCTGCGGGTTCACCGAGTCTTCGCTGATCAGTTCGATCTTTCGGCCGTTCACGCCGCCGGCGGCGTTCACCTCTCCCACCGCCATCTTGATGCCCTGCATGGCGTAGTCGCCCAGCGCGCCCAGGAAGCCGGTGAGCGGCGTCAGGTGGCCGATGCGGATGGGCTCGTTGCCCTGCGCCAGCGCGGGCAGACCCAGCGCCGCGCCGCCGGCGGCCAGCGCGCCAGCCTTGAGCAGCGTGCGCCGCCGCGTTCCTTGGTCCAGTGTCCGATCCATGTCTCGTCTCCTCGTTGTAGGGGTTCTCTTCTCGATGCGGACGGCATGATAGGAAGCGCTGACAGCGATGAAAAATACTGTTTTCCGAGACTGGATAGAAGAAAATCCTATAGCCCTGAAAACACCCCTTTTCCCGAGAGAGATGGAGACCGCAGAACATGGACTTCCGCCAGCTCAAGTACTTCGTTCAGATCGTTGAAAGCGGCAGCCTGGCCAAGGCCTCGCGCCAGCTCTTCATCGCCCAGCCCGCGCTGAGCCAGCAGATCGCCAAGCTGGAGGCGGAGGTGGGCAAGCCCCTGCTGATCCGCACCGCCAAGGGCGTGACACCCACCGAGAGCGGCACCGCCCTGCATCACCACGCGCGCTTCATGCTGCGCCAGCTGGAGCAGGCGCTGAGCATCGCGCGGCAGGACCCGGGCTCGGTGCACGGCATGGTCTCGGTGGGCCTGGCCGCCACCACGGTGTGCGCGGTGGGCGTGAGCTTCATGCGCCGCATCCGCGAGAAGTACCCCGGCATCGTGCTCAACGTGGTGGAGGGCATGAGCGGCCACCTGGCGCAGATGATGCGCATGGGCCAGCTGGACCTGGCCATTCTCTTCAGCCGCGACGCCGTGCCCGACCTGCCCTGCGAGCCCCTGGTGGAGGAAGAGCTGTTCGTGATGCTGCCGCAGGACAGCGAGCTGGTGCCGCAGCGGCGCGTGAAGATCAGTTGCGCCGAGACGGCGGCGCTGCCACTGATCCTGCCCACCAGCATCCACGGCCTGCGCCGGCGCATCACCACCGAGTTCGAGCAGCGCAGCCTCACCGCGCACGTCGTGGCCGAGATTGATTCGCTCTCGCTGCTGATGACCTGCGTGCGCGACGGCCTGGGCGTGACCATCAAACCCATGGCCGCCGCCCTGCTCGAAGGCCGCATGCGCGAGCGCTGGCGCACGCTGGCCTTCTCCGACGCCGACATGAAGCGGCCGAACTACCTGTACTCGGTGGACCCGACGCGGCTGTCGCCGGCGGCGGCGGTGGTGAGGACGGAGCTGCGCGAGACGGTGAAGGACCTGGTGCGCGGTGGCGTCTGGCGCGGGGTGAACCTGATCTGAGTGCGGGGGCGGGACTTTGCGCCCGCGGGGTGGCGCGGCACACTGCGGCCATGAACACCCCATCCCGATGGAAGCTGGCCGTGGGCCTGGCCGCGGCGCTGTGGCTCGCGGGCTGCTCGGACCGCGGCGCCGACACCCCACCGCCCGCGCCTGCGCCCGCCGCGCCCACGCCGCCCCCCGCGCCCGCCACCGACCAGTGGATCGGCGAATGGAGCGGTCCGGAAGGGACCTTCGTCCGCATCACGGGCGGCAACGGCCACTACGACGTCACCGTGCAGAACCTGGATGGGCCGAGGACCTTCGTCGGCATGGCGGTGGGCGACGCGGTCGAATTCGAGCGCGATGGAAAGAAGGAGGTCCTGCGCGCCAGTAACGGCGAGCAGACGGGCATGAAGTGGCTGGCCGGCAAGAAGGACTGCCTGAAGGTCCGGACCGGGGAAGGGTACTGCCGGGACTGAGCGCGGTCTTGGCCCTTGGCCTCGGCGCCACCCTGATCAGTCCGTCCCCAAACCCACCGGGTTCGGCAAGCGCTTCTCCACCGCATGCCGCAGCAGCGCCGCCGTGCGGAACACACCGTGCGCGAACTTGCCATACGGCAGCGTGGCGAACAGCGCCATCACCGCACCCAGGTGCGCGCACAGCAGCACGGTCATCGCGGGCGTACCGCGCCCCCACCAGAGCAGCAGGCCCGTCAGGGCGGTGAGGAACAGCAGCGCGATGAAGCCCAGGTCCATGGGCTTCTGCGCCCGGTCGCCATGCGCGGGATCGCGCCGGCGGTTCAGGCGCCACAGGCCCGCCGTGCCCAGCACCAGCATCGCACCGCCCGCGCCACCCAGCAGCTTGGGCAGGCTGGGCAGGTCGTAGGGCGCGACCCAGCCGAACAGGTAGTGGTACAGCGTGCCCACACTGGTGGCCGCGAAGCACAACAGGAAGCCGTAGAAGCTGAGGTGGTGGAAGCGCCGGCGCGAGAGGGTGTAGGCGTCGTCCTCGTTGGGGCAGCCCTCGCCGTGGCCGCCGTCCAGGTACTTCAGGCGCAGCACGTTGTGCGTGGCCTCGGCGGCGGCGGGGGCCGCCACATCCACCCCCCCGGTCACCGGTTTGATGTCGCGCCAGAAGCGGCGCACGCCCATGCCGAGCGCGAAGACCACGAAGGCGAACACCGGCAGGAAGATGCCCACGAGCAGCTGGTGCGGGAAGACGCGGTAGAAGTCGCCGCGTGGCGCGCCGGCCCACAGCGAGCCCTGCAAGGCCGCGGCCAGCAGCAGGAACAGCGCCAGGCCCAGCGCCAGTGCCACCGACAGCACGAGGCCATTGCGCTGGTAGAGCCGGCCCAGCGCGGGCGGCCAGGCGCAGTCAGCGTAGGTCTGGCCGCGCACCTGGGCCATGGCCTTGGGGATGTTGACGGCGAAGTCGTGCGGTGGCGCGTACTGGCAGGCGTGCAGGCAGGCGCCGCAGTTGTGGCAGAGGTTGGCCAGGAAGTGCACGTCGGCCTTGGGGAATTCGAGCCGGCGCGTCATGGCCGGGAAGACCGCGCAGAAACCCTCGCAGTAGCGGCAGGCGTTGCAGATCTGGAGCTGGCGCGCGACCTCGGCCTCCGGGCCCGTGGCCGCCACGGGTTCACCCTGGGCGAGGGCGCGCGCGTCGCGCGCGAGGGCTTCAAGCGCCTGCATGCCGCGCTCCCCTTTTCATGGCGGCGGCGGCGGCGTTCGTGCCCGCGATGCGCCCGAAGGCGGTGCCGATGGACATGCCGACACCGGCCGTGTAGCCCTTGCCCAGCACGTTGCCGGCCATCATCTCGCCGGCCACGAAAAGGTTCTCGCTGGGCTGGTCCCTGAAACGCACGGCGGCGGTGTCGTCGGTCTTGAGGCCCAGGTAGGTGAAGGTGACGCCGGGGCGCAGTGCGTAGCCGTAGAAGGGCGCCGTGTCGATGGGCCGGGCCCAGTGCGTCTTGGCGGGCGACACGCCCTCGGTGTGGCAGTCGTCGAGGGCGGTGTGGTCGAAGCGGCCGACGCGGCAGGCGGCGTTGTAGTGGCTCAGGGTCTGCATGAAGGTGCTCTCGTCCAGGCCGAGCTGGCGCGCGAGTTCGGGCAGGCTGTCGGCCTTCACGCCGGGGAACACGGGCGGCATGAAGCGGCCGATGGCCTGGCTGTCGATGATGGAGTAGGCGATCTGCCCCGGCTGCTGGGCCACCAGCCGGCCCCAGATGGCGTAGCGCTTGGGCCAGAAGTCCTCGCCCTCGTCGTAGAAGCGGTGCGCCTCTCGGTTGACCACCACGCCCAGCGAGACGCAATCGATGCGCGTGCAGATGCCGCCGTCGTACAGCGGGGCGCGCGCGTCGATGGCGACCATGTGGGCCTGCGTCGGGTCACCGATGCCGTCGGCCCGCTGCTCGTCGAGCATGTGCCTGAGCAGAACGCCCTGGTTGAAGGCGGTGCCGCGGATGAGGAAGTTGTCGGCCGGCCATTCCCCGCGCCCGTTCTGGCCCCAGGCTTCGCGCAGCCAGTCGCGGTTGGACTCGAAGCCGCCGGCCGCGAGCACGCAGGCGCGCGCGGCGATGCGTTCGCCGCCGCGCAGGTGGGCGGCGACGAAGCGGCCGTCCTCGAGCTCGAGGCGGTCGACGGGGGCTTCGTAGCGAACCTTCACGCCCAGGCGCCCGGCGCTGCGGTAGTAGGCGTTGACCAGCGCCTTGCCGCCGCCCATGAAGAAGGCGTTGGTGCGCGCCACGTGCAGCGCGCCCGAGAGCGGCGGCTGGAAGTGCACGCCGTGGCGGCGCATCCAGTCACGGCAGGTCGATGACGCGCGGATGGTCAGGCGCGCGAGGTGTTCGTTGGTGATGCCGCCGGTGACCTTGAGCAGGTCCTGCCAGAACTCCTCTTCGGGGTAGGCGTCGACCAGCACGTCCTGCGGCGCGTCGTGCATGCAGCGCAGGTTGCGCGTGTGGGCGGAGTTGCCGCCGCGCCAGGCGCGCGGCGCGGCTTCGAGCAGCAGCACGCTGGCGCCCGCTTCGCGCGCCATGAGCGCGGCGCACAGGGCGGCGTTGCCGCCGCCGATGACCAGGACATCGGGTTCCAAACCAGCCTCGCGGGAAAGCCGCCAGCGGCCTTCCGCCGACGATGGCCGCACTCTAGGCAGGCGCCGCTTCGCCGGGAAGCGGGCGCCAGGCATGGGGGTATCAGTCTTTGTGAAGCCTGTCGGGCGACCAGAGCCGCGTGCCGGGCCAGGCACCGCCCCCGATGAGGCGCTTGACGCAGTCCACCACCACCACGCGCGTGGCCAGGGCGGCGGGCGACAGCTCGTCCTCGCTCAGACTGCACAGCAGGTTGGTGCGGCGCACCTGGGCGTCGTCGATGAGCGAGAGGCGCAGGCGCTGCTGCGCATCGGGGACGCCGTGCACGGCCGCGTAGGGCTGCAGGCTGCTGCCCAGGCCGGCGTCCACGGCGGCCATCACCATGGACAAGGAGTCCACCTCCATCACCACCTGGGGGCGGATGCCGGCACGTGCGAAGGCGGCGTCGAGCGTCAGGCGCAGGCCGTGTGGGTGCGTGGGCAGGATCAGGGGCTCGTCGCCAAGGTCGGCGAGCGCCAGGCGTTTGCGCAGCCGCCGCCTGGCCTGCGTGATGAGGAAGATGTCCTCGGTGAACAGGGGCTGGCGGTCCATCAGGCGGTCACCCGGCGCGGCCCCCCCCTGTCCCGCGTGCGGATCGAACAGCACGGCAAGGTCGAGCTCGCGCGCCTTGAGCTGGGCCGCGAGATGGCCCGACATGCCCTCCACCAGGTGCAGGCGCACGTCGGGGTAGCGCTCGAGCATGGCCTGCATCAGCGGCAGGCCCAGCACGGCCGCCGTGGTGGGCGCCAGCCCCACGCTGACGGAGCCCGACAGGCGCGCGGCCTGCGCGGCACGCGCGGCCTGTTCGGCGTGGCGCAAGGTGAGCTTGGCCTCGCGGAAGAAGGCCATGCCGGCCTCGGTGGGCAGCACGCCGCGCGGCGTGCGCTGCAGCAGGCGCGTGCTGAGTTCGCTTTCCAGCCGGCTGATCTGCTGGCTCAGCGCGGACTGGACCATGTCGAGTTCCGCCGCCGCGCGGCTCATGGAGCCGAGTTCGACGATGCGGACGAAGTAGCGCAGTTGCCTCAGTTCCATGGCGGGTCCTCAGTCGTTCCCGGCTGGGCCTTGCCAGCCACCACCGAGCGCGGCCACCAAGGCCATGCTCGCCGCCAGCCGCTCGGCGCGCACGTCCAGCGCGGCGCGGCGCGCCGACAGCGCCAGATTCTGCGCGGTGGCCACTTCCAGGAAGCTGATCTCGCCGGCCTCGTAGCGGTAGCCGACCACGCGCTCGTTCTCGTTGGCCAGTTCCACCAGGCGCGCCTGCTGGCGCTCCTGCTCGGCCAGGGTGGCGAGTTGCGCAAGCGCGTCCTCGGTCTCGCGCACGGCGGCGAGCACGCCCGCACGCCAGGCCGCGGCCTGTTCGTCGTAGGTAGCGCCGAACAGGGCCTCGTTGGCGCGGCGCGCACCACCGTCGAACAGCGTGGCGGCGAGGCGCGGGCCCAGCGACCACACGCGCGAGGGCGTGTCGAGCAAGCGCGCGAAGCTCGACGCCTGCCAGCCGGCGCTGGCCGAGAGCGTGAGGTCCGGCAGCCAGGCCGTCTGCGCGATGCCGAGGCGCGCGTGCGCGGCGGCGAGTTGGCGCTCGGCGGCGGCCAGGTCGGGACGGCGGCGCAGCAGCTCGACGGGCAGCGCGGCGGGCACCGGCGGCACGGCGGGCAAGGCGCCTTCACGCACCGCGACGGGAAAGTCCGTGGGCGTGGCGCCGGCCAGCAGCGCGAGCGCGTTGGCCTCCAGTGCGCGCTGGCGCTGGAGCGTGAAGGCCTGCGTGCGCAGGGACTGCAGCTGCGTGTCCGCCTGGATGACGTCGGCGCGCGCCACCAGGCCGGCCTCGTACTGCAGGCGCGTGATCTGCAGCGAGCGCGTGTAGGCGGCATCGGCCTCGGCCTGCAGCGCCAGCTGGGCGTCGAGCGCGCGCAGGCGCACGTAGCCTTGCGCGGCGGCCAACTGCAGCGCCAGTCTCGCGGCGTCGAGCAGCGCGGCCTGGGCGTCGGCGCCGGCCGCGGCGGCCTCGCGCTCGCGCGCGGCGCGGCCCCAGAGGTCGGGCGTCCACGACAGATCCAGGCCGGCGTCGTAGAGGCGGCGCGTGCCGGCGCTGGCGCCGCTGCTGGTGGTGCCGCCGCCGCTGCGCGTGACGCCAACACCCGCGCCGAGGCTGGGCAGCGCCAGCGCGCGCGCCGCGTCCACCTGCGACAGGGCCTGGCGCCAGCGCGCCTCGGCCTGCGCGAGTTCGGGGCTGGACTCGGCCACGCGGCGCAGCAGGGCGTCGAGTTCGGGGTCGCCGTAGGCGCGCCACCACTCGGGGTGAATGGGCTCGCGCGCGGCCTCGGCGTTGGCGTGGCGGAAGCCGGCGGGCAGCTCGATGCGCGGCGCGGGCGCCTCGCGGCCACCGCTGGCGCAGGCCGCCAGGATCAGCGGCAGCGCCGCGAGCGCGAGGCGGCGGGGCAAGGAAGCGGACAGGGGCAACAAGGGCATGGCGTCAGGCGGTGGTGGCGGCGGGCGCGGGCGCGGCGGGTGGGCCCAGGCGCGCGCGCAGCCGTTCCAGCATCAGGTAGACCACGGGCGTGGTGTAGAGCGTGAGCAGCTGGCTCACGGCCAGGCCGCCGATGATGGCGATGCCCAGCGGGCGGCGCAGTTCCGAGCCTTCGCCCAGGCCCAGCACCAGCGGCACCGCGCCCAGCAGCGCCGCCAGGTTGGTCATGAGGATGGGGCGCAGGCGGCGCAACGCGGCCTCGTGGATGGCGTCGCGCGGCGCCAGGCCGCGCTGGCGCTGCGCGGCGAGGGCGAAGTCGATCATCAATATGGCGTTCTTCATCACCACGCCGATCAGCAGGAACAGGCCCAGCAGCGCGATCAGGCTGAACTCGGTGTCCGAGATCCGCAGCGCCAGCAGCGCGCCCACGCCAGCCGAGGGCAGGGTGGACAGGATGGTCAGCGGGTGCAGCAGGCTTTCGTAGAGCATGCCCAGCACCAGGTAGACGGTGACCAGCACGGCCAGGATCAGCCAGGGCTGGCGCTTGAGCGTGGCCTGCAGGCTGTTCGGGTCGCCCGCGCGCTCGCCGGTGGAGATGCTGGTGGGCAGCAGCAGGCCGTTGACGGCGCGCTCGATGGCCGCCTGCGCCTGCTGCAGGCTCACGCCTGGCGCCAGGCCGTAGCTGATGCCGGCGGAAGCGAACTGCGCGTCGTGCTGCACGCGGTCGCGCGTGAGGCCATAGCGCCAGGTGGCGATGGCGCTGAGCGGCACGCGCTGGCCCGCGCCGTTGAGCAGTTGCACCTCTTCCAGCGCGCTCGGCTCGCTGTTGCCGCGCGGGTCGGCCTCCATGACCACGCGGTACTGGTTCAGGGCGTCGTACAGCGTGGCCACCTGGCGCTGCGAGAAGGCGTTGTTGAGCGCGGTGGTCACCGTGTCCATGCCCACGCCCAGGCGGCGCGCGGCCTCGCGGTCCACCTGCAGCACCACCTGCTGCGCATCCTCGCCGGCGCCGAAGTCCACGCCGGCCAGCTCGGGCAACGCGCGCAGCGCCTCGCCCACCGGGCGCGTCCACTGGCGCAGGTCGTCCAGCGAATCGGAGCGCATGACGAACAGGTACTCGCCGTCACCGCCGCCGCTGGCCAGCCGGATGTCCTGATCGACCGACACGAACAGGATGCCGCCGGCGATGGGCGGCGCGGCGGCGCGCAGGCGCGCGACCACGGCCGAGGCCGGCTCGCCGCGCTCGGCCAGGGGCTTGAGGCGGATGCGGAACCAGGAATTGCTGGTGCCGGTGCGCCCGCCGCTGACACCGGTGACGTCGGCCACGGCCGGGTCGGCCACCAGCAGGCGGCGGTAGGCCTCCACCTTGGGCTGCATGCCCTGGAAGGAGAAACCGTCGTCGCCGCGCACGAAGCCGCTGAGCTGGCCGGTGTCCTGCTGCGGCAGCATGCCCTTGGGGATGGCCACGTAGAGCCAGACGTTGAGCGCCACCGTGCCCACGAGCAGCAGCAGGGTGAGCCAGTGGTGGCGCAGCGCGAAGGCCAGGCTGCGCGCGTAGCCGGCCTGCACGTCGGCCAGCGCGGTGGCGATGAGGCGCGCCAGCGGGCCCGGCGCGCGCGTGCGCGGGCCGGCCGGCAGGCCATGCGCGCACAGCGCCGGCGTGAGCGTGACCGACACGGCCAGCGAGATCAGCATGGCCGCCACCAGGGTGAGGGAGAACTCGCGGAACAGGCGCTCCACCACGCCGCCCATGAACAGGGTGGAGACGAAGACCACGATCAGCGCGCCGTTCATGGCGAGCAGGGTGAAGCCGACTTCGCCCGCGCCGGTGAAGGCGGCGCGCCAGACGGTGCGCCGGCCGATCTCGCGCCGGCCGGTGGCGGCCAGAGCGGCGCGCGCGCGCTCGAGGTGGCGCTGGATGTTCTCCAGCACCACGATGGCGTCGTCCACCACCAGGCCGGCGGCCACGATCAAGGCCATCACCGACAGGTTGTTGAGCGAGAAGCCCAGCCACCACATGGCCGCCAGCGCGCCGACCAGCGACACCGGCAGGGCCAGCGCGGGAATGAGCGCCGTGCGCAGGCTGCCGAGGAAGGCCCAGACCACGGCCATCACCAGCAGGCAGCTCAGGACGAGGGTGAAGCGGCCCTCGCGCAGCGTGGCGCGGATGCCGGGCGAGCGGTCCATCACCACGCTCAGCTGCGTGTCGGCCGGCAGCAAGGCGCGCAGCTGCGGCAGCTGCGCGTGGATGGCGTCGACGGTCTGCACGATGTTGGCGCCCGGCCGCCGGCTCACCAGCAGCACCACGGCCGGGCGGTTGTTGTGGTAACCGGCGGTGTAGCGGTTCTCCACCGAGTCGCTGACCTCGGCCACGTCGGACAGGCGCACCAGCGCGCCGCCTTCGTTGCGCACCACCAGCGCCGAAAAATCGGCCGCCGTGCGCAGCGGCGCCGGCAGCGCGATCTGCCAGCGCGAGGCGTCGCGCTCCACCGCGCCAACGGGCCGCCAGGCGTTGGCGTCGGCGATCGCGCGGCGCACGTCGTCCAGCGACAGGCCGCGGTGCGCCAGCGCCTGGGGCTGCACCTGCACGCGCACCGCCGGCAGCGAGGAGCCGTCCACCGTGACCTCGCCCACGCCCGCCACCTGCGCGAGCTTCTGCGCCAGCACGGTGGAGGCGTTGTCGTACAGCGCCGACGGGGGCAGCCGCGGCGAAGACAGGGCCAGCGCCATGATGGGCGCCTGCGAGGGATTGACTTTCACGAAGCTGGGATTGCCCACCATGCCGGACGGCAGTTGCCCGCGCACCGCGTTGATGGCGGCCTGCACCTCGCGCGCCGCGTCGTCGATGTCGCGGTTCAGGTCGAACTGCAGCGTCACGCCGGTGCTGCCCTGGTTGCTGCTGGAGCGGATGCTGGTGACGCCCGCGATGCTGCCCAGCGCGCGCTCCAGCGGCGCGGCCACGGTGGACGCCATGCTCTCGGGGCTGGCACCGGGCAGGCTGGCGCGCACTTGGATGACGGGGAAGTCCACGCGCGGCAGCGGCGCCACCGGCAGCAGCCGCAGGGCCAGCAGGCCGGCGAGCACGATGGCGGCGGCCAGCATCGCGCTGCCCACGGGGCGGCGGATGAAGAAGCGGGCCAGCGCGTGCATGGCGGTTCAGGCCAGCGGGGCGCGCGCGGCGCGGCGGCGCGCCAGGCGGTCGAAGGCCAGGTAGACCACCGGCGTGGTGAACAGGGTGAGCACCTGGCTCACGACCAGGCCGCCCACCATGACGATGCCCAGCGGCTGGCGCAGCTCGGCGCCCGAGCCGCTGGCCAGCATCAGCGGCACGGCACCGAACAGCGCGGCCAGCGTGGTCATGAGAATGGGGCGAAAGCGCAGCAGCGCGGCGCGGTGGATCGCCTCGCGCGGCGACAGGCCCAGGCGGCGCTGGGCGTCGAGCGCGAAGTCCACCATCATGATCCCGTTCTTCTTCACCAGGCCGATCAGCAGCACCACGCCGATCACCGCGATCAGGTCCAGCGGGCGGCCCGCCAGCAGCAGCGCGGCCAGCGCGCCCACCGTGGCCGAGGGCAGCGTGGACAGGATGGTCAGCGGGTGCACCGCGCTCTCGTAGAGCATGCCCAGCACCAGGTACATCACCACCACGGCGGCCAGGATCAACCACAGCGTGTTGGTGAGCGAGCTGCGGAAGCCCTCGGCCGCGCCCTGGAAGGCCAGCTCCACGGCGATCGGCAGCTCGATCTGGCGCCGCACGGCATCGATGGCGGCCACGGCCTCGCCCAGCGAATGGCCGGGCGCGAGGTTGAAGGACAGAGTGACCGCCGGGAACTGGCCCTGGTGCTCGATGGCCAGTGGCGCGCGCCGCTCCACCGCGCGCGCCACGGCGGACAGCGGCACCGGACGCGCATCGGCCGCGCCGCCGGCGGGCCGCACGTACACGCCCTCCAGCGCCTGCAGGCCGCCGCGCGCCGCGTCGTCGCTCTCCAGCACCACGCGGTACTGGCTGGCGTGCGTGAACAGGGTGCTGACCTGGCGCTGGCCGAAGGCGCTCTGCAGCGCGGAGGCGATGTCGCTCATGCGCAGGCCCAGGCGGGCGGCGGCGTCGCGGTCCACCTCCAGGTAGGCCTGCAGGCCCTCGCGCTGCAGGTTGCCGGCCACGTCGGCCAGCTCGGGCCGCTGCGCCAGGGCCTGCAACAGGCGCTCGCTCCACTCGGCCAGCAGCGCGCCGTCGGGCGAACTGAGGGTGAACTGGTACTGCGTGCGGCTGATGCGGTCTTCCATGCCCAGCTCCTGCACCGGCTGGAACCAGGCCTGGATGCCGCCCACGCCACGCGCACGCTCGCGCAGGCGGTCGATCAGCTCGCCGGCCGAGACCGAGCGTTGCGCGTGCGGCGCCAGCGTGATCAGCATGCGCCCGCTGTTGAGCGTGGCGTTGCTGCCGTCCACCCCTATGTAGGAGGCGATGCTCTGCACCGGCGCTTCGGCCAGCAGGGCCTCGGCCAGCGCGCGCTGGCGCTCGGCCATGGCGCCGAAGGACACGCTCTGCGGCGCCTCGGTCACCACCTGGATCGCGCCCGCGTCCTGCACCGGGAAGAAGCCCTTGGGCACGGCCAGGTAGAGCAGGCCGGTGAGCAGCAGCGTGGCGGCCAGGGCCAGCAGGGCCAGCGGTTGGCGCGCGAGCACCCAGTCGAGCGCGTGGCCGTAGCGCTCGATGGTTCCGCTCAGCCAGTCGCGCTGCTCGCCGTGCGCGGGCGGGCGCGGCAGCAGGCGCGCGGCCATCATGGGCGTGAGCGTGAGCGAGACCACCAGCGAGATGGCGATGGCCACGGCCAGGGTGACGGCGAACTCGTGGAACAGGCGGCCCACCACGTCGGCCATGAACAGCAGCGGGATCAGCACCGCCACCAGCGAGACCGTGAGCGAGACCAGGGTGAAGCCGATCTCGCTGGCGCCCTTGAGCGCTGCCTCCATGGGCCCCGCGCCCTGCTCGCGGTGGCGCGCGATGTTCTCCAGCATGACGATGGCGTCGTCCACCACGAAGCCGGTGGCGATGGTCAGCGCCATCAGGCTCAGGTTGTTGAGCGAGTAGCCCAGCAGCAGCATGGCCGCGAAGGTGCCGACCAGCGACAGCGGCACGGCCACGCTGGGGATGAGCGTGGCCGCCGGCGTGCGCAGGAAGACAAAGGTGACCAGCACCACCAGCGCGATGGCGAACAGCAGCTCCTTCTGCACGTCGCGCACCGAGGCGCGGATGCTCTCGGTGCGGTCGGACACCACCTGCACCTTCACCGTGGCCGGCAGCGTGGCGGTGAGCTGCGGCAGCAGCGCGCGCACCTGGTCGGCCACGGCGATGACGTTGGCGCCGGGCTGGCGCTGGATGTTGAGCAGCACGGCCGGCGCCAGGCCGCAGCCGCCGGCCGGCTGGCCTTCGGCGCAGGCCATGCCGGCCCAGGCGGCCAGGAAACGGTCCTCGGCGCCCTCTTCCACCTGGGCCACGTCGGCCAGGCGCAGCGGCGCGCCGTCGCGCCAGGCCACGATCAGGCGCCGGTACTCGGCCACCGAGCGCAGCTGGTCGTTGGCGTCGAGCATGGTGCTGCGCAGCGCGCCGTCGAAGCTGCCCTTGGGCTGGTTGTTGTTGGCGGCGGCGATGGCCGCGCGCAGCTCCTCCAGCGTGAGGCCGTTGGCCGCCAGCGCGCGGCTGTTGGCCATCACGCGGATGGCCGGGCGCTGCCCGCCCGCCAGGCTGACCAGGCCGACCCCGGGCAGGCGCGAGAGCTGGCCCGCCATGCGCGTGTCCACCAGGTCGACCACGCGCGGCAGCGGCAGGGTCTCGGACGAGATGGCCAGGGTGAGGATGGGCACGTCCGCCGGGTTCACCTTGCGGTAGATCGGCGGCGCCGGCAGGTCGGACGGCAGCAGGCTGTTGGCGCTCTGCAATGCGGCCTGCACGTCCTGCTCGGCCACGCCCAGGTCCACCTCCAGCGCGAACTTCAGGGTGATGACCGAGGCGCCGCCCGAGCTGGTGGACGACATCTGCGCCAGGCCCGGGATCTGGCCGAGCCGGCGCTCCAGCGGTGCGGTGACGGTGCGCGCGGTGACGTCGGGACTGGCGCCGGGCTGGAAGGTGAAGACCTGGATGACCGGGTAGTCCACCTGCGGCAGCGCCGACACCGGCAGCTGGCGCCAGGCCAGCAGGCCGGCGATCAGCACCGCCAGCATCAGCAGCGAGGTCGCCACCGGCCGCAGGATGAAGGGGCGCGAGAGGGAGGGCGTGGACATTTCAGTGGCTCCGTCGCTCGTGGGTGCCGCGGAACCGGCTTTGCCGGTCCGCAGGCGCCGCCCCCTGGAGGGGGTCGCGCGAAGCGCGGCGGGGGTGTTTCATACGTCAGCGCGGGGCGGCGTCCGGCGCGAGCGGTGAGTTCGCCGGCAGCTCGGTGGCCTGCACCACCTTCACCGCGCGGCCTTCCTCCAAACGGTCCAGGCCTTCGAGCACCACCGGTTCGCCCTCGGCCAGGCCCTTCGTCACCACGGTGCGCCCGCCGCTGGCCGGGCCCAGCACGAGGTCGCGCACGCGGGCCTTGTTGTCGGCGATGACGTAGACATAGCTGCCGCGCGAGCCGTGCTGCACCGCGTCGGTGGGGATGGTCACCGCGCCGGGCAGCTGGCGCAGCGCCAGGCGCACGTTGACGAACTGGTTGGGAAAGAGCGCGTCGTCCGCGTTCTCGAAGCGCGCCTTCAGGCGCAGCGTGGCGGTGGCGGCGTCGATCTGGTTGTCCAGCGTATCGAGGCGGCCGACGGCCAGGCGCTGGCGGTTGTCGCGGTCCCAGGCCTCGACCACGGGTGGGGGCTTGTCCGCGTGCGCGGCGCGCACGTCGGCCACCTGGGGCTCGGGCACGCTGAAGAGCACGGCCACGGGCTGCGTCTGCGTGAGCGTGAACAGGCCGTTGGCGTCGTTGGCGGCGATCAGGTTGCCGGCGTCCACCCGGCGCAGGCCCACGCGGCCCGCGATGGGCGCCTCGATGCGGGTGTAGGAGAGCTGCAGCCGCGCGTTGTCCACCTGCGCCTGGTCGGCCTTGAGCGTGCCGCGCAGTTGCTGCACCAGCGCGGCCTGGCGGTCCAGCTGCTGGCGGGCGATGGCGTCGCGCGTGAAGAGCTGCTCGTAGCGCGCGAGTTCGCTCTCGGCGTTGCGCAGCTGGGCCAGGTTCTGCTGCTGCTGGCCCTGCGCCTGGGCCAGCGCCACGCGCAGCGGTTCCGGGTCGATCTCGGCCAGCAGCTGGCCGCGCGCCACGCGCTGGCCTTCGCGCACCAGTACGCGGGCCAGCTGGCCCGCGACGCGGCTGCGCACCACCACGGTGTTGTAGGGCGCCACGGTGCCAACGGCGCGCGCCTGCACGGTGAAGTCTTCGGTGCGGGCCGGCTCCACGCGC
This sequence comes from Hydrogenophaga sp. PML113, assembly GCF_001777155.1. Lineage (NCBI taxonomy): Bacteria > Pseudomonadati > Pseudomonadota > Betaproteobacteria > Burkholderiales > Comamonadaceae > Hydrogenophaga > Hydrogenophaga sp. PML113. The sequence goes on along the minus strand of NZ_MIYM01000005.1, from coordinate 41,129 downwards.
ACCGCCACCGGGCCGCGCCACTGGCTGGGCGCCGGCGGCGGCGTCTGCGGCGGGCGCAGCAGAAACCACCAGGCCGCCGCGCCCCCGGCCAGCAACAGGCCCAGCCAGAGCAGGCCGCGCGCCCAGGAACGGTGAGACGGGGGCGCGGGCGTTCGATCGGATTCGGGCATGGGAACAGCGTGGAAAGCGCGGGCGGCGCGGCGCGCGCGAGGCGCCGCGGGGCGCGTCGGGGGGGTATCGCGGCAAATGATAGCCAGTCGCAACAACACCGACCTGAAAGACCCGGCCGCGCGGGCGCCCTCGCCGCGGCCGCGCGCGGGGGCACCGGGCCCTTCAGCGGGAATGGCCGAGCAGGTGGTCGCGAAACGCCAGGGCGATCGGGGACAGGCGCTTGCCGGCCAGGTGCACGATGCTCCATTGCGAGGCGATCGGAAAACCCTGCACGTCGAGCACCACCACGCCGTGCTCGCGCGAGTGGCCGTGCAGCGCGTGCTGCGACACCACGCCCAGCCCCAGCCCACCGGCCACCGCCTCCTTGATGGCCTCGTTGCTGCCCAGCTCCATGCGCACGTCCGGCACGAAGCGCTCGGCCCGGAAATGCCGGTCGCTGGCCATGCGCGTGCCCGAGCCGCGCTCGCGCAGGATGAAGCGCTGCTCGGCCAGCGCGCGCAGCGCCAGGCCCTGGCCGCGGGCCAGCGGGTGGCGCGAGGCGGCGATCACGACCAGGGGATTGGCCATGAACACCTCGCCCTCGACCGCGAGGTCCGCGGGTGGCATGGACATGATGTAGAGGTCGTCGAGGTTCTCGCGCATGCGCTGCACCACGCCGTCGCGGTTGAGCACCTCCAGCGCGACGTCGATGGCGGGGTGCTTGTGGCAGAAACGCCCCAGCAGGCGCGGCACGAAGTACTTGGCGGTGCTCACCACCGAGACCTTCAGCCGGCCGCGCGCCAGGCCCTTGGTGGCCGCCACCTGCTGCCCGAAGCTGTCCCACTCGCGCACCATGGCGCGCGCGGTCCGGGCCAGGTCGAGCCCGGCCGGCGTGAGGTGCACCTTGCGACCGATCACCTCGTACAGCGGCAGGCCCACGGCCTCGCCGATCTCGCGCAGCTGCATGGAGGCGGTGGGCTGGGTCACGTGCATGGCCCGCGCGGCGCCGCTCACGCTGCCGGTTTCGTGCAGGGCGAGAAACAGGCGCAATTGCCGAAAACTCACATTCATAGATTTTTTCCTATGTGAACGCCCGGATAAATCGATTTTACGAAGCACTCTCCATTGCCTAGCATGCCGGCCAACCTGGAGCTTCCCCATGACCGGCCTGCTGGACCCCGCGATCCTGTTCTTCGTTTTCGGCGTACTCGCCGGCGCGCTGCGCTCCAACCTGGAGATCCCGCCCGCCATCGGCAAATTCCTCTCGCTCTACCTGCTGATGGCGCTGGGCCTCAAGGGCGGCTTCGCGTTGGCCGCCGCGGGCCTCACGCCGGCCATGCTCGGCAGCCTGGCCGCGGCGCTGTTCATGGCCTTCCTGGTGCCCGCGCTGGGGTATGCCTTCCTGCGGCACCGCGTCTCCCACTTCGACGCCGCCGCCGTGGCCGCGGCCTACGGCTCGGTCAGCGCGGTGAGCTTCGTTGCCGCCACGCAGCACCTGGAGAACCTGGGGCTGGCGCCGGGCGGGCACATGACCGTGGCCATGGTGCTGATGGAGTCGCCCGCGATCCTGATGGCGGTGCTGCTGGCCAACGCCGCGCGCCACGCCTCGCGCGCGACGATCGTGGTCGGGGCCGGGCAGGCCGCCCTGTCGCCGGGGGCCGGCGGCACGCCGCTGCGCGGCATCCTGCGGGAGTCCTTCACCGACGGCGCGCAGCTCCTGCTGCTGGGCTCGCTGGTGGTGGGCTGGGTCAGCGGTGACGCGGGCCGGGCCGTGATGCAGCCCTTCGCGGGCGACCTGTTCAAGGGCTTGCTGGCCTTCTTCCTGCTCGACATGGGCTTGCTCGTGGCGCGCAATTTCGCCGACGCGCGGCGCGCCTCGCCGGTGCTCATCGCCTATGCGGTCCTGGGCCCGCTGACGCACGCGGCCATCGCCCTCGCCCTGGCGCGCCTGCTCGGCCTGCCGCCGGCCGACACGGCCCTGCTGATGGTGCTGAGCGCCAGCGCGTCCTACATCGTGGTCCCCGCCGTGCTGCGGCACGCCGTGCCCGAGGCCAACCCCTCGCTCTACCTGGGCCTGTCGCTGGGCCTGACCTTCCCGCTCAACATCCTGCTGGGCATCCCGCTCTACACCTGGCTGGCGACGGCGCTCTGAGGCGGCGCCTCAGCCCAGGCCGCCGCCGCGCACCCAGGCGGCGCGCGCGGCGATGGCGGCGCGCTCTTCGGGGCCGATCCGATCGAGGTGCCTGATCTGCGGCGCCAGCCGCGGGTGCGCCGCGAAGCGCGCCGCGTGGCGCACCAGGAAGTCCCAATACAGGGTGGTGAACGGGCAGGCACGATCGCCCGTGCGCTGCCCGGGGTCGAAGCGGCAGCCGCGGCAGTGGTCGCTCATGCGCTCGATGTAGCGGCCGGTGGCGATGTAGGGCTTGCTGGCGAGCAGGCCACCGTCGGCGTACTGGCTCATGCCCAGCGTATTGGGCAGTTCGACCCACTCGACCGCGTCCACGTAGACGCTGAGGTACCAGGCATGCACCTGCTTCGGCTCCACGCCGTACAGCAGCGCGAACAGGCCGGTGACCATGAGGCGCTGGATGTGGTGCGCATAGCCGTGGCGCAGCGTCTGCCCGATGGCATCGGACAGGCAGCGCATGGGCGTGTCGCCGCTCCAGTACCAGGCCGGCAGCGCCAGCCGCGCGTCCAGCGCGTTGTGGTCGGCGTACGCCGGCATCTTCAGCCAGTAGACGCCGCGCACGTACTCGCGCCAGCCCAGGATCTGGCGGATGAAACCCTCGGCCGAGGCCAGGGGCACGCGCCCCGCGCGCCAGGCGCCCTCGGCGGCGGCGACCAGTTCGCGCGGATGGAGCAGCTTGAGGTTGAGCGCCGCCGAGAGCTGCGCGTGGTAGAGCCAGGGCTCGCCGCCCCACATGGCGTCCTGCCAGTGGCCGAAGTGCGCCAGGCGCTCGTCGATGAACTGGTGCAGCGCCTGCAGCGCCTGCGCGCGCGTCACGGGCCAGCCGAACGGCTCGGCCTGACCGGGATGCTCGCCGAAGCGGGCGCGCACCAGCGCGATCACCTCCGCGGTGAGCGCGTCGGGTTCGAAGCGCGCGGGCGGCGGCAGGAAGCCCGGGCCCTGCGTGCCGAAGGCCGACCGGTTCTCGCTGTCGAGGTTCCAGACGCCGCCGCAGGGGCCGTCGCCGTCCATGAGCACGCCGTGTTCTCGCCGCATCTCGCGGTAGAAGGTCTCCAGGCGCAAGGTCCGCCGCCCGCGCGCGTGCCGGGCGAAACGCTCGGCGCTGCAGAAGAAGTGCCGGTCCTCCAGCAGATCGAGCGGCGTGTCGCCCACCGCCAGGCGCAGCGCCTGCAGCACCCGCCAGTCGCCCGGCCAGGTGAGCCGCACGCGCTGCGGGCGCCAGCGCACGAGCGCCTCGCCCAGCGCATCGGCCAGGCCGCCTTCGCGCAGGGTTTCGTAGTCGAGCGGCAGGCCCCGCTCGCGCAGCGCGGCCGCGAAGTGCCGCATCGCGGCCAGGAACTGCACGATGCGTTGCTGGCTGCTCCAGACGTGCGTGCTCTCTTCGGTGGCCTCGCACATCCACACGCGGTCGCGCGCGGCGTCGAAGCCATCGAAGGCGCTGCTCTGGGGGTCGAGTTGGTCGCCGAGCACGACGACCAGGTGGCGGCACGGGAGGCTCATCCCGCGCACCTTACACGGCGCCCGGGCGGTGGTTCAGCCCCGCCCGCGAAACACCGGTGGCCGCCGCTCGATGAAGGCGCGCATGCCCTCGGCGAAGGACTCGCCGTCGATCAGCTCGGCCTGGCGCTCGCGCTCCAGCGCCAGCTGCTGCATTAGGTGGTTGCGCTCGCTGGCCGCGAACAGCGCACGGGTCTCGGCGATGGCGTGCCCCGGCAGCGCGGCCAGGCGCCTGGCCAGGGACCAGGCTTCCTGGACCAGCGCGGCGTCGTCCACGCAGGCCCAGATCAGGCCCCAGTCGGCCGCGCGCGGCGCGTCCAGCTTGTCGCCCAGCAGCGCCAGGCCGAGCGCGCGCGCGCGGCCGACGGCGCGCGGCAGCGCCCAGCTCGCGCCCATGTCGGGCACGGCGCCCAGCGCGGGCACGAAAGGCAGGTAGAAGTAGGCCGAGCGCGCGGCGATCACCAGGTCGGCCGCCAGGGCCAGGCCCACGCCGCCACCCGCCGCCACGCCGTTGACGGCGCAGACCACCGGCACGGGCAGGGACCGCAGCTCGGCCACCAGGGGGTTGCCGGTCTGGTCCAGCATCTGGCCCACCTGCGTGCCCAGCGAGCCGCGCGAGGCGTCCTTCGCGCGTTCGCTGAAGTCGTTCAGGTCGGCGCCCACGCAGAAGGCGCGACCGGCGGCGGTGAGGATGAGGGCGCGGATGGACCGGTCCTCGCGCACGCGGCGCAAGGCGTCCAGCGCGCCCTGCTGCAGCGCGGGGCTGAGGGGGTTGAGGCGATCGCCTTCGTTGAGGGTCAGCGTGGCGATGCCTTCGCGTGACTCGAACAGGACGGCTGGCTTCATGGCGGTGTCTCCCGGGCGTGTTCCTTGAAGTAGGTGCGCACCACATCGCCGTCCAGGCGCAGCGCGTGGCAGCCGCCCAGCGGCGAGTGGCGTTGGGTGGCAACGGCCTCGGCATCGGCGAATTCGCCGCTGGCCCACAGCACCTGGAAGGCCGTGCTGGCCAGGGTCGGCAGCAGCTCGGTCATGTGGGTGCAGCCCGCCGTGCCGCGGAACAGGCGCTTGACCGCCAGGGTGAAGCCCGGCTCGATGCGCAGGCCCACGAGCTGTCGGTAGGCCGCCTCGACCCCGCGGCAGTCCGCGTAGGGCGCGTGGTCGCTGGACACGCGGGCGTCGACGATGCGGCGCTCGCGGTCGATGGTCAGGCGCACGCGCATCTGGTGGATGGCCTGGCCCGCCGGCACCGCGCGGTGCACCAGCTGCAGCGGCTGCGGCTTGGTGTCGATGAGCAGGCCGTCGAGGTCGATCAGGCCATCCTCGCGCTCAAAGGCCTCGCATTGGACGCGCCGCAGGTGCAGCGGCCGGCGCCCGCTCATCGCACCGCCTGCGCGGCGTGCACCACGCCGGCCGCGCACAGGGTCTCGATGTCGGCGCATGCGTAGCCGGCCCGCGCCAGCAGCGCGCGCGTGTCGGCGCCCACCACAGGCGCGCGCGTCGGCAGCTGCGCGGGCGTGCGGTCGAAGCGCGGTGCGGGCGCGGGCTGCACCAGGCCGTCCTCGCCGCGCACGAAGGTGCCGCGCGCGGCGTTGTGCGGGTGCGCGGGCGCCTCCGCCATCGACAGCACGGGCGCGAAGCAGGCGTCCGTGCCCTCCAGCAGCGCGCACCAGGCGTCGCGCGTGCGGGTGCGGAACAGCGTTTCCAGCTTCTGACGCAATGCGGGCCATTCGCCGGCCGCCCACTGGCGCTGGAAAGCCGGGTCCTCGATGCCGCAGCGTTCGAGCAACTGGCGGTAGAACTGGGGCTCGATGGCGCCCACGGACACGTAGCGCCCGTCGGCGCATTCGTAGGTGCCGTAGAAATGCGCCGCGCCGTCGAGGAAGTTGCTTTCGCGGCGGTCCTGCCAGAAGCCCTTGGCCATCAGCCCGTACTGGGCGCTCATCAGCAGGGCCGCGCCATCGGTCATGGCGGCGTCCACCACCTGGCCCTGGCCCGATCGCTGGGCCTCGGCCAGCGCGGCCAGCACGCCCACCACCAGCAGCATGCCGCCGCCGCCGTAGTCGCCCACCAGGTTGAGCGGCGGCGCGGGCGGCCGGTCGGCCGGGCCCATGGCGTGCAGCGCGCCGCTGAGCGCGATGTAGTTGAGGTCGTGCCCGGCGGTCTGGGCCAGCGGGCCGCTCTGGCCCCAGCCCGTCATGCGGCCATAGACCAGGCGGGTGTTGCGCGCGCGGCAGGCCTCGGGGCCCAGGCCCAGCTTCTCGGTCACGCCGGGGCGAAAGCCCTCGATCAGCACGTCGGCGGACGCGACCAGCCGAAGCACGGCCTCCACGCCGCGGGGGTCCTTCGTGTTCACGGCGATCGACTGGCGGCCGCGGTCCACGATGCTGTCGTTGCGCATCAGGTCCTCCAGGCCGCCGCGCGAGGGCGGGCCCGGCAGGCGGTCGACCCGGATGACGGTGGCGCCCAGGTCGGCCAGGACCATGCAGGCGAAGGGCCCGGGGCCGATGCCCGCGAGCTCGATGACGGTGAGGTGGGCGAGCGGTCCGGGCATGGGCTCACATGCGCTTGGCGACTTCTTCCAGCATCACCTCGGTGGCGCCGCCGCCGATGGTGAGGATGCGCGCGTCGCGCGCCATGCGCTCCACCGGCGTGCCGGTGATGAAGCCGGTGCCGCCGTGCAGCTGCAGGCAGGTGTGCACCACCTCCTGCAGAGTCTCGGCGCCGAAGGCCTTGAGCATGGAGACCTCGCGCACCGTGTCCTTGCCCTGCTCGATCATGAGCGCGCACTGGTAGGTGAGCGCGCGCACGGCCGCCGCCTTGGAAGCCATCCAGGCCAGCTTGTTGCGCACCACCTGCTGGTCCCACAGCGACTTGCCGAAGGCCTGGCGCTGGCGCACGTAATCCACCGTGAGCTCGATGGCGCGCGCGCAGGTGCCCGAGACCAGCGCGCCCACCACCAGGCGCTCGTTCTGGAAGGTGCCCATGATGTAGTAGAAGCCCTTGCCCTCCTCGCCCAGCAGCGCATCGGCGGGCAGCCTCAGGTCGTCGAAGAACAGCTCGGCCGTGTCGGACGAGCGCCAGCCGTGCTTGTCGAACTGGCGCGTGATCTTGAGGCCCGGGTTGTCCTTCTCCACGATGAACAACGAGATGCCGCGGCTGCCCTTGGCCTCGGGGTCGGTGCGCGCGGCCACGATGTAGATGTCGCCATGCACGCCGTTGGTGATGAAGGTCTTGGAGCCGTTGATGAGCCAGCCGCCATCGGCGGTGCGCTCGCCGCGCGTGCGCAGGCCGGCCACGTCGGAGCCGGCGCCGGGTTCGGTCACGCAGACCGCGCCGACCTTGCGGCCCGCGCAGGCGTCGGGCAGGTACTTCTGCTTCTGCTCGTGCGAGCCGCGGTGCGCGATGTGGCTGATCGACATGTCGCTGTGCACCGTGAGCGCCGAGGCCACGCCGCCATAGCCCGAGCGCGCCAGCTCCTCGCCCAGCACCACCGAGGCCAGCGGCCCCAGGCCGCCGCCGCCGTATTCCACCGGGTGGCGCATGCCCAGGAAGCCCAGCTCGCCCAGCTCGCGGAAGAGGGAGCGCGGAATCTCGCCCGAGGCCTCCCAGGCGTCGGCGAAGGGCACGATGCGTTCCTTGGAGAAGCGGCGCACCTGGTCACGCACCATGCGCAGGTCCTCATCGAGGAAGTCGGGTTCGAGGAATTCGAATTCGGTCATGTGATGCGGCGTTGATGCGGGTCAAGAAAAACCGGGCCCTTTTCATTCATAGTCCGGCGTGTCGGTTTATTTTATGGGCAGGCGCCGGGGCCCGCAAGGCGCCTTGCTACACTCGCGCCGCTCTTTTTCGCCAGGAGGACCCATGCCGCGCATCCGTTCGGACGACTACGAAACCAAGGCCCAGGCCATCATGGATTCGGCGGCGGCCATCTTCGCGAAGGAAGGCTACCCGGCCGCCAAGATGCAGGACGTGGCCAAGGCCTGCGGCGCGACCAAGTCGATGCTGTACCACTACTTCCCCACCAAGGACGACCTGCTGTTCGCCATGCTGCAGGAGCACCTGCAGCGCCTGATCGGCGCGATCGAGGAGGCCCTGGTGAGCAAGGCCAGCGCGCGCGAGCGGCTGCAGATGGTGGTGGAGGCCTACACGCAGAAGTCCGCGCAGTCGCGCCGACGCCACATGGTGGCCATGAACGACGTGAAGTTCCTGCCCAAGGCCAAGCAGACCCCGCTGATCAACCTGCAGCGCCAGCTGACCGAGCAGGTGACCCGGCTGCTGCACGACCTCAACCCCGAGTTGCCGGAGCCGGTCTACAAGCCCTACACCATGATGCTGCTGGGCATGCTGAACTGGACCGACTTCTGGTACAAGCCCTCGGGCGAGGTGAAGCCCCAGGAACTGTGCGACCGGCTGTCGCGGCTGTTCCTCAAGGGCTTCCTGGCCGAGAAGGGCTGAGCCCTCCCCGCCCCCCGGCCGCTCACTGCGCCAGCTTGTAGGTCGACGCCGCCGGATCCGCCTTCAGCAGGAACAGCTTGGGCGCGGCCAGGTGGTTCTCGGCGGTGAAGCCGATCGGCGTCATCGCCCCCGTCTCCAGGTTCTTCAGCTTGGCCAGCTCCGCGTTGGTGCAGTCCGCCGTCAGGGCCTTGCCGCAGCGCTCCATGGCCGTGAACAGGGCGCGGGTCGCCGCGTAGCCGGTGAAGCTGTAGCGGTTCGCGCGGCCGCGCTCCTCGGCCGTCAGGTACTTCTCCATCTTGTCCATGAAGCCCTTGGCCTCGGGCGAGCTCTCCAGGTACACGTAGTCCACCGTGTACACGTTCTCGCCGGCGCTGCCCATCATCTTGGCGCTGGCGGGCACGCGCGACACATAGGTCACGCCCACGGGGATCTTGTGGCCGATGCGCTCCAGCTCCTTGGTCATGGTGATGTTCTCGCCCAGCACGCCGCCGGCCATCAGCGCCTCGGCCCCCGACTGCTTGACCTTCAGGATCTCGGACGAGAAGTCCGACTGGCCCTTCTTGAAGATCTGGCTGGAGACCACCTGCAGCTTCTTTTCCTTGGCCGCGCGCTCGAAGCCCTCGCGCACGTTCTCGCCGTACTCGTCGTCCTGCGAGATCACGGCCCACTTCTTGTTCGGGTACCGATCCGCCATCATCGAGACCAGGCCATACACCGCCTCGCGCATGTCGTAGCCCACGGCGAACACGTTCTTGATGGTGGGCTTGTACAGGCCCTCGTAGGTGGTGATCGGCGCCATGGCCGGCAGACCCGATTGCTTGATGATGGACATGGCCGCCTGCGACTGCGCCGTGCCCGAGATCGAGGTGAAGGCGAAGATCTTGTCGCTGTTGACGAGCTTTCGCACGCCCTGGATGGTGCGCGAGGGCACGTAGCCGTCGTCCTCGGTGATGAGGCGCAGCTTGCGGCCGTTGATGCCACCGGCGGCGTTGGCCTCGGCCACGGCGACCTTGACGCCCAGGTTGTGGGCCACGCCCAGCAGCGCGGGCGGACCACTCAGCGGCAGGATGTCGCCGAGCACGATCTCGGTATCGGTCACGCCTTGCTGCTGCGCGGCGGCGCTGAAGGTGGCGCCCGCGGCCAGCAGGCCGATGGCGAGGGCGGTGAGTCTGCGGTTCATGTTGTCTCCTGGGATGTGATGGCCGTAGCCGTTGGGAAAGCGAAAGATTGGTGGAGCGCCAGCCGCCCCAGCGAGAGACACCGCGGAACTGGCTTTGCCAGGCCGCAGGTGTCGCCCCCTGGAAGGGGGTCGCGCGGAGCGCGGCGGGGGTGCATGTCAATATCGCAGTGGCCAGTGCACCCAGGTGTGGCGCAGGTCGTGCCAGATGCCGCGCAGGCCGCGCGGGTCGAAGCGCAGGAAGGCGATGATCGCGACGCCGTAGAGCACGGTCTTGATCTCGTGCGCGCTGGTGGTCATGGTGTCGGCGAGCCGCCCGCCGATGAAAGACATCAGGCTGGAGAAGACCTCGGGCAGCGTCACGATGAACACCGTGCCCAGCACCGCGCCCAGCACCGAGCCGATGCCGCCCACGATGACAATGGCCAGGGCCTCGATGCTCAGCAGGAAGGGGTAACCCTCGACCGACACGAAGCTCATGTAGATGGCCATGAGGCCACCCGCCAGGCCGGTGAGCGCCGCGCTGATGAGAAAGGCCAGCAGCTTGTACTGCACCAGACTGATGCCCATGGTGCGCGCCGCGATGTCGTTGTCGCGCACGGCCACCAGGGCGCGGCCCGCATAGGAGCGGCGCAGGTTGAGCACCGCCAGAACGGCCAGCGCGCACACGCCCAGGCAGAACCAGTAGAAGGCCCGGTCGCTGGACAGGTCCATGCCCAGCACCACGGGCCGCTCGACCATGATGCCGCTGCCGCCACCGGTGAGCTCGCCGCCGGCCAGGATGCCCGCGGTCACGATGTGCGCGAAGGCCAGCGTGGTGATGGCCAGGTACAGGCCGTGCAGCCGCAGCGACGGCAGGCCCACGATGAGCCCGAACAGCGCCGGCAGCGCCGCCGACAGCAGCAGCGCCACCTCCGCCGGCAGGCCCCAGCGCGTGACCGCGATGGCGTAGGCGTAGCCCCCCAGCATGAGGAAACCCACGTGGCCGAGCGAGATCAGGCCGGTGAAGCCGGTCAACACCATCAGCCCCAGCGCGCCCACGGTGGTGAACAGGATGACGGTCAGGTGCGACAGCATGAAGTTGCCGAGCACGAAGGGCGCGAGCGCGAGCGCCGCGAGCAACGCCACCGTCCACCCCTTGACCGCTGGCGAGTCCGTCAGGACGACCAGCTCGCCATAGCCTTGCTTGAAGAAACCACTGCGCATCAGACCCTCTCGATCCGTTTTTCGCCGAACAGCCCGAAGGGCCGCACCATGAGCACCACCAGGATCAACAGGAACCCGGCGATCTCCTTGAGCGTGCTGGGCAGGTAGCCGCCCACCAGGTTCTCCAGCACGCCGATGAACAGGCCGCTGAAGGCCGAGCCCAGCACCGAGTCGAAGCCGCCCAGCACCGTGGCCGGGAAGGCCTTGAGGCCGATCTCGTAGATGGTGGGCGCCAGGCCGTAGATGACCGCGAAGAAGGCACCGGCCAGGCCCGCCAGTCCCGAGGCCGAGGCCCAGGCCACGGCCTGCACGCGCGCGGTGGACACGCCCATGAGCCGCGCGGTCTTCTCGTCCGCCGCCACGGCGCGCATGGCCACGCCGAAGCGGCTGTGGCGCAGGAAGAACCAGAAGCCGCCGATGGCGATCAGCAGCGCCGCGATCACCGTGATCTGGCTCGCGCGCAGGCCGATGTCGCCCAGGTGCACGATGGTGTCGGCGCCCTCCACGTTGAACTTGTGCGGCGCGGCGCCCCAGATCAGCGTCACCAGGGCGCGCAGAACCACCGCCAGGCCCACGGTCACCAGCACCACCGACAGCACCGGCTCGCCGAGCATGGGCCGCATGATGAGGCGCTCGCAGACCAGGCCCAGGGCCGCGCCCACGGCCACCGCGACCACGATGGTGGACACCGCGTCGGTGCCCAGCGCCGTGGCGATGGACCAGGAGGTGTAGGCGGTGAGCATGCCCATCTCGCCTTGGGCGAAGTTGACGATGCCGGTGGCCTTGAAGATGACCGCGAAGCTCATGGCCACCAGGCCATAGATCGCGCCGATGGCCAGCCCGGAGACGACCAGTTCGATGAAGTAGTTCATTCGGAAACCTCCGCGCGACGCGCTGCGGTGAGAGCCCCTTCGGGCGGCCGTGCGGGGCTCATGACGCGCCTCCATAGATCTGTTCGAGCTCGCGCGCGAACTTCTTGTTGATGAGGCCGCGGCGCACCTTCTGCGTCGCCGTGAGTTCGCCGTCGTCGTGGTCCAGCTCCTTCTCCAGGAGCACGAACTTGCGGATGTTCTCCACGCGGGCGAACTTCGAGTTCACCTCGTCCACCACCTGCTGGATCAGCTCGCGCACCTCGCCCATCTGCGTGAGCGACTTGAAGGTGGTGTACGGCAGCTCGCGTTCGGCGGCCCAGCGGCCCACGCTGTCGAAGTCGATCTGGATCAGCCCGCCGAGGAACTTGCGGCCCTCGCCCACCACGATGGCCTCGCGCACGAAGGGGCTGTCCTTGAGCGCGTTCTCGATCTCCGACGGCGCGATGTTCTTGCCGCCGCTGGTGATGATGATGGCCTTCTTGCGGTCGACCACGGCGATCTCGTCCGTCGCGCGCACCTCGACGATGTCGCCGCTGGCGAGCCATCCGTCCGGCGCCAGGATGTCCTGGGTGCCCTTGTCGTCGAACAGGTACCCCTGGAACACGCCCGGTGATCGCACGAACACCTCGCCGTCTTCGCCCACGCGCCATTCCACGCCCGGCATGGCCGGCCCGCAGCTGCCCGGCACGAAGGGCCGCCCCGGCACCTGCACGAAGGCCAGGCCGCCGGCCTCGGTGAGGCCATAACCCTGGCCCACGGGCAGGCCGATGATGTCGAAGAACTTGAGTGTTTCGGGCGAGACCGAAGCGCCACCGCACATGCGGGTGTGCGTGCGGTTCAGGCCCATGTGGCGCTGCATGTTGCGAAACAGCAGCAGGTACCAGAGGCCGAATTCGAGCCGGTCGCCCAGGGCCACCAGCCGGCCGTGCACGGCGCGCCGGTCCGACAGCGCGCGCCCGCGCTGCATGCCCACGCGGTAGAGCCAGCGTTGCACGCGGCCGCTGTCCTTCATGCGGAACTCGAAGTGCTGCTGCAGCTTCTCCCAGATGCGGGGCACGCCCAAGAAAAAGGTGGGCGCGATCTCGCGGATGTTGGCCGACACCGTGTCGATGGATTCGGCGAAGTTCACGCAGCCGCCGGTGAGCAGGTGCAGCACCGTGGAGTAGCCGCGCTCGGCCACGTGGCACAGCGGCAGGTAGCACACCGACTCGAAGCGCTTGTCCACCATCTGGCGCGCCGCCCCATACGAGTAGGCCGCGAAGATGAAGTTGCGGTGCGTGAGCATGGCCCCCTTGGGCGGCCCGGTGGTGCCCGAGGTATAGACGAGGATGTTCACGTCGTCGGGCACCAGCGAGTCGATGCTCTGGTCCAGGCGCTGCTCGGCCAGCGGGTCCTCCTGGATCAACTGGTCGCCCAGCGCCATCAGGTGCTCGTAGCTGTGCGGCTGGCCCGGCGCGTAGCGGCGCAGGCCCTTCATGTCGACGCAGAAGATGTGCCGCAGGTGCGGCAGGCCGGGGCCTTCCTTCATGGCGTCGAGCACCTTGTCGGTCTGCTCCTGGTCGCCGGTGATGGCCACCTTGGCCTGGCAGTGGCCCGCGATGTACTGCACCTCGGCCCAGGGGTTGGTGGGGTAGATGCCCACCACCTGCACGCCCAGCATCTGGGCCCCCAGGTCGGCGTAGAACCACTCAGGGATGTCCTCGGCCGCGATGACGATGCGGTCGCCGCGCTGCAGGCCCAGCTTCATCAGGCCGAGGGCGGTGCGGCGGGCGTCGCGGTAGTAGTCGGCCCAGGTTCGGCCGCGCCAGATGCCCTGCACCTTCTCGCGCAGGGCCACCTGCTGGCCGCGCTCCCGCGCGCGCAGGCGCAGCAGGCCGGGCAGCGTGCCCTCGCCGCGCAGCAGCGTCTGATGGTCAAGCATGGGCGCCCTCCTCGCCGAGGTAGGCGGCCAGCACGGCCGGGTTGGCGGCCACCTCGGCCGGCGTGCCTTCGGCGATCAGGCAGCCGAAGTCCAGCACATAGACGCGGTCGGACAGGTCCATCACCACCTGCATGTCGTGTTCGATCATGAGCACCGCGATACCGAACTCGTCGCGGATGTCGAGCGTGAAGCGCGCAATGTCTTCTTTTTCCTCTCGGTTCATGCCCGCGACGATCTCGTCGAGCAGCAGCAGGCTGGGCTCGCAGGCCAGGGCCCGGCCCAGCTCCACGCGCTTTTGCTGGCCGTAGGCGAGCTGGCTCACGGGCTTGTCGCGCAGTTCCTCGATCTCGAGGAATTCGATGATGCGTTCCACCTTTTCGCGCGCGGCGATCTCCTCGCGACGCGGGCGGCCCCAGAAGGCCAGCGCTTCCCACACCGGGTAGCGGAAGTGGATGTGCCGGCCCACCAGCAGGTTCTCCACCACCGTGCCGTGGCGGAACAGGGCCAGGTTCTGGAAGGTGCGGCCGATGCCCAGGCGCGCGAACTGGTGCGACTTCAGGCCCGCGGTGTCGCGGCCCTGGAAGGCGATCCGGCCCTCGCTGGGCGGCAACACGCCGCTCACCAGGTTGAAGGTGGTGGTCTTGCCCGCGCCATTGGGGCCGATCAGGCTCACGATCTCGCCCGGCATGACCTTCAGGCTCACCTCGTTGACGGCCTTCACGCCGCCGAAGCGCTTGGAGATGCGCGTGGCCTCGAGCACGGGGGTCTGATGCGCGGCGCTCATGACAGCCACCTCTTGCGGCGCTTGTAGTGCTTCACGTCTTTCATGCTGGTGCGGCCGGGCTGCGAGCTCAGGCCCAGGTAGAACTCACGCACGTCGGCGTTGCGGCGCAGCTGCTCGCTGGTGCCGTCGAGCACCACGCGGCCGTTCTCCATGATGTAGGCGTAGTCGGCGATGGCCAGCGCGCGGCTGGCGTTCTGCTCGACCAGGAGGATGGTCAGGCCGGTGGTCTCGCGCAGGGTCTGGATGCAGCGGAAGATCTCGCTCACCACCAGCGGCGCCAGGCCCAGCGAGGGCTCGTCGAGCGCGAGCACCTTGGGCCGGCTCATCAGCGCGCGGCCAATGGCCACCATCTGCTGCTCGCCGCCCGAGAGGTAGCCCGCGATGGTCTGGCGCATCTCGGCCAGGCGCGGGAACAGCGTGAAGACCTCGTCGCGCGTCTGCGCCAGGTGGGCGGCGCTCTGCAGGTGCGCGCCGGTGATCAGGTTTTCCTCGACCGTGAGGGTCTGGAACAGGCGCCGGCCTTCCGGCACCTGCACCATGCCCTGGCGCACGATGGCGGGCGCGGGGTCCTTCTCGACCGCGCGCCCGCCGAGCAGGATGCTGCCCTTCTCGATGACGCCGTCCTCGGCGTCGAGCACGCCCGAGACGGCCTTGAGCACGGTGGACTTGCCGGCCCCGTTGGAGCCCAGCAGGGCCACGATCTGGCCGGGGCGCACCTCGAGCGAGACGTCGCGCACGGCCTCGATGGCGCCGCCGTAGACGACCTGGATGTTGTGGATGGCCAGCGCGGGCGCGGGCGATGCGCTGGCGGCGGTAGGGGGTGTCATGGGTGTCTCCGTTCCTCTCCCGCGCATCGCGGCGCGGCAAGAGGTCACTCCTTAATAATTAGTCCGTCGCGTCGGTCTTTAATTGAGGCGAATTATGGTGCCTGGTTCCTGTCGAATCCCTGGGGAATACCCTAGATGGCGGGGACCGCCGAGGCGGTCTGCAGAAGGTCTTTCAATGGCACCGACTCATCGGCCAGGCGCGCCGCGTCCACCGTGCAGGCCTGGGCCAGCGCGCGCTTGGCCAGCATGAAATCGGCGGGCCGGTTGACCGCGTCCACGGCCAGCAGGCGCTCGCCCGCCACATAGAAGGCGCTGAACGACTGCGTGGCCGGGTCGCCGCGCAGCACGCAGCGCTCATGGCCCTGTGACAGGCCCGCCATCTGCAGCTTGAGCGCGTACTGGTCGGACCAGAACCAGGGCACGGCGCGGTTCGGCCTGGGCTTGCCGCCCAGCCAGGACCCGGCCGCGCGCGCCTGCTCCAACGCGTTCGGCACCGATTCGATGCGCAGCTCGCGGCCGTAGAGGCGGCTGAACTGCAGTGTGCAGTCGCCGGCCGCCAGCACGTCCGGGTCGCGCGTGCGCGAGAGCTCGTCCACCGCGATGCCGCCTTCGTCCGCCAGCCCGGCGGCGCGCGCGGCCTCCACATTGGGCAGCATGCCCAGGCCGGCCACCACCAGGTCCACCGGCAGGCGCGCGCCGTCGCGGCAGACCACGGCGCGGACCCTGTCGTCCTCGACCTCGACCGAGGCCAGCTCGGTGCCGGTGCGCAGGTCCACGCCAGCGGCGCGGTGCACGCGCTCATAGAAGGCCGAGACCTCGGTGCCCGCGACGCGCGCGAGCACGCGCGGCTGCAGCTCCAGCAGCGTGACCTCGGCGCCCAGGCCGCGCGCCGAGGCCGCGACCTCCAGCCCCACGTAGCCGCCACCGATGATCAGCACCCGAGCGCCGGGCCGCAGCTGGGCTCGGATGCCTTCGGCGTCGGCCATGTGGCGCAGGTAGTGCAGGTTGCGGGGCCGCTGGCCCGGCGCCAGCCCGGCACAGGACAAGGGCCGGGGCCGCCCGCCGGTGCACAGCGCCAGCTTGTCGTAGGCCAGGGCGCTGCCGTCGGCCAGCACGAGTCGGTGGTTGGCGCGGTCGATGGCCTGCAGGCGCGCGCCGGTCATCAGCTCGATCCGGGCCGTGTCGTAGGCGCTGCGCGGGCGCAGCAGCAGGCCGTCGGCGTCCACCTGGCCGGCCAGCCAGGCCTTGGACAGGGGCGGTCGCTGGTACGGCAGCACGGATTCCTCGCCCAGCAGCGTGATGCGGCCGGGCCAGCCGTTCTGGCGCGCCGACACTGCGAGCTCGCTGCCGGCATGGCCCGCGCCCACAATCACCAGATGCTTGTGCGAAGTCTCCATGCTTACCCTGATGAGTGGTTGATCCAGGTCAATATATAGTCCGTCTCGTCGGTCTAAATATAAACAGCTTCGGGCCCGAGCGCAATGGGGCTGGACACACTTTCAAGGAGCAGCGATGACCAGAACGCGGGCGGACGACTATGAGGACAAGAAGGCCACCATCCTGGACAAGGCCGCCGCGCTGATCGCGCGCAAGGGCTTCGACCAGGCGACCATGCAAGACGTGGCCAAGGCCTGCGGCACCTCCAAGTCGCACATCTACCACTACTTCCCGAGCAAGGAAGAGCTGCTCTACGCCATCGTGCACGACCACATCACGCGCCAGGCCGAGGACCTGACGCGCATCGTGGCGCAGCCGCTGCCGGCCGAGGTGCGCTTCCAGCAGTTCGTGGAGAGCTTCATGCAGGGCGCGGCGCGCGAGCGCGACGAGCACATCATCCTGATGAACGACCTGAAGTACCTGCCGCGCGCGGAGCTGCGCACCATCCGCTCGCTGGAGAGCAGCATGACCGAGCTGCTCAACGGCCTGCTGGAGGAACTCAACCCCGGCCTGATGGAAACCGCACGCGTGCGCAAGCCTTACGCGCTGCTGCTCTTCGGCATGATGATCTGGACCTTCAGCTGGTACCGGCCCTCGGGCGACATCGGCCCGAAGGAGCTGGCGGCGCGCATCTCGCACCTGTTCGTGCACGGGTTCAAGGCGCCGCCGGCGAACGCCTTCAGTTCACCGAGCGCTTCTTCCCCTGCCAGTAAGGCTCGCGCAGCACGTTCTTCATGATCTTGCCCGCGCCCGACAGCGGCAGGGCCTCGCGGAATACCACCTGGCGCGGGCACTTGTAGTTGGCGATGAGCGTGTGGCAGTGGTCGATGATCTCCTGCTCGCTCACGCGCTGACCATCCTTGAGCGCCACCACGGCCATCACCGCCTCGCCCCACTTCTCGTCGGGCACGCCGATGACGGCACACTCGCGCACCGCCGGGTGGGCGTGCACCGCGTTTTCCACCTCGCGTGAGTAGATGTTTTCGCCGCCGCTGATGATCATGTCCTTGACGCGGTCGACGATGTAGATGAAGCCGTCCTCGTCCATCCAGGCGCCGTCGCCGGTGTGCATCCAGCCGTCGCGGATGGCGGCGGCCGTGGCCTCGGGTTTGTTCCAGTAGCCCAGCATCACCTGCGCGCCCCGCACCGCGATCTCGCCCGGCGTGCCGCGCGGCAGCTCCCGGCCGTCGGGGTCGACGATCTTCACGTCCACGCCATAGGCCGCGCGGCCGGCGGCCTGGCGCTTGTGCGGGCCATGCTCGCCATCAAAGTGGAAACGCCAGGGCAGGCTCACCGTGAGCGCGGCCGTCTCGGTCATGCCATAGCCCTGGATGAACTCCCAGCTGGGCAGCTTGGCGATGGCGGCGGCCAGCACGGCGTCGGGAATCGGCGAGGCGCCGTACTCGCAGTAGCGCACGCTGCTGAGGTCGTAGCGCTCGAAGTCCGGGTGGTTCAACATCATGTTGATCATGGTCGGCACGAACAGCACGTAGTTGACCCGGTGGGTCTGTATCGCCTCGAAGGCCAGCACGGCGTCGAACTTGGGCAGGCACACGTGGGTGCCGCCGGCCAGCGTGAGCGCGAAGGCCGGGGACGCGCCGGCCAGGTGGAACAGGCCCGCCGAGTGCATGTAGCGCGTCTGGTCCGAGAAGTGCAAGGTGGCGATCCAGTTGATGGACGCCGCGATGAAGTTCTTGTGCGAGAGCATCACGCCCTTGGGGTGGCCGGTGGTGCCGCCCGTGTAGTAGATGCCGCAGAGCTCGTCGTCGCGGCCGCATTCGTCGGCCATGGGCGGCGTGCGCGCGATCAGCGCCTCGTAGGCCTGCATGCCGGCGGGCGTGGGCGCATCGCCCATGTGCACCACCCGGTCCATGGGGTGGCCCTTGAGCAGTTCGGGCACCTGCGCCGCGAAGCCGTCGTCCACCACCAGGCCCGCGCAGCCGGCGTCCTGCAGGCTGTAGACGTTCTCGGGAATGGCCCAGCGCGTGTTCAGCGGCACGATCACCAGGTTCGCCCAGGCGGCGGCGAAGAACAGTTCGATGTAGTTGTCGCTGTTGAACGCCAGCACGGCCAGGCGGTCGCCCGGCCGCAGGCCGAGCCCGCGCAGGCCGGCGGCCAGGCGCGGCACGCGCTCGCCCACCTGGGCCCAGCTGCGCTGGCGGTGTTTGTAGAGGGTGGCGGCGAAGCGGTGGCGGGTCTGCACCGCCCGTGTGAGTGCCTGTGTCAGCTGCATGAGTGTCTCCTGCTCCCGACTTTATAGCGCCGGGTGCTTCTGCGGCAGCGGATACCTGGGGTAGCCGGCGGCCACGCCGTACTCGCTGATGCCGATGCCGGTCTCGCCGTCCACGCTCACGCGCACCACGTGGTCGCCCAGGGTTCGGGCGCGTTGGCGGGTGAGCGGATCGTCCAGGTTCCAGGCGTCGTGCGCCTCGGCGTAGGCGCCCTTGTCGTCGCCGTGGTTCCAGCCGCCCCAGCCGCCATACAGCCCACCCTTGAGGTAGTAGCGCGCGGGCAGGGCCTCGACGCGGATCAGACGCGAGCCACCATCGGCGAAACCCAGCGTGAACTCGCCCGAGGCGATGGTCTGGCCCAGCGGGTCGTCGGCCCATTGCAGCTCGTGCGCCACCGATGCGACCTCGTGGTGGCGCACGCTGCCGTCAGGCTGGCGTTGGAACGCCGCGCCCGAGAGGTAGTAGGGCTGGCCCGGCTCGCGCTCCTTGAGAAAGATCGACGCGCCCATGCTGGGGGTCTGGAACATGGACCAGGTCCAGAAAAACTTCTTGTGCGTCTGCAGGGGCGGCGCGGCCCAGTCGGTGCGCATCTCCGAACGAACGCCCCAGGAGCGGTCGCGCTGGCCCCACCAGTTGGCCGGCT
The DNA here is from genome assembly GCF_001777155.1 of Hydrogenophaga sp. PML113. NCBI lineage: Bacteria > Pseudomonadati > Pseudomonadota > Betaproteobacteria > Burkholderiales > Comamonadaceae > Hydrogenophaga > Hydrogenophaga sp. PML113. Next base: position 21,741 of record NZ_MIYM01000005.1, on the reverse strand, counting down.
CGACCGCGTGGCGCTCGCCGTTCACCTGCAGCCAGCCGCGCCAGCGGCCGAACTGGGCCACGCGCGCCAGGTCTTCCTCGACCGCGCCGTCGCGCTCGCGCCGGCTCTGCTTTTCCTGCGCCGCGGGAAAGCTGGCCTCGAAGTCCAGCTCGAAGGCGATGCCCGAGGCGTTGTCGCGCAGTGCCAAACGGTGCAGGCGCTGCCCTTGAACGATGTCCAGGCGCAGCGGGCCGACCGCCAGGTCCAGCGGGTTCGCGCCCAGGCGGCGCGAGGCACGAAAGTTGAACTGCGTACGGCCCACGGTGACGCCAGCGAACGCGTCCATGACGCCGCGGTTGGGGTAGTAACCGAAGCCGACGTCGAGGATCAGCGGGCGGCCGTCGAGCGGGTGCGCGGTGTACCACCAGCGCTCGGTGAAGCGCGGATCGCCGTGGCCGGCCTGAGCGAAGGTGCCGGGCGTCTGGTGGCCGGGCAGGTCGTCCTGGGGGGTCAGCATGGGATTCAGTCCTTCGGTGCAGCGGCCGTCATGGCGCTGAAGTCGGTGAGGGGGATGCGCTGCCGCTCCACGCGCAATTGCTCGCGCAGGGCCTGGCGCAGGATGGCGTCGAGTTCGGCGGCCAGCGCCGGCGCCAGCGTGGGGCCGTTCGCATCGAGCCAATCGCTGAGTTCGCGCGTGCGCGCCTGCGCGGCGTCCAGGCCGGCGGCGTCGCCACCCGCCGGCAGCACCAGGCCGGCGCGCGCGGCGCATTCGGCGAAGCGCCGATGGCCTTCGCGCAGGGCCTGGGCCTGGGCCTGCAGGGCCTGTGGGTCCCACACGGTCATGCCGGCGAGCTTGCCGAGGATGTCGTGCACGGCAGCCAGCTGGCCACGCGCGAAGTCGCTGCTCAGCTCGGGCGCCACCGTGTCGTTGAGCGTGCGGCGCAAGGCCTCGATCAGCCGTCCCAGGTCGGTGGTCATGGCATCACCTCCGCGCCGCGCGACTCGGCGGCGGCTTCGCCGATCAGGCGATTGAGTTCCAACAGCGTGGACGCGACCTGAAAGCCCATGGAGGCCATGCGGATGTCGCGCGCGCGCCCGCTCTGCACGCGCTGCGCCGCGCTCAGCAACATGGACGCGCTCTTGTACAGGCCCAGCACCTCGTAGTAGCGCCAGGCCACCGGGTCGGGCGTGAAGCCGGCCTGGCGCGCGTAGCGCTCGACGAAGGCCTGGCGGTCCATGAGGCCGCCCACGCGGCCGGTGCCGCCCGAGAACACGCGCAGCGCGGCCCAGGCCAGGTCCTCGTGCGGATCGCCCGCGTGCACCAGTTCCCAGTCCAGCACGGCGGTGATGCGGCCGTCCTGCTGCAGGAAGTTGCCCACGCGGTAGTCGCCGTGCACGATGACCACGCGCGGCGCCGCGGGCGCGTGGCGCAGCAGCCAGCGCATGGCGTGGTGCAGCTGCGGCGGCGCGTGCGTGGCGTCGTCGCCAAAGCCGGCATGGCGCCACCAGTACAGGGTCTGCTCGCGCGCCACCGTGGCGGGGTCGACCTCGCCCCACAGGCGCTTGAGCGGGGTGGCGCGCCAGTCCACGCCGTGCAGCGCGGCCAGGCCGTCGCTGAAGTCGCGCGCCAGGCTGGCGTTGTGGCGTTCGCCGCGCGCCTCGGCCGCGCCCTTCCAGGGCATGGGCGTGTCGCCGTCCACGCGGCCGGTGACCAGGAAGGGCGCGCCGATGACCGAGGGGTCGTCGCTGAAGGCGAACACGCGCGGCACCGGCAGCGAGGCCAGGCCCTGCAGCGCCTCCAGCGCGCGGTACTCGGGCTCGGCGCGGTAGGGCGCGAGCAGGCCGCGCGGGTCGCCGATGCGCAGGATCAGGTCCAGCGGCTCGCCACCGTCCCCGGGCGTGGCGCGCAGGCCCAGGGTGATCCAGGAGAAGCCCGCCGGAAAGCGGCGCCAACCGTCCAGGCGCAGCGGGTGGTTCAGGGCCCGCGAGAGAAAGGGCGCGAGTCGGCGGCCGAGCGTGTCCGCCGACAGGTCCAGGCTGGGTTCGTTCATCCGCCGGTGCTCTTGAACAACAGATTGGGCAGCCACAGGCTGAGCGCGGGCACGGAGGCGATCAGCAGCACGCGCAGCAGGTCGGCCGTGATGAAGGGCAGCACGCCGCGCACGATGGACCCCATGGCGATGTCGGGCGTCACCGAGCGGATCACGAACAGGTTGACGCCGATAGGGGGTGTGATGAGGCCGATCTCCACCACCACCACGATCAGGACGCCAAACCACACCGGGTCGTAGCCCAGTGCCGTGACGATGGGAAAGAAGATCGGCACCGTCAGCAGGATCATGGACAGGCTCTCGAGCACGCAGCCGAGCACCAGGTAGATCGCAATCATCACCAGGATGACTCCGAAGGGCGACAGGCCGCTGCCCTGCACCATGGCCAGCAGGCCCTCGTGCACGCCGGTGATGTTGACGAACTCGCCGAACAGGGCCGCGCCCAGGATGATGGCGAACATCATGGCGGAGGTGCTTGCGCTGTCCACGAAGATGCCGCGGATCTGCGCCAGCGTGAGGTTGCGCCGCGTGAGCGCGAACAGCAGCGCCGCCGCGGCGCCGATGCCCGAGGCCTCGACCGAGGTGAACAGGCCGCCGTAGATGCCGCCCATGACGATGCCGAAGATCGCCACCACGGGCCACAGCGTGCGCACCAACCCGCGCACGTCCATCACCAGGCGCTCGGTGGTCACGGGTGCCTGCGAGGGGTCGCGCCAGACCAGGTAGCGCACGGCCAGCAGGTAGCCGACGACGGCGATGAGGCCCGGCACGATGCCGGCCGCGAACAGCTTGCCGATGTGGGTCTGCGTGGCCACGCCATACACCACCATGATCACCGAGGGTGGGATCAGGATGCCCAGCGTGCCGCCCGCCGCCACGGCGGCCGAGGCCAGCCGGTCGCCGTAGCCCAGGCGGCGCATCTCGGGAATGGCGACCTTGCCCATGGTGGCGGCCGTGGCCACGCTGGAGCCGCAGATGGCGCCGAACGCGCCGCAGGCCGCGACCGTGGCCATGGCCACGCCGCCGCGGCGCCGGCCGATCAGCGCTTGCGCCGCGCGGAACAGGTCGCCGGAGATGCCGGCGCCCGCCACCAGATTGCCCATGAGAACAAACAGCGGCAGCACGATGAGCGTGTAGACCAGCGTGCTGTCTCGCGTGATGGTGGCGGCCATGCTGAGCGCGGGCGTCCAGCCATTGAGCACCACCACGCCGCCGAATCCCACCAGCCCGAGGGCGGTGGCGATCGGCACCTGCAGGAAGATCAGCGCAAAGGCGATCAGGAATCCAAGGGAGACCGCGAGCATCTCAAGCTCCGTGATCGGCGGGTGCCGCGTCGTCGCGCCAGGCGCCGAAGGCCTGCGCCAGGAAGACCAGCGCGCTCAGGCCGGCCAGTGCCGCCATGCCCCACAGCACCCAGGCCGTGGGAATGCCGAGGATGGCCGAGGCGTCGCCATAACCCGCCGAACGGATGGCCTGGCGGCCGCAGGTCCAGGCGATGACGCCGAACAGCGCCGCGCCCACGCCGCCCGCCAGCAGGCGCTGGGCCGTGCGCGCCCCGCGCGGCACCGGCACCAGGTCGACCACGATGTGGCCGTGCCGGCGCGCCAGCACGGGATAGAACACGAACACCATCAGGCCGAGCAGCACCTCCATCACCTCCGTGCCCCAGGGCAGCGGGCTGTTGAGCAGGTTTCGGCCGGCGACGTCGATGAACACGATGGCCATGAGCGCCAGCAGGCTCAGCGTGCCCACCGCCGTCAGGGCGCGTTCGAGGCGTCCTTCCCGTGCGCGCGCCATGCCTTACTTCCCGCGCGAGGCCGCGGCCACCTCGGCGCGCAGCTCGTCCAGCAGCTTCTGCGGATCGGCCACGCCCTTCTTCTTGGCCTTCTCGATCCAGTCCTTCTCGACCGGCGCGAGCACCTTCTTCATTTCCTCCACCAACGGCCCGGACGCGGTCTCCACGCTCTTGCCCGCCTTGCGCAGGCCGTCGAAGGCCGCGCGGTCGCCCTTGGCGTAGGCGGCGCCGATCTTGGCGGCGAAGGCGTCGCCGCTGATGCGCGTGATGGCCTCGCGGTCCTCGGCGCGCAGCGACTTCCACTTGTCCTCGTTGATGCCCAGCACCAGCACGGTGTTGTAGATGGCGCCCGGCACGATGGTGGCGTAGGGCACCAGGTCGTTGAGCTTGAAGGCGGGGATGGACTCCGGTGGCATCAGCGTGCCGTCGAGCACGCCGGACGACATCAGCTCGTAGGTCTCGCTTACCGGCTTGTTCACCGGTACCGCGCCCAGCAGCGTGAGCGCTTGCGTGGCGCTGGGCTGTGGGCTGCGGAACTTCAGGCCCTTGAAGTCGGCGATGCTGCGCAGCGGCCGCTTGTTGTTGAACAGCTGGCCCGGTGACACGACGTAGACCGACAGCGGGTGCACGCCCTTGAACTCGCCGTAGCTGGCGAGGTGCTTGCGGAAGAAGCGGTCGGCGATGGGCGCGAGCACCTCGGGGTTGTCGCTCACGAAGGGCATCTGCAGCGCTTCGAGGATGTCGAAGCGGTTGGGCGTGTAGCCCGGAATGAAAACCACCAGGTCGGCCTGGCCGTCGCGCGCCACGTCGAACTGCGCGGGCAGCGTACCCACCACCTTGGGCAGGGTGTCGATCTTCACGCGGCCGGCGGTGACCTTCTCCACCTCGGCGATCCAGGGCTCGATCACCTCCATGCGCATGGCCTGGCCCACCGGCAGCCAGTTGGAGTACTTGATGACCGTGGTCTGGGCGGACACGGGCGCGGCGGCCGCGAAGGCGCCGATCAGCGCCAGGGCGCCGACGAGGCGGCGGGTGCGGGAAATCATGGCTGGTCTCCTAGGGTTGGGCGGGGGTCGGAACGACGGCGCAACACAAGCTGCGCTGCATGGGTTGAATAATAGTCCGACGGGACGGTATATGAGAAGGGTTTGTGCGGCGCGATCACTCGGGGTTTCCCCGGTCTGTCGGATCAGCGGTCGGCCGCGCGCACGACACCGCGGTCGTGCAGGCGGCCGAACTGCGCGGCGTCGATGCCCAGCACCTGCGTGAGCACCTCCTCGGTGTGCTCGCCCAGGCGCGGCGCGGCCTGCGCCGGCAGGCGCGGCACGGCGCCGAAATTCAGCGGAATGCCCGCGGCGAGCATCTCGCCCACGCCCGGTTGTTCCACACGCTGAAACAGCGGGTTGGCCGGTGAGCACTCGGGGTCGCGCACGAGTTCGGCCACGGTCTGGTAACGGCTCCAGCACACACCGTGCTGGTCGAAGGCCCGCGCCACCTGCGCGAATGGCCGCGCGCCGATCCAGGGGCCGATCAGTTCGGCCAAGGCCTCGCGCGCCTGGAAGCGCTCGCCCTCGCGCGAGAGGTCCACCCCCAGCCGCGCGCCCAGCGCGTCCACCGCCGCGCCCAGCCCCGTGGCCTCGACGAGGGAACGCCACTGCCGGGGCGTGAGGCCCACCACCATCACGCGCTCACCGTCCTGTGTGAGGAAGTCGCGGCCGAAGGCGCCGAACAGCGCATTGCCATGGCGCTCGCGCGGCTGGCCCTGCTGCGCCTCGGCGATGAAGCCCAAGTGCTGCATCACCGCCAGCCCCACGTCCTCCAGCGCCAGCGTCACGTGCTGGCCCTGGCCGGTGCGGCGGCGGTGGCGCTCGGCGGCCAGCATGCCCACGGCCACCATCTGGCCGGTGATCAGGTCCCAGGCCGGCAGCACGTGATTGACCGCGCCTTCGCCGTCCACCGGACCCGTCACGTAGGGCAGGCCCAGGCGCGGGTTGACGGTGTAGTCCACGGCCGAGCCGCCGTGGCGGTCGCCCATCAGCGTGAGCTGGATCAGGTCTGGCCGCTTCGCCTTCAGGGCCTCGTGGTCCAGCCAGCCGCGCGGCGGGAAGTTGGTGAGGAACAGGCCCGCGTCCTCGCCGGGCGCGCAGGCCAGGGCCATGGCGAGCTCGCGGCCTTCGGGCGAGGCCAGGTCCAGCGCCACCGAGCGCTTGGACTTGTTGAGCCCGCACCAGAACAGGCTGGTGTTGTCCCGGGTCACGGGCCAGCGGCGGTGGTCGAGCCCGCCGCCCAGGGCGTCGATGCGGATCACATCGGCGCCCATCTGCGCCAGCGTCATGCCGCCCAGCGGCGCGGCCACGAAGGCCGCGGCCTCCACCACGCGCAGGCCGCTCAGGATGCCCTGTGGCTGCGCCATCTCAAGCCCCCGCTGGCGCGATGCCGAGCGCGCGCTCCATGAGGCTTCGCGCCACCACCTTGAGCGCCAGCGTCTCCTCGGCGCCCTCGAAGATGGAGAGCACGCGCGCGTCGACGAAGTAGCGGCTCACCGCGGTTTCCTCGGCGTAACCCATGCCGCCGTGCAGCTGCAGGGCCTCGCGCGTCACCAACTCGGCCGAGCGGCAGGCCAGCAGCTTGACCAGGCTGGCCTCCATGCGGCCGTGGCCACCGTCGACGATACCGGCCACGGTGTAAGCCAGGCGGCGGCAGGCCGCCAGCCGCGCGCCCATGCGGGCCAGCTTGGCCTGGGTGAGCGCGAAGTCGGCCAGCGGCGCGCCGAAGACCTTGCGGTCCTGCGCATAGCGCACGGCCGCGCGCAGGGCCGCGCGCATCACGCCGCAGGCGCGCGCCGAGGTCTGCATGCGCCCGCCCACCATGCCCGCGAGGGTGTAGTAGAAGCCCTTGCCCAGGCCGGCCTCGCCGCCGACCAGGTTGGCGTCGGGCACGAAGTAGTCCTGGAACGAAAGATCGAAGGAATGCATGCCGCGGTAGCCGATGGTGGGAATGGCGCGGCCCGTGAGCGTGCCGCCGCCGTCCTGCTTCACCTCGAATTGGTGCGTGTCCACCGAGGGCTTTTCGGCCAGCAGCACCGACAGGCCCTTGTGGCCCAGCGAACGGTCGGGGTCGGTGCGCGCCACCACCATCAGCACGCCGGCCTTGCCGGCGAAGGTGCACCAGGTCTTGGCGCCGTTGAGCAACCAGCCACCGTCCACGCGCGTGCCCTTGAGCTGACAGGCCGCGAGGTCGGAGCCGCAGTCGGGCTCGGTCATGGCGATGGCGCACAGCGGCTCGCCGGCCGCGAGCCGCGGCAGCCAGTGCGCCTTCTGCCCGTCGGTGCCGCCCGCGAGCAGCGCGCGCGTGAGGATCTCGGGCCGCGTGATCAGGCTGCCCGCGGCCGCCAGCGAGCCTTCGGACAAGGCCTCGGTCACCACCACCATGAGCAGGGTGTCCTCGCGATCGTCGGGCGCGCTGCCGCCGAAGCGCTCGGGAATGGCGAGGCCGAACACGCCCATCTCGCGCATGGGCTGCAGCAGCGACTCGGGCACGGTGAGGTCGTGCCGGTGGATGGCTTCGGCCTGCGGGGCCACCACCTCGGCGGCGAAGCGGCGAAAGGCATCCTGCGCGAGCCCATGGGCCTCGTCGAGGGCGATGTCGCCGACCAGGCCCTGGGCCTCGACCACGCCCCGGCCCGTGGCCTGCAGGGCCTCGGCGCCGCCCACGGCGCGGCGCAGCGCGCGCCACTCGGGCGCCGCGCGCAGCGCGTCCACCGCCGCCGGGTCTTCGCCGGTCTCGGCGAGCATCGCGTCCAGGCGGTCGAGCAGCGAGACCACCGCGTCCACCGTGAACACCAGCGCAAGCCGCGCGTCCAGCGGGTCGCTGTCGGGCGTGAGCGCGGCGATGGCGGTCTCGGCGGCCAGCAGCTCGGCGCCGGCCCAGGCCATCTCGAAGCTGGGCACCTGCACCGCGTCCAGGCGCCGCGCGCTCAGGCGGCCGTTCTCCAGGCAATGGCGCGCCAGCACCAGCACACCCGCGTCGAACAGCGAGCGCAGCCGCGCCAGCACGGCCGAGGCGTCGGCGAGCGGCTGTTGCAGGGCGGTGTTCATGTCGCGCATCATGCGGCTTGACCCACGCCGAGCACGCCCAGCGCCTTGTGCGCCGCCTCGCGACCGGTGTCCACGCAGGCCTGGGTGCCGCCGCCGCCGTAGTCCTTGACGGCATCGCCCACGTTCCAGAGGTTGGGCAGCGGCGTCTCCTGCGGCAGGTCGAAGCCGGCGCAGGAGCGCTGGGCCGGCCACTCACCGCGCATCACGCGGATCGAGAGGATCCTGGCGTCGGCGAAGCCGGGGAATTCGTTTCGCAGGTCCTGCAGGCCCAGCTCGGTCTCGACCTTCTCGTCGAAGTCGCCCAGGGCCGGCTTGGGCACCACGTAGGCCACGTACAGGTGCCAGCCCGGCGGCGCCATCTCGGGGCACATCGCCGTGAGCTCGCCCATGTTGCACAGCCTCTCGGTGTTGGCGAAGGTGATGAGGCCGGGCTGGTCGATCAGGCGCTGCCGGGTCGCGAAGTTGACCACGATGTTCGCGGCCGGGCGCAGCACGCGCCGGGCCTTGGCCACGTACTCGGCGCCCAGCGCCGCCTCGCCGGCCAGCGCGATGGTGGCGGCCGGGCCGACGTTGCTGATGACCACCCGCGCGTCGACGCGCTGCGTCACCCCGTGGCGCTCCACGTCCACGCCCGTGGCGCGCCCGTCGCTGACGTGGATCTTGCGGACCGGCGCGTCGAGCCAGATCTCGCCGCCCTTGGCGCGGATGCCGGCGCCCAGGTCGTTCCACAGGCCGATGGTGCCGCGCGGGCAGAAGCCGAAGCGCTTGAAGGCGCCCTTGAAAGCGAAGTAGGTCAGGAAGGCGCGCGCCGGCAGTTCGTCGGCGTTGGCGGCCCAGATCGCCGCGCAGAAGTTGCGGAACAGCCGGTGCACCGTGGCGTTCTTGGTGAACTTCTTGAGCCAGTCCTCGGTGCTGAGGGCTTCCTCGGGCAGTTCGGCATTGCCCTTGCGCACGTCGCCGAAGCTCGCGCCGATCTTGGCCGCGGCCTTGGTGAGGCCGCCGAGGATGAGGTTCCAGCCGCCGCCCTTGCTCGGGTCGATGATCTTGCCGTCGATGCGGAACACGGTCGCGGGCTGGGGTTCGCGCACGTCCAGCGGCACGCCCAGCAGGTCGAAGGTCTGCTCGAAGCCGCTGCCGCGCTCGATGGCGATGGCGCCGCGGTTGACGATGAAGCCGTCGATCTCCTCGCTGGAGGCGCGGCCGCCGAGGCGGTCCTGCGACTCCACGATCAGCACCTTGCGGCCGGCGGCCACCAGGTGGGCGGCCGCGCTCATGCCGCCGGCGCCGGCGCCGATCACGACCACGTCGTAGGGGGGATGGGTCATCAGTGGGTCTCCTGTGGAAGTTCGTGTGCGGGCCGCTCAGCGCCAGCGCAGCGTGGCGCTCATGCCGACGAAGCCCTGGGGGTCGCTGGTCCAGAGCGCGGCGCCGTCGGCCCCGGCGTTCGGGCGGCCGTTGAGGCGCAGCGGGTCGGTGTCGAAGGCGGGTCGCTGGGCGCGAAAGCCGAAGTGCGCGGGCAGCGCGCCGGGCCGCTCGCGCGCGGCCAGGTCGAGCAGCAGCGTGGCCAGCAGCGGGCCGTGCACCACCAGCGCGGGGTAGAACTCCTCGCGCGTGGCGTAGTCGCGGTCGTAGTGGATGCGGTGGCCGTTGTAGGTGAGCGCGGAGAAGCGGAACAGCATCACGGGGTCGGGCACGAGGTCGCGCCGCCAGTCCGCGTCGGTGGGCGCGGCCTCGCCGGGCGGCAGCGGCGCGGGCGCGGTGGGCGCTTCGCGGTAGACGATGTGCTGCAACTCGCTGAGGCGGGGTTGACCGTCCTGTTCCAGCTCGTGCGCCACCGTGACAAACACCAAGGCGCCGGCCTTGCCCTGCTTGAGGTCCACGCTGCGCACGGTGGAGGTCCTGCGTGCCATCCGACCCAGGCGCAGCGGCTCGTGCAGCGTGAGCTCGCCCGCCGCCCACATGCGGCGCGGCAGCGGCACGGGCGGCAGGAAGCCGCCGCGCCGGGGGTGGCCGTCCACGCCCGTGCCCTCGCGGCTGGGCGCATCGAGGAAGTAGAGCCAGTGCCAGGGCAGCGGCAGGGCATCGCCCTCCTCCGGCGCCTGTGCATGGTCGAGCAGGCCGGCCAGCGCGCGCGCCGGGAAAGGGTCCAGATGCTGTTCGCGGCTGTCGCTGCGGCCGACCCACTGGCGCAGGTGCTCAAGGTCAACCGCGCTCATCGTTCGGCCTCCGGCGTGGTCAGCGGCAGGCCCAGGGCCACGCGGCGCTGCAGCCAGGCGCTGGGGCGGTAGCGCGGGTCGCCGGTGGCGGCGAGTTGCGCGCGCAGGACCTCGAGCAGGCGCGCCGCGCCGAGCCGGTCGCCCCAGCTCAGCGGGCCCTGCGGGTAGCCCAGGCCCAGCCGCACCGCATCCTCCAGGTCGGCCACGCTGGCGATGCCGCGCTGCGCGATGTTGGCCGCGATGTTGACGATGGTGGCCATCACGCGCTGCGCGATGAAGCCGGGGCTGTCGTTGATCAGGGTCACGGCCGTGCCGTCCTTCGCCAGCAGCGCGTGGGCCGCGTCGCGCGCGGCCGGCGAGGTCACCGCCGTCAGCATGAGCGTGCGGCGCAGCGCCAGCGGGGGCAGCGGGTCCACGGCGGCGCAGCGGGTGGCGTCCAGGCCGAGCCGCAGCGCCGCGCCGGTGGCGTCCTCGCCCCAGGGCATCACCAGGCACAGGTCGGCGTTGCCCGGGCCGTCGACGAGGCGCGCGCCGGCCGCCGCCACGAGCCCCCGCAGGCCGTCGGCGCCGCTCGCGGCCGGGTCCACCCACACCGCCAGCGCCTCGGGCAAGGGGGGCAGTGGCCGGGCAGGCGGGCGTTGCGGCTGGCCGTCCACGTAGCGGTACCAGCCCTCCCCGCTCTTGCGGCCAAACAGGCCGGCGGCCACGCGCGGCGGCACCAGGGACGACGGCCGGAAGCGCGGCTCCTGCTGGAACTGCTCGTAGATCGAGGCCATCACGCGCGAGGACACGTCCAGACCGGTGAGGTCCAGCAGTTCGAAGGGGCCCATGCGAAAACCCAGGGCCTCGCGCAGCACGTCGTCGACGTCGGCCGGCGCAGCCACCCGTTCCTCAACGAGGCGCAGGCCTTCGGTGTAGAGGCCGCGCCCGGCGTGGTTGATGAGGAAGCCCGGCTGGTCGGCCGTGACCACCGCGCGGTGGCCCGCGCCTTCGGTGAGTTCGCTCAGGCGCCGCACCACGGCGGGCGCGGTGCGCACGGCGGCGATCACCTCGGCCACCTTCATCAGCGGCACGGGGTTGAAGAAGTGCAGGCCCGCCACGCGCTCGGGCCGCTGGCAGGCCGACGCGATCTCGGCCACGGTGAGCGACGAGGTGTTGCTCGCCAGGATGGCCTGTTCGCCGAGCAGGCCTTCGAGCTCGCGGAACAGCGCGCGCTTGACCGCCAGGTCCTCCACGATGGCCTCGATCACCAGCTCGCAGCCCGCGAGATCGGCCAGGGTGTTGCAGGCCTTCAGGCGATGCCTCGCCCCCTCGTGGTCGGCGGCCGCCAGGCGCCCCTTCTCCACCGCGCGCGCGAACATGCCGTCGACGTAGTCAATGGCCTTCGCTGCCGCGCCGGGCTGCGCGTCGTGGCAGTACACGGTGTGGCCGGCCTGCACGAAGAGCTGCACGATGCCGCGGCCCATGGTGCCGGCGCCGACGACGCCGATGGTGGTGGGGGAAACAGTCGCCATGGAGAAAGGGAAAAGGTGCGCCGCGTTCAGCGGCCGTTGAACTGCGGCTTGCGCTTGTCGAGAAAGGCGCGCATGCCCTCGGTCTTGTCCTCGGTGTCGAAGAGCAACAGGAACTCGCGGTTCTCCAGCGCCAGCGCCGCCTCCAGCGGCAGGTCGGCGCCCTGGCGCAGCACGCGCTTGGTGGCCTCGATGGCCTTCGGCGGCAGGCGCGCGGCCTTGCGCGCGAGCTCCAGCGCGCGCACCAGCGCCTGGCCCTCGGGCGCGAGTTCGGCCACCAGGCCGAGCTGAAAAGCGCGCTCGCCCGTCAGCGGCTCGGCCGTCATCAGCATGAGGCTGGCGACCTGCTTGCCCACGCTGCGCACCAGGCGCTGCGTGCCGCCCGCACCGGGCATGATGCCCACGGCCAGCTCGGGCTGGCCCAGGCGGGCGCTGGCATCGGCCACGATGAAGTCGCACATCAGCGCCAGTTCGCAGCCCGCGCCGAGCGCGAAGCCGCTGACCGCCGCGACCACGGGCTTGCGCGCGTTCGCCAGCGGCGCCCAGTACTGGCCCAGGTCGATGTCGGCCACGTCCTGCGCGCCCTTGTCGACCAGCAGGTTCAGATCGGCGCCGGCGGCGAACACGCTGTCGCCACCGGTGACCACGATGGCCTTGACCTCGGCGTCGGCCTCCAGCCCGCGCACGGCGGCGGCGATGGCCGCGCGCATGGTCAGGTCGAGCGCGTTGCGCTTGTCGGGGCGGTTGAGCGTGAGCACGCCCACCGCGCCGTCGCGCGACAGGCGCACCGGCTCCTGGGGGGCTTCGCTCATGCGCGGTCTCCGGGGCGGTGAATGAAATCGGGCGCGCGCTTCTCTCGGAAGGCCGCAAAACCCTCGCGGAAGTCGGCGCCCAGCAGGCAGGCGGCCTGGTCGTCCTGATCGCGCTGCAGCTCCTCGGCCAACGTGGCGCTGGGGTGCTGCAGGCGCTGCTTCATGCGGGCGAAGGGCTCGGCGGGCAGCAGGGCCAGCTCGCCGGCCAGGGCCACGGCGCGGTCCATCACCTGCGCGTCCTCGCACAGCTCGTCGGCCAGGCCCAGGCGCAGCGCCTCTTCGCCGCGCACGGGCTCGCCGCCGCAGAGCAGGCGGCGAGCCACCGGCAGGCCCACGCGGCGCGGCAGCGTGAGCAGTTGGCCCCAGTCGGGCACCAGGCCGATCTTGAGGAAGGGAAACAGCACGCGCGCCTCGCGCCCGATCACGATGCGGTCGGCCAGCAGCGAGAGGCCGACGGCCGCGCCCGCGGTCACGCCCTCCATAGCGGCCACCACGGGCAGGCGCAGATCGGCCACGCGCTGGCAGACCTGCTGCACATGGCCCAGGCGAGCGCGCGCCTGGGCCTCGCTCAGGCCCAGCATGCTGGGCACGTCGCCGCCGGCGGAGAACACGCCTTGCACGCCGCCGATGACCAGGGCCCGCACCGACGCGTCCCGGCCCAGGGCGTCGAGATGATCGATGAAGCCCTGGCGCACGGCCTCGTCGATGGCGTTGCGCTGCGCCGGGCGGTTGATGCGCAGGCGCGCCACCCGCGGCGCGGGGTGGTCGAGCAGAACGACGGGCTCACTCATGTTCAGACGCCTTCCAGCCCCACGATGGAAACCGAGCACACGTTCTGCGAAGGCTGGCCGCCGAGGTTGTGGATCAGGCCGGTTTTCGGGTCCGCGAGCTGGCGCGCGCCCGCGCGGCCCTGCAGCTGCAGGTAGATCTCGTAGAGCATGCGGATGCCGCTGGCGCCCACCGGGTGGCCGAAGCACTTGAGGCCGCCGTCGATCTGGCAGGGCACGCGGCCCTCGGCGTCGAAGTGGCCATCGAGCACGTCGTAGACGGCGCGGCCCTCGTCGGACAGGCCCAGGTCCTCCATGGTCACCAGCTCGGTGATGGAGAAGCAGTCGTGCACCTCGGTCATGCTGATCTGCTCGCGCGGGCGCTCGATGCCGGCCTCGGCGTAGGCGCGCTTGGCGGCCACGCGCGCGGTGTGCACGTAGCTGCCGTCCCACTCGTTGGACTGCAGCTCCCAGCCATTCGAGACCGCCACCTGCAGGGCCTTGAAGGTCACCAGGCCCTGCTTGCCGAGGCCGCGCGCGATCTCCGGCGTGGTGACGATCACCGCCGCCGCGCCGTCGGACACGCCGCAGCAGTCGAACAGGCCCAGTGGCGCGGCGATGGTGGGCGCTTTCAGGCACTGCTCTTCGGTGATGGGCTTCTGCAGGTGGGCCTTGGGGTTCTTGGCGCCGTTGGCGTGGCTCTTCACCGACACATGCGCGATCGCGCGCTTGAGCAGGGCCGCGTCGATGCCGTGCTTGGCGCGGTACGCGCTGGCGAGCTGCGCGAAGTTGGCCGGCGCCACCGCGTTCGGGTACCACTGCGGGATGTAGGTGCCCACGGTGGCCATGGGCAGGCCGCCGTAGCCGGTGTCCTTGAGCTTTTCCACGCCGAGGGCGAGCGCGATGTCGCAGGCGCCCGCGGCCACCGCGTACACCGCCGCGCGGATGGCCTCGGAGCCGCCGGCGCAGAAGTTTTCCACGCGCGTGATGCCGATGTTGGGCAGGCGCAGCGCGATGCCCATGGGCGTGCCGCCGCGTCCCGTGCCCACGTCGTCCATGTGGGTGGAGAACCAGGCCGCGCCGAGCTGGTCCGGCGCGATGCCGGCGTCGGCCATGGCCTCGTTGTACGCCTCCAGCATGAGGTCCTCGGGGCTGGCGTCCCAGCGCTCGCCGAACTTGCTGCAGCCCATGCCGAGGATGGCGACCTTGTCCTTGATGCCTTGTGCCATGCTGTTCTCCTTCAGGTCTTGGACGCGCCACGCACCGGCGTGGCCTTCCAGAAGTACCGCGTGAAGCCGCGGCGGTCGTCGACGTCCTTGACGCGGAACACCATCTCCATGGCGGTGCCGCTGTCCACCTCGCCCACCTCCAGGTCGGTGAAGTCCATGAGGATGCGGCCGCCGCCCTCGAAGTCGATCTGGCCGTAGTGGTGCGGCGGCGCCGGGTGCCAAGACAGGTACTCGGCCGACCAGCTCAGGATGCGCGCGGGCCGGTCGGCCAGCGGGTGGGGCTTTTGCGTGTCCTGCAGGGGCTGGGCGTCGTATGTCAGGCGCGAAGGCGGGAAGTGCACGCTGCCCGTCACCTCGCAGCGGCCGGCCACCAGGGCCTGCAGCGCGCGGTGGTGGCGCCAGGCGGTCGACAGCGCGGTCTTCTTGTCCTGCTCGCCGCGCATGCCGCGCTCCAGCTGCAGCTGGCCCTTGAAGGAGAGGAAGCGCGTGTAGTGGCGCTCCTCCACGCCGCGCGCCAGCCATTCGCCCACGCCACGCGCGGGCTTGAAGCCATCGATGGCCTCGGTGACGCGGAACACCAGGGCCTGCGCGCCGCTGCCGAACTGCGCCAGCACGATGCGCTGGCCAGGCCGCGCGCGCTCCAGCAGCTGCGCGAGCAGCAGCAGGCCGTGCGGCACGCCGCTGTCGCCCACGCTGTCGCCCAGGTTGTCCACCACCGCCTCGGCGCGGATGCCGCACGCCTTGGCCAGTTGCTGGTCCATCTTGGCGAAGGTGGTGGGGAAGATGAAGTGGTCGACCTCGGCGGCGGCCACGCCGGCCTGGGCCAGCGCCGCCTGCACCGCGCGCGGCACCAGCTTGGTGATGCCCTCGTCGCGCACCCAGCGCTCTTCCCAGTGGTAGTCCAGGTCCTCGCCGGCGGCGCGGAAGTGGTCCACGAAATCGGCCGTGACGGTGCCCGCGCCCAGGTACTCGGCGAGCACGTTCTGCGTGCCCACCAGCAGGGCGGCGGCGGCGTCGCCGTACTCCAGCTCCTGCGCGCTGGCCGCGCGCGTGCGGCGGTTGTCGGCGGCCAACACCAGGGTGTCGCCGCCGCCGGCCTGAACGCGCGCCACGGCCTGCGTGAAGGCCGAGAGCGCCGCGCGCTGCGTGCCGCCCAGGTCCAGAGCCTCGATGCCCTCGTCGAGATCGAGCGCGCCGGACACCACGGCCGCATTCAGGCGCTCGGCGAAGGGCAGCGTGTCGCTGGCCAGCAGCAGGGCGCGCACGGTCGATCGGTCCCGCTGGCCGACCGGGCCCAGGCAGTCGCGCGCGGCGGCCACGGCCAGGGTGATGCTGTCCTCGTCCCAGTGGGCGAAGGCGCGCGTGCCCTTGCGGCCACCGAACTGCGGGGCGTACCAGGCGTTGGCCTGCGCCGCCGCCTGGCGCGACAGGCGCAGGCGCGGCACGTAGCCGCCATAGGCGGTGATTCCGATCATGCTGAGGTGTCTCCGGAAGTGGGGCGCCCCAGGTGGGACGCGAGAAAGCGGCCGCCCTCGGCCAGCGCGTCGCGCGCCTCGGGCAGTTCGTCGGGGAATTGCTGGAAGACGTGGACCATGCCGGGCCAGGCCTGGCATCGCGCCTGGCCACCGGCGGCATTCACGCGGCGCGCGAAGGCCTCCGAGTCGCTGAGCACGGTCTCGCGATCGCCCACCTGCAGCAGCAGGGGTGGCAGCGCGGCCAGGGCCTGTTCGTCGGCGTACAGCGGTGAGACCAGCGGGTCACGCGCATCGCCGTCGGGGCCGAGGGCGTTGCGCGCCATCGCCAGGATCATGGGGCGCTGGTGGATGGGGTCGGCGCCGGCACGGGTCTCGTAGCTCTCGCCGGTGGCGGCGAGGTCGGTCCAGGCCGACATGAGGAAGGCCGCGGCCGGCAGGGCATCGCCCCGGCCGTGCAGCGCCAGCAGCGCGCCCAGGGCCAGGCCACCGCCCGCCGAGTCGCCCGCGAGCGCGGTGTCGCGCGCCGCGAGGCCCTGGCCGCGCAGCCACTGCAGCACCGCCAGCGCGTCCTGCAGCGGCGCCGGGTAGCGGTGCTCGGGCGCGAGGCGGTAGTCCACGCCCAGCACGCGCGTGCCGGCGGCGGCCGACAGGCGCGCCATCAGCTCGCGGTGCGAGCGCAGCGAGCCGACCTGGAAACCGCCGCCGTGGAAGTAGACGATGGCGCGGTCGGTGCGCGCGCCGGGCGCGGTGACCCAGGCGCAGGGCACGCCGCCCGCGGTCAGCGGCTCGAACGCGGCCTCGCCGGTGGCGTCAAAGAGCCGGTCCCAGTCGGCGCGCATCTGCGCCACGGGGGTGTCGCGGCGCCAGCGGCCGTAGACCGCTTTCACGCGGGCGACGACGGTCTCGACCGAGGACGGCGATGAGGTCCGATCCGGCGCCGGGCCGCCCCCGGCCGGATCGGCCCCCTCGGCGGGCAGCGGCGGAGCGTGGTGGTCCTGTGTCATGCGCCGCACCCCATGCCACCCGAGACGCCCAGCACCTCGCCGGTGACGTAGGCCGCGCCTTCGGAGGCGAGGAACGCCACGGCCGAGGCCACCTCCTCGCCGGTGCCGAGCCGACCCGCGAGCGTGGCCTGGGTCATGCCGTCCAAGAGTTTGTCGCCGCCCTGCGCCACGGCCTGGCGCAGCAGCGGCGTGTCGATCGGCCCCGGCGCCACCACGTTGGCCGTGATGCCCTTGCGGCCGTTCTCGCGTGCGATGGAGCGCGTGAAGGCGATCACCCCGCCCTTGGCCGCCGCGTACACCGAGCCGCCGCGCGAGCCGAGCCGGCCCGCTTCCGAGGCCACGTTGACAATGCGGCCGAAGCCGCGCGCCTGCATGCCCGGCAGCACCGCGTGCGTGGTGTTGAGCACGGCCTCCAGGTTCACCGCCAGCAGGCGGCGCCAGTCGGCCGGCGTGGTGTTCGTGAAGAAGGCGTGCTGGTCCACGCCCGCGTTGTTCACCAGCACATCGAAGGGGCCGTGTTCGGCCACCACCGCGTGCACGCGGTCGAAGTCGCAAACGTCCAGCGCCACGGCGCGGGCGCCGGTCGCTTGCGCGAGGCGCCGGGCGGCCTCGGCCTGCCGGTCGGCGATGAGCACGTCCAGGCCATCGGCCGCGAGGCGGCGCACGATGGCCTCGCCGATGCCGCTGGCGCCCCCGGTGACCAGGGCGCGCCGTCGCGCGGTCTTGTCAATGGCCATTCAACGCCCCGTGAAACGCGGCGTGCGTTTCTCAATCACCGCCGCCAGGCCCTCGCGCGCGTCGGCCATGCCGGACAGCAGGGCCTGGATGTGGTTTTCCTCGGGCATGGCGGCTTCCACGCCCTGGCCAATGCCGTTCCACAGCAGGCGCTTGGTGTTGGCCAGCGCGGCCGGCGCGCCGGCCGCCAGCTGGCGCGCGAGCGACCAGGCCTCGTCCATCAGGCGCTCGTCGGCCACCACGCGCGTGACCAGGCCCATGTCCTTGGCCTCGGCCGCGGTGATCGTGGGGTTGAGCATCAGGATTTCCATCGCGCGGCGAAAGCCCACGAGCTGCGTGAGCGTGACCGACACGCCCGCGTCGGGCACCATGGCCACGCGCGTGGCGCCGGCCAGGAAGCGCGTGGACTCGCCAGCCACCACGAAGTCGGACGAACACACCAGGCCCATGCCGCCGCCGCCGGCCGCAAAGCCTTGCACCGCCGCCACCACCGGCGGGTTCAGCCGGATCAGGGCGGCCGTGGCGAGCTGCAGCAGCGCCGTCGCGACGCGGATGTAATCGGGCAGCGCCTCGCCCTTGGCCAGGAAGGTGTGCACATCCCCCCCGGCGCAGAAGTGCGGGCCATCGCCCGTCAGCAGCACCGCGCGCACGCGGCCCTCGCCGTGGATGCGCAGCACCGCCTCATGCAGGGCGCGCAACAGCTCCACGTTCAATCCATTGGCGGCCTCGGGCCGCGCCAGCCGCAGGTGGGCCACGCCGTCGGCGTGCAGCGCCAGGCGCACCGGGCCCTCGCCCACCAGCACCTCGGATGCCGTCTCTTGGCTCATCGTTCGCCTCCGTTCTCGGGATTCAGATCAGGAAGGCCATGGAGTACAGCGCGTCCTGGTTGTTCACCAGGGTCACGGTCTTGCGCGCCATGCGCAGCTGGCCGTCCATGCGGCGCAGGCGGTACTCGGTGCGCGCGGCCCAGAGCACGTCGCCGCGCGTCTGGTTCTCGAAGATCAGCACGTTGCTGCCCACGCTGAGTTCGCGGCCGTCGTCCTCCAGCACCTCGATGTTGGAGATCAGGCGGCGCAGGCGCGACTGCGGCGTCTGGCTGAAGCGCTTGCCGGTGTGGAACTGGCGGATGCGCAGCGCGATGCGCGAGCGGTTGTCGTAGATGATGGACATCACCTTCTCGGGGTCGCCACCGTCACCGTTCGCGGGCACCCAGTAGACGCCGTCGTCCGTCCACAGCGACTCCCAGTCGTCGTAGCGGTGCTCGTCTTGCAGGCGCGCTTCGTGGTAGACGAACTGCGTGACGTCTTCCAGCGTGGCGCGTTGTTCGCTCGTCATGGGCATCACGCGGCCTCCATGGTGGCGCGGTAGTGGCGCCAGATGCCGCGGCTGGGCACCTCGTCCGTGTTGTCGCCGATCAGGAAGCCGTCGGCGTCGCGGCGCTCGCGGTGCTTGCCCCGGCCCAGGAACAGCCACTCGGGATTGCGCATCCGCACACCCATCTGGGTGCGCTCGTACATCTCGGCGTCGTCGGCCAGCAGGAAGCCGGCCGGGCCCACCGAACCCATGGTCTGCTGGCGCATGCGCCGGTTCAGGTCGGGCGCGCCCTTGAACTGCAGCGCGGTCACGTGCTGCACGGTCTCGTCCACCGACAGCGGCTGGATCACGAAGATCTGGATCTCCGCGATGAACAGGTTCGGGTAGATCATGATGTGCGGCGTGCCGTCGATCATGATCTTGCGCGCCTTCTCCTCGCCGTAGGCCGCGTTCATCTTCGCGGTGTACTCGGGCAGCTTGTCGACCGTGGTGCCGAACCAGGACAGCGGCACGTCGCGCTTTCGGAACTCGGGGCGCAGGTCGTTCTCGGTGTGGCCGTTGCCGAAGTCGCGCGACACCGCCGTGGACTCGGCGCTGTAGAGCGAGCCGATGCCGCTCTGCGCCACCTCGAAGATGGAGGCGTGCACGAAGGACGGGTGGTAGCCGTCGGTCTCGTTCTCGACCAGGAACTTCCAGTTGGCCTTGACCTTGTGCTTGAGGAAGCCGGCGGTGATCTCCACCTCGCCCTCGGGCGAGGTCTCGCACAGCGCATCGATGGCCTTCATGGCCGCGCCCAGGTGCTCTTCCAGGCTGGGGCCCTCGGCCGCCATGGAGCCGAAGACGAAGCCGCGGTAGCTGGCCACGCGCGCGACCTTGCCCAGGCCGTAGTCGCCCCGGTCCACGCCCTCGTAGCCCGAGGGAAAAGGCCAGCCCTTGAGCGCGCCGTCGTTGGCGAAGGTCCAGCCGTGGTAGGGGCAGGTGAAGGAGCGCGCGTTGCCCTGCTCGGTCATGCACACGCGGTTGCCGCGGTGCGGGCAACGGTTGTGCAGCAGGTGGATCGTGCCGTGGCGGTCGCGCGTCATGATGACCGGCTCGGGGCCGATGGATTTCATGACGTAGTCGTTGGCGTTCGGTACCTCGCTCTCATGCCCCACGTAGACCCAGGTGCGGAACCAGATCTTCTGCAGTTCGGCCTGGTAGATGGCGGGGTCGGTGTAGAGCGAGCCGTGCACGTGCTCGTCGCGCACGAGCTGGTCCCAGCGCGGCTCGGCGGCGGGCGCGCTGGCGATGGGGATCACGGGGGCGCAGTGGTCCAATTCGGGGTCCTCCGTTGGGGATGGAATGTGTGTTGTCCGGTGCCTCGGTTGGTGGAATAATAGTCCGACGAGACGGACTATGTCAAACCACCATCTCGGGGTTTTCACCAAGGACGATTCACCCATGCCCACCGTTGTTTTCATCGACCCCCACGGCAGCGAGCACGCGGTCGAGGCCCCCGAAGGCCGCAGCCTGATGCAGGTTGCGATCGACCACGCCGTGCCCGGCCTCCTGGGCGATTGCGGCGGCGTGTGCAGCTGCGCCACCTGCCATGGCTACGTGGACCCGGCCTTCCTGGACCGCTTGCCCCCGCGTTCGGAGACCGAGGTCTTCATGCTCGAAGGCGTGCCCGACCTGCGCGGCAACAGCCGCCTGTGCTGCCAGATCCGCATGCAGCCCGCGCTGGCGGGCATGCGCATCCAGCTGCCGGACGAGCAGGTCTGATGCACGGCATCGCCCTCGCCCGCAGCCTGCTGTTTCTGCCCGCCGACCGGCTGGAGCGCCTGCCCCAGGCGCTCGCCAGCGGCGCGCACGCGCTGGTCATCGACCTCGAGGACGCGGTGGCGCCCGAGCGCAAGGCCGGCGCGCGCGAGGCACTGGCGCGCCTGTGGCCCTCGCTGGACGCCAGCGTTCGCTCGCGCCTGCTGGTGCGGCTCAATGCCCCGGCCACGCCCTGGCACGCGGACGACGCGGCCCTGCTCGTGGCGCTGCAGGGCCTGGGCGCGGTGATGCCCGCCAAGGTGGAAGCGCCCGCCGACCTGCTGCGCCTGTTCGCCGCCTTCCCCGCGCGCCGCTGGCTGCCGCTGATCGAGTCGGCCCAGGGCCTGTCGCGGATCGATGCCATCGCGCGCGTGCCCGGCGTCTTGCGCCTGGCCTTTGGCCACCTGGATTTCCAGTCCGACCTTGGCATGGACTGCGAGAGCGACGAGGCCGAACTGGCGCCGGTGCGCCTGTCTTTCGTCATGGCCTCGCGCCGCGCCGATCTGGCGCCACCCGTGGACGGCGTGACCACGGCGCTCCAAGACAACGCGCGCCTGAGCGCCGATGCGCGCCGCGCGCGCCGCTTCGGCTTCGGCGCCAAGCTGTGCATCCACCCGGCCCAGGTCGCCCCGATCAACGCGGCCCTGGGGCCCAGCGAGGAACAGCGCGCCTGGGCGCGGCGCGTGCTGGCGGCGGCCGCCGCGCACGGGGAAGGGGCCTTCCGTTTCGAGGGCGCCATGGTGGACGCCCCGGTGCTGGCGCGCGCGCGCCGCTTCGCCCAAGACATCAACCCGCAGGAGAACGCATGAAGATTCTGATGCCCGTGAAACGGGTGGTCGACTACAACGTCAAGGTCCGCGTGAAAAGCGATGGCAGCGGCGTCGACATTGCCAACGTGAAGATGTCGATGAACCCGTTCGACGAGATCGCGGTGGAAGAGGCGGTGCGCCTGAAGGAGA
>NZ_MIYM01000004.1:0-531482 GCF_001777155.1 Hydrogenophaga sp. PML113 | reverse complement strand
TCGACCTCGCGCGGTCAATCGCGCATGCTTATGGCTGTTCATCCGTTCTCCTGTCCTGAGTTGTTGCGGCCTGGTAACCACAGCTTCCCAGTTCCGGGACGGATGAACAACCTATTGAGACTTCACAGCTAGCGGGGGGCTTCAGGCCTCCAGCAGCGCCTGCGTGGCCAGCAGCAGCGGCCAGGCCAGCAGCGCGCCCGTGCCCTGGTTGATGTGCAGATCGAGGTCGAGCAGCGGCATGGCCTGCAGGTGGATCAGCATGAGCCGGTGCGCGGTGGCCGGCGAGCGCTGGGCGTAGACCAGGTAGTCGGCCACCGCCGGGCTCAGGCCGCGCGCCACCAGGGCGGCGGCGCCGGCCACGAAGCCGTCGACCAGCACCACGCGCCGCTCGCTGGCCGCCTGCAGCATGGCGCCGGCCATCATGGCGATCTCGAACCCGCCGAAGGCCGCCAGCGCGTGGATGGGGGAGATGGCCTGCGCATGCCGCTGGGCCGCGGCGGTGAGCTTGTCCAGGCGCTGGAAATGCACGGTGTCATCGAAGGCCGAGCCCGGGCCGTCGTCGCGCGGCAGGGCGTCCGCCATGGGCACGCCGCACAGGCGCGACAGCAGCAGCGCCGCGCTGGCCGGGTTGGCCACGCCCACCTCGCCCAGTGCCAGCACCGTGCCCGGCAGATGGCGCACCACGTCCATGCCCGCGTGCAGCGCGGCCACGGTCTGGCTGAGCGACATGGCCGGGCCGAGCAGGCAGTTGCGTGTGCCGTAGGCGATCTTGCGCGCCTGCAGGGTGGCCGGCGGACGGCCGCGCGCCGCCGGCGGCTGGGTGATCGGCGTGGCCATGCCGGCGTCGACCACGGTCAATTCAAAGCCGTGCTGGCGCGCCAGGGTGTTGACCGGCGCGCGGCCCGCGAGCAGTTGGGTGACCAACTCCGCGGTGGCGGACTGCGGCAGGTCGCTCATGCCCTCCACGGCCAGGCCATGGTCGGCCGCGAACACCACCAGCTGCGGGGCGTCGAACACCAGCAGGTCGAACGGCAGCGCGCTGCTGTGCTGGATGCGCGCGAGCTGCCCGGCCAGCCACTGCAGCTGGCCCAGGGCGTTGGAGGGCTGACCGTCGGGCTGCAGGCGCCGGTGCAGGGCGTGCTCCAGCGTGGTGTCGGCCGTGCCGGCGATGGCGGGCAGCTTCAAGCCCTCGACGGGCGCGAACGGGCGCGGTGCGTTGATAGGCGTGAGGGCGGGATCGCGCGCCATGGGGTGCTCAGCTGCGCAGGAACAGCCGGTAGGCCGGGTTCTGCGTTTCCTCGACATAGGGGTAGCCCAAGGTGTCGAGGAACTTGGCGAAGGCCTTGTCGTCCTTGGCCGGCACCTGCAGGCCGACCAGGATGCGGCCGTAGTCGGCGCCCTGGTTGCGGTAATGGAACAGGCTGATGTTCCAGCCCGGGCGCATGAGGCTGAGGAACTTGAGCAGGGCGCCCGGGCGCTCGGGGAAGATGAAGCGCATCAGGCGTTCGTCCTGCGCCAGCGCGGAATGGCCACCCACCAGGTGGCGCAGGTGTTCCTTCGCGAGTTCGTCGTGCGTAAGGTCCAGCGTCTCGAAGCCATGGCGCACCAGTTGCTGGGCGATCTTGGCGGACTCGCCCTTGCCCGCCGTGGTGAGTCCCACGAACACATGCGCCTGGGCGCTGTCGTGCATGCGGTAGTTGAACTCGGTGACGTTGCGCGCCGCGCCGGGCAGCGAGCCGATGACCTCGCAGAAGCGGCGGAAGCTGCCGCGCTCCTCGGGCATGGTCACGGCGAACAGGGCCTCGCGCTCCTCGCCCACCTCGGCGCGCTCCGCGACGAAGCGCAGGCGGTCGAAGTTCATGTTGGCGCCGCACAGGATGGCCGCGTAGGTTTGACCCTTGGTCTTGTGCGTGGCCACGTACTGCTTGATGGCGGCCACCGCCATCGCGCCCGAGGGTTCGACGATGCTGCGGGTGTCGACGAAGATGTCCTTGATGGCGGCGCACACGGCGTCGGTGTCCACCGCAATGAACTCGTCGACCAGCTCGCGCGCGACGCGGAAGGTTTCCTCGCCCACCAGCTTGACGGCGGTGCCGTCGGCGAACAGGCCGACGTCGGGCAGCGTCACGCGCTCCTTCTCGGCGACCGAGCGCATCATGGCGTCGGAGTCGGTCATCTGCACGCCGATGACCTTGATCTCGGGCCGCACGGCCTTGATGTAGTTGGCCACCCCGCTCACCAGGCCGCCGCCGCCGATGGCGACGAACACCGCGTCGAGTTGGTTCGAACCCAGGCTTTGGAGTTGGCGCAGTATCTCCATCGCGATCGTGCCCTGGCCGGCAATCACGTCAGGATCGTCGAAGGGGTGAACGAAAGTGAGTCCCTGCTTCTTTTGCAGGATGACGGCGTGGTTGTAGGCGTCGGTGTAGCTGTCGCCGTGCAGCACCACCTCGCCGCCGAGGCCGCGCACCGCGTCGATCTTGAGCTGTGGCGTGGTCACCGGCATCACCACCACGGCCCGCGCGCCTAGCTTGCGCGCGCCCAGCGCCACGCCCTGCGCGTGGTTGCCCGCCGACGCGCAGATCACGCCCTTGGACAACTGCTCGGGGCTGAGGTGCGCGATCTTGTTGTAAGCCCCGCGCAGCTTGAAGCTGAAAACGGGCTGCTGGTCCTCGCGCTTGAGCAGCACCGTGTTGTGCAGCCGCCGGGACAGCGCGCGCGCCGGGTCCAGGTTCGACTCCACCGCGACGTCGTACACCCGGGCTGTCAGAATCTTCTTGAGGTAGTCGGCGGGCGTCAGGTGGGCGGCGGGGGTTTTCATCACCAAGCATTATCTGCGGGCGAAAAAAAACCCGGACCAACGTTGCTGGTCCGGGTTTGAATCCACCCGTGGAGGGTAGAGGAGACAACCGAAAATACAATGACGTAAGTATATCGCCGGATTGCTGCGTTGCAACAACCCGACTCAAGTTGCCCTCTTTTTTAGAGCAAGGCCCTTAGAAAATGCGGGCTTTGTCACGGAGAACCCTTTCATGGAATGCACCGTCACCTGGACCGGCGCCAGCGGCACCCGATCGGCCATGGGCTTCGTTGCCGAAACCGGCAGCGGCCACGTGCTCGCCATGGACGGTGCGCCCGACGCCAACAAGCCCGAGAACGGCGGCGCCAACCTGGCGCCCCGTCCCATGGAGACCGTGCTCGCTGGGACCGGCGGCTGCACGGCCTACGACGTGGTGCTGATCCTCAAGCGCGGCCGCCACGACGTGCGCGGTTGCTCGGTCAAGCTCACCAGCGAGCGCGCCGCGGTCGATCCCAAGGTGTTCACCAAGATCCACATGCACTTCACCGTCACTGGCAAGGGCGTGCCCGCCAGCGCGGTGGAGCGCGCCATCGCCATGAGCCACGAGAAGTACTGCTCGGCCAGCATCATGCTGGCCAAGACGGCGGAGATCACGACCAGCTTCGATCTGGTCGACGCCTGAGCCTGCGTCCCTTGTTGGGGACGCTCAGATCCGGTGCGCCACGGTCGTCATGACCTTGGCGGCCATCCGCATCATCCCCTTCACGGGCGCCGGCAACTCGGCGGCCCCGGCCTGCTGGGCCTGGCGAGCGTGCCGGGCCTCGTCCAGTTTCATCTGCGCCACGATCGCCCGCGAGGCGTGGTCCTCGGCCGGCAGGCGGTCCAGATGGCTGGCCAGGTGGGCTTCCACCTGGCGTTCGGTTTCCACCACAAAACCCAGGCTGGGGCCTTGCCCCAGGCGGCCCGCGATCAGGCCGAGCCCGAAGGCGCCGGCGTACCAGAACGGGTTGAGCCGCGATGGCCGGCTGCCCAGTTCGTCGAGGCGGGCCTTGGTCCAGGCCAGGTGGTCGGTTTCCTCGCGGCCGGCCTCTTCCAGTTGCCGGGCCAGGGCCTCGTTCGATGCCTTGCCACCCGGTCCGGGCCAGCGCGCTGCGAAGGCTTGCGCGGTGTACAGCGCCTGGGCGCACACCTCGCCCACGTGGTTGACCCGCATTAGGGCACCGGCGAGGCGCCGGTCCTCGGTGCTCAGCGCACCATCGTCGTGCCGCTCGGGCACGGTGGGGCAGGGCTGGCTGGCCCGCGGGGCGGCGAACAGGGTGCGCAAGGCCGAATCGGCCGCAACCACCAGGGCGTCGCTGAAAGTGCTCATGAAACTCTCACGTTGAATCGGCGGTGGACTGGTGCGGGGAGTATGGTGCCACGCCATCTGTCTAAGGGTTACCCCTCGGAATCGTGGCAACGCTGCAACATCGGCACCACGCTGGGGCGGATCGAGGGTGGCAAACATGGCGGTGACCAGCTGTTTCTGATGCAATCCCCGCAGCTTCCTCAATGGAGGTCGGCTCGGGGGCAAAGACTTCCGGCCTCTTAACCCAAACCTTGGAGAATTCCTCGATGAAAAAGACCCTGATCGCTCTGGCTGCCGTCGCAGCCTCCAGCGCAGCACTGGCCCAGTCGTCGGTGACCCTGTTCGGCATCATGGACGTGAACGTTCGCCACACCTCGACCAAAATCGGCGGTGTCAAAACCTCGCTGACCGAAATGGGCCAAGACGGTACCGCTTCGAGCCGCCTGGGCTTCCGCGGTGTCGAGGACCTCGGCGGTGGCATGAGCGCCAGCTTCTGGCTGGAAGGCTCCCTGAACCCCGACACCGGCACGCCCGCTGGCCTGCAATTCCAGCGCCGCAGCACCGTGAGCCTGTCGGGTGGCTTCGGTGAAGTCCGTCTGGGCCGTGACTACGTGCCGACCTTCTGGAACCACACCGTGTACGACCCGTTCGGCACGAACGGTCTGGGCAACTCCATGAACATGTACTCGCCCAACGCTGGTCTCTTCCAGGCGACGACCGTGCGTTCGAACAACATGGTCTCGTACTTCACGCCGAACATGGGCGGCTTCCAGGCTCAGCTCAGCTACGGCTTCAAGGAAGTGAACACCGGCACCAGCGCCAGCGACTACCAAGGCCTGCGCCTGACGTACGCCAACGGCCCGCTGTCGGTTGGCTTCGCCACCGCATCGGAAGGCAACGTGGGCGCGGCCGACTCGCGCCGCACCAACGTGGGTGCTTCGTATGACTTCGGCTTCATCAAGCCGATGTTCAACTACACCACGTCGAAGGAAAAGACCGTCGACCTGAAGGTGAACAACCTGATGGTGGGCCTGACCGCCCCCGTGGGCCCGGGCCTGATCAAGGCTTCGTACACCCGCACCGAAGTGGAAGTGCCCGGCATCTCGGTTGATGGCAACCAAGTCGCTGTCGGTTACGAGTACGGCCTGAGCAAGCGCACCGCCCTGTACGGCAACTTTGCCCGCATCAGCGCCGACGCCGGTCTGCTGGCTGGTCCGGAGTACAAGCGCACCGGCTTCGAGCTGGGCATCCGCCACTCCTTCTGATGTCCCGCGGGCTTGGCCCGCTGGCGTCTGAAGTCAAAAGCCACCGCCTCGGCGGTGGCTTTTTTTTGCCTAGGGGGATTGGCCTGCTATTTGCTTAAGAGGTTTAAGAAGGTGGGATGACGTTGTTGCTTCATTGCCACGTTTTCCCCCTGTCTTGTGTAAAACCCCTAGGGGCAAACCCGTAACGTGCATGTCGATGGGTACCATCACTGCAGTTTCAGTCGTGTGAAACGTTTCCCAAACCGTTCCAAAGGAAAAGGAATCTCCCCATGAAAAAAAGTCTGATCGCTCTTGCCGTTCTGGGCACCTGCGGCGCCGCGATGGCTCAGTCGAGCGTGTCGCTCTACGGTATGGCCGATGTGTGGGTGGGCCGTGTCAAGACGGACATCACCGGTGTCGGTTCCGCCAGTGAGACCGTGCTGGAAAGCGGTGGCTTCAACACCAGCCGCCTGGGCTTCAAGGGCTCCGAGGATCTGGGTGGTGGTCTGAAGGCCAACTTCAACCTGGAAGGCGCGCTGGCCATGGACAACGGCACCGCCGGTGGCCTGAGCTTCAACCGCCAGTCGTGGGTCGGTCTGTCGGGTGGCTTCGGTGAAGTCCAGCTGGGCAAGCCCTGGACGCCGTACGACGACACCCGCTCGATGGCCAACGACACCTTCAACGCGAACTTCGCGTCGTCGTTCACCACCTGGCTTGGCTACGAAGACAACCCCAACAACACCATCCGCTACAACTCGCCCAACTTTGGCGGTTTCTCGGGTGCTTTCGCCTACTCGCTGGGTGAAGACCGCGCCAGCTCGCCGAACAACAAGGCCAGCAACCTGGTGTCGTTCAGCCTGAACTACGCCAACGGTCCGATCGTGGCTGGCTTCGCTCACCAGAGCCAGAAAGTCGAAGGCCTGAACGGCATCGACAGCACCGGCATCCTGACCGGCCTGGCCGCCACCGGCAAGACCACCTACAACCTGCTGAACGGCTCCTACGACTTCGGCGTCGTGAAGCTGGTCGGTGGCGTGAACCAGGCCAAAGTGCAGCCGGACGGCTTTGCTGACGTGAAAGCCAACGAGTTCAACATCGGTGTGGACGTGCCCCTGGGCGCCGGCTTCGACATCGGTGTTGGCGTGGCCCGTTCCAAGCTGGAGTCTGGCGGTACGGATCTGAGCAAGACCACCGGTTTCAGCATCGGCGCCAAGTACGCGCTGTCCAAGCGCACCTTCACGTACGCTGCCTTCAACCGCACCAAAGCCGAAATCATCGGTACCGGCGCGGAAGTCAAGAACACCCTGTTCGGCGTGGGCATCCAGCACAACTTCTGATCTTCAGAAGCGCTTCGCTCAAGCAAAAACCGCCCGGCATGCCGGGCGGTTTTTTTATGGGCGGTTCAGTGGCCGGTGCTCACTGCTTCGGTTTGGCGCCCGCTGGCGCGCTGGTCGCCTTGAAGGCCTCGCCATTGACCGTCAGGCCTTCGTGCGACAACTTCGCGGCGCGTTTGTCCCCGATGCCGGGGACCCGCGCGATGAAGTCGTTCCAGTTCTTGAAGGGGGCGGCTTTGCGCTGTTCGAGGATCTTGCCCGTGGTGCTGGGGCCAATGCCTTTGATGCTGTCGAGATCGGCTTGCGAGGCCTTGTTGACGTCGACGGCGGCGAAGCCGGTGGCGGCGCTCAGGGCAAACAAGGCGGCGACGAGGAGCTTCTTCATAGGGGACCTTCCTGATGGTTTTGGGGTTGAAATGCCTAAGTAAACGACCAATAGGCGAGTCAAATATAGCGATAAAGAATTATTTTAAATGACGGAGGAATAAAGCTTCGAGTGGTGTCCGGAAATGGCCTGTTCCGGCCGAACCGGTGGGGGCCGCGCGGTGTCGATCCGGGTGCCCATACTCGGTACGGGTAAGTCCCGTCGCTGGCGCGGGAACGCTTGTTGCATAGTCCCGGCACCTTCATTTAATTCAGGTGTCAACGATGAAATCGTTCTCCGTGCCCATGCAGGCGGTCGTGCTGGGGGCAGCCTTGGCTGTCACGACCGGCGGTCTTCAAGCGAAGACCTTCAAGTGGACGAGTGCCAGCGACATCCCGACCTGGGACATTCATTCCCAGAACAACGCGTTGGCCAATGGCATCCATGCCTCGGTCTATGAGTCGTTGGTGTACTACAACAGCCGCACCTTCAAGCCCGAGCCGCTGCTGGCCACCGGCTGGAACCAGGTCTCGCCCACTCAGCTGCGGCTGACGCTGCGGAGCGGGGTGAAATTCCACGACGGGTCCGACTTCACCGCCGACGACGCCGTGTTTTCGCTGCAGCGCGCAATGGCGCCGACCTCGAACTTCACGCCCTATATCCAGGGCATCGACCGCATCGTCAAGGTCAACAACAACACCATTGACATCTTCACCAAGGGCCCCAACCCGGTGCTGGTGAACCAGCTCACCGAGCTGCGCATGATGAGCAAGGCGTGGGCGGAGAAGAACAACTCCACCGCGCCCAAGGACATCAAGACCCAGGACGAGAACTTCGCCCACCGCAACGCCATGGGCACGGGGCCCTTCGTCCTCAAGGAGTGGGCGCCCGACCAGAAGATGGTGCTCACGCGCAACCCCAACTGGTGGGGCAAGGGCGCCGAGACCAACGTCACCGAGATCGTCTACACGCCGGTGAAGGCCACGGCCACGCGCATGGCCGCGCTGCTCTCGGGCGAGGTGGATTTCGTGCTGGATCCGAGCCCGCAGGACCTGCCGCGCCTGCGCCAGGACGGCAACCTCAAGGTCATGGACGGGGTCGAGAACCGCACCATCTTCTTCGGCATGGACCAGCACCGCGACGAGCTCGTGGGCAGCAACGTCAAGGGCAAGAATCCGCTGAAGGACGTGCGCGTGCGCAAGGCGCTGTACCAGGCGATCGACATGAACGCGATCGCGCGCGTCACGCTGCGCGGCCTGGGCCAGCCCACGGGGGCGCTCATCGCGCCGCAGGTGACGGGCTGGACGGAGGGCGTGCACCAGCGCTACCCATTCGACGTGGCCGCCGCGCAGAAGCTGCTCGCGGACGCCGGCTACAAGGACGGTTTCGAGGTCGACTTCGCCTGCCCCAACAACCGCTACATCAACGACGAGGCGATCTGCCAGGCCGTGACCGCCATGTGGGCGCGCATCGGCGTCAAGGCCAAGCTGCGCACGCTGCCGCTGGCCACCTACTTCCCGATGATCCAGCGCTACGAGGCCAGTATCTACATGCTGGGCTGGGGCGTGCCCACCTTCGACGCGATGTACAGCCTGCAGTCGCTGGTGCGCAGCGTGGGGCAGGGCGGTGACGGCAACTACAACGTGGGCCGCTACAGCAACCCCAAGATGGACCAGATCATCGACCGTGCCAAGACGGAGACCGACCTGCTGATCCGCAACCGCCTGCTGACCGAGGCGCTGGAGCTGTCGAACGCCGACGTGTCGCACCTGCCGCTGCACAACCAGGTCATTCCCTGGGCGATGAAGAAGAGCATCAACGTGGTTCACCGCGCCGACAACCGCCTGGATTGGCGGCTCATCACGGTAAACTGAATCGGGTACTGACCAAAGAGGGTCGCCTCCTTTCGGGCGCGACCCTCTCTTGCTTTTTTCATCGATGTTCGCATTCATCCTCCGACGGCTCGCCCAGGCGGTGATCGTCATGGTCAGCGTGGCGCTGATCGCCTTCATGCTGTTCCAGTACGTCGGGGACCCGGTGGTCTTCCTGCTCGGTCAGGACGCCACGCCGGAGCAGGTGCGCGCCCTGCGCGCCGACCTGGGCCTGGACCAGCCCTTCTTCGTTCAGTTCTGGCACTTCCTGGTCAACGCCGCGCAAGGCGAGTTCGGCCTGAGCCTGCGCCAGGGCGCCAAGGTCTCGCGCCTCATCGCCGAGCGTTTCCCGGCCACGCTGGAGCTGTCCATGGTGGCGGCGGTGCTCGCGCTGCTCGTGGGCATTCCCATGGGCGTGTACGCGGCGCTCAAGCGCGGCACCTTCCTCAGCCAGGTCTTCATGACGATCTCGCTGCTGGGGGTGTCGCTGCCCACCTTCCTGATCGGCATCCTGCTGATCCTGGTGTTCGCGGTGCACCTGGGCTGGTTCCCCAGCTTCGGCCGCGGCGACGTGGTCTCGTTGGGCTGGTGGAGCACCGGCCTGCTGACGACCAAGGGCTGGATCCACATCACCCTGCCCGCGATCACGCTGGCCATCTTCCAGCTCACCCTGATCATGCGGCTGGTGCGCGCCGAGATGCTGGAGGTGCTGCGCACCGACTACATCAAGTTCGCCCGCGCCCGCGGGCTCACGAACCGCGCGGTGCATTTCGGCCACGCGCTGAAGAACACGCTGGTGCCGGTGATGACCATCACCGGCCTGCAGCTCGGCGGCCTCATCGCCTTTGCCATCATCACCGAGACGGTGTTCCAGTGGCCGGGCATGGGCCTGCTGTTCATCCAGGCCGTGACCTTCGCCGACATTCCCGTGATGGCCGCCTACCTGTGCCTGATCGCGCTGATCTTCGTGGTGATCAACCTCATCGTCGATCTGTTGTACTTTGTGGTCGATCCGCGCCTGCGCGTGGAGAAGGCCGGAGGGCATTGACATGAGCAAGTCCCGCTACAAGGTGCATGGCCCGGCGTTCGCGCACATCGCGGCCTTTCACCCCGAACTCACGGCGTTGCGCCGCGACCTGCACGCCCACCCCGAACTCGGTTTCGAGGAGGTCTACACCGCCAAGCGCGTGGTGGAGTCGCTCAAGGTCTGCGGGGTGGACGAGGTCCACACCGGCATTGGCAAGACCGGTGTGGTGGCGGTCATCCGCGGCCGCCAGACCGGCAGCGGCCGCATGATCGGCCTGCGCGCCGACATGGACGCGTTGCCCATGACCGAGCACAACGACTTCGCCTGGAAGTCGAGCAAGCCGGGCATGATGCACGGCTGCGGCCACGACGGCCACACGGCCATGCTGGTGGGCGCGGCGCGCTACTTGGCCGAGACGCGGCAGTTCGACGGCACGGCCGTGCTGATCTTCCAGCCCGGCGAGGAAGGCTTTGCCGGCGCCAAGGCCATGATCGAGGACGGCCTGTTCGAGCGCTTTCCCGTGAACTCGGTGTTCGCGATGCACAACTGGCCGCAGATGCGCCCAGGCACCGTGGGCGTGAACCCGGGGCCCATGATGGCCTCGGCCGACCGCATCACCATCGAAGTCACCGGCAAGGGTGGCCATGGCGCGCACCCCTACGCCACGGTCGACCCGGTGCTGGTGGCGGCCCACATCATCACGGCGGTGCAGAGCATCGTCTCGCGCAACGTGCGCGCGATCGACAGCGCCGTGATCAGCCTGTGCTCCATGCAGGCCGGTGACCCGGGCGCCTTCAGCGTGATCCCGGGCACGGCCCGCCTGATCGGCACCGTGCGCACCTTCAACCCCGAGGTGCAGGCCATGGTCGAGAAGCGCCTGCACGAGGTGTGCTCGGGCGTGGCCTTGGGCCTGGGGGCCTCGGCTCACCTGAACTACGAACGCATCTACCCCGCCACCATCAACACGCGCGACGAGGCCCGCTTCGCGATGGAAGTGGCGCAAAAGCTGGTGGGCCACGAGCACGTGGACCGCAACATGGACCCGAGCATGGGTGCGGAGGATTTCTCCTTCATGCTGCAGGTCAAGCCCGGCGCCTACCTGCGCCTGGGGCAGGGTGCCGACAACGGGCAGGGCGCCTGCTTCCTGCACAACAGCCGCTACGACTTCAACGACGAGGTGCTGCCCTTGGGCGCCGCCTTACACGCCAGCCTCATCGAACAAGGCATGCCATTGGCCAGCGAGCCCACCACGCCGCGCCAGACCCTTTCCCAGTCCACCCCCTCACCCACCCCCGCAAGGAGCGACGCATGAACCTCAAAAAATCCTCGGCTGCCCTGCTCGTGGCCGCAGCCCTGGCGGCCGGAGCCGCCAGCGCCCAGACGGTGCGCATCGGCAACCAGGGTGATGCCCTGTCGATGGACCCGCACTCGCTCAACGAGTCGCTGCAGCTCACCGTGACGGGCAACGTCTACGAGCCGCTGGTGGCGCGCGACCGCAACCTCAAGCTGGTGCCCGGCCTGGCCACGAGCTGGAAGCAGACCTCGCCCACCGTCTGGCGCTTCGAGCTGCGCAAGGGCGTTGAATTCCACGATGGCACGCCCTTCACCGCCGACGACGTGCTGTTCACCTTCGCGCGCGCCGCCGGCGAAGGCTCGGACATGAAGAGCTACGTGAACGACGTGAAAGAGGTGCGCAAGGTCAACTCGCACACGGTCGACGTCGAAACCAAGGGCCCGTTTCCCATCCTGCCCGATGTGCTGTCGCTGCTGTACATCATGAGCAAGAAGTGGTGCGAGGACAACCAGGCCACGCGCCCGGTGGACCGCCGCAAGGGCATCGAGAACGCGGCCTCCTTCCGGGCCAATGGCACCGGCCCGTTCCGCCTGCGCGAGCGCCAGCCCAACGTGAAGACCACCTTCCAGCGCAACGGCAACTACTGGGGCAAGATCGAAGGCAACGTCGTCAACGTCGAGTACACGCCCATCGGCAATGACGCCACGCGCGTGGCCGCGCTGCTGTCGGGCCAGGTGGACGTGATCGAGCCCGTGCCGCTGCAGGACGTGGCCCGCATCAACGCCAGCGGCAAGTCCAAGGTGATGCAGGGCCCCGAGCTGCGCACCATCTTCCTGGGCATGGACCAGAAGCGCGACGAGCTGCTCTACTCCAACGTGAAGGGCAAAAACCCCTTCAAGGACAAGCGCGTGCGCCAGGCCTTCTACCAGGCCATCGACATCCAGGGCATCCAGCGCACGGTGATGCGCGGCGCCTCGGCGCCCACGGCGCTGATGGTCGGCCCTGGCATCAATGGCTTCGACCCCGCCATGAACACCCGCCTGCCCTTCGACGCCGAGGCCTCCAAAAAGCTGCTGGCCGAGGCCGGTTACCCGAATGGCTTCGAGGTGACCCTGAACTGCCCGAACGACCGCTACGTCAACGACGGCAACATCTGCCAGGCGGTGGCCGCCAACCTGGCGCGCGTGGGCGTCAAGATCAATCTGCAGGCCGAGACCAAGGGCACCTACTTCCCGAAAATCCTGCGCCGCGACACCAGCTTCTACATGCTGGGCTGGACGCCGGGCACCTACGACTCGCACAACGCGCTCAACGCGCTCATGCGCTGCGTGGACGATTCGGGGTCGGGCCAGTTCAACCTGGGCTCCTATTGCAACCCCAAGGTGGATGAGCTGACCAAGCAGATCCAGTCGGAGACCGACAAGGCCAAGCGCGACGCCATGATCCGCGAAGCCTTCAAGATCCATTCCGACGACGTCGGCCACCTGCCGCTGCACCAGCAGGCCCTGGCCTGGGGCGTGGCCAACAACGTCTCGCTGGCCCAGCTGGCTGACAACTTCATGCCGTTCCGCTACATGTCGGTGAAATGAGGCCACCCCCCGCGCCGCCTGCGGCGTCTCCCTCCAGGGGGGGCGCCAGCAGCGGCCCGGCGCAGCCGGCTCCGCGCTGGCCCTGACCTTCCGATCCGCATCTTCTTTCGGGACATTTCCTTGATCGCCCTCATTCGCCGCGCGCTCGACAGCGACGTCGGGTACAGCTTTCGCACCTCGCCCACGGCCATCGTGGCGGCGGTGATCGCGCTCATCTGTGTCGTCTGCGCGGTCTTCGCTCCGTGGATCGCGCCCCACAACCCCTTCGACCTGGCCACGCTGGACCTGATGAACGCGCGCCTGCCGCCCGTGTGGCAGGAGGGCGGCAATTCGCAGTTCTTGCTGGGCACCGACGACCAGGGCCGCGACATCCTCTCCGCGCTCATGTACGGCGCGCGCATCTCGCTTGCGGTGGGCCTGGCTTCGGTGGTGCTGTCGGTGCTCATCGGCGTGACCCTGGGCCTGCTGGCCGGCTTCGTGGGCGGCTGGCTGGATGGCTTCCTGATGCGCCTGTGCGACGTGATGCTGTCGTTCCCGCCCATCCTCATCGCGCTGCTGATCGCCGGCGTGGGCCGCGCGCTGTTCCCCAACGCGCACGAGACGCTGGCCTTCGGCGTGCTCATCATCTCCATCACCCTGGCCGGCTGGGTGCAGTACGCCCGCACGGTGCGCGGCTCCACGCTGGTGGAGCGCAGCAAGGAATACGTGCAGGCCGCGCGCGTGACCGGCGTGGCGCCGCTGCGCATCATGGGCCGCCACGTGCTGCCCAACGTCATGGGCCCGGTGCTGGTGCTGGCCACCATCCAGGTGGCCACGGCCATCATCACCGAGGCAACGCTGTCCTTCCTGGGCGTGGGTGCGCCACCCACCTCGCCCTCGCTGGGCACGCTCATCCGCGTGGGCAACGACTACCTCTTCTCCGGCGAGTGGTGGATCACCATCTTCCCCGGCCTCATGCTCATCCTCATCGCGCTCAGCGTGAACCTGCTGGGCGACTGGCTGCGCGACGCTCTCAACCCAAGGCTGCGCTGACCATGAGCCTGCTGCAAGTCAAGAACCTGGTCGTCGAGTTCCCCACGCGCCGCGGCACCCTGCGCGCGCTCGACGACATCTCCTTCGACATCGCGCCCGGCGAGATCCTGGGCGTGGTGGGCGAGTCCGGCGCGGGCAAGTCGCTCACCGGTGCGTCCATCATTGGCCTGCTGGAGCCGCCCGGGCGCATCGCCTCGGGCCAGGTCCTGCTCGAAGGCCAGCGCATCGACAACCTGCCGCACGAAAAGATGCGGCGCATCCGCGGGCGCAAGATCGGCGCCATCTTCCAGGACCCGCTGACCTCGCTGAACCCGCTGTACTCGGTGGGCCGCCAGCTGATCGAAACCATCACCACCCACCTGCCGGTGAACGCTGCCGAGGCTCGCGGGCGCGCGATCCAGCTGCTCCGGGACACCGGCATTCCGGCGGCCGAGCAGCGCATCGACCACTACCCGCACCAGTTCAGCGGCGGCATGCGCCAGCGCGTGGTCATCGCGCTGGCGCTGGCGGCCGAGCCTCAGCTCATCGTCGCCGACGAGCCCACGACCGCGCTGGACGTGTCCATCCAGGCGCAGATCATCACGTTGCTCAAGAGCATCTGCAAACAGCGCGGCGCCGCCGTCATGCTGATCACGCACGACATGGGCGTGATCGCCGAAACCTGCGACCGCGTGGCCGTGATGTACGCCGGGCGCATCGCCGAGATCGGCCCCGTGCACGAGGTGATCAACCAGCCGGCCCACCCCTATACCCGTGGCCTGATGGCCTGCATCCCCGACATGAGCCAGGAACGCGAGCGGCTGCACCAGATCGACGGCGCCATGCCGCGCCTCAACGCCATACCCAAGGGCTGCGCCTACAACCCGCGCTGCGAGCGCGTGTTCGACCGCTGCCATGTCGAGCGCCCCGACCTCATGGACGCGGGCGCCACGCGCGCGGCCTGCTGGCTGCAGGCCTCGGGAGCCGCGGCATGAACAGTACCGCCGTGACCACCGATGCCACCGCGTTGGTGCGCGCCACCGACCTGGCCAAGACCTTCGACGTCTCGCCACCCTGGCTCAACCGCGTGCTGGAGCGCAAGCCGCGCCAGCTGCTGCGCGCCGTCGACGGCGTGAGCTTCGACATCCCGCGCGGCCAGACGCTGGCGTTGGTGGGCGAATCCGGCTGCGGCAAGAGCACTGTGGCGCGCCTGCTGGTGGGCCTGTACGAGCCCACGCGCGGGGGCTTTCAGTTCGACAACCAGGACGCGCACGCCGCTTTCAAGACGCCCGCCGGGCGCGTGCTGCGCCGGCGCATCCAGATGATCTTCCAGGACCCGTACGCCAGCCTGAACCCGCGCTGGCGCGTGCAGGACATCATCGCCGAGCCTTTGCGCGAGCACCAGATCGAAACCGATGCGGCGAAGCTGCGCGACCGCGTCGATGAGCTGCTGCGCTCGGTGGGCCTGAGCCCGCACGACAGCCTGAAGTACCCGCACCAGTTCAGCGGCGGCCAGCGCCAGCGCATTTCCATCGCGCGCGCCCTGGCCACGCAGCCGGACTTCCTGGTCTGCGACGAGCCCACCAGCGCGCTGGACGTGTCGGTGCAGGCGCAGGTGCTCAACATCATGAAGGACCTGCAGCGCGAGCGCGGCCTCACCTACCTGTTCATCAGCCACAACCTGGCCGTGGTGCGCCATGTGAGCGACCAGGTGGGCGTGATGTACCTGGGCCGCCTGGTGGAGCTGGCGCCCAAGCACACGCTGTTCGAGAGCCCGCGCCACCCCTACACGCGCATGCTGCTCGACGCCATCCCCAAGATGCACGACACCGGCAAGGCGCGCACGCCGGTGCAGGGCGAGGTGCCCAACCCGCTGAACCCACCGAGCGGCTGCGCCTTCAACCCGCGCTGCCCGCACGCCAACGACCGCTGCCGCCACGAGCGCCCGGTGCTGAAGGACATCGGCGGCATCCGCATCGCCTGCCACGCGGTGGAGGAGGGGCGGATCTGACGCTCAGGCGTAGCGCTTGTTGCGCAGGTTGTTCTTCATCTCGCGCAACAGCGGCTGCAGCTTGGCGCCGCCGATGCGCAGCGCGAGGCAGGTGGCCATGATGTCGATCACCATCAGGTGCATCAGCCGCGAGGTCATGGGGCTGTAGCGGTCGTATCCCTCGGGGTGGTCGGCCGCCAGGTGGATGTGTCCGGCCTGCGCCAGGGGTGAGCCGCTGGTGGTGATGGTGATCACCGTGGCGCCGTGGCGGCGCGCGATGTCGGCCGCATCCATCAGGTCGCGCGTGCGGCCCGAGTTCGACACGATCACCAGGCAGTCGCCCGGTCCCAGCAGCGAGGCGCCCATCACCTGCATGTGGCCGTCGCTGTAGGCCACGGCGTTGATGCCCAGGCGGAAGAACTTGTGCTGCGCGTCCTGCGCGACGATGCCCGAGTTGCCCGCGCCGTAAAACTCGATGCGCCCGCGCGCCTTGCCCGTGGCCACGAGCGCATCCACGGCGCGCTCGATCGCGTGGTGCGAGGCGTCGTTGCGGTACTTGAGAAAGGCCGCCACGGTGTTGTCGATGAGCTTGACCATCACGTCGCTGGTCTTGTCGTCGGCGTCCACGCTGCGGTGGATGAAGGGCACGCCCTCGCTCACGGTGCCTGCCAGCTTCAGCTTGAAATCCGACAGGCCGTCGTAGCCCATGCTGCGGCAGAAGCGCACCACCGTGGGCTTGCTCACGTGCGCGCGCTCGGCCAGCTCGCTCACCGGCAGGCTGGCGAAACTGCGCGGGTCTTGCAGCACGAGCTTGGCCACGCGCTGTTCGGCCGGGGCGAGCGAGGGCATCGAGGCCTTGATGCGGTCGAGCATGGCGTGTTACCAGGTGGTCCGAATGGCTGAAATTTTATTACCTGGCGGCGCCATAATCCGCCCATGAACCAGCTCGACGCCCTCAAACAGTTCACCACCGTGGTCGCCGACACCGGCGACTTTCGGCAACTGGCGGCCTACGCCCCGCGCGACGCCACCACCAACCCCTCGCTCGTACTGAAGGCGGTGCAAAAGCCCGAGTACGCGCCGCTGCTGGCCGAGGCCATTGCGCGCCACGGCGCGGCCGACAAGGTGGAGCTGATGAACCGGCTGCTGGTGCGCTTCGGCGTCGAGATCCTCCAGCTCATTCCCGGCCGCGTGTCCACCGAGGTCGATGCGCGCCTGAGCTTCGACACCGCCGCCACGCTTGAGCGCGCGCGTCGCCTGATCGCCCTGTACCGCGCCGAGGGCGTGGACAGCGAACGCGTGCTGATCAAGATCGCCGCCACCTGGGAAGGCATCCGCGCGGCCGAGCAGCTGGAGCGCGAAGGCATCCACACCAACCTCACGCTGCTGTTCTCCTTCCCGCAGGCCGTGGCCTGCGGCCAGGCCGGCGTGCGCCTGATCTCGCCCTTCGTGGGCCGCATCTACGACTGGTACAAGAAGCAGGCCGGCGCCCAGTGGGACGAGGCCGCCAACGCCGGCGCCAACGATCCCGGCGTGCGCTCGGTGCGCCGCATCTTCGAGTTCTACAAGCGCCACGGCGTGGCCACGGAAGTGATGGGTGCGAGCTTTCGCAACGTGGGCCAGATCACTGCGCTGGCGGGTTGCGACCTGCTCACCATCAGCCCTGAGCTGCTGGCCCAGCTCGCGGCCAGCGAGGCGCCGCTGTCGCGCGCGCTCGACGCCGAGGCGGCGAAGCGCCTGGACATCGCGCCCGTGCGCTACGACGAGGCGGGCTTCCGCTACGCGCTCAACGAAGACGCCATGGCCACCGAAAAACTCGCCGAAGGCATCCGCGCCTTCGCGGCCGACACGGTCAAGCTCGAAGCCTTGATGGTCTGAGCCCCGCACCAAGCGGCGGCCCCAAAAGAAAAACCCCGCGATCGCTCGCGGGGTTTTTTTGGCCGGCTGCTTCGAGGAACGCCAAAACGCTCCAACGACGCAGCCTGAGGGAGCAGGGCAAGGCGCAGCCGCGCTGACGGTGGCAGAGCCACGGCAAGCGGCTGCAACGCCGCCATGCGCCCTCAGGCAAGGCGCAATTACATGCCCATGCCGCCCATGTCGCCCATGCCACCCATGCCGCCACCGGGCATGGCCGGCGCGTCTTCCTTCGGCGCCTCGGCGACCATGCACTCGGTCGTGAGCATCAGCGAAGCGACGGACGCGGCGTTCTGCAGCGCGGTGCGGGTCACCTTGGTCGGGTCCAGGATGCCCATCTCGATCATGTCGCCGTAGGTGTCGTTGGCGGCGTTGAAGCCGTAGTTGCCCTTGCCACCCAGCACGGCGTTGATCACCACGCTCGGCTCGCCGCCGGCGTTGGCCACGATCTCGCGCAGCGGGGCTTCGATGGCCTTGAGGATCAGCTTGATGCCGGCGTCCTGGTCGGCGTTGTCGCCCTTGATGGCGCCAGCGGCCTGGCGGGCGCGCAGCAGTGCCACGCCGCCACCGGCCACGATGCCTTCTTCCACGGCGGCACGGGTGGCGTGCAGCGCGTCTTCCACGCGGGCCTTTTTCTCCTTCATCTCGACCTCGGTGGCAGCGCCGACCTTGATCACGGCCACGCCGCCGGCCAGCTTGGCCACGCGCTCTTGCAGCTTCTCGCGGTCGTAGTCGCTGGTGGCTTCCTCGATCTGGATGCGGATCTGCTTGACGCGGGCCTCGATGTCGGCCGCGGCGCCGGCGCCGTCGATGATGGTGGTGTTTTCCTTGCCCACTTCGATGCGCTTGGCCTGGCCCAGGTCGGCCAGGGTCACCTTCTCGAGCGTCAGGCCCACTTCTTCAGCGATGACCTTGCCGCCGGTGAGGATGGCGATGTCTTCCAGCATGGCCTTGCGGCGGTCGCCGAAGCCCGGCGCCTTGACGGCCACAACCTTCAGGATGCCGCGGATGGTGTTGACCACCAGGGTCGCCAGGGCTTCGCCCTCGACTTCCTCGGCGATGATCAGCAGCGGACGGCCGGCCTTGGCGACTTGCTCCAGCACGGGCAGCAGGTCGCGGATGTTGCTGATCTTCTTGTCGAAGAGCAGAACGAAGGGGTTGTCCAGCAGGGCGGCCTGCTTCTCGGGGTTGTTGATGAAGTAGGGCGACAGGTAGCCGCGGTCGAACTGCATGCCTTCGACGACGTCGAGTTCGTTGTCCAGCGACTTGCCGTCTTCCACGGTGATCACGCCTTCCTTGCCGACCTTGTCCATGGCGTCGGCAATGATCTTGCCGATGGACTCGTCGGAGTTGGCGGAGATGGCGCCGACCTGGGCGATTTCCTTGCTGGTGGTGGTGGCCTTGGAGGCCTTCTTCAGCTGCTCGGTCAGGGCCACGACGGCCTTGTCGATGCCGCGCTTGAGGTCCATGGGGTTCATGCCGGCGGCCACGTACTTCATGCCTTCGCGCACGATGGCCTGGGCCAGCACGGTGGCGGTGGTGGTGCCGTCACCGGCGTTGTCGCTGGTCTTGGAAGCGACTTCCTTGACCATCTGCGCGCCCATGTTCTGGAGCTTGTCCTTCAGTTCGATCTCTTTGGCGACCGAGACACCGTCCTTGGTGACGGTGGGGGCGCCGAACGAGCGCTCGAGCACCACGTTGCGGCCTTTGGGGCCCAGGGTCACTTTGACGGCGTTGGCCAGGATGTTCACACCCTCGACCATGCGCGCACGGGCGTCACCGCCGAAAACCACGTCTTTTGCTGCCATGTTTGGCTCCTTCAGTACGAATCAGGGGGGAGGGGAATTACTTCACGACGACCGCGAACAGGTCGTCTTCCTTCATGACGAGCAGCTCGTCGCCGTCGACCTTGACGGTCTGGCCGCTGTACTTGCCGAACAGCACGCGGTCGCCCACCTTGACGGTCAGGGCGCGGACTTTGCCGTCGTCACCGGTCTTGCCCGGACCCACGGCCAGGACTTCGCCCTGATCGGGCTTCTCGGCAGCGGCGTCGGGGATGACGATGCCCGAGGCGGTCTTGGTTTCGCTGTCGACGCGCTTGACGACCACGCGGTCGCCGAGAGGCTGAAGTTTCATTGCATCTCCTGAATGGAAAAGAGGGCTAGGGGAAAAAGGGGGCCCCGGCTTGGAACCAGGGCACGGGCGCGGATGTTAGCACTCGGCGCCAGCGAGTGCTAATGATAAGGGCGGGTGTGACGGTTTCAAGAACCGCCCGTGCCGGCCGGGCGGTGGCCCGGCGCCCGGTTCAGGGCGCGGCGGGCTTGGGCAGCCAGACGTGGAAGGTCGCGCCCTCGCCCGGCGCGGACGCGCCCCACAGCCGCCCGCCGTGGCTGTCGACGATCTGCTGGGTGAGCGCCAGGCCGATGCCGTCGCCCGCGATCTCGGGGTCTTCGCAGGCGCGGCCGAACATCTGCAGGATGCGCTCGTGCTGGCTGGGGTCGAAGCCGCGCCCGTTGTCCTGGATCCAGACGTCCCAGCCCGCGGCCTCCTCGCGGCAGCCGAAGGCGATGCGCGCGGGATCGCGCTGGGCGGAGTACTTCACGGCGTTGTCGATCAGGTTGACCCAGACCTCGTGGATCAGCACTGGGTCGGCCATCACCACGGGCAGGCTGTCCAGGCCGCTGAACTCGATGCGCCGCCCGGGGTGCGTGGCCAGGGCCTCCGCCACCAGCGGTTCGATCGTCTGGCGCAGGGCCAGGGGCTGCTTGTCCACCGCGTGGCGGCCCAGGCGCGAGAAGCGCAGCAGCGCCTCCACCAGGGTCTGCAGGTGGCGGCCGGCGGCGCGCACCTTCTCGCCGTACAGCCGGGCCTGCTCCAGGTCGCCGGCGTCCAGCATGCTCTGCAGGATCTCGGCGAAGCTCACCATGTGGCGGATCGGCTTCTTCAAGTCGTGCGAGATGGCGTGCGAGAAGTCGGTGAGCGTGCGGTTGGCCTCCTCGAGCTGGCGCGTGCGCTCGCCGACCACGCGGTTCAAGGTTTCGTTGGTGCGCTGGCGCTCCTCCAATAGCTCGTAGTAGACGGTCACGTCCTGCACCGTCCAGGTGGCCGGCAGGCGGTAGCCCTCACCGGTGAAGTCCGGGATGCCGCGGCAGCGCACCCAGCGCCGCTGTCCCTGGGCGCTGAGCAGCGGGAACTCCTCGTCGAAGGCCTCGCCGGTGCGCAGCGATTGCGCGAGCTTGTGGCGCAGGCCCTCGCGCCGCTCAGGGGGCACGGCCTCCATCAGCTCGGCGAAGTCGTGCGGCGCGTCGTCGGGCGCGCGGTCCAGCAGCTCGAAAACCTCGTTCGACCAGCGCGTGCGCGCGCTCTCGTGGTCGTACTCCACGCGACCCAGGCGCGCGAGCTTCTGCGCCGCGTCCAGGTGGCGCTGCAGGCTGGCGTTGGCCAGCTCCAGGCGCTTGCGCTCGCTGATGTCGGTCTGGATCGAGAAGAAGGCCGCCACGTTGCCATGCCCGTCGTGGATGGGCTCGATGTTGAGCAGCACCGTGTAGGCCTGGCCGTCCCTGCGGTAGTTCACCAGTTCGACGCCCGACACCGCGCGCCCGCCCGACAGCGCGGTCTTGAGCTGCGCGGTGGCGCGCTGGCTGGTCAGCGGACCGTGCAGGAACTCGCTGGCGCGCTTGCCCTGCACCTCGTCGAGTGGCCAGCCGGTGACGGCCGAGTAGGCGCGGTTGACCCAGCGGATGCGCTGATCGCGGTCGGTGATGACGACCATGTTGGCGCTGTGTTCGACGATGCGCTGCAGCACCTGCAG
The DNA here is from genome assembly GCF_001777155.1 of Hydrogenophaga sp. PML113. Classification (NCBI taxonomy): domain Bacteria; kingdom Pseudomonadati; phylum Pseudomonadota; class Betaproteobacteria; order Burkholderiales; family Comamonadaceae; genus Hydrogenophaga; species Hydrogenophaga sp. PML113. The sequence continues at coordinate 509,885 of NZ_MIYM01000004.1, read as the reverse complement.
CCACGAACCGAGATTCTCAAAGCCGATGTCTGATGCAAGCATGGCACCGTCCCCGCCGGGACGCCAGGTGGGCCCTCGCGGGCGGAAACCCGGCCGCGCCGCCGGCGTCAGGCCGGGTCGGCACGACCTTCCCCGGACCATCATGGCGCCAGCGGCGGCATTCATGGGGGCGATCCCGCTGCCTTAGTGATCGAACGCACACCGGGGTGCCACAAAAGTCGTAGCGCGCGTGCCGGGCCGAGTCAACAATCGCGGCCATGTCTGCCCACGCCATGACCAAGGCCGCCGCGTCCGCCGGTGGCCGCTGCGACCTTTGCTCGACGCGCCAGCGCTGCATCGTCTCCAGCCTGCCGGCCGAGCGCATCGCCGCCTTGCAAGGTCAGATCGTCGAGCGCGCCGTGCCCCTGGGCGGGCAGATCGAGGAGCAGGGCTTGCGCTCGCTCAGCGTAAAAGTGGTCAAGCTGGGCCTGTTCCAGGGCCTGCGGCGCGCGGCGCGCGGCGAGAAGCGGCCGGTCTGCCTGCTGGGCAAGGGCCATGTGGCCGGGCTCAACAACCTGTACCGCCAGCCCGCCGCGCTCACGCTGGTGGCCATCACGCCGGCGCGGGTCTGCGAGATCCCGGTGCGGCTGGTCGATGAGATCGCCATGGGCGACCGGGCTTTCCGCCGCTGCCTGTTCCAGGCCCTGGCGCGCTACGTCGACAACCTGGCCGACTGGTCGCGCGTGCCACGCGGCGGCAACGTCACGGCCCAGCTCGGCGAGGCGCTGCGCCTCATCGCGCACGAGGAAGGCCGCGCGGCCTTCCGCATCCCCAGCCACACCGAGCTGGCGCGCATGCTGGGCACGCGGCGCGAGACCATCGCGCGGCACATCGGCCTGCTGATCGAAGGCGGGCAGTTCGTGAAGATCGACCGCTGGCATGGCCGCCTGCTCGGGCCGGGCGGGCCCGAGGGGGCGGACACCCAGGCCGGCACGGCCTAGGCAAACACGCCCACGGCCGCGTCCAGGCGGCTGGCCTCGCCGCGCAGGCTGTGCGCGGCGGCCAGCAGCTCTTCCACCAGGGCGGCGTTGCGCGCGGTCAGCTGATCGAGTTCGGCCATGGCCTGGCCGACCTCGGCCACGCGGCTGGCCTGGTGCGTGGCGGCGGCGCCCATCTCGTCGATCAGCGCGTGGGCGTCGCTCACGCGCCCGCTGGTGCGCGAGATGGTCTCGCCCGCGGCGTCGACCTTGCGTACGCCCGCCTCCACCGTGTCGATGGCCTGCGCGATCAGGGCGCGGATCTCGTGCGCGGCATCGGCGCTGCGCTGGGCCAGGCCGCGCACCTCGGCGGCCACCACGGCGAAGCCGCGGCCCTGCTCGCCCGCGCGCGCCGCCTCCACGGCGGCGTTGAGCGCCAGGATGTTGGTCTGGAAGGCGATGGCGTCGATCACGCCGATGATCTCGCCCATGCGCTGGCTCGAGCGGGCGATGCCGTCCATGGTGCCGACCACGTCCTTGACCGCGTGGCCGCCCGCCAGGGCGACCTCGGACGCTTCGTGCACGCGCGCCGCGGCGAGCTGCGCGGCCCGCGTGTTGCGCTGGATGCTGTCCGAGAGCTCGTCCATGGAGGCCGCCGTCTGCCGCAGCGAGGCCGCGGCCTGGTCGGTTCGGTGGTTGAGGTCGTCGTTGCCGGTGGCGATCTGCTGGCTGGCCGCGGCCACGCGCGCGGCGCGGATGCCGACGTCGTCGACCAGGGCCTTCATGTTCTGCGCCGCCTGGTTCAGCGAGCGCTGCAGCCGGCCGATGGCGTCCAGGCGCCGCGCCGTGTGGGGCGGTGGCATCTGGCCACAGGACAGGGCCTGGGCGTACTCGCCCAGCTCGCGCAGCGGGCGCCCGAACTGCGCGCGGTACCAGGCCAGGCCCAGCGCCAGCGCACTGGCCTGCGCGGCCAGCAGGGCCAGCGCGCCCGCGCCGGCGGGGACGCCGGCCAGCAGCGGCGCCCAGCCCGCGGCGGCGCACAGCGCCAGCGGCAGCGCGGCGCGCGTGCCGGTGCCCAGCGTGCGGTCCCAGTCCAGCCAGGCCAGCGGGCCGGTGCGCACCAGCAGGCCCTGGCGAAAGCCGTGGCCCGCGGCCCGGCCCTCGCGAAAGCGCGCGTACCAGTGCTCGGCCTCGTCGATCTCGGCGCGCGAGGGCGTGGTGCGCACCGAGAGGTAACCGCTGAGCCGGCCGTCTCGGTGCAGCGGCGTGACGTTGGCGCGCACCCAGTAGTGGTCGCCGTCCTTGCGGCGGTTCTTCACCAGCGCCGACCAGGCCTGGCCCCGCCGCAGCGTGCGCCACATGTCCTCGAAGGCCTGCACCGGCATGTCGGGGTGGCGCACCAGGTTGTGCGGCTGGCCCAGCAGCTCGTCGCGCGTGAAGCCGCTGACGGTGACGAAGGCCTCGTTGACGTAGGTGATGCGGCTGTCGGTGTCGGTGGTGGACAGCAGCGTCATCCGTTCGGCGAGTGGGTACTCGCGCTGCGACACGGGGAGATTCACACGCATGGCGGCTCCTAGAAATGAAGGGAACTGTGCTGCGGAGAATCGGCCGCCGTCGAAGGGGTTGAAGGCCGGAAACGGGGGGTGGATGGCGCTGCGCGACGCCTTGGTGATCGAACGCGCGGCGCGCGTGGCGGGGCCGCCACGCGGCGGCGCTCAGAAGTGCGCGAGGTAGCCGCCGTCCACGGCCACCACCTGGCCGGTGACGTAGCTGGCGGCATCGCAAGCCAGGAACACCGCGGCGGCGGCGATCTCCTCGGGCCGGCCCCAGCGGCCGACGGAGGTGCGCTGGCGCAGCCAGTCGGCCACGCCCGGGTCGTTCACCATGGCCGCGTTGGTTTCGGTGGCGAAGTAACCCGGGGCGATGGCGTTGGCCGTGATGCCATGCGGCCCCAGTTCGGCCGCCAGCGCGCGCGTCATGGCCTCCAGGCCGCCTTTGCTGGTGGTGTAGGCCGCGTCGCCGGCGCGCGCCAGCGGGCCGGCGATGGAGGTGATGTTGATCAGCCGCCCGTGGCCCTGCCGCCGCATGGGCTCGGCGGCCTCGCGGCACAGGTGCCAGGCGGCCACCAGGTTGGACTCGAGCATGTCGCGCAGGGCCTGGGCGGGCAGGGCCTGCAGCGGTTCGCGGCGGCGCTGGCCCACGGCGTTGACCACGATGTCCAGGCGGCCGGATTCGGCCAGCACGCGCGCCACGGCGGCGCTGGCGGCCGCGTGGTCGGACACGTCGAAGGGCAGGGCGCGGGCGTTCGGGCCGATGGCCTCGGCCGCCGCGGTCAGGGCGGCCGCGTCGCGCCCGCCCAGCCACACGCGCGCGCCGTGCGCGGCCAGGGCGCCGGCGATGGCGCGGCCCAGGCCACGCGTGGCGCCGGTGACGAGGGCCGTGCGCGCGCCGAGGTCGAACAGGGAGGGGGAAGCGGGCATGGCCGGGGATTATCCCGGCCGCTGCCCGTGGGGGCAGGCGCTCAGGCCGCCAGCGCGGCCATGGCCGAGACGGTGAACGCCGGGGCGGGCTCCGCGCCGTCGAAGGGCAGGGTGAAGTAGAAGGTGCAGCCGCGGCCCGGCGCGGTCTCGCACCAGATGCGGCCGTCGTGGCGCTCGATGATGCGCTGCGTCAATGCCAGTCCGGTGCCGTTGCCCTCGAAATCCATCGAGTGGTGCTGGCGCTGGAACATCACGAACAGGTTGTGCGCCTTTTCCAGGTCGAAGCCGGCGCCGTTGTCGCTGACGTAGAACATGTGCCCGCCCACCGGGTTGACCTTGCAGCCCACCTCGATGCGCGCTTTGGGGTGCTTGCGCGTGTACTTCACCGCGTTGTCCAGCAGGTTGCCCCAGGCCTGGGCCAGCAGCATGGCGTCGCCGCGCACCATGGGCAGATCGGGGTCGATGACCCACTCGATCTGGCGCTGCGCGTTCTCCTGGCGCAGGTGCGCCACCACGCCGTGCAGCAGCGGGCTCAGCGGCACGGGCTGCGACTCGATGGCGACGCGGCCCAGGCGCGCGTACTCCAGCAGGCCCTCGATCATCTGGCTCATGCGCTTGGTCGACTTGCCGATGGACTGCAGGCACTGCTGGACCATGGGCTCGTCGGACTCGCCGAGCTGCTCGTTGAGCAGGCTGGTGAAGCTGCTGATGTGTCGCAGCGGCGCGCGCAGGTCGTGCGAGACCATGTGCGAGAAGACGTCGAGGTCCTTGTTGGCGGCCACCAGCTGGCGCGTGCGCTCGGCCACGCGTTTTTCCAGTTCGCGGTTGAGGTCGTTCATCACGTCCTCGAGGTTCTTGGCCGCGGTCATGTCGCGCGTGATGCACGACAGGCCGCGCAGCTCGCCCTGCTGGTTGCGCAGCGCGGTGACCACGGTGTGGGCCCAAAAGCGCGAGCCGTCCGAGCGCAGCCGCCAGCCGCGCGACTCCCATTGGCCGTGCGACTTGGCCAGGCGCAGCACCTGGCCCGCGTCGACCTCGTCCTCGCCCGCGTTGTCGCTGCTCATCAGCGTGTCGAAGCGCTGGCCCAGGATCTGCGGGCGCGGGTGGCCGTGCAGGCGCTGCGCGCTTTCGGTCCATTCGGTGATGCGGCCGGCGTCGTCGATGAAGTAGATGCAGTAGTCCTGCAGCGCATCGACCATCAGGCGGTAGCGCTGCTCGCTTTCGTAGAGCTCGGTGGTGCGCTCGCGCACGCGGTCCTCGAGGTCGCGGTTGGCGTGGAGCACCAGCTCCTCGGTGCGGCGGCGCTCGCTGATGTCGTGCAGCTCGATCAGCAGGCCCTTGACTTCGTCGCCCTGCTGGTCGGGGATGTAGTGAATCTCGAAGTAGCAGCGCTGGCCGGCGGCGTCCAGGCGCTCGGCCTCGAAGCTCTGGCGCTCGCCGCTGAGGGCGGCGGCCACGCGCGGCAGGATTTCGGGCAGCAGATCGGGGCGCACCACCTCGCTCAGGTGCGAGCCCACCACCTGCTCGGGTCGCTTGCCATAGCGCGCCGCGTGCGCCAGGTTGGCGAAGCGGCAGATCAGGTCCTTGTCGTAGTAGGCCAGGCGCGCGGGAACGCGGTCGATGACGCCGCGCAACAGCGCCTCGGCGGGCGAGGCGGCGGCCGCGGGCGCCACGGGTTCGGGCGCGGGCATCACCAGGCTGCTGCTGTGCAGGAAATGGCCATCGGCGTCGCGCACGGCCGTGGAGCTGAGGCGGGCGCGGAACACGCTGCCGTCGGCGCGGCGCAGGCTCACGTCCAGCGTCTGCGGCTCACCCGTCTGGCGCAGCAGGTCCAGGTGCAGGCGCGCCTGCTGCTGGCTGCCGTGGTCGGCCGGTTCGAACAGCCCCGCCAGGGCCTGCGCGGGCGCGTCGGCATGGCCGAGCCAGCGCAGCAGGGTGCCATTGGCGCGCAGGCACTGCAGCTCGGCGTCCAGCGCGACGAGGCCGCACGGCGCCTGGTCGAACAGGCACTGGGCGCTGGCGCTGTCGCCGGCGGGGCCGGTGAGGGACAGGTCGATCTCCATGAAGGCTCCGGTACGGTTGGCTCGGAAAAAAGGGGTCCTTGCCGGTGGATATCGGACGCCGAACGGAAAAATTCAGCCAGCCCGCCGAGCAATAGCGGGGTGTTTCCAGCGCATTTCCGCACGAAAAAGCCCCGCGGGCTCTCGCCGGCGGGGCTGCATATGAGGCGTTTCGGCTTACTTCAGGCCGCCGCTTCGGGGTTTTTGCTCACACCGCTGCGCGATCGCCGGGCTCACTTGAGCCCAGCCGCGGCGCGCAGCGTGGCGGCCTTGTCGGTTTTTTCCCAGGTGAACTCCGGCTCCTCGCGGCCGAAGTGACCGTAGGCGGCGGTCTTGGCGTAGATGGGGCGCAGCAGATCCAGCATCTGGATGATGCCCTTCGGGCGCAGGTCGAAATGCTCCTGCACCAGCTGGGCGATCTGCTCGTCGGGGATGACGCCGGTGCCTTCGGTGTAGACGGTCACGTTCATGGGGCGCGCCACGCCGATGGCGTAGGCGACCTGGATCTGGCACTGCTTGGCCAGGCCCGCGGCCACGATGTTCTTGGCCACGTAGCGTGCGGCGTAGGCGGCCGAGCGGTCCACCTTGGACGGGTCCTTGCCCGAGAACGCGCCACCGCCGTGCGGGCAGGCGCCGCCGTAGGTGTCGACGATGATCTTGCGGCCGGTCAGGCCGCAATCGCCCTGCGGGCCGCCGATGACGAAGCGGCCGGTGGGGTTGATCAGGTACTTGGTGTCCTGGAGCCACTCCTTGGGCAACACCGGCTTGATGATCTCCTCGATGATGGCTTCGTTGAAGCTGGCCTTCATCTTGGTGGGCGTCTCGCTCTGGTCGGGCGAGTGCTGGGTGGACAGCACCACGGTGTCGATGCTGTGCGGCTTGCCGTCCACGTAGCGCATGGTCACCTGGCTCTTGGCGTCCGGACGCAGGAAGGGCAGGCGGCCGTCCTTGCGCAGCTGCGCCTGGCGCTCGACCAGGCGGTGCGCGTAGTAGATCGGCGCGGGCATGAGCTCGGGCGTCTCGTCGCAGGCGTAGCCGAACATCAGGCCCTGGTCGCCGGCACCGATGTTGAGGTGGTCGTCGGAGGCGTGGTCCACGCCCTGGGCGATGTCGTTGGACTGCTTGTCGTAGGCCACGAGCACCGCGCAGCCCTTGTAGTCGATGCCGTATTCGGTGTTGTCGTAGCCGATGCGCTTGATGGTGTCGCGCGCGACCTGGATGTAGTCGACGTGGGCGTTGGTGGTGATCTCGCCGGCCAGCACCACGAGACCGGTGTTGGTCAGGGTCTCCGCGGCCACGCGGCTGCGCGGGTCCTGTTCGAAGATCGCGTCGAGGATGGCGTCGGAGATCTGGTCCGCCACCTTGTCGGGGTGGCCTTCGGACACGGATTCGGACGTGAAGAGGAAGTCGCTCGCCATTTAAACTCCTGAGGTTGTCGGATCGGCGTTTGCCGGTCTGTCAGAAGTCGGCGAACGCTTTAGCGGTATTTGTGAATCGCCCCGCAATCAGTTCATCAACTCGGCGATCCGGCGATTCTAGTTCAGCCGGCCCCGCTGGCGTCCCCCACTTGGTCACGCTGATCCGTCTTTTGTTTGCCTTGGGCAGCCGCCTGCCCCTGCCCCTGTTGCACGGCGCGGGGGTGGTCCTGGGCTGGCTGAGCTTCCTGCTGTCGCCGCGCTACCGGCGGCGGCTGCTGGCCAACGCCCGACAGGCGGGCATGCCGCCGGTCGTGGCCTGGCGCTCGGTGGCCGAGGCCGGCAAGCTGGTCGCCGAACTGCCCCGGCTGTGGCTGGGCGCGCCGGCGCCGGTGCGCTGGGACGGCGCCGAGCACATCGAGGCCGCGTCGGCCGCCGGGCGCGGCCTGCTGTTCCTCACCCCCCACCTGGGCTGCTTCGAGATCACCGCCCAGGCCTACGCTGCGCGCTTCGGCGCCCGCCGGCCCATGACCGTGCTGTTCCGTCCCGCGCGCCAACCCTGGCTGCGCGCGCTGGTGGACCACTCGCGCGAGCGCCCCGGCCTGCGCACGGCGCCCACCACCCTGTCGGGGGTGCGCCAGCTGGTGCAGGCGCTGAAGTCGGGCGAGGCCGTGGGCCTGTTGCCAGACCAGGTGCCGCCCAAGGGCCTGGGCACATGGGCACCGTTTTTCGGGCGCGAGGCCTACACCATGACCCTGTCGGCCCGGCTGGCGCGCTCGGGCGACACCCAGGTGCTGCTGAGCTGGGGCGAGCGCCTGCCCTGGGGCCAGGGCTACGTGGTGCACGTGCGGCCGCTGGCCGAGCCGCTGCCGGCCGACCCGCAGGCCGCGGCCGCCGCCGTCAACGCGGCCATGGAATCCCTGGTGCGAGAATCGCCCGCCCAGTACCTGTGGTCGTACGACCGCTACAAGCCACCGCGCTGATGCCGACCTCCACCCCGTCCCCCGCGCCCGCCCCCGACACCGGACCGCCGGCGCGGCTGAGCAACCGGCTGGGCCTGGGCCTCATGCGCCTGCTGGCGCGCCTGCCGCTGCACTGGGTGCGTGCCCTGGGCTGGGCGCTGGGCAGCGTGCTGCACGTGGTGGCCACGCGGCGGCGGCGCATCGCCCGCACCAACTGGGCCGCCTGCTTCCCGGACCATTCCGAGGCCGAGCGCGACGCCGCCATCCGGCGCCATTTCGTGTTCTTCGCCCAGGCCTGGCTGGACCGCGGCTGGCTGTGGGAAGCCCCCGGCCACGTGGTCAAGCGCCGCCTGCTGCTGCGCGGCGACCTCGAGGCCCTGGAGGGTCAGGCGCCCACGGTGATCTTCGCGCCCCATTTCGTGGGCATGGACGCCGGCTGGACGGCACTGACCGCGCACCTGTCGCGCCGCTTCTGCGGCCTGTACGCCGAGCAGCTCAACGCCGACGTGGACCGCTGGATGGCCGAGGGCCGGCAGCGTTTCGGCAACCCGCACGTGGTGGGCAAGCGCCAGGGCCTGCGCGCCCTGGCCACGGCCCTGCGCGAGGGCCTACCGCTGTACCTGCTGCCCGACATGGACCATGGCGAGCGCGACGCGGTCTTCGTGCCCTTCTTCGGCGTGCCGGCGGCCACGCTCACCTCGCTGCCGCGTCTGGCGCGCCTGGGCGGCGCGCAGGTGGTGCCCGTGACGGCGCGGCTGGTGCCCGATGGCTACGAGGTCACGGTGCATTCGCCCTGGGCCGACTATCCCACGGGCGACGTGACCGCCGACACCGCCGAGATGAACCGCCGGCTCGAAGGCTTCATCGCCGAGGCGCCCGAGCAGTACTACTGGGTGCACAAGCGGTTCAAGACGCGCCCGCCGGGCGCGCCACCCTTCTATCTGTTCTAGTCGCGGCCTTCAGGCCACCTCGTCCGGCTCGTCGGTGTCGGCCTCGAGGGCGGCGCCGCCGGGCGGCTCATGCGTCCAGCGCCACAGCAGCATGGCCACCTCGTCCAGGCCCTGCTTCTTCAGCGCGGAGAACAGCCGCGCTTCGCCGCCGGCCGACTGCAGCTTGGCGATCGACAAGGCCTTGTTGGCCTCGGTGCGCGTGAGCTTGTCGGCCTTGGTGAGCAGCAGCAGGAACTTCAGGCCCTGCTCCACGCGCGGGCGGATGGCCTCCAGCAGGGCCTCGTCGAGTTCGGTCAGGCCCAAGCGCGGGTCCACCAGCAGCACCACCGCCACCAGGTTGGGGCGGGTGAGCAGGTAGTTGGCCATCACGCGCTGCCAGCGGATCTTGGCCTCGCGCGGCACGGCGGCGTAGCCGTAGCCGGGCAGGTCGGCCAGCACGGCGTCGGTGGCGCCCTGCTTGCCCAGGGAGAACAGGTTGATGCTCTGCGTGCGCCCAGGCGTCTTGGAGGCGAAAGCCAGGCGCTTTTGCTGGGTGAGGGTGTTGATGGCGGTGGACTTGCCCGCGTTCGAGCGCCCGACGAAGGCGATCTCCGGCACCTCGAGGGCCGGCAGATGCTCCAGTTGGGGGGCGGTGGTAAGGAAGCGGGCGGTGTGCAGCCAGCCGTTCGCCAGTCGTGGGTCGCGGCCGGGGTCCGCAGTGAGGTCGTGGGTCATTGGGAGCCAGTTTGGGAGCGCATTGTAAAATCCGCGGGTTTTGTCCAGCCGAGCGCCCCGAACGGGGTCCAGGCGCCCCACGTATTCGTCGACCGCACCGACAGCCCGACATGAAATTGCATGCCTCCCTCCTGGTCGCTGCCGCGGCCGCCGCCCTGTCCCTGAGCGCGCACGCGCAGTCGGCCAAGCCCGACCTCGCCAAGGGCTCCGCCTCTTATGGCGCCGTGTGCGTGGCCTGCCACGCGGCGGACGGCAATTCCACCACGCCGGCCAATCCCAAGCTTGCGCAGCAGCATCCCGAGTACCTCATCAAGCAGCTGCAGGAATACAAGTCCGGCAAGCGCAAGAACGCGATCATGCAGGGCATGGCGGCCTCGCTGTCCGACGACGACATGCGCAACATCGCCTATTGGCTGGCCTCGCAGAAAGCCAAGGAGGGCTTTGCCTCCGATGCCGAACTGGTGAAGCTGGGTGAGCGCATCTACCGCGGCGGCCTGGCCGACCGCGGCATCGCCGCCTGCGCGGGCTGCCACAGCCCGAACGGCGCGGGCATTCCCTCGCAGTTCCCGCACATCGCCGGCCAGCACGCCGAATACACCGAAACGCAGCTGCGCCACTTCCGCGACGGCTCGCGCGCCAACAACCCGCAAATGGCCGGCGTGGCCGCCAAGATGACCGACCGCGAGATCAAGGCGGTGTCCGACTACATCGCTGGTCTGCGCTGAAGCGCGTGGCGCGGCCCCGGCCGCGCCCCTTCGGCCCGCCTGGGATATAAGCACCAAGTGATGTTTGGCCCCACAATGCGGCCCCGTCGCTCGATGAATTGAACCGCCGGCCATGAAAGCCATCTGATAGGGCGCTGTCCGTACGGGACGCGCCTTTTTTTCTGCCCCACGTGTTTCTCCCATGACCGTCTCCACCCAAGGCCTGGAATTGCGCTCCGCCCCGCGGCGCCTGAGCGACTGGGTCGAGCTGCTGTCGTCGATGCGCTTTGCCGTGTCGCTGCTGACGGTGATCTGCATCGCCTCGGTCATCGGCACGGTGGTCAAGCAGAACGAGCCCTACAACAACTACGTCAACCAGTTCGGCCCCTTCTGGGCCGACGTGTTCGCGGCGGCCAACCTCTACACCGTCTACAGCGCCTGGTGGTTCCTGCTGATCCTGGCCTTCCTGGTGGTCAGTACCAGCCTGTGCATTGCGCGCAACACGCCCAAGATCCTGGCCGACCTCAAGGCCTACAAGGAAAACATCCGCGAGCAAAGCCTCAAGGCCTTCCCGCACAAGGCGCAGGGCGAGCTGGCCGAGGCGCCCGAGGCCGCCGCCAACCGCATGGGCCAGGCGCTGCTGGGCTCGGGCTGGAAGGTGAAACTGCAGTCGCGCGAGACGCCCCAGGGCACCGGCTGGATGCTGGCGGCCAAGGCCGGCGCCGCGAACAAGTGGGGCTACATCGCGGCGCACAGCGCCATCGTGATGGTGTGCATCGGCGGCCTGCTGGACGGTGACCTGATGGTGCGCGCCCAGACCTGGTTCAACGGCAAGCAGATCTACCAGGGCGGCGGCCTGATCGCCGACGTGCCCGAGCAGTACCGGCTGTCCACCGCCAACCCCACCTTCCGCGGCAATCTGCTGGTGACCGAAGGCACCGCGTCCAGCACGGCCATCCTCACGCAGCCCGGCGGCGTGCTGCTGCAGGAGCTGCCGTTCTCGGTGGAACTCAAGAAGTTCATCGTCGAGTACTACGAGACCGGCATGCCGCGGCTGTTCGCCAGCGAGATCGTGATCCACGACCGCGAGACCGGTGAGCAGAAGAACGCCCGCGTGGAGGTGAACCACCCGGCCTTCCACCGCGGCGTGGCGATCTACCAGTCCAGCTTCGACGACGGCGGCTCTCGCGTGAAGCTCAAGGCCGTGCCCATCAATGGCCCGGGCAAACCCTTCGAGGTCGAAGGCATCATCGGCGGATCCACCGAACTGAGCAACGGCGACCAGAAGCTCTCGCTGGAGTTCACCAGCCTGCGCGTCATCAACGTGGAGAACTTCGCCGCCACCGGCAGCGGGGCCGACGTGCGCAAGGTCGACCTGCGCGAGTCCATCGAAAGCCGCCTCGGCGCCGCGCACAAGACCGTGACCGAGAAGACCCTGCGCAACGTGGGGCCCAGCGTGACCTACAAGCTGCGCGACGCGGCGGGCCAGGCGGTGGAATACCACAACTACATGCTGCCGATGGAGCTCGATGGCCAGCGCGTTTACCTGCTGGGCCTGCGCGAAACACCACAGGACAGCTTCCGCTACCTGCGCGTGCCGGCCGACGAGAACGACAGCCTGGATGGCTTCGTGCGGCTGCGCGCCGCGCTGAGCGACCCGGCGCTGCGCGCCGAGGCCGTGCGCCGCTACGCCGCGCAGTCGGTGGAGCCGGGCCGCGCGGACCTGGAGCAGGCCCTGGTGGCCTCGGCCTCGCGCGCGCTGGCGCTGTTTTCGGGCGCGGAACGCGTCACGCCGGTGGCGGACGCGGTGGCGGCGAATGGCCCGAACGGCGCGAGCGCCATGAAGGGCGCCGACGGCAGTGCCCCCCGCGAGGCGAGCGGCGGCCTGCAGGCCGTGGCCGCTTTCCTGCAGGCCAACGTGCCCGAGGCCGAGCGCGAGCGCGCCAGCGACGTGCTGGTGCGCATCCTCAACGGCACCCTGTTCGAGCTGCTGCAGCTCAGCCGCGAAAAGGCCGGCCTGGCGCCGCTGGCGCGCGACGAACCCGCCCAGCGCTTCATGACGCAGGCGGTGATCAGCCTGTCCGACACCTTTTTCTACCCGGCGCCCATGGCCTTCGAGCTGACGGACTTCACCCATGTGCAGGCAAGCGTCTTCCAGGTGGCCCGCGCCCCGGGTCAGACCGTCGTCTACCTGGGCTGCCTGTTGCTCATCATCGGCGTCTTTGCCATGCTCTACGTCCGCGAGCGCCGCCTGTGGGTCTGGCTGACGCCGAGCGGGCAGGGGGCGCAGGCCAGCATGGCCCTGTCCACCAACCGCAAGACGCTGGACGCCGACCGCGAGTTCGAACAGCTCAAGACCCAATTGCTTTCCAGGTGACCGCATGAACACCACCACCGCCACGCAAACCATCACGCTCAAGAAGTCCTCGGGCGGCGCCGAACTGGCCCCTGGCTATTTCGCCCGCCGCAACCGCTGGGACTGGCTGTTCGCCGCGTTCGTGCTGGCCGGCGCCGTGCTGGCCTTCCTGCGCTATGGCGGCGCCATGGACATCTACGAGAAGTGGATCCTTGCCGGCACCGTGCCGAGCATGGTCGCCCTGGGCTGGTTCTGGCGCCCGCTGCAGAAGCTGGCGGCGGTGGTCGCGGCCTTCGCCTTGCTGGCCATCTGGCTGTACCAGGCCCCAGGCGGCGGCGCCGACCTGGCGCGCGGCGATCAGGTCTTCCTGCTCAAGTACTTTATTTCCAGCCAGTCGGCCATCCTGTGGATGAGCGTGCTGTTTTTCATGAGCACCGCCTTCTACTGGCTGGGCATGTTCACGCGCGCGGGCGATGCCCTGGAGGCGCTGGGCTCGCGCCTGGCCTGGGTGGCGGTGGGCCTGGCGCTCATCGGCTCGCTGGTGCGCTGGTACGAAAGCCACCAGATCGGCCCCGGCATCGGCCACATCCCGGTGAGCAACCTGTATGAGGTGTTCGTGCTGTTCTGCTGGATGACGGCGGCCTTCTACCTTTACTACGAGCAGCAGTACGGCACGCGCCGCATGGGTGCCTTCGCCATGCTGATCGTGAGCGCGGCCGTGGGCTTCCTGCTCTGGTACACGGTGGTGCGCGAGGCGCACGAGATCCAGCCCCTGGTGCCCGCGCTGCAGAGCTGGTGGATGAAACTGCACGTGCCGGCCAACTTCATCGGCTACGGTACCTTCGCCATCGCGGCCATGCTGGCCTTCGCCTACCTCATCAAGCAGAGCGCCGGCGAGACCCGCTGGTACAAGCTGGCGCCCCTGTGGGTGCTGGGCGTGGTGCTGTGCTTCGAACCGCTGGTGTTCCGCCAGGGCGCCACCGACAAAGGCGGCGTCTATTGGTTCATCTACTTCGGCGTGTCGGCGTTTATTGTGGGCGGCATCCTGTCGGTGCGCGGCCGCATCGCCGAGCGCCTGCCCTCGTTCGAGGTGCTGGACGACGTGATGTACAAGGCCATCGCGGTCGGCTTCGCCTTCTTCACCATCGCCACCGTGCTGGGCGCCCTGTGGGCCGCCGAGGCCTGGGGCGGCTACTGGAGCTGGGACCCGAAGGAGACCTGGGCCCTGATCGTCTGGCTCAACTACGCGGCCTGGCTGCACATGCGGCTGATGAAAGGCTTGCGCGGCACCGTGGCCGCCTGGTGGGCGCTGGTGGGCCTGGCCATCACCACCTTCGCCTTCATCGGCGTCAACATGTTCCTCTCGGGTTTGCACAGCTACGGCACCCTCTGAGCCCGGAACCGCGTAAGGTTTCGGCGGATCACACGACAGACGGGTTGGCGGGCGCGGCATCCCTCGCGTCCGCGCGCCACTGAGGACACGGCCATGATCATCCGAACCGACCGCGACGGTTTCGTCCATCCGCGCAGCAGCGAAATCACCCCGCGCCACGCCTACCTGGGGCGCCGCCAATGGCTGGCCGGCCTGGCCGCCGCGGGCGTGGCCTGGGCTTCGCGCGATGCCTGGGCCCAGGCGTCGCCGGCGCGCCCCGGCAAACTGGCCGCTCTGCCGGGCAAGATGTCCTCGGTGGCCGGGGCCACCACGGTGGAAAAGCCCACCAGCTACGAGGATGCCACCAGCTACAACAACTTCTACGAGTTCGGCACCGACAAGAGCGACCCGCTGCAGTACGCGGGCAAGCTCAGGACCCGTCCCTGGACGGTGGAGGTTGAGGGCCTGGTGAACAAGCCCGGCCGCTTCGACCTCGACGCCCTGCTCAAGCTGGCGCCCATGGAAGAGCGCCTCTACCGCCTGCGCTGCGTCGAGGGCTGGTCGATGGTGCTGCCCTGGCAAGGCTATTCTCTGGCCGAGCTCATCAAGCGCGTGGAGCCGCAGGGCAGCGCGAAGTACGTGGAGTTCGTGACGCTGGCCGACAGGCAGCAGATGCCCGGCCTGCGCGCCAACGTGCTGGAGTGGCCCTATGTGGAAGGCTTGCGCCTGGACGAGGCGCAGCACCCGCTCACGCTGCTGGCCTTCGGTCTGTACGGCGAGGTGCTGCCCAACCAGAACGGCGCGCCCGTGCGCTTGGTGGTGCCCTGGAAGTACGGCTTCAAAAGCGGCAAGTCGCTGGTGAAGATCCGCTTCGTCGAGAAGGAGCCGCGCACCTCCTGGAATCTGGCGGCGCCGCAGGAGTACGGTTTCTTCTCCAACGTGAATCCGCAGGTGGCGCACCCGCGCTGGAGCCAGGCGACCGAGCGGCGCATTGGCGAAGGCGGTGGCCTGTTCGCCAAGCGCCGCCCGACGCTGATGTTCAACGGCTACGAAGCGCAGGTGGGCCAGCTCTACGCCGGCATGGACCTGCGCAAGTTCTACTGAGGCCATGGGCTCCGCCCGGCCGCCCGAAGGGGCCCGTACCGCGTGGCCCGCGGGGCGTTGGCTGAACCGCGCCGCGGTCCAGCGGGCGCTGCTGCACCCGCTGGCCAAACCCCTGGTATTTGCCGTGTGGCTCCTGCCTTTCGCCTGGCTGTTCTGGGCCGCGGCGGCCGACCGCCTGGGCGCCAACCCCGCCGAGGCGCTGATCCGATCCCTGGGCGACTGGACCTTGCGCGCCCTGGTGCTGGTGCTGCTGGTGACGCCGCTGCGCGTCACCCTAAGCTGGCCGGCGCTGGCGCGCTTTCGGCGCATGCTGGGGCTGTTCGTGTTCTTCTACGCCACGCTGCACTGGCTGGCCTACGCCTGGTTCGACATGGGCTTCGACTGGGCCGAGGTGGTCGCCGACATCCCCAAGCGCCCCTTCATCCTCGTGGGCACGCTGGCCTGGCTGCTGCTGCTCGCGCTGGCGGCCACGTCCTTCAACCGCGCCATCCGCGCGCTGGGGGCGCCGCGCTGGCAGGCCCTGCACCGGCTGGTCTATGCGGTGGCGGCGCTGGCGGTGCTGCACTTCTTCTGGATGCGCGCGGGCAAGCACGACTTCAACGAAGTCGCGGTCTATGCGGTGCTCTTTGCCGCGCTGCTGGGCTGGCGCGCCTGGCGGCGCTGGGGGGCCCCTCAGGGCAGGGGCGTTTCCAGCCGCATCTGATCGGCGGCGGTTTCGCGCTGGCGGATCACGGTGGCCCGGTTGCCATCGACCAGCACCTCGGCGGCGCGGCCGCGCGTGTTGTAGTTGCTGGCCATGCTCATGCAGTAGGCGCCGGCCGACAGCACCGCCAGCCGATCGCCGGCCTGCACCGCCAGCTCGCGGTCACGGCCCAGCCAATCGCCGCTTTCGCAGACAGGGCCGACCACGTCCCAGGTGAGCGGGGCGGTGTCGGTGCGCGCGCGCAGTGGTTCGATGCGGTGGTAGGCCTGGTACATCGCGGGGCGCGGCAAATCGTTCATGGCCGCGTCCACGATGAGGAAGTTCTTGTGTTCCCCGGGCTTGAGGTAGAGCACCTCGGTCAGGCAGACACCGGCGTTGCCCACGATGGAGCGGCCCGGCTCGATCAGGATCTGGCGGTCGCCGAAGCCGCGCGCGTCCAGGCGCTGCAGCAACTGCGCCCACAGCGCGTCGGCGGCGGGAGGCGCATCGCCGCGGTAGTCGATGCCCAGGCCACCGCCGAAGTCGATGTGGCGCAGGCGCAGGCCCAAACCGAGGCCTTCGATGGCGGCGACCAGGTCCAGCACGCGCTCCAGCGCGTCGAGGTAGGGCGCCGCTTGCGTGATCTGCGAGCCGATGTGGCAGTCGATGCCGACCACCTCAAGGCCGCTGCAGGCCGCGGCCTGCCGGTAGGTGTCCAGCACCTCGTCGTGCGCGATGCCGAACTTGTTGTCCTTCAGGCCGGTGGAGATGTAGGGGTGCGTTTGCGCGTCCACGTCGGGGTTGACGCGCACGCTCACGCGCGCGCGCCGCCCGGCCGCGCGCGCGACCTCATCGAGCACGGTCAGCTCGGCGCGGCTCTCGACGTTGAAGCAGCCGATGCCGACATCGAGCGCGCGGCGCATCTCGGCGCGGGTCTTGCCCACACCCGAAAAGATGATGCGTTCGGGCGCGCAGCCAGCGGCCAGCGCACGCTCCAGCTCACCGCCCGAGACGATGTCCAGCCCGCAGCCCGCGCGCACCAGCGTCTGCAGGATGGCCAACGAGGAGTTGGCCTTCATCGCATAGCAGATGAGGTGCGAGCGCCCGGCGAGGCCTCGCTGGTACGCGCCCAGGGCCTGCAGCATGGCGGCCTGGCTGTAGACGAAGAGTGGGGTGCCGTGGGCCCGGGCCAGGCTGTCGAGGCTCAGGTCCTCGATGTGCAGTTCACCGTGACGTTGCGTCAGGAAGGCGGGCAGGGGCGACAGGGGCATTGTTGGCGGGCTTGGGCGTGGTCTCGGGGCTCTTGGGGGGCGGCAGGTAGAGCGGACCCTTCTGGCCGCAAGCCGCCAAGCCCGACAGCAGCAGCGACAAGGCCATGACCCGAGCGGGGCCTGAACAGCGACCTAGAATGCGCAGCCACCCAAACATCCGCGCATTGTATGACCGACCTCGAATACCAGGATCGCGCCGAGGCCCTGTTGCGCGCCATCGAACTGAACTGCGACCGCATCAACGAAGACAGCGATGCGGACATCGACAACCAGCGCGTGGGCGGCATGATCACACTCACCTTTGCCAACCGCAGCCAGATCGTGATCAACCTGCAGAAGCCGCTGCACGAGGTGTGGATGGCCGCACGCGCCGGTGGCTTTCACTACAAGCACGATGGCCGCGCCTGGCAAGACACCAAGGGCAACGGCGAATTCTTCGAGAACCTGTCGCGTTACGCGAGCGAGCAGTCGGGCGAGGCGCTGCGCTTCAGTTCCTGAACAGATCCAGGATGCTGCGCCGGTTCTCCACCGGCGGCTGCGGCGGCGGCGGCGCGATCGGCACGCCATTGGCATCGACCGCCGCGCCGGCGGGCGCGCCAGGCCAGGGATCCGCCAGGCCCAGGCCATGCACGCCATTGCCCGGGCCGTATTCTTCGTAGTACCACTCGCCGCCGATGTTGACCACGCCGGGCGGTGCGCTATAGGTAGCCACGGGCACGTTCTTCAGCATCTCCTGCATGAAGGAAATCCAGATCGGCAGCGCCAGGCCACCGCCGGTTTCGCGGCTGCCCAGGTTGCGCGGCGTGTCGTAGCCCACCCAGGCCGCGGCGGCCAGCGTGGGCTGGTAGCCGACAAACCAGGCGTCCACCGCGTCGTTGGTGGTGCCGGTCTTGCCATACAGGTCGGGCCGCTTGAGGGTGGCCTGCGCGCGCGCCGCGGTGCCTGAGCGGGTGATCTCCTGCAGCAGGCTGTTCATGATGAAGGCGTTGCGCGGCTCGATCGCCTGCGGCGCGTTGTCCAGCGTGGTCTGGGGCGCCTCGAACAGTACGCGCCCGCGCGCGTCCGTCACGCGGGTGATCAGCAGGGGCGTCACGCGGTGGCCGCCGTTGGCGAACACCGAATAGGCCGTGACCATCTGCAGCGGCGTGACCGAACCGGCGCCCAGCGCCATGGTGAGGTAGGGCGGGTGCTTGTCGGCCTCGAAGCCGAAGCGCGTGACCCAGTTCTGCGCGTTCTGCGTGCCCACCAGCTGCAGCACGCGAATGGACACCATGTTCTTGGACTTGGCCAGCGCGCGGCGCACCGACATCGGACCTTCGAACTGGCCGTCGTAGTTCTTCGGCTCCCAGGGCTTGCCGCCCGTATCGGCGGCGGAATAGAACAGCGGCGCGTCGTTCACCACCGTCATTGGCGTCAGGCCCTTTTCCAGCGCGGCGGAATAGATGAAGGGCTTGAAGCTGGACCCCGGCTGGCGCCAGGCCTGGGTGGCGTGGTTGAACTTGTTCTTGTTGAAGTCGAAGCCGCCGATGACGGCCGCGATGCGGCCATTGCGCGGGTCCAGCGCAATGAAGGCGGACTCGACCTCGGGCAATTGCGTCACGCGCCAGGATTTGTCGCCCACCTTGACGATGCGCACGACGGCGCCCGGGCGCAGCTTGATGTTCGGCCCGGCCTTGTCCGACAGGCCGCTTTGCACCGGCTTGAGGCCTTCACCGGTGATCTCGATCGGGTCGCCGTCCTGACGCACCACCACCACCTTGCGTGGGTCGGCCTGGAGCACCACGGCCGACAGCAGGTCCCCGTTGTCGGGGCGTTCCGCGAGGGCCTCGTCAATGGCCGTGTCGCGTTCCTGCGGGTCCTCGGGCAGGTTGATGAACAGTTCCGGGCCGCGGTAGAACTGCCGGCGCTCGTAGTCCAGCACGCCCTGGCGCACGGCGCGGTAGGCGGCTTCCTGGGCGCGCGGGTCGATGGTGGTGGACACCACCAGGCCGCGCGTGTACGCGGCCTCGCCATACTGGGCCACGATGGCCTGGCGAACCATCTCGGCGGCAAACTCCGCGCGCAGGCCGTCGTCCATCGCCCCCCGGTGGACCTTGACCTCCTGGGCTTTGGCCTCTTCGGCCTGTTGGGCGGTGATGAAGCCGTTCTCGACCATGCGGTCGATGATGTACAGCTGGCGCGTGCGGGCGCGCTTGGGATTGCGGACCGGGTTGTAGGCCGAAGGCGCCTGCGGCAGTCCCGCGAGCATGGCAGCCTCGGCGATGGTCACGTCCTTCAGCGGTTTGCCAAAGTAGATCTGCGAGGCCGACGCGAAGCCATACGCTCGCCGGCCCAGGAAGATCTGGTTCATGTAGATCTCGAGGATCTGCTCCTTGGTGAGCATGTGCTCCAGTTTGAAGGTGAGCAGCACCTCGTAGATCTTGCGCGTGTAGCTCTTTTCCGCCGACAGGTAGACGTTGCGCGCCACCTGCATGGTGATGGTGGAGGCGCCCTGGCTCTTGGCCTCGCGCAGGTTGGCCAGCGCGGCGCGCACCATGCCGCGGTAGTCCACGCCGCTGTGCTCGAAGAAGCGCGCGTCTTCGATGGCCAGCACCGCGTGCTTCATCACGTCGGGGATCTGGTCGATGGTCAGCAGGTTGCGCCGCTCTTCACCGAACTCGCCGATGAGCTGGCCATCCACGGCGAGCACGCGCAAAGGCAGCTTGGGGCGGTAGTCGGCCAGGCCCGTGACGTCGGGCAGATTGGGGTAGGCCACCGCCAGGGCGATGCCAAGGGCCATCAGCATGGCCGCAACACCTGCCGCCGCCAGTCCGGCGACAACCACCACCAAGCGACCGATCCAGATGAGCGTGCGGGGCGCCGCAGATACTGCCTTGGCAGGAGCCGCGCGAGAGGGCTGGGATTCTTGGGGCATGCGAACTCGGACTGGAAACGTGCCGCATTTTAGAAGTCGACCAAGGTGCCGACATGGAATGAACGGAACGTAGGGGTTTGGGCTTGTGGACCGGATTGTCGGTGGGCGTTCAGGCCATCGTGTCGGCCCTTCATCCCGTCGGCTTTTGACAACGTTTCGATTTGTGCGTTTGGCAAAAAATCTTTGCCGCTCAATGGGCTTACTGCTAGCATTGAAGTGAATTCTTAAGTCTGGCGTAGTACATCGCCACGCGATTTGGGGGCCATCTTGATCTCACTGGGATCGCTATTCAGCCGAGAGCCAGCGCCGTTGCTGGGCATTGACGTGAGTTCGTCGAGCGTCAAGCTTGTCGAGCTCAGCCGCAACCGCGCCGGCGAGTTCGTGCTGGAGCGCTGCGCCATGGAACCGCTGGAGCGCGGCTGGATCACCGACGGCAACATCGAAAAATTCGATGAGGTGGCCGACGCGGTGCGCCGGGTGGTCCGCAAGAGCGGCAGCAAGACGAAGAACGTGGCCCTGGCGTTGCCGGCCTCGGCGGTGATCACCAAGAAAATCGTTCTGCCGGGTGGCATGAGCGACAAGGAGCTCGAGGCGCAGGTCGAGTCCGAGGCCAACCAGTACATCCCGTTCTCGCTCGACGAGGTGAGCCTCGATTTCTGCGTCGTCGGCCCCAGCGCGACGTCCGTGGGCGATGTCGAGGTGCTGATCGCCGCCTCCCGCAAGGAAAAGGTGTCCGACCGGCAAGGCCTGGCCGAAGCCGCGGGTCTCAAGCCCGTGGTCATGGACGTCGAGTCCTATGCGTCGCGGCTGGCCGCCGGCCGCGTGATCGAAACCTTGCCGAACCAGGGGGTGGACGCGCTGGTGGCGCTGTTCGAGATCGGCTCCATGACCACGAGCCTGCAGGTCATTCGCAACGACGAAGTGCTCTACGAGCGCGACCAGGCCTTTGGTGGCGGTCAGCTCACCCAGCTCATCATCCGCCAGTACGGCTTTTCGCCCGACGAGGCCGAAGCCAAGAAGCGCTCGGGTGACCTGCCTGAGGACTACCAGAGCGCCGTGCTGGAGCCGTTCATTGAGAGCCTTTCTCAGGAAATCGGCCGCGCGCTGCAGTTTTTCTTCACCAGCACGCCGTACAACAAGATTGACCACATCCTGCTGGCCGGCGGCAGCGCCGCCTTGCTGGGGCTCACCGAGGCGGTGACCCACCAGACCTCGTTCGCGTGCATGCTGATCAACCCCTTCGACGCGATGGAACTGGGGGCGGGTGTTCAGGCGCGAAAGATCTCACGTGAGGCACCAGCCTACCTGACGTCCACCGGGCTGGCGCTGCGGAGGTTCTACCAATGATCCTCATCAACCTGCTGCCCCACCGCGAGGCAGCGCGCAAGCGCCAGAAGGAACAGTTCTATACGCAGCTGGGCTTGTCGGCGCTGCTGGGGGGCATCATCGGTGGCGCCGTCTTCACGTGGTATCAGGGGCAGATCTCCATCCAGCAAGACCGCAACCAATTCCTGACCCAGGAAATCGCCAAGCTGGACGCGGAAATCAAGGACATTGCCACGCTGCAGCAGCAAATCGCGTCGCTGCGGGCGCGCCAGACGGCCGTCGAGGACCTTCAGGCGGGCCGCAACCTGCCGGTCTATCTGCTGGAGGAGCTCGTCAATCAACTGCCCAAGGGGGTTTTCCTGCGGTCGATGAAGCAGGAAAACATGAGTGTGCTGTTGACGGGCACGGCGCAGTCGCAGGAGCGGGTGTCCGAGCTGTTGCGCAATCTGTCCAACAACAGCCCCGCCTTGACGCGCCCTGAGCTGGTGGAAATCGTGTCCGCCAACGCAGCCATCAGTGGCGCCGATGCGCGGCGCGTGGCCAACTTCACCATGCGCGTGACCTTGCGCAAGCCGGCGGTCACGCCGGCGCCGGTCACGCCAGCCACCGCACCCGCGGCGGGCAAAGTCTGACCCGGGGTGGCGTGATGGCGAAGAAGTCGAGCATCAATATCGATCTGAAGGGCGTGCAGGACAAGCTGCGCGCCCAGTTCACCGGCCTCGATCCCAACGATCCGTCCTTGTGGCCGGCGCTGCCCCGAAACCTGCTGTTCGTGGCCGTGTGCTTGGGCGTGGTGGCCGCGCTGTGGTTCTTCTGGCTCAAGGGCGTCGACGAAGAACTGGTGGCCGAGAAGGCCCGTGAAGAGCAACTGCGCACCACCTACCGCAGCAAGCTGGTGCAGGCCGTCAACCTGGACGCCCTGCGCAAGCAGCTGGAGCAGGTCCAGCAGTACGTGACGCAGCTGGAGAAGCAACTGCCCAGCAAGGCCGAAATGGACGCCTTGTTGTCCGACATCAACCAAGCCGGTCTGGGCCGCAGTCTGCAGTTCGAACTGTTCCGTCCCGGACAGGTGGTGGTCCGTGAGTACTACGCCGAGTTGCCCATCGTCATACGGGTCACGGGCAAATACCACGACGTCGGCCTGTTCGCCGCTGATATCGCCAACCTGTCGCGCATCGTCACCTTGAACAACCTCAGCCTGACGCCCATCGCCACCCGCGACGGTTACTTGACGATGGAGGGCGTGGCCAAGACCTTCCGGTACCTGGACCCCGAGGAAATCGCGGCCCAGCAAAAAGCGAAGGGGGCAAAGCAGTGAGCCGCCTCGCCCCCTACTCCTTGTTGGTCCTGGGCCTTGTGCTGGCGGGCTGTACCTCGTCCGGGCAGGACGAGCTGCGGTCCTGGATGCAGGCCGAGCGCAATTCGATCAAACCATCGGTTCAGCCGATTCCCGAACCCACGCGGTTCGAACCCCAACCCTACAGTGTCGAGCGCGAAACGCCGCCCTTCAGCACGGAAAAGCTGGCCAGCCTGCTGCGCGGCACGCAATCGGCAAGCGCCGCCAATGCCGCGCTGATCGAGCCCGAGCTGGCGCGTCGGCGACAGCCACTCGAGGCCTTCCCCCTGGACTCCATGACCATGGTCGGCAGCCTGGACCGTTCGGGGGAACTGGTGGCGCTGATCAAGGTGGACCGCCTGCTGTACCAGGTGCGTCAAGGACAGTACCTGGGACAGAACTTCGGACGCGTAACCCGCATCACCGAGACCGAAGTCGCCCTGCGCGAAATCGTGCAGGACCCGTCGGGTGAATGGATCGAGCGCCCCACGGCGCTGCAGCTAGTAGAGGACGCTAAATGAACAAGCCAGAACAGGCGACCGCTGGAACGGCGTGGGGGCGGAGGATGGTCAAGGGGGGGCTGGTTCTCGGTCTCGTCCTGTCGGCCTGCTGGGCGCAGGCGCAGTCTGCGATCCAGTCGGTCACCGGCGGGATTCAAAGTGGTGCCGAGGTGGTCCGGATCAACCTGTCGGAACCCCTGAAGGCCACGCCGTCTAGCTTCACCGTGCAGTCGCCCGCGCGCATTGCCCTGGACTTTCCGGGCGTGGCCAATGCCATGGGGCGCAGCACCGTTGACATCAACGAAGGCAATCTCCGTTCGGCCACCGTGGTCCAGGCGGGCGAACGCACGCGGGTGGTGATCAACCTCAAGCAGCCGGCGCCGTTCCAGACGCGCGTCGAGGGCAACAGCCTGCTGGTGGTCATGGAGCGTCCCGAAGCGGTGACGGCCCAAACCAATCCGCCGACGCATTTTGCCGAGAGCCGCAACCTGGACGTCAGCTCGCTGCGCGACATCGACTTCCGCCGCGGCACGGGCAATACGGGGCGTGTCGTCGTCGAGTTGCCGAACAACCAGGTCGGTGTCGACATCCGCCAGCAGGGCACGGGCCTCGTGGTGGAGTTCCTGAAGAGTTCCCTGCCCGAGGGCTTGCGCCGCCGCCTGGATGTGACCGACTTCGGCACGCCGGTGCAGTCGGTGACCACCACGCAGACGGGTGACCGCGTGCGGATGGTGGTGGCGGCGGCGGGCAACTGGGAGCATTCCGCGTACCAGAGCGACAACCAGTTCGTGCTGGAGGTGCGCGAGCAACGCGTGGATCCCAACAAGCTCAGCCAAGGCCCGGGCTACACCGGGGAGAAGCTGTCGCTGAACTTCCAGAACATCGAAGTCCGTGCGCTGCTGCAGGTCATCGCCGACTTCACGAACTTCAACATCGTGACCTCCGACTCTGTGGCGGGTTCGGTCACCTTGCGCCTGAAGGATGTGCCCTGGGACCAGGCGCTGGACATCATCATGCAGGCCAAGGGCCTGGGCCTGCGCAAGTCGGGCAACGTGCTGTGGATCGCCCCGCGCGATGAAATCGCGGCCCGCGAGAAACAGGAGCTGGAAGCGCGCGCTACCGTGGAGAGCCTTGAGCAGGTGCGCACGCAATCGTTCCAGATGAATTACGCCAAGGCGTCCGACATCGCCACGCAACTGACGGCCGGGTCGTCGTCGACGGTCAGCGGCGGAGGCAATTCCGGCAACGCGCGCATCCTGTCCCCCCGTGGCAGCGTGATCGCCGAGCCGCGAACCAACCAGTTGTTCGTGACGGACATTCCCTCACGCCTGGCGCAGGTGCAGGAGCTGATCACCAAGCTCGATATCCCGATCCGCCAGGTGCTGATCGAGGCGCGCATCGTGGAAGCCGACGACGACTTCAGCAAATCCATCGGCGTGCGTCTGGGCGGTGGCGTGCGGGACTTCAGCGCAGGCTCGGCCAATGGCAATCCGGTGCGCGGCAACTTCGGCAGCAACTACGGGGCCGTGACCACCGGACCGTCTCTGACCTCCGCCCCCTTCGTGAACCTGCCCGCCTTGCCCCCGTCCGGTCAGGCCGCGTCCTACGCCCTGTCGCTGTTCAGCCCGAACGCCTCGCGCTTCCTGGCGCTGGAAATCTCGGCGCTGGAATCCGATGGCAAGGGCCGCGTGGTGTCCAGTCCTCGCGTGGTCACGGCCGACCAGGTGAAGGCGCTGATCGAGCAGGGCACCGAGTTCCCTTACCAGACCGCCACGTCCAGCGGCGCCACGGCCATCGCGTTCCGCAAGGCCAACCTCAAGCTGGAAGTTACGCCGCAGATCACGCCCGAGGGCAACATCATTCTCGACCTCGACGTGAACAAGGACACCCGTGGCGAAACCACCTCCGAGGGTATCGCCATCGACACCAAGCACGTGCAAACCCAGGTGCTGGTGGAGAACGGCGGCACGGTGGTGATCGGTGGCATCTTCGAGCGCACCGAGCGCAACCAGATCCAGAAGGTGCCGCTGCTGGGCGATCTGCCCGCCGTGGGCAACCTGTTCAAGTCGCGCAACCAGATCGATCAGCGTTCTGAGCTGCTGATCTTCATCACGCCGCGGGTCCTGGGGCGCACCGCCATCAACTAATTGAACCCCACGCAGTCGGTCTTCCTGGTCGGGCTGCCTGGATCGGGCAAATCCACCGTCGGGCGCCAACTGGCCCGGCGGCTGGGTTTGCCCTTTGTCGATTCCGATCACGTGATCGAGCAACGCATTGGGTCGAGCATCCGGGCGTTTTTTGATCGCGAGGGGGAGGCGGCGTTCCGGGATCTCGAGGCGCAGGTCATTGATGAAGTCACCGCCGGTCCATTGGCGGTGATCGCCACCGGTGGCGGCGCCGTGCTGCGTCCGGAGAATCGGGTGCACCTGCATGAGCGCGGGCGCGTGGTCTACCTGCGATCGACGCCGGAAGATCTTTTTCGCCGTCTGCGCAACGACCGCCACCGTCCGCTGTTGCAGGTGGCCGATCCCTTGGTCCGGCTCAAGGACCTGCACGCGCAGCGGCACCCGCTGTACGCCGAGACGGCGCATTTCGCGATCGACACGGGACGCCCTTCGGTGGCCACGCTGGTCAACATGATCCTGATGCAGCTGGAGTTGGCCGGGCTGGTGTCCAGCGCACCGCCTGCGGACGGGGCTGACACGCCGCGGTGAGCGCCCCAGCCGCCCAGAGGGGGCGGCATACACTCGGGGCATGTCCCCCGCCACTTCGACCACCGAGACCCAGCGCGTCGCCATCGACCTGGGCGCACGCAGCTACGACATCCACATCGGCGCCGACCTGATCGGCCGTGCCGACACCTTTGCCGGCCTGCCGACGGCGAGCACCGGCGTGATTGTCACCAACGAGGTGGTGGCGCCTCTGTACCTGGCGTCGCTGCGGGCGGCGCTGAGCGGGCGCCATGCGCGTGTGCTGGACGTGGTGCTGCCCGACGGCGAGTCCCACAAACATTGGCAGACGCTGCAGACCATCTTCGATCGCCTGCTCGAGACCGGTTGTGACCGCAAGACGGTGCTGTACGCGCTGGGCGGCGGGGTGGTGGGCGACATGACCGGCTTCGCGGCCGCTTGCTACATGCGTGGGGTGCCGTTCGTGCAAGTGCCCACCACCTTGCTGGCGCAGGTGGACTCGTCGGTGGGCGGCAAGACGGGCATCAACCACCCGCTGGGCAAGAACATGATCGGCGCCTTCCACCAGCCGCTGAGGGTGGTGTGCGACCTCGACGCGCTGCGCTCCCTGCCCGAGCGCGAGTTCAGTGCCGGCATGGCCGAGATCATCAAGTACGGGCCCATCGCCGACATGGCTTTCCTCGACTGGATCGAAGACCACATCGAGGCCCTCATGGCGCGCGATCCGGCGCATGTGGCGCATGCGGTGCGGCGCAGCTGCGAGATCAAGGCCCAGGTGGTGGGCGCCGACGAACGCGAATCGGGACTGCGCGCCATCCTGAATTTTGGCCACACCTTCGGCCATGCGATCGAGGCCGGCATGGGCTATGGCGCCTGGCTGCACGGCGAGGCCGTGGGTTGCGGCATGGTGATGGCGGCCCGCCTGTCGCAGGCGCTGGGCTTGGTGGACGAGGCGTTCGTCGAGCGCCTCAGGCGCCTGGTGGTCCGTGCCGGCCTGCCGGCGGTGGCGCCGGTGCTCGATCCCGCGCGCAATGCCGAGCGTTACCTTGAGCTGATGCGTGTCGACAAAAAGGCCGAAGCGGGGGAGATCCGCTTCGTGCTCATCGACCCACCGGGCCGGGCCTCGATGCGCCCGGCCAGCGATGCCGTCGTGGCGGGGGTGATCGCGCGAAGCTGCCAGCCGGCATGAGCCTGGCACCGTACGCCAGCGATCCGGCGCGCAGCCGTGGCCGGCGCTACCCGGAACCCCCCGCCCCCACGCGCACCGACTACCAGCGCGACCGCGACCGGGTGATCCATTCCACCGCGTTCCGTCGGCTGGTCTACAAGACGCAGGTGTTCCTCAACCATGAGGGAGACCTGTTCCGCACCCGCCTGACGCACTCGCTGGAAGTGGCCCAGCTCGGCCGCAGCATCGCGCGATCGCTGGGGCTCAACGAAGACCTGGTCGAAGCCATCGCGCTCGCGCACGACCTGGGCCACACGCCCTTCGGCCACGCCGGCCAGGACGCGCTGCACGCCGCCTTGCAGGCGCTCGGCTCCGATGGCCGCGCGCCCGACGGCTGGGGCTTCGAGCACAACCTGCAGAGCCTGCGCGTGGTGGACGAGCTCGAGGAGCGCTACCCCGCGTTCGACGGCCTGAACCTGTCCTTCGAAACGCGCGAAGGCATCCTGAAGCACTGTTCCCGGCACAACGCCGAGCGCCTGGAGCGGCTGGAGCCCGGCGGCGTGGCGGCGCGCTTCCTGCGAGGCGGCGCTCCTTCGCTCGAGGCGCAGTTGTGCAACCTGGCCGACGAGATCGCCTACAACGCGCACGACATCGACGACGGCGTGCGCTCGGGCCTGCTCTCGCTGGAGCAGCTCGAATCCGTGGAGCTGTTCGACCACTACCGCCGCCAGGCCCTGCGGGAGCACCCGCAGTTGCAGGGGCGCCGGCTGTTGTTCGAGAGCATCCGCCGCATGCTGAGCGACCAGGTCTACGACGTGATCGCCGCCACGCGCGAGCGCCTGCGACACTCGGGCGTCGCCTCGGCCGACGAGGCGCGCACCCAGGCGGCCCTGGTGGCTTTCTCCGACCCGATGCGCGAGCGCAGCCGCGCGCTCAAGGCCTTCCTGTTTCGCAACCTCTACCGCCACCCGCAGGTGGTCGAGACCACCGGTCGCGCACGCCAGGTGATCGGCGATCTCTTCGGGCGCTACCTGGCCGAGCCCGGCGAGATGCCCGAAGCCCATGGGCAACGCCGGCACATCGAGCGCGCGGTGGCCGACTACATCGCTGGCATGACCGATCGTTTCGCCATCCGCGAGCACGAGCGCCTGTTCGGCTCGGTACTGTTTCCATGACTGCCACACCACCGCCCGAGTCCCATCCCGTTCGTGCCGCCGCTCTGGTCGTGGCGGTGGGCGTCACCTGCGCCCTGCACATCGGCAAGCTGCCCGTCGCCATTCCTGCGTTGCAGGCCGGGCTGGGCGTGAGCCTGGTGCAGGCGGGCTTCCTGCTTTCGCTCGTGCAATTGGCCGGCATGGCGCTGGGCCTGTTCGTGGGCTTGGCGGCCGACCGCATCGGGCCGCGCCGGATCATGCTGGTCGGCCTGGTGGCCCTGGCCCTGGGCAGCGCCTGGGGCGCGACGGCCGGTTCGCCGGCCGACCTGCTGGCCTCGCGCGCATTGGAAGGCCTGGGGTTCCTGCTCGCCGTGCTGCCGGCGCCGGGCCTGATCCGCCGCCATGTGGCCGAGCCGCGCCTGCTGGCCAAGGCCTTGGGCTGGTGGGGTGCCTACATGCCACTGGGCACGGCCCTGGCCTTGCTGTTCGGCGCGCCGGTCATCGAGTGGCTCGGGTGGCGCGCCGTCTGGTTGGGTCTGACAGCCGGCTCGCTGCTGGCGCTGTTGGCCCTGTGGCGCGGCTTGCCGTCCGACGCGGCACTGGCGGGGCAGGGCGCGCCGCTGGGCCCGCGCCTGCGCCGCACGCTGGGTGCGCCTGGGCCCTGGCTGGTGGCCGTGGCGTTCTTCCTCTACTCGGGGCAGTGGCTGGCGGTTGTGGGCTTCCTGCCCACCATCCTGGCCCAGGCCGGCGTGAGTGGCTTGCTGGCGGGCCTGCTCAGCGCGGCCGCGGCGGCGGTGAACATGGGCGGCAACATCGGGGCTGGCCGCTGGATCGCGCGCGGCGGCCGCCCCCGCTTTGTGATGGGCTTTGCCTACCTGGCCATGGGCCTGGGGGCCCTGTTGGCCTTTGGCTTGAAGGGCGCACCTGTGGTGCAGTACCTCGCTGTGCTGGCCTTCTCGGGCCTGGGCGGGCTCATTCCAGGCACCCTGTTCGGCTTGGCGGTGCGCCTGGCGCCGGGTGAAGACACCATCTCCACGACGGTGGGCTGGATGCAGCAGCTTTCGGCGCTGGGGCAGTTTGTCGGACCGCCGTTCGTGGCCTGGGTGGCCACGCAGGTGGGCGGGTGGCAGCTCACCTGGGTCGTCACCGGCGTGGCTTCCCTGCTGGGTCTCTGGGTGGCGCACCGCATCCAGCGCACGCTCCCGGCTTGACGGTGGCTGGCCCGCGGGGACCCGTGCGCGCCCATGCTTTAATTGGGGTCAGATTCCAATTGAATGAAGCGCCATGGCCCGATTGCCCCGTTTGACCGTCGCTGGCTACCCGCACCACATCATCCAGCGAGGCAACAACCGCCAGGTCATCGTGCGCGACGACGAAGACCGGGACGCCCTGCTCGAACTGATCACGGCCCGCGCTCGCCAACACGGCGTGGCGCTGCACGCCTGGGTGCTGATGGACAACCACTTCCACCTGCTGGCCACACCGGAAACCGTGGAGGGTGTTCCCCGCTGGATGCAGGACGTTGGCCGCAGTTACGTGCGCCGCTTCAACGACCGCCACCAGCGCACGGGGACTCTGTGGGAAGGGCGCTACAAGTCCACGCTGGTTCAGACCGAGCGCTACCTCCTGGCCTGCATGGCCTACATCGAGCTCAATCCGGTGCGCGCCGGCATGGTCGCGGAGCCGCGGCAGTACCCCTGGTCCAGCCACCTGCACCACATTGGGCAGCGCGTGGACCGTCACCTCACGCCGCACCCCGTCTACTGGGCCTTGGGCAACACGCCTTTCGCGCGGGAGGCCGCGTATGCCGAGTGGGTGCGGACAGGCCTCGGCGCGCAGCAGCAAAAGGCCATCACCGACGCCTCTTTGCATGGTTGGGCCTTGGGTGACGAGCGCTTCACCGAGGAATTGCAGAAGCAGACGGCCCGCCGGGTGTCGCGCGCGGCGCGGGGTCGCCCGCCGGGGGCGCCTGCACCCCAGACCGAGGGCTGATCGCGCTTGAGAGCGTGTCGCTATCGGCTCTTCTAATATGTCCCCAATTATCTTTGAGGATCATTGATCGGTTGATTAATTGGAATCTGACCCCATTTAAAATGCTTGGCACGCATGGTGCAATGCAATAAGCTCCGCGGTCCGACGGATTCGCCCCACAGACGAGAAGGAAGCGCGCCATGAACACGGCTGCCGAGAAAGCGCATTTGCAACAGCACGGCCTCTATGACCCGGCGAACGAGCACGACGCCTGCGGCGTTGGCTTCGTGGCCCACATCAAGGGCGAAAAGAGCCACGCCATCGTCGAGCAGGCGCTCAAGATCCTGGAGAACCTGGACCACCGCGGCGCGGTGGGCGCCGACAAGCTGATGGGCGATGGTGCGGGCCTGCTGATCCAGATGCCCGATGCGCTGTACCGGGCCGAGATGGCCGCGCAGGGTGTGACGCTGCCGCCCGCTGGCGAGTACGGCGTGGGCATGATCTTCATGCCCAAGGAACACGCCAGCCGCCTGGCCTGCGAACAGGAGATGGAGCGCGCCATCGCCGCCGAAGGCCAGGTGCTGCTGGGCTGGCGCGAGGTGCCCGTGAACGCCGACATGCCCATGTCGCCCACGGTGCGCGCCAAGGAGCCGATCATTCGCCAGGTTTTCATCGGCCGTGGCAACGACGTCATCGTGCAGGACGCGCTGGAGCGCAAGCTGTACGTGATCCGCAAGACCGCCAGTGCCGCCATCCAGCGCCTCAAGCTCACGCACTCCAAGGAGTACTACGTGGTGAGCATGAGCAGCCGCACCGTGGTCTACAAGGGCCTGCTGCTGGCCGATCAGGTGGGCACCTACTTCAAGGACCTGCAGGACCCGCGCTGCGTGTCGGCCCTGGGCCTGGTGCACCAGCGCTTCTCCACCAACACCTTCCCCGAGTGGCCGCTGGCCCACCCGTACCGCTACGTCGCGCACAACGGCGAGATCAACACGGTCAAGGGCAACTACAACTGGATGAAGGCGCGCGAGGGCGTGATGAGCTCGCCCGTGCTCGGCGCCGACCTGCACAAGCTCTACCCGATCAGCTTCGCGCACCAGTCCGACACCGCCACGTTCGACAACTGCCTCGAGCTGCTGACCATGGCGGGCTATCCGCTGTCGCAGGCCGTGATGATGATGATCCCGGAGCCCTGGGAGCAGCACACCACCATGGACCCGCGCCGCCGCGCGTTCTACGAGTACCACGCGGCCATGCTGGAGCCCTGGGACGGCCCCGCCTCCATCGTGTTCACCGACGGCCGCCAGATCGGCGCCACCCTGGATCGCAACGGCCTGCGCCCCTCGCGCTACTGCGTCACCGACGACGACCTGGTCATCATGGCCTCGGAATCCGGCGTGCTGCCCGTGCCCGAGAACAAGATCGTGCGCAAGTGGCGCCTGCAGCCCGGCAAGATGTTCCTCATCGACCTTGAACAGGGCCGCATGATCGACGACGAGGAGCTCAAGGCCAACCTCGCCAACAGCAAGCCCTACAAGCAGTGGATCGACAACCTGCGCATTCGCCTGGACGACGTCGAGCACCCGGTGGCCGGCGAGGCCGCGCAGGAGTTGCCCGTGGCGCAGACGGAACCCCAAGCCGCTGGCGTGGAGCGCGTGTCGCCCGAGCTGCTGGACCGCCAGCAGGCCTTCGGCTATACGCAGGAGGACATCAAGTTCCTCATGAGCCCCATGGCCGCCAACGGCGAGGAGGGTATCGGCTCCATGGGCAATGACAGCCCGCTGGCCGTGCTGTCGAGCAAGAACAAGCCGCTCTACAACTACTTCAAGCAGCTGTTCGCGCAGGTCACGAACCCGCCGATCGACCCGATCCGCGAAGCGATCGTGATGTCGCTGGTGTCCTTCATCGGCCCCAAGCCCAACCTGCTCGACATCAACCAGGTCAACCCGCCCATGCGCCTGGAGGTGAGCCAGCCCGTGCTGGACTTCGCCGACATGGCCAAGCTGCGCAACATCGACGCCGTGACGCAGGGCAAATTCCGCAGCGTCACGCTGGACATCACCTACCCCGCGGGCTGGGGCCGCGAGGGCGTGGAGGCCAAGTTGGCCTCGCTGTGCGCGGCCGCGGTGGACGCGATCAAGGGTGGCAAGAACATCCTCATCATCAGCGACCGCGGCATCGGCCCGGCGCAGGTGGCCATTCCCGCGCTGCTGGCGCTCTCGGCCATCCACCAGCACCTGGTGCGTGAAGGCCTGCGCACCAGCGCCGGCCTAGTGGTGGAAACCGGCACCGCTCGCGAGGTGCACCACTTCGCCGTGCTCGCCGGTTACGGCGCCGAGGCCGTGCACCCCTACCTGGCGATGGAGACCTTGGTGGCCATCCACAAGGACCTGCCGGGCGATCTGAGCGCCGACAAGGCCATCTACAACTACACCAAGGCGATCGGCAAGGGCCTGTCCAAGATCATGTCCAAGATGGGCGTGAGCACCTACATGAGCTACTGCGGCGCCCAGCTGTTCGAGGCCATTGGCCTCAACAGCGACACCGTGGCCAAGTACTTCACCGGCACCGCCAGCCGCGTGGAAGGCATCGGCGTGTTCGAGATCGCCGAGGAGGCCATTCGCATGCACAAGGCCGCCTTTGGCGACGACCCGGTGCTGGCCACCATGCTGGACGCCGGCGGCGAGTACGCCTGGCGCACGCGCGGCGAAGAGCACATGTGGTCGCCCGACGCCATCGCCAAGCTGCAGCACAGCACGCGCGCCAACAGCTGGAACACCTACAAGGAATACGCCCAGCTCATCAACGACCAGAGCCGCCGCCAGATGACGCTGCGAGGCCTGTTCGAATTCAAGCTGGACCCGAGCAAGGCCATCCCGCTGGACGAGGTCGAGCCCGCCAAGGAGATCGTCAAGCGCTTTGCCACCGGCGCCATGTCGCTGGGCTCCATCAGCACCGAGGCGCACGCCACCCTGGCCGTGGCCATGAACCGCATCGGCGGCAAGAGCAACACCGGCGAAGGCGGCGAGGACGAGCGCCGCTACCGCAACGAGCTCAAGGGCATCAAGATCACCAAGGGCGAGACGCTCAAGTCCATCATCGGTGAGGACATGGTCGAGGTCGACCTGCCGCTGGAAGACGGCGACAGCCTGCGCTCCAAGATCAAGCAGGTGGCCTCGGGCCGTTTCGGCGTCACCGCCGAGTACCTGCAGAGCGCGGACCAGGTGCAGATCAAGATGGCCCAGGGCGCCAAGCCCGGCGAGGGCGGCCAACTGCCCGGCGGCAAGGTGTCCGAGTACATCGGCAAGCTGCGCTACTCGGTGCCGGGCGTGGGCCTGATCAGCCCGCCGCCGCACCACGACATCTACTCCATCGAAGACCTGGCTCAGCTCATCCACGACCTGAAGAACGTGGCGCCGCACGCCAGCATCAGCGTCAAGCTGGTGTCGGAAGTGGGCGTGGGCACCATCGCCGCGGGCGTGGCCAAGTGCAAGGCCGATCACGTGGTGATCGCCGGCCACGACGGTGGCACCGGCGCCTCGCCCTGGTCGTCCATCAAGCACGCGGGCAGCCCCTGGGAGATCGGCCTGGCCGAGACCCAGCAGACCCTGGTGCTCAACCGCCTGCGCAGCCGCATCCGCGTGCAGGCCGACGGCCAGATGAAGACCGGCCGCGACGTGGTCATCGGCGCCATGCTGGGCGCGGACGAATTCGGCTTCGCCACCGCGCCGCTGGTGGTCGAGGGCTGCATCATGATGCGCAAGTGCCACCTCAACACCTGCCCGGTGGGCGTGGCCACGC
The DNA here is from genome assembly GCF_001777155.1 of Hydrogenophaga sp. PML113. NCBI lineage: Bacteria > Pseudomonadati > Pseudomonadota > Betaproteobacteria > Burkholderiales > Comamonadaceae > Hydrogenophaga > Hydrogenophaga sp. PML113. The sequence goes on along the minus strand of NZ_MIYM01000004.1, from coordinate 475,999 downwards.
AGGACCCGGTGCTGCGCAAGAAGTTCTCGGGCAAGCCCGAGCACGTCGTCAACTACTTCTTCTTCGTCGCCGAGGAAGCGCGCCAGATCATGGCGCAGCTGGGCATCCGCACCTTCGACGAGCTGATCGGCCGCGCCGACCTGCTCGACACGCGCGCCGGCATCGCCCACTGGAAGGCGCGCGGCCTGGACTTCAGCCGCCTGCTGGCCTTGCCCGCCGTGCCGGCCGACGTGCCGCGCCTGCACACCGAGCAGCAGGACCACGGCCTGCACAAGGCGCTGGACAAGGTGCTGATCGAAAAATGCCGCCCCGCCATCGAGAAGGGCGAGCGCGTGCAGTTCATCGAGGTTGCGCGCAACGTGAACCGCTCGGTGGGCGCCATGCTCTCGGGCGAGCTCACCAAGCACCACCCGGAAGGCCTGCCGGACGATTCTATCCGCATCCAGTTGGAAGGCACGGGTGGCCAGTCCTTCGGTGCGTTCCTGGCCAAGGGCATCACGATGTACCTGATCGGCGACGCCAACGACTACACCGGCAAAGGCCTGTCGGGCGGCCGCGTGGTGGTGCGTCCCAGCATCGACTTCCGCGGCGAGGCCACGCGCAACATCATCGTGGGCAATACCGTGCTCTACGGCGCCACCACGGGCGAGGCCTTCTTCGCCGGCGTGGCCGGCGAGCGCTTCGCGGTGCGCCTGTCGGGCGCCACCGCGGTGGTGGAGGGCACCGGCGACCACGGCTGCGAGTACATGACCGGCGGCACCGTGGTGGTGCTGGGCAAGACCGGCCGCAACTTCGCGGCCGGCATGAGCGGCGGCGTGGCCTACGTCTACGACGAGGATGGCCGCTTCGCCGAGCGCTGCAACACCGCCATGGTGAGCCTGGAGCCCGTGCCCACGGCCAAGGAACAGGAGGCCGCGTCCAGCGCCGGCGCCTGGCACCGCGGCCAGACCGACGAGGCCTTGCTGAAGAAGCTGCTGGAAGACCACAACCGCTGGACCGGCAGCAAGCGCGCGCGCGAACTGCTCGACAACTGGGCCACGGCGCGGGGCAAGTTCCTCAAGGTCTTCCCGAACGAGTACAAGCGCGCGCTCGGCGAGATGGCCGCGAAGCAGACGGCCGCCGCCGCGACCACCAAGGCGCAAGGCTCGGCCAAGAAGGCCACCGCGCCCGCGAAGTAAGCCCACGAGATACAGCCCCACGAGATACAGGACAGCACCATGGGAAAAGTCACCGGCTTCATGGAATACGAGCGCATCGAGGAGGGCTACGCGCCCGTGCCCGATCGACTGAAGCACTACAAGGAGTTCGTTGTCGGGCTCGATGACGCGCAGGCCAAGCTCCAGGGCGCTCGCTGCATGGACTGCGGCACGCCGTTCTGCAACAGCGGCTGCCCGGTCAACAACATCATTCCGGACTTCAACGACCTCGTGTACCAGGGCGACTGGAAGAACGCGATCACGGTGCTGCACAGCACCAACAACTTTCCCGAGTTCACCGGCCGCATCTGCCCCGCGCCCTGCGAGGCCGCCTGCGTGCTCAACGTGAACGACGACCCGGTGGGCATCAAGTCCATCGAGCACGCCATCATCGACCGCGCCTGGGCCGAAGGCTGGGTGGCGCCGCAGCCGGCCAAGCACAAGACCGGCAAGAAGGTGGCCGTGGTGGGTTCTGGCCCCGCCGGCCTGGCGGCCGCGCAGCAGTTGGCGCGTGCCGGCCACGACGTGACCGTGTTCGAGAAGAACGACCGCGTCGGCGGCCTGCTGCGCTACGGCATCCCCGACTTCAAGATGGAGAAGTCGCACATCGACCGACGCGTCGAGCAGATGCAGGCCGAGGGCGTGGTCTTTCGCACCGGCGTGCTGGTGGGTGCCCTGCCCGAAGGCAGCAAGGTCACCAACTGGGCCAAGGAAACCGTCAGCGCCGAGCAGCTCAAGGCCGAGTTCGACGCCGTGCTGCTCACCGGCGGCGCCGAGCAGAGCCGCGACCTGCCCGTGCCGGGCCGCGAGCTGGACGGTATCCATTTCGCCATGGAGTTCCTGCCCCAGCAGAACAAGGTCAACGCGGGCGACAAACTCAAGGGTCAACTGCGTGCCGACGGCAAGAAGGTCATCGTCATCGGCGGCGGCGACACCGGCTCCGACTGCGTGGGCACCAGCAACCGCCACGGCGCCACCAGCGTGACCCAGTTCGAGCTCATGCCCCAGCCGCCCGAGCAGGAGAACAAGCCCCTGGTCTGGCCCTACTGGCCGCTCAAGCTGCGCACCAGCTCCAGCCACGAAGAGGGCTGCGCGCGCGAGTTCGCTATCTCCACCAAGGAGTTCATCGGCAAGAACGGCAAGCTCACGGGCCTGAAGACCGTGCACGTGGAGTTCAAGGACGGCAAGTTCGTCGAGGTGCCGGGCACCGAGAAGGAATACAAGGCCGACCTGGTCCTGCTCGCCATGGGCTTCACCAACCCCGTGGCCACCGTGCTCGAGGCCTTTGGCGTCGACAAGGATGCGCGCGGCAACGCCAAGGCCACGACCGACTTCACGGGGGGCTACGCGACCAACGTGCCCAAGGTGTTCGCCGCCGGCGACATGCGCCGGGGCCAGTCGCTGGTGGTCTGGGCCATCCGCGAGGGCCGTCAGGCGGCCCGTTCGGTGGATGAGTTCCTGATGGGCTATTCCGACCTGCCCCGCTGACCTCCAGCGGCGCGTCGCGCCGCACCTTCGGGAGGCCAACACCCGCGGCCCGGCGATGCCGGTTGCGCGGTGTTACGGGGTGCAAGAGGCGCCAGTCCGCCCCATGCGAATCCCGTATCATGCGGCAGCCGGGTTTCCACCCGGCTTTTGCTTGATGAGCACCACGCCCTCCGCCCCCCTCGTCGAACTGCGCGACCTCACCTTCGGCTATGGCCCGCGGGTGATCCTCGACAACATCTCGATGACCGTGCCGCGCGGCAAGGTCACCGCGCTGATGGGCGCCTCGGGTGGCGGAAAAACCACGGTACTGCGCCTGATCGGCGGCCAGATCCGCGCCCAGCGCGGCCAGACGCTGTTCGATGGCGCCGACGTCACCACCATGGACCAGGGCGCGCTGTACGCCGCGCGCCGGCGCATGGGCATGCTGTTCCAGTTTGGCGCGCTGTTCACCGACATGAGCGTGTTCGACAACGTGGCCTTTCCGCTGCGCGAGCACACGAAGCTGCCCGAGGTGCTGGTGCGCGACATCGTGCTGCTCAAGCTCAATGCCGTGGGCCTGCGCGGCGCGCGCGACCTGATGCCCAGCGAGTTGTCGGGTGGCATGGCGCGGCGCGTGGCCCTGGCGCGCGCCATCGCGCTCGACCCCGAGCTCGTGATGTACGACGAGCCCTTCGCCGGCCTGGACCCGATTTCGCTGGGCACCGCCGCGCGCCTGATCCGCGAGCTCAACGGCGCGCTGGGCCTGACCAGCATCGTGGTCTCGCACGACCTGGACGAGACCTTCGGCATCGCCGACCAGGTCATCGTGCTGGCCAACGGCAAGATCGCCGCCCAGGGCACGCCCGACGAGGTGCGCCACAGCACCGACCCGCTGGTGGCGCAGTTCGTCAACGCCCGGGCCGATGGCCCCGTGCGCTTCCACCATCCCGCGCCCGCGCTGGCCGAGGACTTCGGCAACGGAGCCGCCTGATGCTCAAGGCCCTGCACCCCGCCCATGTCGGCCGCGCCGTGCGCCAGCACATCATCGCGCTGGGCCATGGCGCGCGGCTGTTCCTGCGCCTGCTGCTCCTGGGCGGGGCGGCGCTGCGCCGCTTCGGCCTGGTGCGCGACCAGATCCACTTCCTGGGCAACCACTCGCTGTCCATCATTGGCGTCTCGGGCCTGTTCGTGGGCTTCGTGCTGGGCCTGCAGGGCTACTACACGCTGCGCATCTACGGCGCCACCGAGGCCCTGGGCCTGCTGGTGGCGCTGTCGCTGGTGCGCGAACTGGGCCCGGTGGTGAGCGCGCTGCTGTTCGCCGGCCGCGCGGGCACCTCGCTCACGGCCGAGATCGGCCTCATGAAGGCCGGCGAACAGCTCAGCGCCATGGAGATGATGGCCGTGGACCCGGTGCGCCGCGTGCTCGCGCCGCGTTTCTGGGCCGGTGTCATCACCATGCCCTTGCTGGCGGCCGTGTTCAGTGCGGTCGGCGTGATCGGCGGCTGGGTCGTCGGCGTGGGCCTCATCGGCCTGGACGGCGGCGCTTTCTGGAGCCAGATGCAGGGCGGGGTCGACGTCTGGGACGACGTCGGCAATGGCGTCATCAAGAGCGCCGTGTTCGGCTTTGCCGTGACCTTCATCGCGCTGCTGCAGGGCTACCTGGCCCAGCCCACGCCCGAGGGCGTATCGCGCGCCACCACCCGCACGGTGGTCATGGCCTCTCTCACGGTGCTGGGCCTCGATTTCGTGCTTACCGCCATGATGTTCAGCATCTGAGGATGCGTCGGAGAAAGACCATGACCTCTTCCAAGAACGATTTCTGGGTTGGCCTGTTCGTGCTCATTGGCGGCGCGGCCATCCTGTTTCTCGCGCTGCAGTCGGCCAACCTGCTGCAGATCAGCTTCGAGCCCACCTACCGCGTCACGGCGCGTTTTGACAACGCGGGCGGCTTGAAGACCGGCGCGGCCGTGCGCTCGGCCGGGGTGGTGGTGGGGCGGGTCGAGACCATCGGCTTCGACGACAAGACCTTCCAGGCCAGCGTCGGGCTGACGCTGCAGAAGCGCTACGCCTTCCCGCGCGACAGCTCCATGAAGATCCTCACCAGCGGCCTGCTCGGCGAGCAGTACGTGGGCATCGAACCCGGCGGCGACCCGGAAAACCTGGCCGATGGCGCCCTGGTCACGCAGACGCAGTCGGCCCTGGTGCTGGAGAACCTGATCGGCCAGTTCCTGTTCAGTCGGGCGGCCGACAGTGGCGAGAAGAAGTCCGAACCCGGCGCCCAATAAACAAAGAGCAGTCCACGACTGGGAGACCCGATGACCCCCGCACGTTCCACCCCCCGCCCCGCGCTGGCGGTGGCCGCCGCCCTGGTGCTGCTGGCCGGCTGCGCCACCGGCCCCGACGCCGACCCGAAGGACCCACTGGAGCCCTTGAACCGCGGCGTCTACCGCTTCAACGACGCGATCGACACGGCGGTGCTCAAGCCCGCGGCCACGGCCTACGTCGACATCACGCCCAGCCCGGTGCGCACCGGGGTCAACAACTTCTTCAGCAACCTGGGCGACCTGTGGTCCGCCGTCAACGCCGGCCTGCAGCTGCGCCCGCGCGAAACCGCCGACAACCTGCTGCGTTTCGGCGTCAACACTGTGCTGGGCTTCGGCGGTTTGCTCGACATCGCCGGCGAGGCCGGCATTCCGCGCACGCGCATCGACTTCGGCCAGACCCTGGGCCGCTGGGGCGTGCCGTCGGGCGCCTATGTGGTGTTGCCGTTCTTTGGCCCGTCCACCGTGCGCGACACCGGTGGCCTGGTGGTGGACTGGGAGGGCGATCTGGTGGACCATGTCAACCACATTCCCACGCGCAATTCCCTCTATGCCTTGCGCGTGGTGGACACGCGGGCCGGCCTGCTGCGCGCCGGCGAGTTGTTCGAGGGCGCCGCGCTCGACAAGTACAGCCTCATGCGCGACTTCTACCTGGGCCGCCGCCAGCGCCAGATCGACGACATGATCGACAAAGGCATTGGCACGGGCGATGGGGAGTAAGGCGATAGTGGGTGCTCGCTGCTGAAACGCCTCGTCACGATCCCTCGCGAACCCGTCACATTCGAGGTGCACCGCCTGGCCACAATGCGGTCACTCAGGCCACGAGCCTTGGAAAGGACTTTCATGATTTTTCTGCACCGACGTTCCTGGCTGGCCGGCATCGCGCTGGCCCTGACCGCCTTCACCTTGCCCGCCCGCGCCGCCGAGGCCCCCGACGCCATGGTCAAGCGCCTGTCCACCGAGGTGCTCGACCTGATCAAGGCCGATCCCGCCATCAAGGCCGGCAACATCGACCGCATCATGGCCGTGGTGGACGAAAAGATCATGCCGAACGTGAATTTCACGCGCATGACCGCCTCCGCCGTGGGTCGCCACTGGCGCCAGGCCACGCCCGAGCAGCAGCAGCGCCTGCAGGCCGAATTCAAGTCCCTGCTGGTGCGCACCTACTCCGGGGCCCTGAGCGAGGTGCGCGACCAGACCCTCAGCTTCAAGCCTCTGCGCATGCAGCCCGGTGATACCGAGGTGGTGGTGCGATCCGAGGTGCGTGGCCGCGGCGAGCCCATCCAGCTCGACTACCGCATGGAAAAGGCCGGCGACGGCTGGAAGATCTACGACCTCAACGTGCTGGGCCTGTGGCTGGTGGAGACCTACCGCACCCAGTTCGCCCAGGAGATCAACGCCAAGGGCATCGACGGCCTGATCCAAACCCTGGCGCAGCGCAACAAGGCCGGCGGCGCCACCGCCAAAACCAACTGATGGGCGAGGCCCGCCTGCCCGAGCGGCTGACGACAGCGGAGGCCGCGGCCACGCTGGACAGCCTGCGCCGCGCGCTGGCCGCGCAGCCGGGCGGCGCCTTCACCGTCGACGCCGGCGGGCTGCGCAGCTTCGACTCGTCCGCGGTGGCCTTGCTGCTGGAGCTGCGGCGCGAGGCCCAGCGCGCCGGGCGCTCGCTGAGCGTGACCCACTGGCCGCCGCGCCTGCGCGACCTGGTCGCCGCCTACGGCGTGCAGGAACTGCTGCCCGCCTGAACCTGAACCTGAACCTGGGCCGGGGCAGCCCTTCGCCAGCGCGGGCAAGGGGCCAGCCGTAGAATCCCCGGTTCTCCGCCCGCCACGGATGTCCCGTGCCTCGGGCCGGATTCGCGGTAGCTGCGCATGCCAGCCGTCTCATTCCAGAACGTCTCCAAAACCTACGCCACCTCGCGTGGCGACCTGCACGCCCTGCGCTCGGTCAGTTTCGACATCGAGCCGGGTGAATTCTTCGGTCTGCTCGGCCCCAACGGCGCGGGCAAGACCACGCTCATCAGCATCCTGGCCGGCCTGGCGCGCGCCACGGAGGGCCGCATCACCGTGCACGGCCACGACGTGCAGACCGACTACCAGGCCGCGCGCCGCCAGCTCGGCGTCGTGCCGCAGGAGCTGGTGTTCGATCCCTTCTTCAATGTGCGCGAGGCGCTGCGCATCCAGTCGGGCTATTTCGGCATCCGCCGCAACGACGACTGGATCGACGAGTTGCTCAGTGGCCTCGGACTGGCCGACAAGGCCACGGCCAACATGCGCCAGCTGTCGGGTGGCATGAAGCGGCGCGTGCTGATCGCCCAGGCGCTGGTGCACAAGCCGTCCGTCATCGTGCTCGACGAGCCCACCGCCGGTGTGGACGTGGAACTGCGCCAGACGCTGTGGCAGTTCGTCTCGGGCCTGAACAAGCGCCTGGGCAGCACCGTGCTGCTGACCACCCACTACCTGGAAGAGGCCGAGGCCCTGTGCAGTCGCATCGCCATGCTCAAGCTGGGGCAGGTGGTGGCGCTGGAGTCCACCTCGGCCCTGCTGGCGCGCGCGGCGGCCAACGTGCTGCGCTTTAAGACCGACACAGCCTTGCCGGCCGACATCGCGGCGCAGGCGCGCATCACCGGCCGCGTGGTGCAACTGCCCGCGCTGGACGCGCGTGCCGTGGAGCATGTGCTGTCGCGCCTGCGCGAGGCCGGCGTCATGCCCGAGGACATCGAGGTGCGCAAGGCCGACCTGGAGGACGTGTTCCTCGATCTCACGGGCAGTGGCGCATCGGCGATCCCCGCCCATCAGCCGCTGAAGGCATCGGTATGACGGGCTGGCAAACGCTTTTCTACAAAGAGGTGCTGCGCTTCTGGAAGGTCGCCTTCCAGACCGTGGCCGCACCCGTCATCACCGCCTTGCTGTACCTGGCGGTGTTCGCGCACGTGCTCGAGGGCCGGGCCGTGGTTTACGGCGAGGTGAGCTACACCGCCTTCCTGGTGCCGGGCCTGGTGATGATGAGCGTGCTGCAGAACGCCTTCGCCAACAGCAGTTCGTCGCTCATCCAGAGCAAGATCATGGGCAGCCTGGTGTTCCTGCTGCTCACGCCGCTGTCGCACCGCGCCTGGTTCGTGGCCTACGTGGGCTCATCGATGGTGCGTGGCCTCGCCGTGGGCCTGGGCGTGCTGATCGTGGCCTGGTTGTTCGCGCAGCCCGGTTTCGTGGCGCCGCTGTGGATCCTGGTGTTCGGCGTGCTGGGTGCCGCGCTGATGGGCACGCTGGGGCTGATCGCTGGCCTGTGGGCCGAGAAGTTCGACCAGATGGCCGCGTTCCAGAACTTCATCATCATGCCCATGACCTTCCTGTCGGGCGTGTTCTACTCGATTCATTCCCTGCCGGCGTTCTGGCAGAGCGTGAGCCACCTCAATCCCTTCTTCTACATGATCGACGGCTTTCGCTACGGCTTCTTCGGTCGCAGCGACGTCTCGCCCTGGCTGAGCCTGGCGTTGGTGGGCGGTGCCCTGCTGGCGGTCAGTGCCTTGGCCCTGCACCTGCTCAAGACCGGCTACAAGGTCCGCCACTGATCCCATGACCGCCGAACAACTGCAATCCCTTATCGCCGGGGGCCTGGCCTGCCATCACATCGAGGTGACGGGCGACGGCCGCCACTGGTCCGCGGTCATCGTGTCGCCGGCCTTCGAAGGCAAGCGCCTGATCCAGCGCCACCAGGCCGTCTACGCCACGCTGGGCCAGCGCATGCACACCGACGAAGTGCACGCCCTGTCGATGCAGACCCTCACCCCCGCCGAATGGGCGGCCCAACACTGACACCATGGACAAACTGCTGATCCGCGGCGGCCGCAAGCTCAGCGGCGAGGTGCCGATTTCCGGTGCCAAGAACGCCGCGCTGCCCGAGCTGTGCGCCGCCCTGCTCACCGACGAGGCGGTGACGCTGACCAACGTGCCGCGCCTGCGCGACGTGGCCACCATGCGCCAGCTGCTCAACAACATGGGCGTGCGCACCGACACGCTGGGCGAGCGCGGCGGCATCCGGCTGCAGGCGCCGGATGGCCTGAATCCCGAGGCGCCGTACGACCTGGTGAAGACCATGCGCGCCTCGGTGCTGGTGCTGGGGCCGCTGCTGGCGCGCTTCGGGCGCGCGCGCGTGTCGCTGCCTGGCGGCTGCGCCATCGGCTCGCGCCCGGTGGACCAGCACATCAAGGGCATGCAGGCCATGGGCGCGGAGATCGTGGTCGAGCACGGCTACATGGTGGCGCGCCTGCCCCAGGGTCGCGCGCGCCTGCACGGCGCGCGCATCGCCACCGACATGGTCACCGTCACCGGCACCGAGAACTTCCTGATGGCCGCGGCCCTGGCCGAGGGCGAGACCCTGCTGGAGAACGCCGCCCAGGAGCCCGAGGTGACCGACCTCGCCGAGATGCTGATCCGCATGGGCGCGAAGATCGAAGGCCACGGCACCAGCCGCATCCACGTACAGGGCGTGGACCGCCTGGGCGGCTGCGACCACCAGGTGGTGGCCGACCGCATCGAAGCCGGCACCTTCCTGTGCGCCGTGGCCGCCACCGGCGGCGACGTGCTGCTGCGCTGCGGTCGCGCCGACCACCTGGACGCGGTGATCGACAAGCTCACCGAGGCGGGCGCGGAGATCGAGGCCGGCGCCAACGCGGCCGGGCCTTTCATCCGCATCCGCGCCTCGGGCCGTATGAAGGCGCAGAGCTTCCGCACCACCGAGTACCCGGGCTTTCCCACCGACATGCAGGCGCAGTTCATGACCGTCAACTGCATCGCCGAGGGCGCCAGCAAGGTGACCGAAACCATTTTCGAAAACCGCTTCATGCACGTGAACGAGCTGGTGCGCCTCGGCGCGCGCATCCAGACCGAGGGCAAGGTGGCGATGGTGGAGGGGGTGCCGCGCCTGTCCGGCGCCACCGTGATGGCCACCGACCTGCGCGCCTCGGCCAGCCTGGTGATCGCCGGCCTGGTGGCCGAGGGCGAGACCACCGTCGACCGCATCTACCACCTGGACCGCGGTTACGACCAGATGGAAGTGAAGCTGCGCGCCATCGGCGCCGACATCGAGCGCGTCAAATGAGCCCGTCCATCACGCTTGCCCTGTCCAAGGGCCGCATCTTCGACGAGACCCTGCCGCTGCTGCGCGCGGCCGGCATCGAGGTGCTCGAAGACCCCGAGAAGTCGCGCAAGCTCATCCTGCCCACCAGCCAGGAAGACGTTCGCGTGGTGCTGGTGCGCGCCACCGACGTGCCCACCTACGTGGAGCATGGCGGCGCCGACCTCGGCGTGACCGGCAAGGACACGCTGATCGAGCACGGCGGCCAGGGCCTGTACCAGCCGCTGGACCTCAACATCGCGCGTTGCCGCGTCAGCGTGGCCGTGCGGGCCGACTTCGACTACGCCTCGGCCGTGCGCCAGGGCTCGCGCCTGCGCGTGGCCACCAAGTACACGGCCATCGCGCGCGAGTTCTTCGCCAGCAAGGGCGTGCACGTGGACCTGATCAAGCTCTACGGCAGCATGGAACTGGCCCCGCTCACCGGCCTGGCCGACGCCATCGTGGACCTGGTGTCCACCGGCAACACGCTCAAGGCCAACAACCTGATCGAGGTCGAACGCATCATGGACATCAGCTCGCGCCTGGTGGTCAACCAGGCCGCGCTCAAGCTCAAGCAGGCGCGGCTGCGCCCGCTCATCGACGCCTTCGCCCGGGCCGTGGAGCCCGCCACCGCATGACCCTGACCGCCCAGCCCCTTCGCCTGTCCACCGCCCAGCCCGATTTCGAGGCGCGCTTTGCCGAGCGCCTGCATTGGTCGAGCGAGACGGACCACGCGATCGAGCAGCGGGTGGCCGACATCCTGGCCGATGTGCGCCAGCGCGGCGACGCCGCCGTGCTGGAGTACACCGCGCGCTTCGACGGCCTGCGGGCCACTGGCGTGGCCGAGCTCGAACTCAGCCAGGCCGATTTCAAGGCCGCCTTCGACGCCTTGCCCGCCGCCCAGCGCGAAGCCCTGCAGTCCGCGGCCGCGCGCGTGCGGCGCTACCACGAGGCGCAGAAGAAGGCCAACGGCGAGAGCTGGAGCTACCGCGACGAGGACGGCACCCTGCTCGGCCAGAAGGTCACGCCACTGGACCGCGTGGGCATCTACGTGCCCGGCGGCAAGGCGGCCTATCCGTCCAGCCTAATCATGAACGCCGTGCCCGCGCACGTGGCCGGCGTGCCCGAGATCGTCATGGTGGTGCCCACGCCCGTGCGCGGCAGCGTGGCGACCGGTGGCGTGGAAGGCGGCAGCGGCGCCGCCACCGCCACGCGCGGCGAGCGCAACGAGCTCGTGCTCGCGGCGGCCCACGTGGCCGGTGTCACGCGCGCCTTCACCATCGGTGGCGCCCAGGCCGTGGCCGCGCTGGCCTATGGCACGGCCACTGTGCCCAAGGTCGACAAGATCACCGGCCCGGGCAACGCCTACGTGGCCAGCGCCAAGAAGCGCGTCTTCGGCACCGTGGGCATCGACATGATCGCGGGCCCGAGCGAAATCCTGGTGCTGGCCGACGGCAGCACGCCGGCCGACTGGGTGGCCATGGACCTGTTCAGCCAGGCCGAGCACGACGAGCTCGCGCAGAGCATCCTGCTGTGCCCCGACGCGGCCTACATCGAGGCCGTGCAGGTCGCGATCCACCGCCTGCTGCCCACCATGCCGCGCGCGGCCATCATCGCCAAAAGCCTCAACGACCGCGGCGCGCTCATCCTCACGCGCGACATGGACGAGGCCTGCGCCATCAGCAACCGCATCGCGCCCGAGCACCTGGAGGTCTCCAGCGCCGAGCCGCACCGCTGGGAACCGCTGCTCAAGCACGCGGGCGCCATCTTCCTGGGGGCCTACACCAGCGAAAGCCTGGGTGACTACTGCGCCGGCCCCAACCACGTGCTGCCCACCAGCGGCACCGCGCGGTTTTCCTCGCCGCTGGGTGTCTACGACTTCCAGAAGCGCAGCAGCCTGATCGAGGTGAGCGAGCGGGGCGCGCAGACCCTGGGCGCCGTGGCCGCCGAACTGGCCTACGGCGAAGGCCTGCAGGCGCACGCGCGCGCCGCCGAACTGCGCCTGCCCACCGTGCCCCCGATGCGAGGCGATGCCCGATGAACAGCCCCGTGAACCCCAACCCGCTCGCGCGCATCCGCCAGGACATCCAGTCCATGCAGGCCTACGCCATCCAGGAATCGGCCGGCCTGGTCAAGCTGGACGCGATGGAGAACCCCTTCCCGCTGCCGCTCGAGCTGCAGGCCGAACTGGGCCGGCGCCTGGGCGCCGTGGCCATCAACCGCTACCCTGGCGCGCGCATCGACGAACTCAAGCGCGCGCTGGAGCGCTACGTTGACCTGCCCGCCGGCCACGCGCTGATGCTGGGCAACGGCTCCGACGAACTGATCTCCCTGCTGGCCATGGGCTGCGACCTGCCCGGCGCCAGCCTGCTGGCCCCGCTGCCCGGCTTCGTGATGTACGCCATGAGCGCGCAATTGCAGGGCCTGGCCTTCCACGGCGTGCCGCTCACCGCCGACTTCGCACTCGACGAGGCCGCCATGCGGGCCGCGATGCGCGCGCACCAGCCCGCCATCACCTACCTGGCCTACCCGAACAATCCCACGGCCAACCGCTTCGACCCGGACGTCATGCGCCGCCTCATCGCCGAGGCCGCCCGCTTCGGCGGGCTGGTGGTGGTGGACGAGGCCTACCAGCCCTTCTCCAGCCACACCTGGTTGGACGAGATGCGCGTCCAGCCCGAGGCCAACGCGCACGTGCTGCTCATGCGCACGCTCTCCAAGTTCGGTCTGGCCGGCGTGCGCATCGGCTACCTGCTGGGCCCGGCGGCCCTGGTGCACGAGTTCGACAAGCTGCGCCCGCCTTACAACGTGAGCGTGCTCAACGCGGAGTGCGCGCTGTTCGCGCTGGAGCACGCCGAGGTGTTCGCCCAGCAGGCGGGCGTGATCCGCGAGCAGCGCGAGGCGCTGATGGCCGCGCTGGCCCGCCTGCCCGGCGTCCAGGCCTTCGCCAGCGAGGCCAACATGGTGCTGGTGCGCGTGCCCGACGCGCAGCGCGCCTTCGACGGCCTCAAGGCACGCGGTTTGCTCGTGAAGAATGTTTCTAAAATGCACCCGCTGCTGGCCCAGTGCCTGCGGCTCACCGTGGGTACCCCCGACGAGAATGCCCGGCTCATCCAGGCCCTGCAGACCGCCATATGACCTCCACCACGCCCACTTTTCCCCCGCCGGGTCCGAATGACCGCGCCGCCCAGGTGCAGCGCAACACCAACGAAACGCAGATCGGCGTGCGCATCAACCTGGACGGCAGCGGCGTCGCCGTGCTGTCCACCGGCATTGGTTTCTTCGACCACATGCTCGACCAGATCGCGCGCCACGGCCTGATCGATCTGGAGATCATCGCCAAGGGCGACCTGCACATCGATGGCCACCACACCGTGGAGGACGTGGGCATCAGCCTGGGCCAGGCCTTCGCCAAGGCCGTGGGCGACAAGAAGGGCATTCGCCGCTACGGCCACGCCTACGTGCCGCTCGACGAGGCGCTCTCGCGCGTGGTGATCGACTTCTCCGGCCGCCCCGGCCTGCACATGCGCGTGCCCTTCAAGGCCGGCATGATCGGCGCCTTCGACACCCAGCTCACCTACGAGTTCTTCCAGGGCTTCGTCAACCACGCCGGTGTCACGCTGCACGTGGACAACCTGCACGGCGAGAACGCGCACCACCAGGCCGAGACGGTGTTCAAGGCCTTCGCGCGCGCCGTGCGTTTCGCCCTCGAGCGCGATCCCCGCCTGGGCGACGTGATCCCCTCCACCAAAGGTTCGCTCTGAACCCGTTCCTTTCCCCGTGATGAAAGCCAGGACGGTCGCCGTCGTCGACTACGAGAGCGGCAATCTGCGTTCGGTCTCGCAGGCCGTGCTGCATGCCGCGCGCGGCAGCGGCGTGGAAGTGGTCGTGACCCAGCGCCCCGAAGACGTGATGGCCGCCGAGCGCGTGGTGCTGCCTGGCCAGGGCCACATGGGCGACTGCATGCGCGCGCTCGCGGCCTCGGGCCTGAAGGACGCGGTGCTGCACGCCTGCGCGCACAAACCCCTGTTCGGCGTCTGCGTGGGCATGCAGATGCTGCTGGACCGCAGCGACGAAGGGCCCACCGAAGGCCTGGGCCTGATTCCCGGCCGGGTGGTGCGCTTCGAGCTGGAAGGCCAGCGCCAGCCCGACGGCAGCCGCTACAAGGTGCCGCAGATGGGCTGGAACCAGGTCTTCCACGACCTGGGACGCGGCGTGCACCCCTTGTGGGCGGGCATCGCCGACGGGGCCTACTTCTATTTCGTGCACAGCTACTATGCGCGGCCCGAGCGGCCCGAGCACGTGGTCGGCGAAGCGGACTACGGCGGCCGCTTTGCAGCCGCGGTGTCGCGCGCTAACATTTTTGCGACCCAGTTCCACCCCGAAAAGAGCGCGGACCAAGGCCTCGCGCTCTACCGCAACTTCCTCCACTGGAACCCCTGAGCCGCGCACCCGCGCCTGCCCAAGACCATGCTGCTGATTCCCGCCATCGACCTCAAGGACGGCCACTGCGTTCGCCTCAAACAGGGCGACATGGACCAATCCACGGTGTTCAGTGACGACCCGGCCGCCATGGCGCGCAACTGGGTCGACAAGGGCGCGCGCCGCGTGCACCTGGTCGACCTGAACGGCGCCTTCGCGGGCAAGCCGAAGAACGAGCAGGCCATCCGTGCCATCCTCAAAGAGATCGGCAGCGAGGTGGATGTGCAGCTCGGCGGCGGCATCCGCGACCTCGACACCATCGAGCGCTACCTCGACGCCGGCCTGCGCTACGTGATCATCGGCACCGCGGCGGTGAAGAACCCCGGCTTCCTGCAGGACGCCTGCACGGCCTTCGGCGGCCACATCATCGTGGGCCTGGACGCCAAGGATGGCAAGGTCGCTACCGACGGCTGGAGCAAGCTCACCGGCCACGAGGTGGTCGACCTGGCGAAGAAGTTCGAAGACTACGGCGTCGAATCCGTCATCTACACCGACATCGGGCGCGATGGCATGCTCAGCGGCATCAACATCGAGGCCACGGTCAAGCTGGCGCAGTCCCTGTCCATCCCGGTTATCGCCTCGGGTGGCCTGTCCAAGCTCGACGACATCCGCCAGCTCTGCGCGGTGGAAGACGAGGGCGTGGAGGGCGTGATCTGCGGCCGCTCCATCTACAGCGGGGACCTCGATTTCGAGGCCGCGCAGAAGCTCGCGGACGAATTGAATGGCTGAGACCTGATGCTCGCCAAACGCATCATCCCCTGCCTGGACGTCACCGGTGGCCGCGTCGTCAAGGGCGTGAACTTCGTCGAACTGCGCGACGCGGGCGACCCGGTGGAAATCGCGGCGCGCTACAACGAGCAGGGCGCCGACGAGCTCACCTTCCTCGACATCACCGCCACCAGCGACGGCCGCGACCTGATCCTGCCCATCATCGAGGCCGTGGCCTCGCAGGTCTTCATCCCGCTCACCGTGGGCGGCGGTGTGCGCACCGTGGAAGACGTGCGCCGCTTGCTCAACGCGGGCGCCGACAAGACCAGCTTCAATTCGGCGGCCATCGCCAACCCGCAGGTCATCCGCGACGCCTCCGACAAGTACGGCGCGCAGTGCATCGTGGTCGCCATCGACGCCAAGCGCCGCGCCGACGGCCAGGGCTGGGACGTCTACAGCCACGGCGGGCGCAAGAACACCGGCCTCGACGCCGTGGCCTGGGCCAGGCAGATGGCCGATTTCGGCGCCGGCGAGATCCTGCTCACCAGCATGGACCGCGACGGCACCAAGTCGGGTTTCGATCTGGCGCTCACGCGCGCCGTGGCCGACGCGGTGAGCGTGCCCGTCATCGCCTCCGGCGGCGTGGGCAACCTGGACCATCTGGCCGACGGCGTGCAGCAAGGCGGCGCCGACGCGGTGCTGGCCGCCAGCATCTTCCACTACGGTGAATACACGGTCGCGCAGGCCAAGGCCCGCATGGCCGAGCGCGGCATTCCGGTGAGGTTGTGATGGACTGGCTCGACGCCGTGAAATGGGACGAGCAGGGCCTGGTGCCCGTGATCGCGCAGGAAGCCGCCACCGGCGATGTGCTGATGTTCGCCTGGATGAACCGCGAGGCGCTGCAGAAGACCGCCGAACTGGGCCGGGCGGTGTACTACAGCCGCTCGCGCCGCAAGCTCTGGTTCAAGGGCGAGGAGTCCGGTCACGTGCAGACCGTGCACGACATCCGCCTGGACTGCGACAACGACGTGGTGTTGCTCAAGGTCACGCAGCTCGGGCACGAGCCGGGCATCGCCTGCCACACCGGCCGGCACAGCTGTTTCTTCCAGCGCCACGAGAACGGCCAATGGGTCACCGTGGAACCGGTCTTGAAAGACCCGGAATCCATCTACAAATAGGCCATGAGCGACGCACGGCCGCCCGAAGTCGCTCGCACCGCAGCGCGCTGCGCGGAGGTATCCAATTGACCAGCACCGACGACCTGGCCCGTCTGGCCGCCGTGATCGAGAGCCGCAAGCCCGCGAACGGTGGCGATCCCGAGAAAAGCTACGTCGCGCGCCTGCTGCACAAGGGCCCCGAGGCCTTCCTCAAGAAAATCGGCGAGGAAGCGACCGAGGCCGTGATGGCCGCCAAGGACCTGGAGCACGGCGGCGGCGACCGCCAGAAGCTGGTGAACGAAACCGCCGACCTCTGGTTCCACAGCATGATCGCCCTGGCCCATTTCGGGCTCGGGCCGTCCGACGTGGTGGCCGAGCTGGTGCGCCGCGAAGGCCTGAGCGGCCTGGAAGAGAAAGCCCTGCGCAAGGTGCGCGAACGCGAAGCGAAGGAGTGATGCCGTGAGCGACGTGATCGACGTGGAAACCACCGACAGCGAGAAAGCCCAGTCGCTCAAGAGCGTGGGCTGGCTCAGCTACATCCTGCACCTCATCGTGGCGGTGGGCGCGGTGTTGCCCTCGGCGCAGCCGGGCATCGCGCTGCTCATCGTGGCGCTGATCATCGACCTGGTGAAGCAGGGCGAGGCCGCCGGCACCTGGCAGGCCAGCCACTTCTCCTGGCGCATCCGCTCGGTCATCTGGGCGGCCATCCTGTACGTGGTGACGATCCCGCTCTGGCTGCTGCTCTTCGTGCCCGGCTGGATCGCCTGGTGCCTGATCTCGATCTGGTTCCTCTACCGCATCGTCAAGGGCATGGTGAACATGAACGCCAACCGCCCCATGCCGCAATAAGGCCACCGACACATGAGCGCACACGACCCGAACTGCATCTTCTGCAAGATCGTCGCCGGCCAGATCCCGTCCCGCAAGGTCTACGAGGACGAGGAGGTGTTCGCCTTCCACGACATCAATCCCTGGGCGCCGGTGCACTTTCTCATGGTGCCCAAGGCGCACATCCCGTCCATGGCCCAGGTCGGGCCCGAGCACGAGCGCCTGATGGGCCGCTTGCTCACCCTGGCCCCCAGGCTGGCGATGGAGCAGGGCTGCAACCCCTATCCCGAAGGCGGATTCCGCATCGTGTGCAACACGGGCCAGGAGGGTGGCCAGGAAGTCCACCACCTGCACCTGCACGTGATCGGCGGTCCCCGCCCCTGGGCCCGGGGCTGATCCCTGCGGCCCGCTGTGTCATGCCGGGACGGCCGGTTGAACCCCGGGTGGCGGCTTAGAATCCCAGGATTGCGCGCGCGCTCACCCCACCTCTCTGGAGATTGACATGGGTACGTTTTCCATCTGGCACTGGCTCATCGTGCTGCTCATCGTGGTCATGGTGTTCGGGACCAAGAAACTCAAGAACATCGGCTCCGACCTCGGTGGCGCCGTCAAGGGCTTCAAGGACGGCATGAAGGAAGGTGGCCAGAACGCCGCCGACACCACCGCCGCGCCCACGGCCCAGGTCACGCAGAACAGCTCTGCGGACAAGGGCACCATCGACGTCGAAGCCAAGCAAAAGAGCTGAGGCGTCTCGCCCGCGCCCCTTCCTGGCCCGTGATCCCCGCGGGCGTTCCGGGCGGGGCCGCTGGCGCAGCGGCTGATCCATGATCGACCTCGGCATATCCAAGCTCGCGCTCATCGGCGCGGTGGCGCTCGTCGTCATCGGCCCCGAGAAGCTGCCGCGCGTGGCGCGCACCGTGGGCGCCCTGCTGGGCAAGGCCCAGCGCTACGTGGCCGACGTCAAGGCCGAGGTCAACCGGTCCATGGAGCTCGAAGAGCTCAAGAAGATGAAGGACTCGGTGGAGACCGCGGCGCGCGACGTGCAGTCCTCCGTGGAGTCTGGCGCCAGTGATTTCGAGAAATCCTGGTCGGACGCCACCGCCGGCCTCGACAACGAACCCCTGCGCGAGCCCACCGAGGCGGACGCCATGAACGCCATCGGGCAAGGGGTGTACCCGGTCTACCGGCACCCGAAGAAGAACTTCCGCCTGAAGCAGAAGGCCGTGCCGCAGTGGTTCAAGGCGCGCACGGGCGTGCGCACCCGCACCCAGTCGGGCGCCGCGCGCGTGGCGCGTTTCCGGCCCCGCCCGTCCAGCAAGCCCTGATGTCCAACAAGCCCGATTCCGACGACGAGCTGGCCGGTACCGAACAGCCTTTCGTGCAGCACCTGATGGAGCTGCGCGACCGCCTGATCTACAGCATCATCGGCCTGGCCGTGTGCATGGCCGCACTGGCCCTGTGGCCCGGCCCCAGCGGTCTCATCGACCTGATCGCCATTCCCATCCGCGCCCACATGCCGCCCGAAGCGCGACTGATCGCCGTGGGCGTGTTCTCGCCCTTCTTCGTGCCGTTGAAGGTGCTGGCCATGGCGGCGGTGCTGCTGTCGCTGCCCTGGTGGATGTACCAGCTCTGGTCCTTCATCGCGCCGGGCCTGTACAGCCACGAGAAGCGGTTCGCCGTGCCGCTGATCATCCTGGGCAGCCTGCTGGCCTACGCGGGCATCGCGTTCGTGCAGTTCTTCGTGCTCGACAAGATGTTCGGCTTCATCCAGAAGTTCACGCCCGCCAGTGTGGCTGCTACGCCCGACATCGCGTCCTACGTGGAGGCGATCCTGGGCCTGTACCTGGCTTTCGGCCTGGCGTTCCAGGTGCCCATCGTGGTGATGCTGCTGGTGAAGATGGGCATGGTGTCGGTGCAGAAGCTGCGGGACTTCCGCGGCTACTTCATCGTCATCGCCTTCATCGTCGCCGCGATCGTCACGCCGCCCGACGTGATCTCGCAACTGGCGCTGGCGGTGCCCATGATCGTGCTCTATGAAGCCGGCATTTGGGGCGCGCAGGTGTTCGTCAAGCGCACACAGGCCGAGGGCGAAGAAGCCAGCGACGAGAAGACCGCCTCCTGACGGCGGACGCGGCGCAGGCCACGGGCCTCAGCGGCGGTTGATGGTCTGCTGCGCGATGTTGCGCCGGCCTGGTGTCACCTCGATCTGCATCGAGGCGTCGCGGCGCAGCACGTCGAGGCGGGCCTTCTCGCCCGGCGGCAGCGCCGCCACGGCGGCCAGCAGCTGCGGCACGTTCTTCACTTCCTGGCCCTTCACGGCCGTGATCACGTCGCCCGGGCGAATGCCGGCCTGGGCCGCCGGGCCGTTCTGCAGCACACCGGTGATGATGACGCCGCTGCGCCGGCCCACGCCGAAGCTCTCGGCGAGTTCGGGCGTGAGGTCCTGCGGCTCCACGCCGATCCAGCCCCGCGTGACCTTGCCCTCTTTGACGATGGCTTCCATCACGCTGCGCGCGGTGGACGTGGGGATGGCGAAGCCGATGCCCATGGAGCCGCCCGAGCGCGAGTAGATGGCGGTGTTGATGCCCATCAGGTGCCCTTGCACGTCGACCAGGGCGCCGCCCGAGTTGCCCGGGTTGATGGCCGCGTCGGTCTGGATGAAGTTCTCGAAGGTGTTGATGCCGAGCTGGGTGCGGCCCAGGGCGCTGACGATGCCGCTGGTGACGGTCTGGCCCACGCCGAAGGGGTTGCCGATCGCCAGCACCGGGTCGCCGACCTGCAGGGCGTCGGAATTGCCCAGGGTGATGACCGGGAGGTCGGTCAGCTCGATCTTGAGCACCGCGAGATCGGTCTCGGGGTCGGTGCCGATCACCTTGGCGGCGGCCTGACGGCCGTCGTTCAGGCTCACCTGAATCTCGTCGGCTTCTTCGACCACGTGGTTGTTGGTGAGCACGTAGCCGGCGGGGCTGACGATCACGCCCGAGCCCAGGCCGGTCTGCGGTTGGCTGTTGGCCTGGTCGCCGAAGAAGAAGCGGAACCAGGGGTCGACGCTGTGCGGGTTGTTGGCGGGCGCCTTGCTGGTGTTGATGCTCACCACCGGCGGCGAGGCGGTCTTGGCGGCGGCGCGCAGGCTCACGGTGCCCGGGTCGGCCGCGGCGGGCGCGCTGGACGGCGCCTCGAACACCGGCACCACCGAGGGCAGCGAGCGCCGGCCCAACCACTGCGGCTGCAGCGTGGCCACCACGAAGAACACCGCCACCAGCACGGTAACGGTTTGGGCAAACACGAGCCAGAGTCGTTTCATGGAAAAGTCGGCGGAGGAAAGGGCGGAATTGTCCCGCATTCGGCTGAGGGATATGTGGCTGTCAGAATGCCGCATTTCAAGCCGCCGCGCGCAGGCTTTCCCCATGAGCACCAACCGAGACACCCTGGTCCACGCCTTCGACGCCTTGCTGCAGCCCGCGCCGTTCAAGGACTACGGGCCCAATGGCCTGCAGGTGGAGGGGCGGGCGCAGGTTCGCCGGCTGATCAGCGGCGTCACCGCCAGCCTGGCGCTGATCGAGGCCGCGATCGAGATGCAAGCCGACGCCATCTTCGTGCACCACGGGCTGTTCTGGCGCGGCCAGGACGGGCGGGTCACCGGCTGGATGAAGCAGCGCCTGTCGCGCCTGCTGGCGCACGACATCAACCTGATCGCCTACCACCTGCCGCTGGACGCCCACCCCACGCTGGGCAACAACGCGCAACTCGCCCGGGTGCTGGACATCGCGCTGGAGGACGGTGTGCGCTTCGGCGACCAATCGCTGGGCTTCATGGGGCAGCGCCCCGCGGCGCCGGCCGAGGCGCTGGCGGCCCATGTGGAACAGGCCCTGGGCCGGCCGGTGACGCTGGTGGCGCCGCCGGGCCACACGGTGCGCCGCATCGGGCTGTGCACGGGCGGGGCCCAGGGCTATTTCGAGGCCGCCATCGCGGCCGGCGCCGACGCCTTCATCACCGGCGAGATCTCCGAGCCCCAGGCCCACTACGCCCGCGAATGCGGCGTGGCCTACCTGGCCTGCGGGCACCACGCCAGCGAGCGCTACGGCGCCCCCGCCGTCGCCGCCCACGTGGCCTCGGCGCTGGGTCTCGAGCACCGCTTCATCGACATTCCCAACCCCGCGTGATGGCGAAGCGCCCGGTCCTGATCAGCATGGGCGATCCCGCGGGCATCGGCCCCGAGATCGTGTGGCGCGCCTTGCGCGAGCGGCCCGCGCTGCGGCGCGAGGTGGTGGTGGTGGGCGACATGGCCTGTCTGCGGCGCGCGGCGTGGCTGGGCGTGGTGCCCGACTCGGCCGAGGGCGGCCTGGTGCTGGCCGAGCTGGAAGAACCCGCCCAATGGGCCGGGCTGCCGCCCGGCGCCGTGGGCGTGTGGCAGGCGGGCGACGCCCTGGCGCCACCCGCCTGGGGCCAGGTGAGCGCGGCGGCGGGCCGGGCGGCGGCGGCGGCCATTCGCCAGGGGGCCCAGGCGGCGCTGGACGGCCGGGCGCGCGCCCTGGTCACGGCACCGATCCACAAGGAGGCGCTGGCGGCGGCCGGCGAACCCTACCCCGGCCACACCGAGTTGCTGCAGGCCCTCGCGGCGCGGCACCAGGGCGTGCCCGTGGCGGCATTGCCGGTGCGCATGATGCTCAGCGCGCCTGGCCTGGCCACGGTGCTGGTGAGCATCCACGTCTCGCTGCGCGATGCCCTGGCCGCGGTGACGACAGAGGGTGTGCTGGAGACCATCCGCATCACCGACGCCCATTTCCGCCGCGCCGGCCTGGCGCAGCCCCGCATTGCGGTGGCTGGGCTGAACCCGCACGCGGGAGAGGGCGGGCTGTTCGGGCGCGAGGAGATCGAAGCGATCGAACCCGCTGTGCGGGCGGCGCGCGACCAGGGCATCGCGGCCAGCGGGCCGCACGCGCCGGACACCGTGTTCATGCGGGCGCGCCAGGGCGCCTTCGACGTGGTCGTGGCGATGTACCACGACCAGGGGCTCATTCCCGTGAAGCTGCTGGGCCTGGAGCACGGCGTGAACACCACCCTGGGCCTGCCGTTCGTGCGCACCAGCCCGGACCATGGCACGGCGTTCGACATCGCCGGCAGCGGGCGCGCCAGCGCGGACAGCCTGCTGGCGGCCATCGACGCCGCGATGGCCGCGGCCCCGGAGGGTGCCGGCCTTACTTCTTGAGGCTGTCGCGGATCTCGCGCAGCAGGACGATGTCCTCGGGCGGCGCGGCGGGCGGTGCCGGGGGGGCCGGCGGGGTCTCGCGCTTGAGGCGGTTGACCTGCTTGATCATCAGGAAAATGATGAACGCCAGGATGAAGAAGTTGATGGCCACGGTGATGAAGCTGCCATAGGCCAGCACCGGCACGCCGGCCTGTTTCATGGCCGCCAGGGTGCGGGCCGTGCCCTCCGGTGCCGTGCCCAGCACCAGGAACAGGTTGCTGAAGTCAAGCTTGCCGAACACCAGGCCCACCACCGGCATGATCACGTCGTCCACCAGCGAGCCGACGATCTTGCCGAAGGCGCCGCCGATGATCACGCCCACGGCCAGATCGATGACATTGCCCTTGACGGCGAATTCCTTGAACTCCTGCATCATGCCCATGTGCCTTCTCCGGGGGGTAGTGGTCGGGCGCGCATTGTCACACGCGAATTCCGGCGCGCCCCGGTCGCGGGCCCCGGGCAAAACCCGGCTGGACCCTTGACATGGTCCAGTACAATGCCGGGTTGTCCCTGATTCCCCTCCCGCAAGACGAGAAAGTCCCCCATGAGTGAAGCTCCCGCCAACCAAGGCAAGGCCGCTGTGGACAACAGTCGCCGGACCTGGCTGATCACCTCCTGCGCCATGGGTGGCGTGGGTGCCGCGGCTGTCGCCGTGCCCTTCGTGAGTTCCTTCCAGCCGTCCGAGCGCGCCAAGGCTGCAGGCGCGGCGGTTCAGGTGGACGTCTCCACCATCGCCCCGGGCGAGAAGCGCATCGTGGAATGGCGCGGCAAGCCGGTGTGGGTGATGCGCCGCACGCCCGAGCAGCTGGCGACGCTGGAGAAGGACGAGGCCCAGCTGGCCGACCCGAAGTCCGAGCGCACCGCGTTCCCCACGCCCGAGTACGCGAAGAACCGCACCCGCTCGATCAAGCCCGAAATCCTCGTGGCCATCGGCATCTGCACCCACCTGGGCTGCTCGCCTGGCGACAAGTTCACGCCCGGCCCGCAGCCCTCGCTGCCGGACAACTGGCTGGGTGGCTTCCTCTGCGCCTGCCACGGCTCGACCTTCGACCTGGCCGGCCGCGTGTTCCAGAACAAGCCCGCGCCCGACAACCTCGAGATCCCGCCGCATTACTACGTCTCCGACAACATGCTGCTGATCGGCGAGGAAAAGCCGGCCTGAGGCCGCGCCATCGAGCCTGAACACCCACGGAACATCGAGGCACGCAAGCCATGGCCGAATTCAAAGAAATCTCCCCCGACGCACCGCTGAGCCAGAAAGCGCTGAACTGGGTCGACAACCGGTTCCCGCTCTCCAAGCTCTACAACGAGCACCTCGCCGAGTACTACGCGCCGAAGAACTTCAACTTCTGGTACTTCTTCGGTTCGCTGGCGCTGCTGGTGCTGGTCATCCAGATCGTCACCGGCATCTTTCTGGTGATGCACTACAAGCCCGACGCGAACGTGGCCTTCGCCTCGGTCGAGTACATCATGCGCGACGTGCCCTGGGGCTGGCTGATCCGCTACATGCACTCCACCGGCGCCTCGGCGTTCTTCGTGGTGGTCTACCTGCACATGTTCCGCGGCCTGCTGTACGGCAGCTACCGCAAGCCGCGCGAGCTGGTCTGGGTGTTCGGCTGCGCGATTTTCCTGTGCCTGATGGCCGAGGCCTTCATGGGCTACCTGCTGCCCTGGGGCCAGATGTCCTACTGGGGCGCCCAGGTGATCGTGAACCTGTTCTCCGCCATTCCCTACATCGGCCCTGACCTGGCCCTGCTGATCCGCGGCGACTACGTGGTGGGCGACGCCACGCTGAACCGCTTCTTCAGCTTCCACGTCATCGCGGTGCCGCTGGTGCTGCTGGGCCTGGTGGTGGCGCACCTCATCGCCCTGCACGAAGTGGGTTCCAACAACCCCGACGGCGTGGAGATCAAGGCCAACAAGGACGCTTCGGGCAAGCCGGTCGACGGCATCCCCTTCCACCCCTACTACACCGTGCACGACATTCTGGGCGTGGCGGTCTTCCTGATGGTGTTCTCGGCCGTGGTGTTCTTCGCGCCCGAGTTCGGCGGCTACTTCCTGGAGTTCAACAACTTCATCCCGGCCGACCCGCTGACCACGCCGCTGCACATCGCGCCGGTCTGGTACTTCACGCCGTTCTATTCGATGCTGCGCGCCATCACCGCCGAGTTCATGTACGTGCTGGTCGCCTGCGTGGTGCTGGCCGCCGTGTTCGGCCTGATCAAGGCCCGCGTCAACGCGGCGCTCAAGGGCGTGATCGTGGTCGCCGCCCTGCTGGTGTCGGCCGCCATGCTGACCTACGACGCCAAGTTCTGGGGCGTGATCGTCATGGGCGCCGCCGTGATCATCCTGTTCTTCCTGCCCTGGCTCGACAACAGCCCGGTCAAGTCGATCCGCTACCGCCCGAGCTGGAACAAGTGGCTCTACACCGTGTTCGTCATCAACTTCTTCGTGCTGGGCTACCTGGGCATCCAGGCGCCCTCGCCGATCGGCGAGCGCGTGTCGCAGGTGGGCACCCTGTTCTACTTCGGCTTCTTCCTGCTGATGCCGTGGTGGAGCCGCCTGGGCGAGTTCAAGCCGGTCCCCGACCGGGTGACCTTCCAGCCGCACTGAGCCAACGCGACGACATCCGGAGAGCGAACGTTATGAAAAAGATTCTTCTGGGCATCGCGTTGTCCCTGGGCCTGAGCGGCGCCGCCCTGGCCGCCGGCGCCGGCATCCCGCTGGACCGCGCCCCGCAACGCACCAACGACATGGCCGCGCTGCAGAACGGCGCCAAGCTGTTCGTCAACTACTGCCTGAACTGCCACTCGGCGGCCTTCATGCGCTACAACCGCCTGCGCGACATCGGCCTGAACGACAAGCAGATCGCCGAAAACCTCACCTTCGCCACCGACAAGATCGGCGACACCATGAAGGCGGCCATCGACCCCAAGATGGCCAAAGACTGGTTCGGCAAGGTGCCGCCCGACCTGACCCTGGTGGCCCGTTCGCGCGCCAGCTCGGCCGGCAGCGGCCCTGACTACCTCTACACCCTGCTGCGCACCTACTACCGCGACGACACCAAGCCCACCGGCTGGAACAACAAAGCCTTCCCCAACATCGGCATGCCGCACCCCCTGTGGGAGCTGCAGGGCGAGCGCAAGCCCGTCTACGACAAGGTGGAGAGCCACGGCCACGAAGTCGAGGTGCTGCGCGGCTGGGAACAGGTCAAGCCGGGCACCATGACCCAGGCCCAGTACGACCAGAACGTCGGCGACCTGGTGGCCTACCTCCAGTGGATGGCCGAGCCCGCCGCGAAGAACCGCGTGCGGATCGGCGTGTGGGTGCTGATCTTCCTCGGCTTCTTCACCGTTGTCGCCTGGCGCCTCAACGCCGCGTACTGGAAAGACGTCAAGTAAGCCTTCGTCTCGGGGTGCAACCCACCCCTTGTCGCCCACAGTGGCTTGCGGTGCCCAAGCGGCACAATCGCAAGCCACTGTTTTCTGTTTCAGGAGACGCCAACCATGATGGTTTTGTACTCGGGCACCACCTGCCCCTATTCGCACCGCTGCCGCTTCGTGCTGTTCGAAAAGGGCATGGACTTCGAGATCCGCGACGTCGACTTGTACAACAAGCCCGAAGACATCGCCGTGATGAACCCGTACGGCCAGGTGCCGATCCTGGTCGAGCGCGACCTGATCCTGTACGAGTCGAACATCATCAACGAGTACATCGACGAGCGCTTCCCGCACCCGCAGCTCATGCCGGGCGACCCGGTGGACCGCGCACGCGTGCGCCTGTTCCTGCTCAACTTCGAGAAGGAACTGTTCACGCACGTGTCGGTGCTCGAATCGCGTACCAGCAAGGGCAACGACAAGGCGCTGGAAAAGGCCCGCTCGCACATCCGCGACCGCCTCACGCAGCTCGCGCCCGTGTTCATGAAGAACAAGTTCATGCTGGGCGACAACTTCTCCATGCTCGATGTGGCGATTGCGCCGCTGCTGTGGCGCCTGGACTTCTACGGCATCGAGCTCAGCAAGAACGCCGCGCCGCTGCTGAAGTACGCGGAGCGCATCTTCTCGCGCCCGGCCTACATCGAGGCGCTGACGCCGTCCGAGAAGGTCATGCGCAAGTAAGGCGCGCCCGTTCCGCCGCAGCGCCATGACCCAGGCAGAGCCACCGGTCCCGTCGACCCGCCCCTACCTCATCCGGGCGCTGTACGAATGGTGCAGCGACAACGGGTACTCGCCTTACATCGCCGTGCACGTGGATGCCTCGGTGCAGGTGCCGATGGAGTTCGTGCGCAACGGCGAGATCGTGCTCAACGTGAGCATGGAGGCCACCAAGGACCTGCGCCTGGACAACGAGTACATCACCTTCAAGGCGCGTTTCGGCGGCGTGTCGCGGGAGATCGTGGTGCCGATCACCCACGTCATCGCGATCTACGCGCGCGAGAACGGGCAGGGCATGGCCTTTCCCGCGCCGGCGCCCTCGCAGCCGCCGGCGGCTGCGGAACCTGCCCCGCCGTCCTCGCTGCGGGCTGTCACGCCCGACGACCCGACCCCGCCCGAGCCGGGCGGTGATGGCCCTGGCCGTCCGGGTGGCCGGCCGCAGCTCAAGCGAGTGAAGTGAACCTAGAATCGCTGCCCCGGCCGCTTTAGCTCAGTTGGTAGAGCAATCGCCTTGTAAGCGATAGGTCGTCCGTTCGAGTCGGACAAGCGGCACCACCCGGTCTCCCGGCGGGCGCGCTCATCGGCCTGGCGTTTGGACTTTGATGCGGATTGCGCTAACCTGCGCCCCGCTTTCGTGCAATGCGTCACGCAGCGCGGGCAGCAGCTGCCGCAATTTGGCCGCCGCCGCGCTGCTGCGAACCAGCAGGCACCACTCGGCGTCCTGCAGGGGCCCGGCGGTGACCTGGGTGCGCAGGGCATGGGGAATGCGCTCCCGAACAAGATCGAGACAGCGCTGCGACTGGCGGATCCTGGCCTGCAGTTCGGCCAGGCCAGGCGCGGCGCCAACGGCCTCCTGCAGGCTGAAGACGGAGGGGGATTGTCGGGTCGGCATGCGGTCATTCTGACCGAGTCGGTCGTGCCGCGTCGAGCGGGTCGCTCAGCAAAGGAACAGAGCCGTGCACATCATCATCACCGACGCTTGGCTCGCCCGCCGCCAGGCCCTGCACCTGAACGGCTGGAAGCTGATCGCCGTGGCCGTGCTGGCCGTGCTGGGCCTCATGTTCGGCGCGGTGGCCACCTACCACTGGGTGTTCCTGGAGGGCATTCGCCAGGG
Source organism: Hydrogenophaga sp. PML113 (assembly GCF_001777155.1). Lineage (NCBI taxonomy): Bacteria > Pseudomonadati > Pseudomonadota > Betaproteobacteria > Burkholderiales > Comamonadaceae > Hydrogenophaga > Hydrogenophaga sp. PML113. Next base: position 448,206 of record NZ_MIYM01000004.1, on the reverse strand, counting down.
CTGGCCCGGCTTCGCTTCGGTGGCGCGCCTGGTGCACCGCGACGATCCCGGCCAACGCGACGCCTACCTGCGCGCCAACCTCGACGCGATGGCGCGCAAGCTCGGCGAGATGCAAGCGCGCATGATGCAGATCGACTCGCTCGGTGAGCGCGTCGCCGGCCTGGCCGGCCTGGAGCCCGCGCAGGCGCGGCCGCCCCTGCCCGGTTCGGGCGGTGTGCTGGTCTCCAACCGCTCGCTCACGCTGGAGGAGCTCGCGCGCGAGATGGAGGCGGCGGACGCCGGCAGCGGCGCCCGCGTGGACTGGCTCACCGCGATCGAGTCGCGCCTCTTCGACCAGAAGATCCAGAGCACCCTGATACCGACGGAAAAGCCTGTGGCGGACGGGCGGGTGGGCTCGGGCTTCGGCTTCCGCATCGACCCGATCAACGGCCAGTCGGCCCTGCACACGGGCCTGGACTTTCCCGCGGAGACGGGCACGCCCATCGTGGCCGCCGCCGGTGGCGTGGTCATCGCGCAGGAGTACCACGCCGCCTATGGCAACCTGGTGGAGATCGACCACGGCAACGACCTGGTGACGCGCTACGCCCACACCTCCAAGGTCTTCGTGAAGAAGGGCGACATCGTCAAACGCGGCCAGAAGATCGCCGAGGTCGGCTCGACCGGGCGCTCCACCGGCCCGCACCTGCACTTCGAGGTGTGGGTGGCGGGCGTGCCGCAGAACCCGCAGAAATTCCTGCAGGCCGGCGAAACCCTGGCCCGCTCGCCGCCCGGGCCGAACGCCCCACGCACGCGCTGAAGCGCACCGGGGCCGGCCGCTAAAATGCCGGTTTCGCGCTTGAAAGCCGCGTGTTCGCCGGCATGTAGAGGCCTTGTGCCCCGTTGTCGCAGGCCGTGGGCGCGCAAGCGTCCTTCCGATCGATCCTTGCTGTCCACGCCAGGGCCTCGCAGCCTGGCCTCCCGGACGCCCTCATATGGCCACCAATTTCCTCACCAAGCTCTTCGGAAGCCGTAACGACCGCCTGCTCAAGCAGTTCCGCAAAACGGTCGAGCGCATCAATGCCCTGGAGCCGCAGTTCGAGAAGCTCGGCGACGACGAACTCAAGGCCAAGACCGAGGTCTTCCGCCAACGCCTGGCGCAGGGCGAGACGCTGGATGCCCTCCTGCCCGAGGCCTTCGCGGTCGTGCGCGAGGCCAGCAAGCGCGTCATGAAGATGCGCCACTTCGACGTGCAGCTCATGGGTGGCATCGCCCTGCACAGCGGCAAGATCGCCGAGATGCGCACCGGCGAGGGCAAGACGCTCACGGCCACGTTGCCGGTCTACCTGAACGCGCTGGCTGGCCAGGGCGTGCACGTGGTGACGGTCAATGACTACCTGGCCAACCGCGACGCCCAGTGGATGGGCAAGCTCTACAACTTCCTCGGCCTGACGGTGGGCGTGAACCTGCCGCAGATGCAGCGCGAGGAGAAGCAGGCCGCCTACCGCGCCGACATCACCTACGGCACCAACAACGAGTACGGCTTCGACTACCTGCGCGACAACATGGTCTATGAGGCCGCGGACCGCGTGCAGCGCCCCTTGCACTACGCGATCGTCGACGAGGTGGACTCCATCCTGATCGACGAGGCCCGCACGCCGCTGATCATCAGCGGCCAGGCCGAGGACCAGACGGCCGTCTATGTGGCCATCAACCGCCTGGTGCCGCACCTCAGCCGCCAGGAAGGCGAGGCCGATCCGCGCACCGGCGAGGGCGTGATCAAGCCGGGCGACTTCACGCTCGACGAGAAGGCGCGCTCGGTGCACCTCACCGAACAGGGTCACGAGAACGCCGAGGCCCTGCTGTCCAAGGCCGGCCTGCTGCCCGAAGGCGCCTCGCTGTACGACCCCTCGAACATCGCGCTGCTGCACCACCTGGTGACCTCGCTCAAGGCGCACCACCTGTTCCACCGCGACCAGCACTACGTGAACCAAAACGGCGAGATCGTCATCGTCGACGAGTTCACCGGCCGCCTGATGGCCGGCCGCCGCTGGAGCGATGGCCTGCACCAGGCGGTGGAGGCGAAGGAGGGCGTGGGCATCCAGCCCGAGAACCAGACCCTGGCCTCCATCACGTTCCAGAACTACTTCCGCCTGTACGGCAAGCTCTCGGGCATGACCGGCACTGCCGACACCGAGGCCTACGAATTCCAGGAGATCTACGGCCTGGAGACGGTGGTGATTCCGCCCAACCGCGTCAGCAAGCGCCAGGACCAACTCGACCGCGTCTACAAGACCACCAAGGAAAAGTACGACGCTGCGATCGCCGACATTCGCGAGTGCCACGAGCGCGGCCAGCCGGTGCTGGTGGGCACCTCGTCGATCGAAAACTCCGAGATCATTGCCCAGTTGCTCGAAGCGGCGAAGCTGCCGCACCAGGTGCTGAACGCCAAGCAGCACGCGCGCGAGGCGGACATCATCGCGCAGGCCGGCCGTCCGGGCGCCATCACCATCGCCACCAACATGGCGGGCCGCGGCACCGACATCGTGCTCGGCGGCAACCTCGAGAAGATGGTCGAGGCCGTGATGGCCGATCCCTCGCTGGATGAGGCCACCCGCGCCGCGCGCGCCGAGGCGCTGCGCGCGCAGTGGCAGGCCGACCACGAAAAGGTGGTGGCACTGGGTGGCCTGCGCATCATCGCCACCGAACGCCACGAGTCGCGCCGCATCGACAACCAGCTGCGCGGCCGCTCGGGCCGCCAGGGCGACCCGGGGTCCAGCCGCTTCTACCTGAGCCTGGACGATCCGCTGATGCGCATCTTCGCGGGCGACCGCGTGCGCGCCATCATGGACCGCCTGAAGATGCCCGAGGGCGAGGCCATCGAGGCCGGCATCGTCACGCGCAGCATCGAAAGCGCGCAGCGCAAGGTGGAAGCGCGCAACTTCGACATCCGCAAGCAACTGCTGGAGTACGACGACGTCGCCAACGACCAGCGCAAGGTCATCTACCAGCAGCGCAACGACATCCTCGACGCGCAGGACCTGCGCGCGCAGATCGACGCGCTGCGCGACGGCGCCATGACCGACCTGGTGCACCAGTACGTGCCCGAGGAAAGCGTGGAAGAGCAGTGGGACCTGCCCGGCCTGGAGAAGGCGCTGCGCGAGGAGTGGGCGGTGGACGTGCCGCTCGCGAGTTGGGTGGCCGGGGCGGAGGCGGTCGAGGCGGAGAACATCGCCGAGCGCGTGCGCGAGGCCGCTAAGGCGGTGTTCGAGTCCAAGGTCGACCAGGTTGGCGAGCAGAACTTCACCTCGTTCGAGCGCGTGGTGCTGCTGCAGACCATCGATTCGCAGTGGCGCGAGCACATCGCCGCGCTGGACTACCTGCGCCAGGGCATCCACCTGCGCGGCTACGCGCAGAAGCAGCCCAAGCAGGAATACAAGCGCGAGGCCTTCCTGTTGTTCGGCCAGCTGCTCGACTCGGTGAAGAACGACGTCACCCGCATCCTCATGAACGTGCGCGTTCAATCGGCTGAGCAGATCTCGCAGGCGGCCGAGCAGATGGAAGAGCGCGCCGAGGCCATCAGCAACGTCACCTACACGGCGCCCACCGAGACCGGTGAGGCCGAGACCCGCCCCGAGGCCGCCGTCGCCCAGGCGATGGCGGGCGAGGTGCCACGCGTGGGGCGCAACGATCCTTGCCCCTGCGGCAGCGGCAAAAAGTACAAGCACTGCCACGGCCGACTCGACTGAGCGGCTGGCGCCCTGGCCAGCCGTCCCCTTCCCGATCCGAGAACCCCTCCATGCCTGTCCAGCTCTCCAGTCCTGCCGTGGCCGATCTGCTGCCCATCGCGGGCGTGCGCATCGGTGTCGCCGAAGCCGGCATCCGCAAAGCCAACCGCAAGGACCTCACCGTGTTCCTGCTCGATGAGGGCAGCGCGGTGGGCGCGGTGTTCACGCGCAACCGCTACGCGGCGGCACCGGTGCAGGTGTGCCGCGAGCACCTGGCCAGTGGCCAGGGCGTGCGCGCGCTGGTGATCAATACGGGCAATGCGAACGCGGGCACGGGCGAGAGCGGCCTGGCCGACGCGCGCCAGACCTGCACCGCGCTGGCGCGCTCGCTGGGCCTGCACCACGAGCAGGTGCTGCCGTTCTCCACCGGCGTGATCATGGAGCCCCTGCCCATGGACCGCCTGCTCGGCGGCCTGCCGGCGGCGCTGACCAGCGCCTGCTCGGCGCAGCACGACTCCGGCGCCCAGTGGCTGGCCGCGGCCCAGGGCATCATGACCACGGACACCCTGCCCAAGGCCGCCAGCGTGTCCTTCGAGCTGGAGGGCCGCGCGCTGCGCGCCACCGGCATCGCCAAGGGCGCCGGCATGATCCGGCCCAACATGGCCACCATGCTGGGCTTCCTGGCCACCGACGCGGCGGTGGCGCCCGAACTCATGAACGAACTGGCCCGGCGCCTGGCCGACGCCTCGTTCAACCGGGTCACGGTCGACGGCGACACCAGCACCAACGATTCCTTCGTGGTCATCGCCACCGGCCAGGCAGGCCATCCGCCGGTGACCGACCTGTCCAGCCCGTCGGGCCGCGCCCTGCTGGACGCGCTCACGCCCCTGGCCCAGCGCCTGGCGCACGCCATCGTGCGCGACGGCGAGGGCGCCACCAAGTTCATCACCATCCGTGTGGAGGGCGGCCGCGACACGGCGGAGTGCCTGCGCGCGGCCTATTCTGTGGCGCATTCGCCGCTGGTCAAGACGGCCTTTTTCGCCAGCGACCCCAACCTGGGCCGCATCCTGGCGGCGGTGGGCTATGCGGGCATCGACGACCTGGACGTGGGCGGCATCGACCTGTGGCTGGGCGATGTCCACGTGGTGACGCGCGGCGGCCGCCACCCTCACTACCGCGAAGAAGACGGCCAGCGCGTGATGAAGCCGGCGGAGATCGAGGTGCGCATCGGCCTGGGCCGCGGCACGGCCAGCGACACCGTCTGGACCTGCGACTTCAGCCACGAGTACGTCACCATCAACGCCGACTACCGCTCATGAACCCCTCGTTCGAGCGCCTGATGCAGCGCGCCGAAGCCCTGATCGACCGCATCGAATCCGTGCTGCCGCGGCCCCTGTCGGCGCCGGACTGGTCGGCGTCCCATGCCTTTCGTTACCGCAAGCGCAGCAGCGGCCATGGCCTGCTGGAGCCCGTGCGCCACGTCGCCAGCATCGCGCTGGACGACCTGAAGGAAGTGGAGCCGCAGAAGGAGCGCATCCAGCGCAACACCGAGCACTTCGTGAAAGGCCTGCCGGCCAACAACGTGCTGCTGACGGGCGCGCGCGGCACGGGCAAATCCTCGCTGGTCAAGGCCTGCCTCAACGCGTACGCGGCGCAAGGCCTGCGGCTGATCGAGGTCGACAAGAGCGACCTGGTCGACCTGCCCGACATCGTCGAGGTGGTGGCCGGCCGGCCCGAGAAATTCATCGTCTATTGCGACGACCTCAGCTTCGAAGACGGCGAGCCCGGCTACAAGGCGCTCAAGTCCATCCTCGACGGCTCGGTCTCGGCGTCCAGCGCCAACGTGCTGATCTACGCCACCAGCAACCGCCGCCACCTGCTGCCCGAGTACATGAAGGAGAACCTCACGTACACGCACACGGCGGACGGCGAGGTGCACCCCGGTGAGGTGGTCGAAGAGAAGATCTCGCTGTCCGAGCGCTTCGGCCTGTGGATCAGCTTCTACCCCTTCAGCCAGGACGAGTACCTGGCCATCGTCGCGCAGTGGCTGTCGTCCTTCGGCGTGGCGGCCGGGGCGATCGAGGCGGCGCGGCCGCAGGCCCTGGTGTGGGCGCTGGAGCGGGGCTCGCGCAGCGGCCGCGTGGCCTACCAGTTCGCGCGCGACTACGCCGGCTCGCACGGCGCCGAGGCCGGGGCGTGAGCGCCGAGGTGCTGGTCGTCGACGGGGGGCGCGAGGCCGCCGCCGCCCAGGGCGCGACGGACGTGGCCGTCGGCGTTCTCATCGACGATCAGGGGCGCTTCCTGCTCACCTCGCGCCCCGCGGGCAAGGTCTACGCGGGCTACTGGGAATTCCCGGGTGGCAAGCTCGAGGCCGGCGAGACCGTGGAACAGGCGCTGCGGCGCGAGCTGCAGGAAGAGATCGGCCTGACCATCGGGCCGGCGAACGTCTGGCGCGTCCAACTGGTGGACTACCCCCACGGGCTTGTGCGCCTGCACTTCTGCAAGGTGTTCCAGTGGTCCGGCGAGCTGCAGATGCACGAGGGCCAGGACAGCCGCTGGGAGCGCCTGCCGGTGGGCTGCGAACCCGTGTTGCCCGGCACGGTGCCGGTGCTGCGCTGGCTGCAGGAAGAGGCCGACGCCGCCTGAGGCGCGGCGCGGTTCAGCGCGTCGACTCGGCGTCCCAGTCGTTCACTGGCGTGCCCTTGTCGGGCAGGGCGTACTGCTCGCTGGCCCAGGCGCCCAGGTCGCCTTGCTTGCAGCGTTCGCTGCAGAACGGGCGCCAGCGGTTGCTGGGGGCGTAGACGCTGTCGCCGCCGCAGGCCGGGCAGCGCACGATGCGGGGCTCGACCGGCTCGGCCATGGCCTCAGGCGCACAAGGCGAGCTCGAAGCTCGCGTCCTCGCCCGCCGGGTGCAGGCGGTGGTCCTCGCCCAGGCGCATGAGGCGCACCGAGAACATCAGCCGGTTGCCGCTGATTTCGGGGACCAGGCCGGACGAGGGATCGATGCGCAAGCGCAGCAACTGGAAGGTGCGCCCCTGGGGCAGGTTTTGCTGAAACTGCCCGCCGCTGGACACCACCTTCTGCGGCGCGCCGGTCTCGCGCATCATCTTCAGCAACAGCACCACGGCCTCGGCCAGCGGCGCCAGCGTGCGCGACCAGGCGCTCAGGTCGGCCTGGCGCTGGTCCGTGGCCAGGTGCTGCCAGTGGTAGTAGGCCGGCAGGTCGAATTCGCAGGTGCCGCCGGGGATGCCGATGCGGCTGCGGATGGCCATCAGCCAATCGTTCTCGGTGAGCGCCTGGCCCGGCTTGCCGGGCACGTCGGCGATCTGCGAGAAGCAGGTGTCGAGTTGGGCGATGGCGGTTTCCAGCGCCGACTCGGAAATGGCGGGATTGCCCCGAAAGCCCGCCAGCGCCTGTTTCTGCCGGTCGAGGTCTTTGAGCACGTCCGATTTCATGTCGGCGCGCGAGGCCACGTCCATGATCTCGAACAGCGTCTGGATCGCGTAGTGGTGATCCAGCGGGTGGTCGCGTGGCACGAGCGCGGCGAGGCGCTTGAACAGCTGCTCGAGCCGCAGGTAGGTGCGGATGCGTTCGTTGAAAGGGTATTCGTAGAGGATCACGGGCTCGCGGCGCGTGGGGCCGTGTTGGCCGCGCATGGGCGGATCATAGCCCGAAGCTTACCGATAGCCGGTCCACCAACCCATGCAAACGGTCGAGATCGTCCTCGTCGTTGAAGATCACCGCGTCGGCCACCGCCAGGCGCAGGGCCCGGGGGCTCTGGCTGCGCAGCACGCCATCGATCACCGCGTCGTCCCAGCCGCTGCGGGCGCGCACGCGGCGGCGCTGCGTGGCCTCGCTACAGTCGACCACGAGCACTCGGTCGAGTTGGGGCCGCCAGCGCGGCGACTCGGCGAGCAAGGGCACGTCGAACACGACGCAAGCTTTGTTGCTTTGGGTCACGCGGATGGCGATCTCGCGCGCGACGATGGGATGAACGATGGCCTCGAGCCGTTGGCGGGCGCCGGGGTCGGCGAACACCAGCTCGCGCATGCGGGCGCGGTGCAGCGCGCCGTCGCTGTCGATGAAATCCGGGCCGAAGCCGTCGCGCACCGCGGGAATGGCCGCGCCCCCGGCCGCCGTGCTGGCGCGGGAGATGGCGTCCGCGTCGATGAGCTCCGCACCGAGCGACTGCAGCCGGGCGCCGACCGTGCTTTTGCCGCTGCCAATGCCGCCCGTGAGGCCGATCCGCCAGGCCGGTCGCGCGGCGTTCACAGGCCGACGGCGGCCAGGATGGCCGAGGGACCGAACACCATGGCGGTGAGCCCCCCCAGCGCGAGGAAGGGGCCGAAGGGCACATACCCACCTTCGCGCAGGCGGCCCACCAGCTTGATGCCAATGCCGACGACCGCACCGATCACCGAGGCCATGAGGATGATGGGCACCAGCGCTTGCCAGCCGAACCAGGCGCCGAAGGCCGCGAACAGCTTGAAGTCGCCGTAGCCCATGCCTTCCTTGCCGGTGAGCAGCTTGAAGGCCCAGTAGACGAGCCACAAGGACAGGTAGCCGCCGACCGCCCCCCAGACGGCATCGGCCAGGTGGGTGGGCGTAACGCCGAGTGCCGCGGCGACCAGGCCCGCCCACAGCAGGGGCAGCGTGATGTCGTCGGGCAGCAGGGTGGTGTCCCAGTCGATGCAGGCCAGCGCGACCACGGCCGCGGCGAACCCGCACCAGGCCAGGCCGGCGGTGTTGAGGCCCCAGTGCCAGCCTGCCCAGGCAAACAGCGCACCGGTGGCCGCTTCCACCAGGGGATAGCGCGGCCCGATGCCCGCGCCGCACTGGCTGCACCGGCCCCGCAGCGCGAGGTAGCTCAGCACGGGGATGTTCTCGTACCAGCGGATGGTGTGGCCGCAATGCGGGCAGGCGGAGCGCGGCACCAGGAGGTTGTAGCGGTCTGCCGGTGCCTGGGCCTCTTGCGCCGTGCCTTGCAACTCCGCGCATTCGGCGGCCCATTGCCGCTCCATCATCTTGGGCAGCCGGTGGATGACGACATTCAGGAAGCTGCCCACGAGCAGGCCGAGCAAGCCCAACAGCGCCGCGGCGGGCGCACCGGTGGCCAGCTCCGCCATCAGACCACCTGGCCGAGCTTGAAGATGGGCAGGTACATCGAGACGACGATGCCGCCGATCACCGTGCCGAGCACCACGATGATGATCGGCTCCATCAGGCTGGAGATGCCGGCCACCATGTCATCGACCTCGGCCTCGTAGAAGTCGGCGGCCTTGCCCAGCATGTGGTCGATGGAGCCCGATTCCTCGCCGATCGCGCACATCTGCAGCACCATCGAGGGGAAAATGTTCGCGTTGGTCATCGCGGCCGTGAGGCTGGTGCCAGTCGACACCTCCTGCTGGATCTTTTCGGTGGCGATGGCATAGACCGAGTTGCCCGACGCACCGCCCACGGAGTCGAGCGCTTCGACCAGCGGCACGCCCGCGCCGAACATGGTGGCCAGCGTGCGCGTCCAGCGCGCCACCACCGATTTCTCGATCATGTCGCCGAAGATGGGCAGCTTGAGCAGCAGGCGGTCCATGAAGCGCTGGACCTTTTCGTTGCGCTTCCAGGCCTGCAGGAAGAAGTAGATGCCGCCGCCGAGGCCGCCGAAGATCAGCCACCAGTACTGGACGAAGAACTCGCTCATGGCGATGACGAACAGCGTGGGCGCGGGCAGGTCGGCGCCGAACGAGGTGAACACCTCCTTGAAGGAGGGGATCACGAAAATCATGATGACGGCCACCACCACGAAGGCCACGATGATCACGGCGGTGGGGTACATCAGGGCCGACTTGATCTTCGACTTCAGCGCCTCGGTCTTCTCCATGTACGTGGCGAGGCGGTCGAGCAGGTCTTCCAGGATACCGGCCGCTTCGCCCGCCTCGATCAGGTTGCAGTAGAGGCTGTCGAAGTACATCGGGTGCTTGCGGAAGGCCGCGCTCAGCGAGGTACCGGTTTCCACGTCGGCGCGGATGTCGTTGAGCAGCCGCGTGACGTTGGGGTTGGGGTTGCCGCGGCCCACGATGTCGAAGGACTGCAGCAGCGGCACGCCGGCCTTCATCATGGTGGCCAGCTGGCGCGTGAAGATCGCGATGTCTTTCGGCTTGATGCGCTTGCCGGACGACGTGCGGCGCTTCTTGATCTTGACCGGGATGATGCCTTGCCGGCGCAGCGTGGCCGTCACCTGGTTCTCACCCTGGGCGCGCGTTTCTCCACGCACCGCCTTGCCGTTGCGGTCCTTGCCCTCCCATTCGAACACGAAGTCCTTGACGCTCTTGCTTGCGACGGTGGCCATGGAATTCCTCAGGGGGCTGTGGGTGAGCGGTGGGTCATTCGTTCGTCACGCTGAGGACTTCCTCGAGCGAGGTCTGTCCCAGCTTGACCTTGAGCAAGCCGGACTCCCGCAGCGAGCGAACGCCTTCCTTGCTGGCCTGCTGCGCGATGTCCAGTGAGGTGCCGCCGCGCAGGATGATGCGCTGGATCTCTTCGGAGATCGGCATCACCTGGTAGATGCCGACGCGCCCCTTGTAGCCGTTGTTGCAGGCCGAGCAGCCCACCGGCTTGTAGGGCGTCCAGGTGCCGTCAAGCTCCTCGGGCTTGTAGCCGGCCTCGAGCAAGGCCTTGCGGGGAACGTCCAGCGGCGCCTTGCAGTTGGGGCACAGGCGGCGCGCCAGTCGCTGGGCGGTGATGAGGATCACGCTGGAGGCGATGTTGAACGTGGGGATGCCCATGTTCATCATCCGCGTGAGTGTCGTCGGCGCGTCGTTGGTGTGCAGCGTCGACATGACCATGTGACCGGTCTGCGCGGCCTTGATCGCGATGTCGGCGGTTTCCAGGTCGCGGATCTCGCCGACCATGATCACGTCCGGGTCCTGGCGCAGGAAGGCCTTGAGCGCGACGGCAAAGGTCAGGCCCGCCTTCTCGTTCATGTTCACCTGGTTCACGCCGGGCAGGTTGATTTCGGACGGGTCTTCGGCCGTCGAAATGTTTACGCCGGGCTTGTTCAGGATGTTCAGACAGGTGTAGAGCGAGACCGTCTTGCCGGAGCCCGTGGGACCGGTGACCAGCACCATGCCGTAGGGGCGCTGGATGGCCTCCAGCAGACGCTCTTTCTCTTCCGGCTCATAGCCCAGGGCGTCGATACCCATCTTGGCCTGGCTTGGGTCGAGGATACGGATCACGATCTTCTCGCCAAACAGCGTGGGCAGTGTGCTGACGCGGAAGTCGATGACGCGATCGGGCCCGACCTTGAGCTTCATCCGGCCGTCTTGCGGGACGCGCTTCTCGGAAATATCCATCCGCGAGATGACCTTGATGCGCGAGGCCAGCTTTTCCTTGATGGCGACCGGGGGTGAGGCAATCTCGCGCAGTTCACCGTCGATGCGGAAGCGCACGCGGTACTGGTGTTCGTAGGGCTCGAAGTGCAGGTCGGACGCGCGCATGTTGAACGCGTCGATCAGCATCTTGTGCAGGAACTTGACGACCGGGGCATCGTCGACTTCGCTGGCCTTTTCGGCGGCATCGGCGGTGGTGGTTTCGGCCGCCAGCTCATCGAACTCGACGTCGCCGACGATGTTCTCCATCGCCTCGGTGACCGATTTGGTCTGCGCTTCGACCAGGCGGCTGAGTTTGTCGAACTCCGCGATGACCCAGTCCACGCCCATCTGCGTGGCGAACTTGATCTTTTCGGCCGCCTGCTGGTCGGACGGATCCGCCGTCGCGACGATCAGGCGGTTGTTGCGCTTGCTGAGGACGACGATGCGGAAGTCGGCGCAGATCTTGGCGTCCAGCAAGCCGGCAGGCAGCCGCTGCACGTCAATGGCATCGAGGTCGAGCAGGGGGGCCGCGAAAGCCACCGACATGGTGTGCGCCAGGTCCGTGGGCGACACCGCGCCGGAGCCGGTCAACTCGGCAATGAAGCTGGTTCGGCTGCTTTGGGCCTTGCGGTAAAGGTCCTCGGCCGCGCGCTGGTTGAGCTTGCCCGCGGACACGAGCGCGCGCCCAAGCCCCGGAAGGGCCATGGACGGACTGTCCTGGTTCACCGAATCAACTGACGCCATATGCCCGTAATCTAACGGAAATCAACAACTTGGACGTCACAATTGACGCCAGTTATCCGGAAAACAGGGACTCACGTCGATTGACGTTGTATCTGCGTTGCGTCGGGCGAGCCGCCAGCTGGGGGCCTTGGAGCGCTACTGGGCCGCGCAGCGGTCGTTGATGTGACCAGATGATGGTCGGGGTGAGAGGATTCGAACCTCCGGCCTCTACGTCCCGAACGTAGCGCTCTACCAGGCTAAGCTACACCCCGTGTGGATCAGCGGATCCTTTGGCTGATGACGGTGCCAGAACCGTGAACTTCAGGAGCGACGCTCCAGCAGTGCAGCCGCCAATTGTAGCAAAGCCTCTTGGTGCGGATTCGACGGCAGCGTGGCCGCGGCGTCGAGCGCGCGCTGCGCCTCGGCGTGCGCCGCCGCCCGTGCGGTGTCCAGGGCGCCGGTGCCCAGGATGATGCGCTGGATGTCCGGCAGGTTCTCGATGCGGCCGTGTTCGATCGCGTCGCGGATCAGCGCCCGCTGGGCGTCATTCCCCGCTCGCAAGGCGCAGATGATGGGCAGCGTGACCTTGCCCTCGCGCAGGTCGTCGCCCAGGTTCTTGCCGAGTTCGTCGGCGCTGCCCTCGTAGTCGAGCACGTCGTCGATGACCTGGAAGGCCGTGCCCAGGGCCTGGCCATAGGTGGCGCAGGCGTGTTCGACGGCCGGGTCCGCCTGCGCCAGGATGGGGGCGAGCCGCGCGCTGGCCTCGAACAGCTTGGCCGTCTTGGAGCGGATCACGCGCAGGTAGGACGCCTCGTCGATCGAGGCGTCGCGCATGTTCATGAGCTGCAGCACCTCACCCTCGGCGATCACGTTGGTGGCGTCCGACAGGACCTCCATCACGCGCATCTGATTCACGTCGACCATCATCTGGAAGGCGCGCGAGTAGAGGAAATCGCCCACCAGCACGCTGGCGGCGTTGCCGAAGGTCTGGTTGGCCGTGGCACGGCCCCGGCGCAGCGTCGATTCGTCGACCACGTCGTCGTGCAGCAGGGTGGCGGTGTGGATGAACTCCACCACGGCCGCCAGCGTGTGCCGGTGCGGGTGCTCGCAGGCCAGGGCGCCGCTGACCAGCAGCAGCAGGGCCGGGCGCAGACGCTTGCCGCCGGCCGAGATGATGTACTGGGCCACCTCCCGCACAAGGGGTACGTCGGTGGTCAGGCGTTCGTGGATCACCCGGTCAACCGCGGCCATGTCGGCGCGGATCAGTTCGAGCGGGTTGTTCGTCGACAAGGCAAGGGACAAGTGAGGGGCCCGTGATTGGGTGGCGTTGGGCGGCGCTGGATTATAGGAAGCCCGTCCGACGGCCCTCGGGCTCTGGGCCTGCCCTGGCGGCACGGACCGACTGGTTTGCCTGGTGGTTTGCCGACGGCTATAATTCGCAGTTCGGCGGAAATCCGTCTGCCGATGCCTTCGTGGTCAGCCGGCTGTCTTGGCCGGGCTCTGCAGGAAGGCCAACTTCAAGAGGTTCCTATGTACGCGGTCATAAAAACCGGTGGCAAGCAGTATCGCGTGGCTGCCGGCGAAAAAATTAAAGTAGAACAGATTGCTGCGGACGTGGGCCAAGAGATTGTGTTCGATGAGGTTCTGGCGGTCGGCAACGGCACCGAGCTGAAAGTGGGCACTCCCTTGGTCTCCGGCGCATCGGTCACGGTCAAGGTGGTGGCGCACGGTCGTCACGACAAAGTGCGCATCTTCAAGCTGCGCCGTCGCAAGCACTACCAGAAGCGCCAGGGTCACCGGCAGAATTTCACCGAGATCGAAATCGCCTCGATTTCGGCCTAAGGAGCAGGCAAGATGGCACAGAAAAAAGGCGGCGGCTCTACACGCAACGGGCGCGATTCCAAGCCCAAGATGCTGGGCGTCAAGGCGTTCGGCGGCGAGCTGATCACGGCTGGCTCGATCATCGTGCGCCAGCGCGGCACCAAATTCCACCCCGGCACCAATGTCGGCGTCGGCAAGGACCACACCCTGTTCGCCACCGTGGACGGCCATGTGCAGTTTGCGGTCAAGGGTGCGCTGGGTCGTCACGTGGTCAGCGTCACCCCGGCCTGATCCTGCACGATCCTCGCGCAAGGGGCCCGCGCTTGCGGGCCTTTTTGTTGTCTTCGAGCTAGCATTCGCATCCAACTCCCATGAAGTTCGTTGATGAAGCCACCATCGACGTCGCCGCTGGCGATGGGGGGAATGGGTGCGCGTCGTTCAGGCACGAAAAGTACAAGGAGTTCGGCGGCCCCGATGGCGGGGACGGCGGGCGAGGTGGCCACGTATTCATGCTGGCTGATCCGAGCCTGAATACCTTGGTCGATTTCCGCTACACCCGCCGCTTCGAGGCACAGCGTGGTGAACACGGTAAGGGCTCCGACATGTTCGGCGTCAAGGGCGACGACGTGGTGCTCAAGGTGCCGGTCGGCACCATCGTGTCCGACGCCGAGTCGGGCCAGGTGCTGTGCGAACTGCTGCAAGCCGGTGAGCAGGTGATGATTGCCAAGGGCGGCGATGGCGGCTTTGGCAACATGCACTACAAGAGTTCCACCAACCGCGCGCCGCGGCAGAAGACGCCCGGCTGGCCCGGCGAACGCAAGGCGCTCAAGCTGGAGCTCAAAGTATTGGCCGACGTGGGCCTGCTGGGCATGCCCAACGCGGGCAAATCCACCCTGATCGCGGCCATCTCCAACGCCCGACCGAAGATCGCCGACTACCCCTTCACCACCCTGCACCCCAACCTGGGCGTGGTGCGGGTGGGGCCCGAAAGGAGCTTCGTGGTGGCCGACGTGCCCGGCCTGATCGAGGGCGCGTCCGAGGGCGCGGGGCTGGGCCACCAGTTCCTGCGCCACCTGCAGCGCACGCGGCTGCTGCTGCACCTGGTGGACGCGGCGCCGTTCGACGAGGCCGTCGACCCGGTGGCGCAGGCCAAGGCGATCGTGGCCGAACTCAAAAAATTCGACCCCGAGCTGCACGCCAAGCCCCGCTGGCTGGTGCTCAACAAGGTGGACATGCTGCCGCCCGAAGAGCGCGGGGCCCGCGTCAAGGACATCGTCAAACGCCTGCGCTACAAGGGCCCGGTGTTCGAGATCTCGGCGCTGACGCGCGAGGGCTGCGAGCGGCTGGTGCAGAAGGCCTACGAACACATCGAGGCGCAGCGGCAGCAGGCCATCGGGCCCGTCGAGATCGACCCCCGTTTCGCGCCGGGCGGCGGCGACGACGGATCCGGATCCATCACACCATGAGCCAGGTCATCGACAGCACGGCCAGCGAAGCGGCCGACCTCGTGCGCCACGCGCGGCGCATCGTCGTCAAGGTGGGCTCCAGCCTGGTCACCAACGAAGGCCGAGGCCTGGACGAAGGGGCCATCGGCCACTGGAGCCAGCAGCTCGCGGCCCTGGTCCAGCAGGGGCGCGAGCTCATCATGGTGAGCAGCGGTGCCATCGCCGAGGGCATGAAGCGCCTGGGCTGGAGCAAACGGCCGCACGAGATCAACGAGCTGCAGGCCGCCGCCGCCGTGGGCCAGATGGGCCTGGTGCAGATGTATGAGACGCAGCTGCGCGCCTGCGGCGTCGGCAGTGCGCAGGTGCTGCTGACCCACGCCGACCTGGCCGACCGCGAACGCTACCTCAACGCCCGCTCGACCCTGCTGACGCTGCTGCAGCTCGGCGTCGTGCCCGTGATCAACGAGAACGACACGGTGGTCAACGACGAGATCAAGTTCGGCGACAACGACACGCTGGGCGCGCTCGTGGCCAATCTGGTCGAGGCCGACGTGCTGGTCATCCTCACCGACCAGAAGGGCCTCTACACCGCCGACCCGCGGCGCGACCCCGAGGCGCGCTTCGTGCACGTGGCGCGCGCGGGCGATCCGGCGCTGGAGGCCATGGCCGGTGGCGCGGGCAGCGGCATCGGCAAGGGCGGCATGATCACCAAGATCCTGGCCGCCAAGCGCGCGGCGGCGTCGGGCGCTTCCACGGTCATCGCCTGGGGGCGTGAGCCCGACGTGCTGCTGCGCCTGTGCGCCGGCGAGGCCATCGGCACGGCCCTGGTCGCGCAGACGGCCAAGCACCAGGCGCGCAAGCGCTGGATCTCGGACCACCTGCAGCTGCGCGGCGCGGTGGTGGTGGACGACGGCGCGGCGGCCAAGATCGCGGGCGAGGGCAAGAGCCTGTTGCCGATCGGCATGACCGCCGTGGAAGGCGACTTCTCGCGCGGCGACGTGATCGCGGTGCGCGACGCTCGCGGCCAGGAAGTGGCGCGCGGGCTGGCGAACTACGCCAGCTCGGAAGCGCGCCTGCTGTGCCGCAAGTCCTCGGCCGATTTCGAGCGCCTGCTGGGCTACGCCGCCGAGCCCGAGATGATCCACCGCGACAACCTGGTGCTCAGCCGCGCCTGAGCCGGCTCAGCGCAAACGGTAGGGGTGCTCGCCCCGCAGCGTCTGGAGGATCTGGCGCGGCGACCCGTTCGGGGCTTTCCCGTCGCACAGGCCGGACTGCGCGAGCTTCAGCGCGCGCCGGGTGCTGCCCCGCGTGTCCATTGGCTGCCAGTCGTCCGAGGCGCTGGTGCGCCAGCTCGCGCTGTCCGGGTCCCAACGGCCGTAGACCTTGACCTCGGCCGCGTTGCACCGCACCCCCTCGTAGAGCGCATTGAGGGCCCCGCTGCGGCTGCGCGCCACGAAGACGTAGCGCACCACGCCATCGGCGCCGACGCTCAGCGTGTCCGGGTCGATGCCGTATTCGAAGGACGAGCGGTCTTCGATCTCGACAGTGACGAGCCGGTCGGTGCTGAAGCGCGCCGGCAGCGCCACCTCGCCCTCCTTCCAGGTCTCGGGTTCGCGGTACGGGTACTGCGCCCAGAGCGGGCCGCCCATGGAGGCCAGCGCGACGGCACAGACCGCCGCGCGGAAGAACCGGTTGTTCATTTGGAGACGGCGCCCTCGGGGCGAATGCTGGGTTGGGGCCCGGGGTCGAAGCTGGCGCCGGGGGGCAGTTCCAGGCCGGGCGGCGCCTCGGCGGCGGGAAAGCCATCGACCGGGCGATAGCCGCGCCCCGGATGGTGGCGCGGGTAGCGGCCGCGGCCGCCGTCCTGGCGCGGGACGTAACGCGCCAGCTCGGTCAAGGCCATCTCGTAGACGCCGCGCTTGAATTCGACGACCACGTCCAGCGGCACCCAGTAGTCGTTCCAGCGCCAGGCGTCGAACTCGGGGTGGCTGGTGGCGCGCAGGTTCAGGTGCCAGTCCTGCGCGACGAGGCGCAGCAGGTACCAGATCTGCTTCTGCCCCTTGTAGTGGCCGCGGGCATCCCGCCGGATGAAGCGGTCAGGCACTTCGTAGCGCAACCAGTCCTTCGTGCGGGCCACGATGGCCACGTGCTCGGGGCGCAGTCCGACTTCCTCGTGCAGTTCGCGGAACATCGCCTGTTCGGGCGTTTCACCGCGGTCGATGCCCCCTTGCGGGAACTGCCAGGAATGGGAGCGGATGCGCTTGCCCCAGAACACCTGGTTTTTCTGGTTGAGCAGAATGATGCCGACATTGGGCCTGAAGCCCTCTCTGTCAAGCATAATCAACCTCGATTTTTGAACTGCGACCATTATGCATCGCACCCCGCGCCCAGCGAAGTGATCGCACACCGCACGGCCCCGCGTCCCGCCTAGGGATATACCCGCAAGCGGTGCCGGCGCCACCCCTCCTGAACCCCCTTTCGCGCACCTCCCGGTGCAGGCCCCTTCATGAAAGCCAGCCAGTTCCTGATCACGACGCTCAAGGAAGCGCCTGCCGACGCCGAGGTGGTGAGCCACCGCCTCATGACCCGCGCCGGCATGATTCGCAAGTTGGGGGCGGGCATCTACAACTACATGCCCATGGGGCTGCGCGTGATCCGCAAGGTCGAGCGGATCGTGCGCGAGGAGATGAACCGCGCCGGTGCCGTGGAGCTCACCATGCCCGTGGTGCAGCCGGCCGAGTTCTGGCAGGAAAGTGGCCGTTTCGAGAAGATGGGCCCCGAGCTGATGCGCGTGAAGGACCGCCACGACCGCGACTTCGTGGTGCAGCCCACGAGCGAGGAGGTGGTGACCGACATCGCGCGCCAGGAGCTGCGCAGTTACAAGCAGCTGCCCAAGAACCTGTACCAGATCCAGACCAAGTTCCGCGACGAACGCCGGCCGCGCTTCGGACTCATGCGCGGGCGCGAGTTCATCATGAAGGACGCCTACAGCTTCGACCGCGACGAAGCCAGCGCCAAGCGCAGCTACGAGGTGATGGCCCAGGCCTACCGGCGCATCTTCGACCGCTTCGGCCTGAAGTACCGCGCGGTCGCGGCCGACAGCGGCGCCATCGGCGGTGACCTGAGCGAGGAGTTCCAGGTGATCGCCGCCACGGGCGAGGACGCCATCGTCTATTGCCCTGGCAGCGATTACGCCGCCAACTTGGAAAAGGCCGAGGCGCTGGCGCCTCAGGGGCCGCGTCCCGCGCCGGCCAACCCCCTGGCGCGCACGCCCACCCCCGGCAAGAGCACCTGCGCCGACGTGGCGCAGTTCCTGGGCGTTCCGCTGGCCACCACGGTCAAGTCCATCGTGCTGGCCACCGACACGCTCGACGACGCCGGGGCGGTGAAGGCCTCCAAGGTGTGGCTGCTGCTGCTGCGCGGTGACCACGACATGAACGAAGTCAAGGTGGGCAAGGTGCCCGGCCTCGATCAGGGCTGGCGCTTTGCCACCCCGCCCGAGATCGAGTCGCACTTCGGCTGCCGGCCGGGCTACCTGGGCCCCATCGGGCTCAAGCAGCCGGTGGAACTGGTGGTGGACCGGGAGGTCGCCGTCATGGCCGACTGGGTCTGTGGCGGCAATGAGGCCGACGTGCACCTCACTGGCGTGAACTGGGGCCGCGACCTGCCCGAACCCACGCGCGTGGCCGACATCCGCAACATCGTCGAGGGCGACGCCTCGCCCGACGGCAAGGGCGTGCTGGCGATCGAGCGCGGCATCGAGATCGGCCACGTGTTCTACCTGGGCACCAAGTACAGCCGCTCGATGGCCGCCACCTTCCTCGACGAGGACGGCAAGCCCAAGCATTTCGAGATGGGTTGCTACGGCATTGGCATTACGCGCCTGCCGGCGGCGGCGATTGAACAGAACCACGACGAGCGCGGAATCATCTGGCCGGACGCGATCGCGCCGTTCACCGTGGTGGTGTGCCCGATCGGCATGGACCGCAGCCCGGAAGTCAAGGCGGCGGCGGACAATCTCTACTCCCAGCTGCTGGAGCAAGGCGTGGATGTGATCCTGGACGACCGTGGAGAACGACCCGGGGCGATGTTCGCCGACTGGGAGCTCATCGGCGTGCCCCACCGCATCACCCTGGGCGACCGGGGCGTGAAGGCCGGTCAGGCCGAATACCAGCACCGGCGGGACAGTGCGGCCACGGCCGTGCCGCTGGCGGAAGTGGCGGCCCACGTAAAGGCCCGCCTCACGGCATGAACGCAGGCGGCTGGACCCGGCGCGACGGGCTGGCCGCCATGGCCGCTCTGGTGGGCGGGGCTTGGCTGCCGCGGGCGGCGCGGGCTGGCCAGCTGGAGGAGCCCCTGGCCGATTCCGTGCGCACGGCGCTGAGCGCGGCCATCGCCAACGACACGCCCCCGGTACCCGAGTTCTTCGACACCGAGCGCCGGCTGGCCTATCTGCGCTGGCTGGGCGCCAACAGCGAGCGCCTGCGCCGGCGCAAGCCCGACTTCCAGACCCGCATCGAATTCCTGCAGACCGTGTGGTACGAGACCCGCCGCGCGGGGCTGGACACCACGATGGTGCTGGGCCTGATCCAGGTGGAGAGCGGTTTCCGCAAGTTCGCCATCTCCAGCGTGGGCGCGCGCGGCTACATGCAGATCATGCCGTTCTGGGCGCGCCTCATCGGCGACGGCGACGTGGGCGGCCTGTTCCACATGCAGACCAACCTGCGCTTCGGCTGCGTGATCCTGCGGCACTACCTGGACCGCGAGCGCGGCAACGCCTTCATGGCCCTGGGCCGCTACAACGGCAGCCGCGGTCGCAGCGAGTACCCGAACGCCGTGCAGGCGGCGGCGCGCCAGTGGGCGCATCCCGACGCCTGAAACCCCTTACTGTAGGAAGCCGAGGCGGCCCTTGGCCGGCCCGCCGCGTGGCAGGTCCTCGGGTTCGAGGCGGTAGCGCTGGTCCAGGCGTGCGTTGCCGAAGGCGGTGACGAGGGCGCGGCGCATCTCGCGCGGTGGCAGGACGCCGAGCACGTCCAGCACGTCGGCGGGCACATCGGGGTCGAACCGCTGGCCCCAGTCGTGTTCGCCGCGGATGCCTCGGTACAGGTTGGCCGCGATCTTGCGCGCCGCTTCGGGTGAGGGCGGCTGGATCTCGAACACGTTCATGCGGTTGAGGATGGGCTCGGGGATGGCGCGCTCGTCGTTCGCCGTGGTGACCCAGATCACCTGGCTGGCGTCGATCGCCACCTCGGCGAACTCGTCGACGAAGTGCTGCGCGGTGTCGTGTTCGAGCAGGCTGTAGAGCGCGCCCAGCGGGTCGTACTGGGCGTCGGCGCTGGCCTTGTCGATCTCGTCCACCACGATCACGGGGTTGGCGTACTGGCCGTCCACCAGCGACTCGAACACCTTGCCGGGGCGTGCGCCCTTCCATTGGGACGAGGACCCGGACAGCAGCCAGCCGGCGGTCATGCTGCTCATGGGCACCAGGTTCATGCTGGTGCCCAGCAGGTCGGCGAGCTGGCGCGCGAAGTGCGTCTTGCCCACGCCGGGCGGGCCCAGCAGCAGCATCGGCGTCACCTCCAGGCTGTCGCGGCTGTCCTGGCTCAGGGCCACGTGGCGTTTGACGTCGTCCAGGGCCTCGCCGAAGTTGGGCATGAGTTCATAGAGCGGCGCCATGTCGGGCAGGCCGGAGGGCTTGACGGCGAAGCGCTGCGAGCCGCGCTCGAGCATGCGCTGCCAGGTGTTGCGCAGGCCTTCGTGCTCGCGTTCGTTGCCGCTGGCCTGAAGCTTGGCCAGCTTGCGCTCGACTTCGTCCGTGTTGAACACGCTGCGCATCTGGGCGATGGGCAGGCCCAGGGGGGATGGCGCGACCAGGCTGCGTGAGCTGCTCATGGAACTCTCCTTCGAACGCGGCAGTGAGCACATTCAAGCACGGTGCGTGCCATTCCGGCTCCCTGATAAGGACCGGAAAAGGCCCGCTGGCGTTCACTTTCGTGCAGAGCGTGCCAAAAGCACGAAGCCGCCCGGTGGGCGGCTTCGGTGGAGATACGGATGGGGGTTCAGTTCTGCGCGCTGAGTACCTGCTGCAGCTCACCCGACTGGTACATCTCCATCATGATGTCCGAGCCGCCGATGAACTCACCCTTGACGTAGAGCTGCGGGATGGTGGGCCAGTTGCTGTAGTCCTTGATGCCCTGGCGGATGGCGTCGTCCTCGAGCACGTTCACCGTGAACAGGCTGCGCGGGTCGACCCCGCTGGCCTTGAGGATCTGGATCGCGCGGCCCGAGAAACCGCACATGGGAAAGCTCGCGCTCCCCTTCATGAAGAGCACGATGTCGTGGGATTTGACCAGTTGGTCGATGCGGGTCTGGGTGTCGCTCATGTCGTGGTCCTGCTGGCGGGGCGCGCCCCGAAAGAACGGGAATTATCGCGCCGCCGGCCAGCGCCCGCCGCTGCAGCGCACGATGCCCGCCAGGTCGGTGCGGCCACCCACGGCCTCGAAGCCGGCGGCGCGCAGCAGGGCCTGCACCGCCTCGGCCTGGTCGTGGCCGTGTTCGAGCAGCAGCCAGCCGCCCGGCGCCAGGGCGCCGGGGGCCTGGGCCACGATGGTGCGGATGTCGTCCAGCCCGTCGGCGCCCGAGACCAGGGCCGACAGCGGCTCGTGGCGCAGGGCCGCCAGGTGCGGGTCGCCAGCGGCGATGTAGGGCGGGTTGCTGACGATGAGCTCGAAACGCTCGCCAGGCACGGCGGCCAGCCAGGCGCCGGCCGCGAAGCGCGGGCTCAGGCCCAGGCGCTGGGCGTTGTCGCGCGCCAGGGACAGGGCGGCCTCGCTGGCGTCGGTGGCGGTCAGGCGCAGGTCCGGCGCGGCGTGCAGCAGCGCCAGAGCGATGGCGCCGCTGCCGGTGCCCAGGTCGATGGCGCGCGCATCGGGTGGCAGGTCGGCCAGTACCTCCAGGGCCCAGTCGACCAGGGTTTCCGTGTCGGGCCGCGGCGCCAGCGCGCGCGCATCCGTGCGCAGCACCAGCCCATGAAAGCCTTGCTCGCCACGCAGATAGGCCATGGGCTCGCCTTCGCGGTGGCGCTGCGCCAGGGCGGTCAGGCGGATGCCGGCCGCGTCGTCCAGGGCCAGATCGTCGTGCGCCGTGAGCCAGGCGCGCGCCTGGGGGTCGCGGCCCAGGGCCAGCAGCAGCAGTTGCTGCGCCTCCAGCCGCGGCACGCCATCGGCCAGGAGGGCGCGCAGGGTCTCGGCGAGCGTCATGCCGCCGCCTGTTCCAGTTCGGCCAGCAGCTCGGCGCCGCGCGCCACCTGCAGGGCGTGCACCACCTCGTCGAGTTCGCCTTCCAGCACGCTGGCGAGCTGGTAGAGCGTGAGGTTGATGCGGTGGTCGGTGAGCCGTCCCTGCGGGAAGTTGTAGGTGCGGATGCGGTCGCTGCGGTCACCGCTGCCGATGAGGCCCTTGCGCGTGGCGGCCTCCTTGGCGGCGCGTTCGGCGCGGTCCTTCTCGCGCAGGCGGGCGGCCAGCACCTGCAGGGCCTTGGCCTTGTTGCTGTGCTGGCTGCGGCCATCCTGGCATTCGGCCGTGATGCCCGTGGGCAGGTGCGTCACGCGCACGGCCGAGTCGGTTTTGTTGATGTGCTGGCCGCCCGCGCCGCTGGCGCGGAAGGTGTCGATGCGCAGCTCGGCCGGGTTGAGCTCGATGGTCGCGGCTTCGTCGGGTTCGGGCATGACGGCCACGGTGGCGGCGCTGGTGTGGATGCGGCCCTGGCTTTCGGTGGCGGGCACGCGCTGCACGCGGTGGCCGCCCGATTCGAAGCGCAGCCGGCCGTAGGCGCCGTCGCCGTCGATGCGCAGCACCACCTCCTTGTAGCCGCCCAGTTCGCTGGGCGATTCGCTCATGAGCTCGACGCGCCAGCCCTGGCGCTCGGCGTAGCGGCTGTACATGCGGGCCAGGTCGCCGGCGAACAGGGCCGATTCGTCGCCGCCAGCGCCGGCCCGGATCTCCAGGAAGGCCGGCCGGGCGTCGTCGGGGTCGCGCGGCAGCAGCAGGGTCTGCAACTGCCCGTCCAGCGCCGCCAGGTCGGCGGCGCAGGCGGCGATCTCCTCTTGCGCCATGGCGGCCATCTCGGGGTCGCGCAGCAGGTCGCGCGCGGCCTGCTCGTCGGCTTCGCGGGCCAGGAAGCGGTCGAACACGGCCACCACCTCGCTGGCCTCGGCGTGCTCCCGGCTCAGGGAACGAAAGCGCGCGATGTCCTCCACCACGTCGGGCGCCGAGAGCAGGGCGTCGAGTTCGTGGAGGCGGGCGCGCTGTTTCAGCAGGGCGTGGCGGACGAAGGGTTTCATGGGCGGTGCCTGGCCGAGGCGCCCGTGGCTGGACGCGCCACGGCCACCGCGCGCCGCGCGGGCTAGGAGCGGGGGTCTTGCGGGGGCCGGCCGTCGCGCAGGAACAGGCGCGAGACGGTTTCGGCCGTGGCCGCGCGCGCGGCGGCGTCGCCGCTGTGCAGCTCGGCCAGGGTGCCGTGCAGCATCTTCTGGGTGAGGCCCTTGGAGAGCGCTTCCAGCACGGCCTCCACGGGCTCGCCGCGCGCCAGCAGGCGCTTGGCGCGGCCGAGTTCGTGGGCGCGCCAGGCGTCGGCCTGGGCGTTGATCTGCTGGATCAGCGGCACCACGCCGTTGGCGGGGTCGCGCCGCTCCATCCAGTGCATGAAGCTCAGCACGCCGGCGTCGATGATGGCCTCGGCCTGCGCCACGGCGGCCAGGCGGTTGTCCTTGCCGGTCTGCACCACGGTGGCGAGGTCGTCCACGGTGTAGAGGTAAACGTCGTCCAGCGCCTTCACCTCGGCCTCGATGTCGCGCGGCACAGCCAGGTCGACCATGAACATGGGGCGGTGCTTGCGCTTCTTGAGCGCGCGCTCCACCGCGCCCAGGCCGATCAGCGGCAGGGTGCTGGCGGTGCAGCTCACCACCACGTCGAATTGGTGCAGTTGCTCGGGCAGGTCGGCCAGGCGCATCACCTGGGCGCCGAAGCGCTGGGCCAGCTTCTCGCCGCGCTCCATGCTGCGGTTGGCGATGGCCATGGCCTTGGGCGTCTTGGCCGCGAAGTGCGTGGCGGCGAGCTCGATCATCTCGCCCGCGCCGACGAACAGCACGCGCACCTCGCGCAGGTCCTCGAACAGCTGCGAGGCCAGTCGCACGGCGGCGGCCGTCATGCTGATGGAGTGGGCGCCGATTTCGGTGGAGCTGCGCACCTGCTTGGCCACTGCGAAGGAGCGCTGGAACAGCTGGTGCAGGGTGGTGCCCAGGGCGCCGGCCTCGTCGGCGGCGCGGACCGCGTCTTTCATCTGGCCCAGGATCTGGGCCTCGCCCAGCACCATGCTGTCCAGGCCGCTGGCGACGCGAAAGGCATGGCGCGCGGCCTGGTCGTCGCGCAGCACGTAGGCGTGGTCGCGCAGCACCTGAGGGCTGACGCCGCCGGCGCCGGCCAGCCAGTCCAGCGTGGGGTCCAGCACCGCCGGGTCGCCCGCGCCGTAGAGCTCGGTGCGGTTGCAGGTGGACAGCAGGGTGGCCTCGGGCTGGCGCGGCAGGGCGCTGCGCAGGGTGTGCAGGGTGGGCTGGATCTGGTCGAGCGCGAACGCAAAACGGCCCCGCAGGTCGAGCGGGGCCGTCTGGTGGTTGATGCCGAGCGTCCAGACAGACATAACCCAGATTATAAAATTTGCCGCTTATGGACGGCCTTGATCCTTCTCAATGACCGCGGTATTGCTCCTTGAGCATGTGCTGGCCTTCATCGCGCCTGCCGTGGGCGTGGCTCTGGTGCTCGCCTTGGGCCTGCGCTTGCGCCGGGCGGGGCGCTTCGGGCGCGGCACCCAGTTGGCCGTCCTGGTCACCGGTGGGGTGCTGGTGCTGCTGGCCGGGCTGATCGCCTTCGGCCGCGACGGCCGGGTGGCGACCTACGCGGCCCTGGTGCTGGTGCAGGGCAGCTTGGCCTGGTGGCTGCGGGGCCGTTAAGCGCTCAGCCGGCGGGGGAAAACAGGTCCACCCGGTCCGTGATGATCCCGTCCAGCCCCAGGTCGATCAGCCGCTGCGCGGCCCATTCGTCGTTCACCGTGTAGGCCAGGGCGCGCCAGCCCTGGTCGCGCGCGAGGTCCACCAGGGCCCGGTCCCACAGGGCGTGGTTGCACACCAGGGCCACGCAGCCCAGCTCGCGCGCCACCCGCTGCCAGCCGTCCCAGGGGGTGTCCAGCAGCAGGCCGCGCGGCAGCTCGGGGGCCGTTTCCCGAGCGCCCTGCAGCGATTCGGGACGGAAGGAGGTCAGCAGCGGCGGATCGCCCGGCTGGGCGGTCCACAGGCGCCGCGCCTCGGCGGCCACGGCGCGGCCGGTGGCCAGCTCCAGCCCGGGCGTGGGCTTGATTTCGATGTTGAGCCAGTGCCGCTGCGCCTGGCAGTGTCGCGCCAGGGCCTCCAGCGTGCAGGGTGGCTCCCCCGCGAAGGCGCGCGAGTGCCAGCCACCGGCGTCGAGCCGGCTCAGCTCGCTCCAGGGGCGCTCGCCGGCCACGCCGTGGCCGTTGGTGGTGCGCTCCAGCGTGGCGTCGTGCAGCAGGAAGACCACGCCGTCGGCGCTGAGCTTGGCGTCGCACTCATACATGCGGTAGCCGTGCGCCGCGCCCAGGCGAAAGGCGGCCAGGGTGTTTTCCGGCGCCAGCTTGCCGGCGCCGCGGTGCGCGATCCAGCGCGGGTAGGGCCAGGGGGTGGCCACGCTCAGACCTCGACCCGCTGGCCGGAGGCCGCGTCGAACCAGTGCAGCCGGTCCTCGCGCGGGCGGGCGTGGATGGTGCTGCCCACGGCCGGCGCGCCTTCGTCCTCGTGCGTGCGGATGATCACCGCTTCCTCGCCCAGGCGGCAGTGCACCAGGCGCTCGGCGCCCAGCAGCTCCACCGTCTCCACCTGCAGCGCCCAGCCCTCGGGGCCGATGTCCAGGTGCTCGGGGCGGATGCCCAGGAGGCGGCCTTCGCGCCCGCCCGGGGCCTGCTTGAGCAGGTTCATGGGCGGCGAGCCGATGAAGCTGGCCACGAAGGTGGTGGCCGGGCGGTTGTAGACCTCTTCCGGCGTGCCGAACTGCTCCATGTGGCCGGCGTTCATCACGATCATGCGCTGCGCCAGCGTCATGGCCTCGACCTGGTCGTGCGTGACGAACAGGCTGGTGATGCCCAGCTCGCGGTGCAGCTTCTGGATCTCGATGCGCGTCTGCGCGCGCAGCTTGGCGTCCAGGTTGGACAGGGGTTCGTCGAACAGGAAGACCTGCGGCTGGCGCACGATGGCGCGGCCCATGGCCACGCGCTGGCGCTGCCCGCCCGAGAGCTGGCGCGGCTTGCGCTCCAGCAGATGGCCCAGCTCGAGGATCTTCGCGGCCTTGTCCACGCGCGCCTTGATCTCGTCCTTGGGCACCTTGGCGATCTTCAGGCCGTAGGCCATGTTGTCGAACACGCTCATGTGCGGGTAGAGCGCGTAGTTCTGGAACACCATGGCGATGTCGCGCTCGGCCGGCTCCAGTTCGTTGACCACGCGCGGGCCGATGCAGATCTCGCCGCCCGTGACCTCCTCCAGGCCGGCGACCATGCGCAGCAGCGTGCTCTTGCCGCAGCCCGAGGGGCCGACGATGACGATGAACTCGCCGTCGGCGATGTCGGCGCTCACGCCGTGGATCACCTGCAGGGACTGCTTGCCCTGGCGGTATTGCTTGATGACGTTCTTGAATTGCAGCGTTGCCATGGAGCGTCTCTTTATTTCTCGGTGTCGACCAGGCCCTTGACGAACCATTTCTGCATGAGCATGACCACGATGGCCGGCGGCAGCATCGCCAGGATGGCCGTGGCCATGACCACGTTCCACTCCACGTAGACCTCGCCGAAGATGGCGCGCTTGATGCCCAGCACCACGGGGTACATGTCCTCGCTGGTGGTCACCAGCAGCGGCCAGAGGTACTGGTTCCAGCCATAGATGAACTGGATGACGAACAGCGCCGCGATGCTGGTGCGCGACAGCGGCAGCAGCACGTCCCAGAAGAAGCGCATGGGCCCGGCGCCGTCCATGCGCGCGGCCTCCACCAGCTCGTCGGGCACGGTGAGGAAGAACTGGCGGAACAGGAAGGTGGCGGTGGCCGAGGCGATCAGCGGCACCGTGAGGCCGGCGTAGCTGTTGAGCATGCCCAGGTCCGACACCACCTCGTAAGTGGGGCCGATGCGCACCTCCACCGGCAGCATCAGGGTGACGAAGATCATCCAGAACACCAGGCCGCGCGCCGGAAAGCGGAAGTAGACGATGGCGAAGGCCGAGAGCAGCGAGATCGCGATCTTGCCGATGGCGATGACCATGGCGCAGACGAAGCTGACCCACAGCATGGGCGCCACCGGCGCGATGGTGGAGCCGCTGTAGGTCTTGCCGCCGAACAGCGCGAGCCGGTAGGTTTCCAGGAAGTGGCTGCCGGGCACCAGCGACAGCGGGTTGCTGCTGGCGATCTGCTCGGCCGTCTGGGTGGAGCCGACGAAGGTGATGTAGACCGGAAAGGCCACCACCAGCACGCCGATCAGCAGGATCAGGTGCGAGACGGCGGTGAGGACGGGGCGTCGTTCGATCATCATGGCCGGCTCCTCAGTATTGGACTTTCTTCTCGACGAAGCGGAACTGCAGCACCGTCAGCGCGATGACGATGCCCATGAGGATCACCGACTGCGCCGCCGAGCCCCCCATGTCCAGGGCCTTGAAGCCGTCGTAGTAGACCTTGTAGACCAGGATCGCCGTGTCCTTGCCCGGGCCGCCGTGCGTGGTGGCGTCCACGATGGCGAAGGTGTCGAAGAAGGCGTAGACGACGTTGATCACCAGCAGGAAGAAGGTGGTGGGCGACAGCAGGGGAAAGACGATGGTCCAGAAGCGCCGCCAGGGCGAGGCGCCGTCGATGGTGGCGGCCTCGATCAGCGACTGCGGGATGGACTGCAGGCCGGCCAGGAAGAACAGGAAGTTGTAGGAGATCTGCTTCCACACAGCGGCCATCACGATCAGGGCCAGGGCGTGGTCGGCGTTGAGCAGGTGGTTCCAGTCCATGCCCAGCCAGCGCAGCGCGTGGGCCACCACGCCGTAGGGCGAGGCGAACATGAACAGCCACAGCACGCCGGCCACCACCGGCGCCACGGCGTAGGGCCAGATCAGCAGCGTCTTGTAGACCGAGGCGCCGCGCAGCACGCGGTTGGCCATCACGGCCAACAGCAGGGCGATCACCAGGCCGAAGCCGGCCACCATCGCCGAGAACAGGGCCGTGACCTTGAACGAGGCCAGGTAGCCCGGGTCGTCGAACAGGCGCTGGAAGTTGGCCAGGCCCACGTACTCGGTGGAGATGCCAAAGGCGTCCTGCTGAAGCACGCTCTGGTAGAGCGCCTGGGCGGCGGGCCAGAAGAAGAACACCAGCACCACCGCCATTTGCGGGGCCACCAGCAGCCAGGGCAGCCAGGCGGATCGGAACCGGACGCGTTTTTCCATGGGGGTTTCGCGGACTTGGGGAGGGGCGACGCTACAACAAAAACCGCCCCGCCCGGGTCGCGCCGGTGCGGGGCGGGCAGGGCGCCTGGGGCGCCCGGCGGGCCATCACTTGCCCTTGTTGGCGGCTTCGAAGCGGATCAGCAGCTCATTGCCGCGCTTGACGGCGTCGTCCAGGGCCTGCTTGGGCGCCTTGCGGCCGGCCCAGACCTGTTCGAGTTCCTCGTCGTTGATGGTGCGGATTTGCACGAAGTTGCCCAGGCGGATGCCGCGCGACTTGTCGGTGGTCTTGCGGATCATCTGCTCCACCGACACGTCGGTGCCCGGGTTCTGCTTGTAGAAGCCCGACTTCTCGGTGAGCTCGTAGGCCGCCTTGGTCACCGGCAGGTAGCCGGTGCGCTGGTGGCTCTTGGCGGCTTCCTCGGGTTTGGACAGGAAGGCGAAGAACTGGGCCACGCCCTTGTACTCGGCCTCCTTCTTGCCCGACATCACCCACAGGCTGGCGCCGCCGATGACGGTGTTCTGGGGCGCGCCGGCCACGTCGGGGTAGTAGGGCAGGGTGCTGATGCCGCCGGTGAACTTGGCGTTGCGCTTGACGTTGCCGTACAGCGCCGAGGAGCCGGTCACCATGGCGCACTCGCCCGAGACGAAGGTGGCGTCGGCGGCGTTGCCGCGGCCCTTGTAGACGAACAGGCCGGTCTTGGCCATGTTGGCCAGGTTTTCGATGTGGCGCACGTGCAGCGGGCTGTTGAAGCTTAGGCGGGTGTTGAGGCCGCGCATGCCGTTGCCCAGGGTGGCGAACTCGGTGTTGTGCCAGGCCGAGAAGCTCTCCAGCTGGGTCCAGCTCACCCAGCTGGTGGTGAAGGGGCATTTGTGGCCCGAGGCCTTGAGCTTGCCGGCCGCCAGGGCCACCTCGGGCCAGGTCTTGGGCGGCTTGTCCGGGTCCAGGCCGGCGGCCTTGAAGGCGTCCTTGTTGTAGTGGAAGACGGTGGTCGAGCTGTTGAAAGGGAAGCTCAGCATCTGGCCGTTGGGCGCGGTGTAGTAGCCGGCCACGGCGGGCACGTAGGCGTCCGGGTTGAAGGTCACGCCGGCCTTCTTCATCACCTCGCCCACGGGCACGATGGCCTGGCGGCTGGCCATCATGGTGGCGGTGCCGACCTCGAAGACCTGCAGGATGTGCGGGGCGTTGCCGGCCCGGAAGGCCGCGATGGCGGCGGTCATGGACTCGTCGTAGCTGCCCTTGAAGGTGGGCACGATCTTGTACTGGGTCTGGCTGGCGTTGAAGTCCTTGGCCAGGTCGTTGACCCATTCGCCCAGGGCGCCACCCATGGAATGCCACCACTGGATCTCGGTCTGGGCGTGGGCGGGGCCGGCAAGGGTGGCGGCCAGGGCGACGGCACCGGCCAGGGGCAGGAATCGGTTTTTCATGAAAGGCTCCTCGGGTAGGGGATGCTGCGGAAGCCGCAGGCTATCGGTCTGGTGTGACGGATCGATTGCACAGGTGTTGCCCGGGTATGACAACGGGGGGTTTCCATAAGGAAGGGATGGGATGTTGCGCTGCGATACCATCCCCGCCTCGGTGCCCTATGACGGTGCCGGGTGCCCCATGAACGCTCCCACCCCGCTCACGTTGCTCGCCACCGCCACGGACGATACCCCCCGCTTGCGGGAGATTCCTTACAACTACACCTCCTTCTCGGATCGCGAGATCGTGATCCGGCTGCTGGGCGAGCGCTCCTGGTCGCTGCTGGACCAGCTGCGCGGCGAGCGCCACACTGGCCGTTCGGCCCGCATGCTGTACGAGGTGCTGGGTGACATCTGGGTCGTGCAGCGCAACCCCTACCTGCAGGACGACCTGCTGTCCAGCGCCAAGCGCCGCGGGCAGCTGGTCGACGCCCTGAACCACCGCCTGGCCGAGGTGCAGAAGCGCCGCACGCCCCAGGACGACCCGGCCCGCGACGCCCTGGTGGGCGAGCTGCTGGTGGCCGCCCGCGCCGCCGTCGAGGCCTTCGCCCGCTCTTTTGACGAGGTCGCGGCCCTGCGCCAGCGCGCCCAGAAGGCCCTGGGCCGGCTCACGGCCCGGGACAACATCAAGTTCGACGGCCTGTCGCGCGTCTCGCACGTCACCGACGCCACCGACTGGCGGGTGGAATACCCCTTCGTGGTGCTCACGCCCGACACCGAGGCCGAAATGGCCGGCCTGGTGCAGGGCTGCATCGAACTGGGCCTGACCATCATTCCGCGCGGGGGCGGCACCGGCTACACCGGCGGCGCCATCCCGCTGACCTGGAAGAGCGCGGTCATCAACACCGAGAAGCTCGAGGCCATGACCGAGGTGGAATGGGTCAAGGTGCCCGGGCACGACGAGCCGCTGCCCACCATCTGGACCGAGGCCGGCGTGGTCACGCAGCGCGTGGCCGACGCGGCCGAGCGCGCCGGCCACGTGTTCGCGGTCGACCCCACCAGCGCCGAGGCCTCGTGCATCGGCGGCAACGTGGCCATGAACGCGGGCGGCAAGAAGGCCGTGCTGTGGGGCACGGCGCTGGACAACCTGGTCAGCTGGCGCATGGTCACGCCCCAGGCCGAGTGGCTGGAGGTGACCCGCCTGGACCACAACCGCGGCAAGATCCACGACGCCGAGGTCGCCACTTTCGAGTTGCGCTACTTCGCGCCCGACGGCAAGACCCCGCGCCGCACCGAAACCCTGGCCATCCCGGGCAAGACTTTCCGCAAGGAAGGCCTGGGCAAGGACGTCACCGACAAGTTCCTCTCGGGCCTGCCGGGCATCCAGAAAGAGGGCTGCGACGGCCTGATCACCAGCGCGCGCTGGATCGTGCACCGCATGCCCGAGCACACCCGCACCGTGTGCCTGGAGTTCTTCGGCAACCCCAAGGACGCCGTGCCCAGCATCGTCGAGATCAAGGACTTCATGTTCGCCGAGCAGAAGCGCTCGGGCGTGGTCCTGGCCGGCCTGGAGCATCTGGACGACCGCTACCTGAAGGCGGTCGGCTACGCCACCAAGAGCAAGAAGGGCAACGGTGGCCTGCCCAAGATGGTGCTGATCGGTGACATCGTGGGCGACGACCCGGACGCGGTGGCGCGCGCCACCAGCGAGGTCATCCGCATCGCCAATACGCGCCACGGCGAGGGTTTCACCGCCATCAGCCCCGAGGCGCGCAAGAAGTTCTGGCTCGACCGCAAGCGCACGGCCGCCATCAGCAAACACACCAACGCCTTCAAGATCAACGAAGACGTGGTGATCCCGCTGCCGCGCATGGGCGAGTACACCGAGGGCATCGAGCGCATCAACATCGAGCTCTCGCTGCGCAACAAGATCCGGCTGGCCGACGAGCTGGAGGCCTTCTTCCAGCGCGGGAACCTGCCCCTGGGCAAGGGCGACGACGCCAGCGAGATCCCCACCGCCGAACTGATGGAAGACCGCGTGCAGCAGGCCCTGGCCCTGGTGCGCGAGGTGCGCGCCCTCTGGGGCGGCTGGCTGCAGGACGTGGACCGCCTGTTCCCGCAGCTGCAGGACCACAGCCTGCGCGCGAGCTGGAAAACCCAGATCCGCGCGCCGCTGCAGCAGCTGTTCGCCGGCGCCGCCTTCGGCCCGCTGCTGGCCGAGTGCAACGCCATCCACAAGCGCGTGCTCAAGGGCCGCGTGTGGGTGGCCCTGCACATGCACGCGGGCGACGGCAACGTGCACACCAACATCCCGGTGAACAGCGACGACTACGAGATGCTGCAGACCGCGCACGAGGCGGTGGACCGCATCATGGTGCTCGCGCGCGGCCTGGACGGCGTGATCTCGGGTGAGCACGGCATCGGTATCACCAAGCTGGAGTACCTCACCGACGAGGAGCTCCAGCCGTTCGCCGACTACAAGGCCAAGGTGGACCCCGAGGGCCGCTTCAACAAGGGCAAGCTGCTGCGCGGCGCCATGGACGGCGCCCACACCGCCGACCTCTCGCGCGCCTATACGCCCAGCTTCGGCCTCATGGGACACGAGTCGCTCATCATGCAGCAGAGCGACATCGGCGCCATCGCCGATTCGGTGAAGGACTGCCTGCGCTGCGGCAAGTGCAAGCCGGTCTGCGCCACCCACGTGCCTCGCGCCAACCTGCTCTACAGCCCGCGCAACAAGATCCTGGCCACCTCGCTGCTGATCGAGGCGTTCCTCTACGAAGAGCAGACGCGCCGCGGCGTGAGCATCCAGCACTGGCAGGAGTTCGAGGACGTGGCCGACCACTGCACGGTCTGCCACAAGTGCCTCACGCCCTGCCCGGTGAAAATCGACTTCGGCGACGTCACCATGAACATGCGCAACCTCTTGCGCAAGATGGGCCAGAAGAGCTTCCGTCCCGGCAACGCGGCGGCCATGTTCTTCCTCAATGCCACCCAGCCCGAGACCATCAAGCTCATGCGCACGGCCATGGTCGGCGTGGGCTTCAAGGCGCAGCGCCTGGCCAACCAGTTGCTCAAGCGCGTGGCGCGCAAGCAGACCAGCGCGCCGCCGGCTACCCTGGGCCCGGCGCCCATCAAAGAGCAGGTCATCCACTTCATCAACAAGAAGATGCCGGGCGGCCTGCCCAAGAAGACCGCGCGCGCGCTGCTGGACATCGAAGACAAGGACTACGTTCCCATCATCCGCAACCCGCAGGGCACCACGGCCGAGACCGAAGCGGTCTTCTACTTCCCCGGTTGCGGCTCGGAGCGCCTGTTCAGCCAGGTCGGCCTGGCCACCCAGGCCATGCTCTGGCACGCCGGCGTGCAGACCGTGCTGCCGCCCGGCTACCTGTGCTGCGGCTACCCGCAGCGCGGCTCGGGCCAGTTCGACAAGGCCGAGAAGATCATCACCGACAACCGCGTGCTGTTCCATCGCGTGGCCAACACGCTCAACTACCTGGACATCAAGACCGTGGTGGTGAGTTGCGGCACCTGCTACGACCAGCTGCAGGGCTACGAATTCGAGAAGATCTTCCCGGGCTGTCGCATCGTCGACATCCACGAGTACCTGCTGGAGAAGGGCATCCGCCTCGAATCCAAGGGCGCCTACCTGTACCACGACCCCTGCCACAGCCCCATGAAGCTGCAGGAGCCCATGAAGACCGTGAAGGCGCTGGTGGGCGAGCAGGTGCTCAAGAGCGAACGCTGCTGCGGCGAATCGGGCACGCTGGGCGTCACGCGCCCCGACGTGTCCACCCAGGTGCGGTTCCGCAAGGAAGAAGAGATCCGCAAGGGCGAGGCGGCGCTGCGCGCCAGCGGCGCCGTCGGCGCCGAGGACAACGTCAAGATCCTCACCAGCTGCCCGAGCTGCTTGCAGGGCCTCACCCGCTACGGCGACGACCTGCAAAACGGCCTGCTGGAGGCCGACTACATCGTTGTCGAGATGGCGCGCCACATCCTGGGCGAGAACTGGCTGCCCGAGTACGTGGCCCGCGCCAACCAGGGCGGCATCGAGCGCGTGCTCGTCTGATTCAAGGGAGACCGACCATGGCCGGCCTGGACCGCAACACCCCCATCCCGCAGGACATCACCGTGCACGGCGCCTCGCGCGTGCTCGAGGTGGCCTTCTCGGATGGCCAGACCTTCCGCATCCCCTTCGAGCTGATGCGCGTCTATTCGCCCTCGGCCGAGGTGCAGGGCCACGGCCCCGGGCAGGAGGTGCTGCAGACCGGCAAGCGCGAGGTGCGCCTGGTCTCGCTGGCGCCGATCGGCAACTACGCCATTCAGCCGACCTTCGACGACGGCCACGAGTCGGGCATCTTCTCCTGGGACTACCTGTACTTCCTGGGCTCGCAGCAGGCGCAGCTCTGGGCCGACTACGAGGCCCGGCTGCAGGCGGCGGGCGTGGGCCGCGACGATCCCATGCCCGCTGCGGCCGGCCACGGCTGCGGCCACCACTGAGGGCCGGCACCATGGCACAGACCCATTTCGGCTTCCAGTCCGTCGACGAGGGCGACAAGGCGCGGCGCGTGCGCGGCGTGTTCGACTCCGTCGCCTCGCGCTACGACGTGATGAACGACCTGATGTCGGGCGGGCTGCACCGGCTCTGGAAGCGCTACGCCGTCACCGTGGCCAACGCCCGGCCTGGTCAGCAGGTGCTCGACATCGCGGGCGGCACCGGCGACCTCTCCCTGGCCTTCGCGCGCCAGGTCGGCCCCACGGGCCGCGTGGTGCACACCGACATCAACGAGGCCATGCTGCGCGAGGGCCGCACCCGGCTGCTGGACGCCGGCGTGGTGTTGCCCACCATGGTCTGCGACGCCGAGAAGCTGCCCTTCGCCGACGCCAGCTTCGACATCGTCTCGGTGGCCTTCGGCCTGCGCAACATGACGCACAAGGAACTTGCGCTGGCCGAAATGCATCGGACGCTCAAACCCGGTGGCCGACTGCTCGTTCTGGAGTTTTCCCGGGTGGCCAAGCCGCTGGAGAAGGCGTACGACTGGTATTCGTTCAATGTGCTGCCGAAACTGGGCCAGCTGGTCGCGGGGGACGCCGAGAGCTACCGCTACCTGGCCGAGTCCATCCGCATGCACCCGGACCAGGAGAGCCTGCGGCAGATGATGAAGGGGGTCGGCTTCGGACACGTCGATGTGCACAACCTCACCGGGGGTGTCGTCGCCTTGCACCTGGGCATCAAGTGTTGATCGGGCGGCCCCTCGGCCCCCGGCGTCGAAATCGTTGCAATCGGAGACACATCGCATGAAGAAACACAAACTCTGGTCCTTTCTGCTGGCCTGCGCCCTGGCCGTCGGTTCCGCCGACGTGATGGCCAAGCGCCTGGGCGGCGGCGGCTCCTTCGGCAAGCAGTCCGGCAACGTGACGCAGCGCAGCACCGCGCCGACCGCACCCAACCAGGCGCCCGCCCAGCAGGCCGCGCCAGCGCCCACGCAGAACGCCGCTGCCCAGCGCCCGGCCAACGCCGCCCCGGCCGCCGCCGCGCCCAAGCGCCCCTGGGGCGCCATGCTGGGCGGCCTCGCGGCCGGTCTGGGCCTGGCCTGGCTGGCCTCGGCCCTGGGCTTCGGCGAGGCCTTCGCGCAGTTCCTGTTGTTCGCCCTGCTGGCCGTGGTGGTGCTGGCCGTCGTCGGCATGGTGATGCGCCGCAAGGCGCCGGTCCAGGCCGCCGGCCGCAGCGGTGGCCTGGCGTACCAGGGCGCGGCCGGTGCCACGGCGCGTGCGCCGCTCGACCTCGAGCCC
Source organism: Hydrogenophaga sp. PML113 (assembly GCF_001777155.1). Taxonomy (NCBI): domain Bacteria; kingdom Pseudomonadati; phylum Pseudomonadota; class Betaproteobacteria; order Burkholderiales; family Comamonadaceae; genus Hydrogenophaga; species Hydrogenophaga sp. PML113. The sequence goes on along the minus strand of NZ_MIYM01000004.1, from coordinate 412,424 downwards.
GCCACGCCGGCCAGCTACAGCCCCAAGAACGTGGGCAACGACGCCTCGGCCCGCCCCTGGGAGCGCAGCGCGCCCGCCTCGCTCGACAGCGGCCACGGCTCCATGATCGGTTCGGCCCTGCAGGGCCGCCAGACCTGGGGCATCCCGACCGGGTTTGACACCGAAGGCTTCCTCAAGGCCTCCAAGGCCAACTTCGTGAACCTGCAAGCCGCCTGGGACAAGTCCGACATCCCCAGCCTGCGCGCCATGATGACCGACGAGATGCTCGAGCAGATCAAGGGCCAGTTGGCCGAGCGCGAGCGCAGCGGTCCCGGCGCGGCCCACCGCACCGAGGTGGTGATGCTCGAGGCGCAGCTGCTGGGCATCGAGGAGCTCGACGGCGAGTACATGGCCAGCGTGGAGTTTTCCGGCCTGATCCGCGAGGAGCCCTCGGCCGGTCCCAACCCCTTCCGCGAGGTCTGGAACATCACCCGACCCAAGAGCGGTCCGGGCGGCTGGCTGGTGGCCGGCGTGCAGGCCCTCCAGTAAGCCGACGCGGCGCCGGCGCGGCGCCCGTTATCCGTCAGAATCGGGTGGTCATGGCCCATGTACCACCCGATTCCGTTTCTGGTGCCGGCCCGGCCGGCCCGCAAGGCCCGGCCGGCGCGCCGACCGATCCGCTGCGCTCCATCCTGCAGGCCCTGCGCCCACCCGGCTGGGTGATCGACGAGCTGCAGAACAAGCTGGTGCTCTTCCTCAACCACGTGCTGCAGCAGGAGCCGGCGGCCACCGAGCGGCTGCGCCGCCAGGCTGGCAAGCCGCTGCGCGTGCAGTGGGGCGATTTCCATTTCTGCGTGGCGCCCACGCGCGCCGGCCTGCTGGAGCGTGTCGACCCCATGCTGCACCCGCCCGAACTCACCGTGAGCCTCACCCAGGCCTCGCCCGCCGAGCTGGCGCGGCGGGTGCTGGCCGGCGAGAAGCCGGCCGTGGACATCCAGGGCGACGTGCAGTTCGCCGCCGAAGTGGCCTGGCTGGTGGACAACGTGCGCTGGGACGTGGAGGAAGACCTCTCGCGCCTGATGGGCGACGCGGCGGCGCACACCCTGGTCGGCTTCGCGCGCCAGGCCGCGCAGGCGCTCAAGGGCTTCGTCGCCCGCATGCCCCGCCCGCCGGGCTCCGGCGGGGGCGCCGCATGATCGCGGCCCGGCTGGCCGAGGGCGACCGCACCGCAGCGCACCGCGCGGAGGCGTTCGAGTGACCCGGTTCCTGCGCGGTGGCTTCATCGTCTGGGTGGTGCTGCGATACGGGCTCGACGAGCTCGTGCTCTCCAGCTTCGATCACCCGTGGATCCGCCGGCTCACCCGCATCGTTTCCACTGGCCGCCGCCTGGACAGCCCGCGCGGTCAGCGCCTGCGCGAGGCGCTCGAGCGCCTGGGCCCGATCTTCGTGAAGTTCGGCCAGGTGCTGTCCACCCGACGCGACCTGCTGCCACCCGACATCGCCGACGAACTCGCCCGCCTGCAGGACCGCGTGCCGCCGTTCCCCAGCGAGATCGCCATCGCCACCATCGAACGCGCCTTCGGCCGCCCGCTCGACGAGGTGTTCAGCCATTTCGAGCGCGAGCCCGTGGCCAGTGCCTCCATCGCCCAGGTGCATTTCGCCACCTTGCGCGGCGGCCGCGAGGCCGGACGCGAGGTCGCCGTCAAGGTGCTGCGGCCCAACATGCTGCCGGTGATCGAGAAGGACCTGGCCCTCATGCGCCTGATGGCCGGCTGGCTGGAGCGCCTGTCGGCCGATGGCCGACGCCTCAAGCCGCGCGAGGTGGTCGCCGAGTTCGACAAATACCTGCACGACGAGCTGGACCTGCTGCGCGAGGCCTCCAACGCCGCCCAGCTGCGCCGCAACATGGCCGGACTGGACCTGGTGCTCATCCCCGAGATGGTCTGGGACTGGTGCCGCAACGACGTGATGGTGATGGAGCGCATGAGCGGCGTGCCCATCAACCGCGTCGACGAACTGCGCCGCCTGGGCGTGGACATTCCGCGCCTGGCGCGCGACGGCGTCACCATCTTCTTTACCCAGGTGTTCCGCGACGGCTTCTTCCACGCCGACATGCACCCGGGCAACATCCAGGTGAGCGTGGCGCCGGCCAGCTTCGGTCGCTACATCTCGCTCGATTTCGGCATCGTCGGCACCCTGACCGAGCACGACAAGGAGTACCTGGCGCAGAACTTCACGGCCTTCTTCCGGCGCGACTACCGGCGCGTGGCCGAGCTGCACATCGAATCGGGCTGGGTGCCGCCGGAGACCCGGGTCGACGAACTGGAGTCCGCGATCCGCGCGGTCTGCGAGCCCTATTTCGACCGCCCGCTGAAGGAAATCTCGCTGGGCATGGTGCTGATGCGCCTGTTCCAGACCTCGCGGCGCTTCCAGGTCGAAATCCAGCCCCAGCTCGTGCTGCTGCAGAAAACCCTGCTCAACATCGAAGGCCTGGGCCGCGAGCTCGACCCCGAGCTGGACCTGTGGGCCACCGCCAAGCCGTTCCTGGAAAAGTGGATGCTGGAGCAGCTCGGCCCGCAGAAGCTGCTGGCCCAGCTCAAGGCCGAGGCGCCCCAGTACGCCAAGCTGCTGCCCGCGCTGCCCCGGCTGATGCACGATTACCTCAAGCACCGGCCGAACGAGTTGCGCAAGGAGCTTGACGTGCTGCTGGCCGAGCAGCGGCGCACCAACCGGCTGCTGCAGGGCATCGTCTACGGCGGCATCGGTTTTGCGCTGGGGCTGGTGCTGACCCAGCTGTTGCTGCGCGTGCGCCTGTGGTGAGCCGGCCGGGCCGGGCCAGGGAATACCCCCGGAATTTATAATCGCCGGCTTTGTCCGCCGGCTCCGGGCGGGCGCGTCCTTTGTTTATCCATTCCCCGCCGCGCTCGGCGCGACCCGCGACGCATGAAGCGGTCGAACCGAGAAACACCGCGGAACTGGCTTTGCCAGGCCGCAGGTGTTGCCCCTTGAGGGGGGGCGCGCGCAGCGCGGCGGGGGTGATTCGAGTACTTATGCCCATCTACGCCTACAAGTGCGAGTCCTGTGGCCACGCCAAGGACGTGCTCCAGAAGATCTCCGACGCTCCGCTGAGCGTCTGTCCGGCCTGTGGGGCCGATGCCTTCCGCAAGCAGCTCACCGCCGCCGGCTTCCAGCTCAAGGGCTCGGGCTGGTACGTGACCGATTTCCGCGGCGGCAACGGCAGCGGCGCCAATTCCGGCGTGGCGGCCGCCCCGAGCGACAGCAAGCCCGCCGATGGCGCGGCCAGCGCCGCGCCGGCCGCGGGCGCCAAGACCGAGTCGGCCGCCGCGCCGGCCCCGGCCCCCGCCCCCGCCCCGGCCACGCCGTCCACCCCCAGCACCTGATCGGGCCCGCATGACCGCCCTGCGCAAGTGGCTGTTCTCGGGCCTGTTGGTCCTGGTGCCGCTCATCGTCACCCTGTGGGTGCTCGATTGGGTGGTCGGCACCCTGGACCAGACCCTGAACATCCTGCCCACGTCCTGGCGCCCCGACGCCTGGCTGGGCGTGCACGTGCCCGGGCTGGGCGTGCTGTTCGCGCTGGTGATCGTGCTGTCCATCGGCGCGCTGGCCTCCAACATCATCGGCAACAAGCTGGTGCATTGGTGGCACGCGCTGCTGCACCGCATTCCGGTGGTGCGCTCCATCTATTCGGGTGTGAAGCAGGTGTCGGACACGCTGTTCTCCGAGAAGGGCAACGCCTTTCGCAAGGCGCTGCTGGTGCAGTGGCCCCACGAGGGCATGTGGACCATCGCCTTCCTCACCGGCTCGCCCCAGGGCGACCTGCTGGAGCAACTGCAGGCCCGACCCGGCAGCGACTCGCCGCAAGACGAGTTCCTCAGCGTCTACGTGCCCACCACGCCCAACCCCACGGGCGGCTACTTCGTGCTGCTGCGCGCGCGCGACTGCGTCGAGCTCGCCATGAGCGTGGACGAGGCCCTCACCTACATCGTGTCCATGGGCGTCATCGTGCCCGGCGGCCCCCGCAACCCCAAGATCCCGCTCGCGGCCGAGGCCGAGACGCAACCCTGAGAAAGAAGACCCCATGTCCATGCGAAGCCACTACTGCGGTCTGGTGACCGAAGCCCTGATGGGCCAAACCGTCACGCTGTCGGGCTGGGTGAACCGCCGGCGCGACCACGGTGGCGTCATCTTCATCGACCTGCGCGACCGCGAAGGCACGGTGCAGGTGGTCTGCGACCCGGACCGCCCCGAGATGTTCAAGACGGCCGAAGAGGTGCGCAACGAGTTCTGCGTGCAGGTGGTCGGCCTGGTGCGCGCGCGCCCGGAGGGCACCACCAACGACACCATCAAGAGCGGCAAGATCGAGGTGCTGTGCCACGAGCTGAAGGTGCTCAACCCCTCGGTCACGCCGCCGTTCCAACTGGACGACGACAACCTGTCCGAGACCACCCGCCTCACGCACCGCGTGCTCGACCTGCGCCGCCCCTACATGCAGCGCAACCTGATGCTGCGCTACCGCGTGGCCATGGAGGTGCGCAAGTTCCTCGACGCCAACGGCTTCATCGACATCGAGACGCCGATGCTCACCAAGAGCACGCCCGAGGGCGCGCGCGACTACCTGGTGCCCAGCCGCGTGCATGACGGCATGTTCTTCGCGCTGCCGCAGTCGCCCCAGCTGTTCAAGCAACTGCTGATGGTGGCCGGCTTCGACCGCTACTACCAGATCACCAAGTGCTTCCGCGACGAGGACCTGCGCGCCGACCGCCAGCCCGAGTTCACGCAGATCGATATCGAGACCTCCTTCCTGACCGAGCAGGACATCCGCGACATGTTCCAGGGCATGATCAAAACGGTGTTCCAGAACGTGCTCGGCATCGACCTCGGCGAGTTCCCGGTCATGCCCTACGCCGAAGCCATGCACCGCTACGGCTCGGACAAGCCCGATCTGCGCGTGACCATGGAGTTCACCGAACTCACCGACGTCATGGCCGACGTGGACTTCAAGGTCTTCAGCGCGCCCGCGCAGATGAAGACCGGCCGCGTGGTGGCCCTGCGCGTGCCCGGCGGCGGCGAGATGAGCCGCAGCGAGATCGATGCCTACACCGAATTCGTCAAGATCTACGGCGCCAAAGGCCTGGCCTGGATCAAGGTCAACGACGTGGCGAAGGGCCGCGACGGCCTGCAGAGCCCGATCGTGAAGAACCTGCACGACGCGGCGCTCGAGGCCATCCTGCAGCGCAGCGGCGCGCAGAACGGCGACATCCTGTTTTTCGGCGCCGACAAGGCCAAGGTGGTCAACGACGCCATCGGCAACCTGCGCATCAAGATCGGTCACAGCGAGCTGGGCAAGAAGAACGGCCTGTTCGAGGACCGCTGGGCGCCGATGTGGGTGGTGGACTTCCCCATGTTCGAGCACGACGACGAGGAAGACCGCTGGACCGCGGTGCACCACCCCTTCACCGCGCCCAAAGACGGCCACGAGGACTTCATGGTCAGCGACCCGGGCCGCTGCATCGCCAAGGGTTACGACATGGTGCTCAACGGCTGGGAAATCGGCGGCGGTTCGGTCCGTATCCACCGCGCCGACGTGCAGGCCAAGGTCTTTGACGCGCTCAAGATCGGCCCCGAAGAGCAGCGCCTGAAGTTCGGCTTCCTGCTCGACGCGCTGCAGTACGGCGCGCCGCCGCACGGTGGCCTGGCCTTCGGCCTGGACCGCATCGTCACCCTCATGACGGGCGCCGAGTCGATCCGCGACGTGATCGCCTTCCCCAAGACCCAGCGCGCCCAGTGCCTGCTCACGCAGGCGCCCAGCCCGGTGGACGAAAAGCAGCTGCGCGAGCTGCACATCCGCCTGCGAAACCCCGATTCGGTCAAGAACAGCTGAGATCCTTGTAGGACCAGACCGCAAAAGGCGCCTTCGGGCGCCTTTTTCGTGGGAACCTGCGTATCCTTGGGCGATCGCACTATCGGTTTTTCCGATCGATTGTCCCAACCGCCTGGAAAGGAGCCCGCCATGGCCGACGCCACCACCGAAACCAGCAAGAAAAAGCTCGTGCGCGATCTGCAGCGCGTCATCACCGACGCCGAAGAGCTGCTGCAAGCCACCGCCAACGAAACCGAGGGCAAGGTGATCGAGATGCGCGAGCGCATCCGCGAGAACCTGATCGCCGCCCGGCACAAGCTGGGCGACATCGAGGAAACCGTCGCTGCCCGCACCAAGGAAGCCGCCCGCGCCACCGACGAGTACGTGCACGAGCACCCCTGGCAGGCCATCGGCACCGCCGCCGGCGTGGGCCTGCTGATCGGCATGCTCATCGCCCGGCGCTGAGCGCCGCCATGGAGCCGTCCGCTCAACGCCTCTCGGCCTCCGTGCGCGGGCTGGCGGCCACGCTGGTCGAGTTGGCCCAGGTCCGCCTGGAACTGTTCAGCGTCGAGGCCCAGGAGGAGGTGCTGCGCCTCGCCGGGCTGGTGGCCTACGGGGCCATCGCCCTGGTGTGCCTGGCGCTCGGCGTGGGCTTTCTGGCCATCCTGATCACCGTGGCCCTGTGGGATGAGCACCGGCTGGCGGCGCTGGCCACCTTCACCGGCCTGTTCCTGTTCGTCGGCTTGCTGGCCATCTGGCAGGCGCGCGCGCGCGTGCTGCGTGGCTCGCGGCTGTTCTCGGCCAGCATCGACGAGCTGCGCCAGGACCGCGAGGCATTGGACCCATGAGACCCGCCCGGCCGCCCGAAGGGGCTTGCAGTGCAGCGCGTGGCGCGGAGGCCAGCCGATGAGCCTTCCGCGCGCCGAACAGCTCAGGCAGCGCCACCTGTCGCTGCGCCGGCGCTCCCGCACGCTGCGCGTGCGCGCCGGGATGCAGGCCGAGTCCCTGCGCCCCGTGTTCGGCTGGGCCGACCGGGTGCAGGACGCCTGGCGGTGGCTGCGCGGCTGGCCGCCCCAGCTGACCCTGCCCCTGGCCGCCGTGGCCGGGCTGTGGGTGGCGCGCCGCCCCAGCCGGCTGGTCTCGCTGCCGCTGCGCGCGCTGTCCCTGTGGCGCCTGTGGCAGCGCTTCGGCGCGGCCCGCCGTGAGCGCTGAGCCGGCGCGGGCCTTCAAGGTCCCGCAGTCGGTGCTGGTGGTCATCCACACCCCGGCTTTCGAGGTGCTGCTGATCGAGCGCGCCGATGCGCCGGGGTTCTGGCAGTCCGTGACCGGCGCCAAGGACAAGCCCGAGGAACCCTTCGAGCTCACCGCCGCGCGCGAGGTGAGGGAAGAGACCGGTCTGGACGCCGCCGCGCCGGGGCACGCCCTGCGCGACTGGGGCCTGGAGAACGTCTACGAGATCTACCCGCAGTGGCGGCACCGCTACGCGCCGGGTGTCACGCACAACACGGAGCGCGTGTTCGGCCTGTGTGTGCCACGCGCCGCGCCGGTGCGGCTGAGCCCGCGCGAGCACCGCGACCAGGTCTGGCTGCCGTGGCGCGAGGCGGCGCAGCGCTGCTTCTCTCCTTCCAATGCCGAGGCCATCGGCTGGCTGCCGCGGCTGGGCGGGGCGCCGAGGCCGTAGGGCCATGCCGTCCGGCCGCGCACGCCCCGCGCGTGCGCCCGCGCGGGGCCCTTGGCCCGTGCGATCATGTGCGCCATGAGCATGGTGCGCGTAGCGACCTACAACATCCACAAGGGCGTTCAGGGCCTGGGCCCGGCGCGCCGGCTCGAAATCCACAACCTGGTGCACGCGGTCGAACAGTTCGATGCCGACATCGTCTGCCTGCAGGAGGTGCGCAGCCACCACCGCAAGCTGGAACGCTACTTCACCCGCTGGCCCGAAATGGACCAGGCCGGCTACCTCTCGCCCGAGGGCTACGAGGCCGTCTACCGCAGCAACGCCATCACGCGCCACGGCGAACACGGCAACGCCCTGCTGTCGCGCTGGCCGGTGGTGGGCGTGGGGCATTCCGACGTCTCCGACCACCGCTTCGAGCAGCGCGGCCTGCTGCACGTGCACCTGCTGGTCGATGGCCTGGAGCTGCACGTGGTGGTGGTGCACCTGGGCCTGGTGCACGCCAGCCGCGAACGGCAGGTGCAGCGCCTGGGCCAGTTCATCGCCCGCGAGGTTCCCGCCGGCGCGCCGCTGGTGGTGGCGGGCGACTTCAACGACTGGAGCGCGCAGCTGCTCAAACCCATGGCCGCGCTGGACCTGCACACCTTCGAGGGCATCCGCCTGCCCACCTTCCCGGCGCGGCTGCCGCTGCTGCACCTGGACCGCATCTTTTTTCGCGGCCTGCGCCCGGTCTCGGCCCACGTGCCGCATGGGCGCGCCTGGCGCCGCATGTCCGACCACTTGCCGATCATCGCCGACCTCGAATTCCCGTGAAACGCCTGCATGCGACGATGAAGGATGGGCACCAGCTCGTGCTGCTGGTGGGCGGCGACGAGCTCTTCCCCGCGCTGGCCGAGGCCATGGACGCGGCACGCCAGGTGGTGCACCTGGAGACCTACATCTTCGAGTTCGCGGGCTCGGCCTTGCAGGTGGCCGAGGCGCTGGAGCGCGCGGCGCGGCGCGGCGTGGCGGTGCGCCTGGTGGTCGACGGCGTGGGCACGCCGTCGATTCCCGAAGAATGGCGCCAGCGCTTCGGCGCCGCCGGCGTGCAATGGCGCATCTACTCGCCCCTGGGCCGGCTGGGCCTGCTGTTCCCCCGCCTGTGGCGCCGCCTGCACCGCAAGCTCTGCGTGGTGGACGGCACGGTGGGTTTCTGCGGCGGCGTCAACATCATCGACGACCGCGACGACGTGTCGCTGGGCCGGCTCGACGAACCCCGGCTGGACTATTCACTGCGCGTGGCCGGGCCGCTGGTGCAGGACATGACGGAGACCATGGAGCAGCTCTGGTGGCGCCTGCAGGCCGTGCGGGCCGCGCGCCAGCGCGAGTTCTCGGCCGCCTGGCAGGCGCTGCGCGGCTCGAGCGCCTCGGGCGATTTCTCCAAGCTGCTGCGCAAGCTGGAAACGCGCGCGCGCGGCCTGGCGTCCGGCGGCGAGGAAGACACCGGCAGCGCGCTGATGGGCGTGGACGACGCGCGCGCCGCGCTGCTGCTGCGCGACAACGTGGCGCACCGCCACGACATCGAGCGCGCCTACCTCAAGGCCATCGGCGAGGCGCGCCAGGAGGTGCTCATCGTCAACGCCTACTTCATTCCCGGGCGCCGGCTGCGCAAGGCCCTGCTGATGGCCGTCGGGCGCGGCGTGCGGGTGCGCCTGCTGCTGCAGGGGCGCTACGAGCATTTCCTGCAGTACCGCGCCGCGCGGCCCGCGCTCAAGCGCCTGGTGAACGCGGGCCTGGAGGTCTGCGAGTACGCGCCCAGCGCGCTGCACGCCAAGGTGGCCGTGGTGGATGAGCGCTGGGCCACGGTGGGCTCCACCAACCTGGACCCGCTGTCGCTGCTGCTGGCGCGCGAGGCCAACGTCATGAGCACCGACCGGCGCTTCGCGGCGCTGCTGCGCGCGCACCTGGATCACATCGTCTGCCACCGCAGCACACCCATCCACGCGGAGGCGCTCAACAGCCGGCCCTGGGGCCAGCGCATCCTCGACCGCATCGCCTTCGGCATCATGCGCACGGTGCTGTTTCTCACCGGCCACCGCTATTGAGGAGGCGGTGGCCGCCCCCACGTCCCTGATATGCAGGACCTGATCGTCCAGCGCCCCGAGGGCCTGTACTGCCCGCCGGGCGATTTTTTCATCGACCCCTGGCGCCGCGTCGACCGCGCGGTGATCACGCACGCGCACGCCGACCACGCGCGCACCGGGCACCGCCACTACCTCGCGGCCGCGCCCGGCGCCGGGCTGCTGCGCGCGCGGCTGGGGGAGGGCATCCCCCTGCAGCCGATGGACTACGGCGAGGTGGTCACGCACCGGGGCGTGCGCATCAGCCTGCACCCGGCGGGCCACGTGCTGGGCTCGGCCCAGGTGCGCCTGGAACACCAGGGCCAGGTGTGGGTGGCCAGCGGGGACTACCGGCCCACGCCCGCCCACGGCGTGCCCGATCGCACCTGCGCGCCGTTCGAGCCGGTGCGCTGCGACACCTTCATCACCGAGTCCACCTTCGGCCTGCCCATCTACCGCTGGCGTCCCGACCACGAGCTGTTCGCCGAACTCAACCACTGGTGGGCCGACAACGCGGCCGTCGGGCGCGCCAGCGTGATCAGCTGCTACAGCCTGGGCAAGGCGCAGCGCCTGCTGGCGGGGGTGGACCCGTCCATCGGCCCCATCGTCTGCCACGGCTCGGTGGAGCCGCTCAATCGAGCCTACCGCGCGGCGGGCGTGGACCTGCCGGCCACGCTCGCGGCGGAGGGAACGCACGACCCGGCGGACCTGCGCCGCGCCCTGGTGCTGTGCCCGGGCAGCGCCCTGTCCTCGCCCTGGATACGCCGCTTCGGTGACACCAGCGACGCCTTCGCCAGCGGCTGGATGCAGATCCGCGGCTGGCGCCGCCGCCTGGGCCACGACCGCGGTTTCGTCATCAGCGACCACGCCGACTGGCCCGGCCTGCTCTCGGCCATCGGCGCGACCGGCGCCGGGCGCGTGATCGTCACCCACGGCAGCGTGCCCACCCTGGTGCGTTACCTCCAGGAGCAGGGCCTGCGGGCCGAAGGCTTCAAGACCGAGTACGGCGACGGCGCCGACGATCCGCTCGCCGCCGGGGCGGAGTCCGCCGCATGAAGCGCTTCGGCGCGCTGTTCGCCGAACTCGACGCCAGCACCGCCACCCACGCCAAGGTGGCCGCCCTGGTGCGTTACCTGCGCGAAGCGCCCGACGAGGACGCGGCCTGGGCGGTGTACTTCCTCGCGGGCGGCAAGCCGCGCCAACTCATCCGCACCGCTCAGCTGCGCGCGCTGGCGCTGCGGGCCTCGGGCCTGCCCGAATGGCTGTTCGAGGAGAGCTACCAGGCCGTGGGCGACCTCGCCGAGACCATCGCCCTGGTGCTGCCCGCGCCGGCCGAGGGGGGCGCCGAGCTCGGCCTTCACGGCTGGATGACCCAGCGGCTGCTGCCGCTGCGCGGCGCCGATGAGGCCACGGTGGCGGCCGCGGTGCTGGGCTGGTGGGCCGAGCTCGACAGCCTGGGCCGCTTCCTCTTCGTCAAGCTGGTGGGGGGTGGTTTCCGCGTCGGCGTGAGCCAGCTGCTGGCGCAGCGCGCCGTGGCCGAGTTCGCGGGCCTGGACCCCAAGCTCGTGGCGGCGCGCATGATGGGCTACACCAGCGGCCAGCGCGCGCCCACGGCCGAGGCCTGGCGCGCCATCGTGGCGTCGGCCGAGGGCGAAGGGGCGGCCGCACGCGACCCGAGCCAGCCCTACCCCTTCTTCCTGGCGTCCGCGCTCGCGGGGGCGCCCGAGGCCACGCTGGGTGAGGTGGGCGACTGGTGCGCCGAGTGGAAGTTCGACGGCATCCGCGGCCAGATCGTCAAGCGCGCGGGCCGCGCCTGGGTCTGGTCGCGCGGCGAGGAGCTGATGACCGAGCGCTTTCCCGAGCTGGAGCGCCTGGCCGCGGCCTGGCCCGACGGCACGGTGGTCGACGGCGAGATCGTGGCCTGGGACGCGCTGGCCGCGCCCCTGCCGGGCTTCGAGACGCCGGGCCGGCCCGCGCCCTTCGCCACGCTGCAGCAGCGCATCGCGCGCAAGACGCTCACGGCCCGCGTGCTGGCCGATGCGCCCGTGGGCTTCATCGCCCACGACCTGCTGGAGCGCGGCGGACAGGACCTGCGCGGGCAACCCCAGCACGCGCGCCGCGCCGCCCTGCAGGCGCTGGCGCGGGCCTGCGCCCCGCCGCTGCCCTGCTCGCCGCTGCTCGGCGCGCCCGACTGGGCCACGCTGGCCGCCTGGCGCGCGCGTTCGCGCGAACTCGGCGTCGAGGGCCTGATGCTCAAGCACCGCGACGGCGCCTACGGCACCGGGCGCGTGAAGCGCTCGGGCGAGGGCGAGCGGCTGGCCTGGTGGAAATGGAAGATCGACCCGTTCACGGTGGACGGCGTGCTGATCTACGCCCAGGCCGGCCACGGGCGGCGCGCCTCGGTCTACACCGACTACAGCTTCGCCGTCTGGAACCGCACGCCGCGCGATCCGGCCGAGGCGCAGGCGGTGGTGGACGCGATCGCCGATCGCCGACCGGCCAACCCGCAAGGCCTGCAGCTGGTGTCCTTCACCAAGGCCTATTCGGGGCTGAGCGACGCCGAGTTCCAGGCCGTGGACGCCGTGATCCGCGAGACCACGCTGGAGCACTTCGGCCCCGTGCGCAGCGTGCGCCCGACGCTGGTGGTGGAGCTGGCCTTCGAAGGCATCGCGCGCAGCAAGCGCCACAAGAGCGGCGTGGCGCTGCGCTTCCCGCGCATGCTGCGCGTGCGCGAGGACAAACCCCTGCACGAGGCCGGCACGCTGGGTGAGCTCCAGGCCTTGCTGCCCGGCGCCTGATCCCCCCGGTGGGGGACGGAACCCGCGTCGGTTCTGAGCTTTGCTTCAAGCCCTGCCGGCAACGCCGACGCCCCGTGCCGCCGGCTGATGTGATCGCGCGCTCGTGCCGTGGCACGGGCGTTTCGGATCGCATCGGGGAGGCAGTGCATGAACTGGAATCACCACCGCGTGGTGCTGAAGGCCGCGCGTAGCGGTGCAAGGTGGCTGTCTGGCCTGCTGGGTCTGGCGCTGCTGCTCACGGGCCTTGGCGCATCGGCCGCCTGCGACCCCAGCGTGAGCTGCTGCGCCGGTGCCCCCAGCACCGGCAGCCCCTGCGGCGGGGCGGGCGCGGCCACCCTGGGCAACACCTCGGGCGTGGACAGCGGTGCGGGCAACCCCCTCAATGTGCTGGGCGGCAACAAGTTCCAGCGCGAGGTGGACATGCCCGCGCTGCCCGGCGTGCTCGGCCTGGAACTCATCCGCTACTACAACAGCGCCGACACCGAGCGCCACATGCTGGGGCGCGGCTGGCGCCTGAGCTACGAGACCACGCTGCGCGTGGGCACCGGTGCGCTGGCGGGCACGCTGGAAGTCGTGCAGGCCGATGGCACGCGCATCGCCTTCGCCCTGCCTCCAGACGAACGCCAAGGCCCAGGCCAGGACCAAGGCGATCTCTACCGTGGCCTGAACCCGCTGCAAGGCCTGGTGCACCGACTGCACACGCCGCGCGGCAGCGAGTACCTCTGGCGCTGGGCCGACGGGCGCCAGCTGCGCTTCAACACCCGGGGCCAGCTGGAGCAGATCCGCGCGCCCAGCGGCGAATTCCTCAGCCTGCGCTACGACGGGCGCGGCTGGCTCAGCGAAGTGATCGACCCCGCCGGGCGGCGCCTGCGCCTGCATGTGCTGGACAAGGCCAGCGCCCAGGACCCGCAGCGCTACCGCGGCGTGCAGGGCATCGACACGCCCGTGGGACGGTTTGTTTATGAACACGGCGGGCAACTGCCCGAGGGCTCCAGCGCCAGGCCCAGCGAGCCCATCGCCAACCTCAGCCAGGTCATCTATCCGGCGCAGGCGCCGAGTGAAGGTGGCGCGGCCTCGGAGACCGGCAGCGACGGCGCGCAGGAAGCGCGCTGCCAGAAGGTCAATTTCCGATTCATGGGGTTGTTCGACACGGTGCTGAGCACGAACTGGAGTGGCCACGCCTATCAGCTGGGCATTCCAACCGAGTTCTCTTATGTGGCCCATGCGGTGGCATTGAATGAGTACCGAGGCAATACCGGTCATGCCTATGGGGCACTGGGGGCCTTTCCGCTGGAGTCCATCTTGCAGGGCATGGCGAGCCCTGTTCCGGTGGAGGGCCACACGCGCATCGAGCGCGGGTTCCTCGGTGCGCACGCCGACATTGGGGGTGGCTTCGGGGAGAACGACAGCCAGTTGGCCAGGGTAGCGCTGGTCTGGATGGTTGAGCAGGCCGAAGCGGCAGGGGTGACGATGCATGCCCCCCCATCGACCGTCATCCCCGACCCGGTTCTCCACGACAAAAGCAACAGCATTCAGACGGGAGCACCTGCCCCGGGATCGGAAGACAGGCAAGTGCGCTATCGCGACGGCGCGCGCACGGTTCAACGCGAGATGCCGTTCACAGAGGGGATGAGCTGGGCAGACACGCAGGCATTCATCCACTACCTGCCGGCCGACGATCCGCAAAGGTGGCGGTTCGTGACCGGGACCGTGGACATGCAGGGCTATCTGGATTGGCTCAATGCCAATGGCTACGGGATCGACATGAAGGTGCAATAACGATGAATCACATGAAGAAGAATCAAGTCATGCGGCGCCAATGGTTGGCATGGCTGACGATGTGCGTCTGTTTTCCTGGTTGTGCGAGCCAGGTTGGCAGCGACGCAGGTCAAGGCCCTGATCAGCAGCGGCGCTTTCGCGATATCGGACTGGTGTTGGTGGTCGACGCGATACCGGGTGCTGAAATGGAGGGCGTTGTCTTCTACAACGACAGGGGAACATCGATCTATGCGTCATCGATCGTTGCAAAGCGCAACCGGGAAATCATGGCCCTCGGCAGCCCCCGCGTACCGCTGACCGTTCGGATCATCTGGAGAGATCATCCGAAGGCCATATGGGGCCAGCATGGAGGAATCGACTACGAAGGCACCATCCTTGGTGACCACACCATCCCTGTCGCCGCCCGCATCCCCGATGAAGTCCTGCGCGACATCCGCGCCAAGGGCGGCGCGCTGCGCCTGAAGTTCCGCCTCAAGCCCGATGGGGTGTTGTTCGGCTGGGACATCGAGCGACCCGGTGGCGGCATCTCCCGGTTCGACATGCCGGGCGGCGATTTTCTGGAGACGCGGTACTGACCGATCGCCTTGATCGCCTCAAGGCCCGCGGCTAGTAGTTGCGCCCACCCTTGTACGCCGCGTGCGTGCGCGCGCGCAGCGGCGCCACGCGTTCGATGGCGGCCTGGGTGCGCGCCACCTGGGCGTGCGTGATCGCCAGGCCCAGGGCGTCCGCCGCGTCCTTGCCGGGCAGACCGGGCAGCTGCAGCAGGCGTTTCACCATTTCCTGCATCTGCTCCTTGGTGGCGCGGCCATGGCCGGCCACGGCCTTCTTGAGCTGCAGCGCGGTGTATTCGGCCACGCCCAGGCCATTGGCCACCAGGGCGGTGAGGCAGGCGCCGCGCGCCTGGCCCAGCAGCAGCGTGGCCTGCGGGTTCACGTTGACGAACACGATTTCGCACACCGCCACCTCGGGCTGGTAGCGGCGGGTCACCTCGGTGATGCCGTCGAACAGCACCTTCAGCCGCTCGGGCAGCAGGGCGCCATCCTTCGGGCTGGTCTGGATGGTGCCGCTGGCCACGTAGGCCAGGCGCGGGCCTTCAGTGTCGATGACGCCGAAGCCGGTGCACTGCAGGCCGGGGTCGATGCCGAGGATTCTCATGGGCGGTCGTGGCGCGGGCTCACAGCCCGAAGGTCCAGCGGACCGAATGGAAGAACACCGGCGCCGCGAAGCACAGCGCGTCGACGCGGTCGAGCAGGCCGGCCGCGCCGGTGACCGAGCGGCGCTCGCCGCCCCAGTTCGTCACGCCACGGTCGCGCTTGATGGCCTTCATCACCAGGTGGCCCAGCGAGCCCGCGACGCAGGCCACCAGGGCCATGGCCAAGGCCGGCAGGGGCTTGAAGGGCGTGAAGCCCGCCAGCAGCGCGCCCAGCAGGCCGCCGGCCAGTAGGCCCCAGCCCCAGCTGGCCCAGTGGAAGCTGGCGCTGATGGCCGGCGCCACCGGGCGCTGGCGGCCGCGCGCGGCGAGGTGCTGCACCAGCATGCAGGTTTGCACCACCAGCACCAGGAAGAAGACTAGGAAGGCGTTGTTGCCCAGCCAGCGCGGAAACTGCAACAGCATCAGCGCGGGCACGTGGCTGAGGCCGTAGACGCAGACCATGATGCCCCACTGGAGTTTGGCGCTTCGCTCCAGGAAGCGCTGCGGGTCGCCGCGCAGCGCGCTCACCACCGGCAGGGCCAGGAATACGTACACAGGGATGAAGACCGTGAACAGGTTGAATTGCGCGTTCCACACCAGCGCGTACTGGGCCGGCAGCACCACGAAGAAGGCCAGCACCAGGCTGCGGTGGTCGCCGCGCCGCGTGGGCGACAGGCTGATGAACTCGCGCAGGGCGAAGAAGGAGAGCACGCCGAACAGGGCGATGGACGGACCGCGGCCCATCACCCAGCCGATCCAGAACACCACGGCCATCAGCCAGGAGATGCGCAGCAGGTCGGCGTTGTCGTGGCGGCGGCGGGCCAGCGCGGGGTCGTCGCCATGCGCGCGGCGCTCGCGCAGCGAGAGCAGCACCCCCGCGACGGTGGCCAGGGCCAGCAGGCCGAACACCACGAGGAACAGCAGACCGACCTGCTGGTCGGAGGTAAGGCCGCGCAGGAAGCCGGTCATCAGACGTCCCTCAGCGCCATGACGGCGAGGCGCGCGCGCGCCAGGAAGTCGGCGCGCGGCTCGTCGGCGCCGGGCTTCACGGGTTCGCCGAAGGTCACGGTGCACAGCACGGGCACGGGCACCACCTCGCCCTTGGGCATCACGCGCTGCACGTTGTGGATCCAGGTGGGCACGAGCACCACCTCGGGGAACTTCATGGCCAGGTTGTACAGGCCGCTCTTGAAGGGCTGCGGGTCTTCCTCGAAACCGCGCGTGCCCTCGGGGAAGAGGATGAGCGAGTCGCCGCTCTCCAGGGCGGCGATCAGCGGCGCCAGCGGGTCCTCGTCGCCCTTTCGTTCGCGTTCCACGTAGACGGCGTTGAACACTTCGGTGGTGATCCAGCGCTTGAGCGGCGAGGCGGTCCAGTAGTCCTTGGCGGCGATGGGCCGCGTGATGCCGCGCAGTTCCTTGGGCAGCGCGGCCCAGATCAGCACCAGGTCGGCGTGGCTTTGGTGGTTGGCGAAGTAGATGCGCTGCTCGGCCTTGGGCGGCGCGCCGTACCAGCGCGCCTGCGCGCCGGTGAGCAGGCGCACCAGGCCCAGCAGGAGGTAGCCGACGGCGGAGGCGGCGAGGCGCATGTCAGGGCAGTTTGACGTCGCCCATGCGGGCGACGATGGTGGCGGTGCGGCGCGCCAGGTAGGCCGAGCCCTGGCGCGTCTCGAAGAAGCGCGGCGAAGGCAGCATCACCGCCAGGCGCGCGGCCTCGTAGGCGCTGAGGCGCGCGGCCGGCTTGTTGAAGTAGCGCTGCGCGGCGGCCTCGGCGCCGAACACGCCTTCGCCCCATTCCACGCTGTTCAGGTAAATCTCGAGGATGCGGCGCTTGTCCAGCAGCAGTTCGAGCATCAGGGAGAGCACCAGCTCCTGGCCTTTGCGCAACAGCGTGCGCTCGCCCGACAGCAGCAGGTTCTTGGCGAGCTGCTGGGTGATGGTGGAGCCGCCCACCACCTTGGCCTCGCGCACGGGGCGGTTGGGGTTCTGCGCGGCGCGGCGCTCGGCCTGCTCCTGGCGGCGCTCGTTTTTCTGCCAGGCCTTTTCGATGGCGGTCCAGTCCACGCCGCCGTGGTCGAAGAAGCCGGCGTCCTCGGAGGCCACCACGGCGCGCCACAGGTTCGGGCTGATCCGCTCGCCGTCGACCCAGCGCTGGCGCCAGCGCCACTGGGTCTCGCCGCGCGCGCTGGCGGTGGCCACGCGCCAGGCCTCGGAGCGCTGGAAGGCGGTGCTCTGCGGGTCGAGCACGGTCATGAGCGCGATGCCGGCCAGAAAGTACAGCTGCAGGGCCAGCCCCGCGAGCACCAACCACAGCAGCCAGCGACCGAAGGCGCGTACCACTACTGTCCCGACAGTTGGGTCTGCAGGCCGTCCTCGCGCGTGAAGCGAAAGCGCGAGACGACCACGATCTGGTCGGCCTGGCGGCGCATGGCCTCGTTGAAGCGACCGAAGGCCAGGCCACGCACGATGGCCTGGGCGCGGCTGTCGAGCAGGCGGTTGCCGGAGCCCTGCACCACCTCGGTGTCGAGCACCTGGCCGGTGTGGTTCACGGTAATGACCATGGTGAGTTCGCCATAGAGCTTGCGCCCGGCGGCCTCGGGGAAGTTGGCCGTGCCGTGCTGCTCGATGCGCCGGCGCAGGCCGTCGTAGTAGACGGCGTAGACGGCTTCGCGCGTGGCCGGGCTGATGTAGCGCTTGCGCGGCCGCGCGTTTTCCTCGTTGATGCGTTTCTCGATCTCGGCCAGCACGCGCACCAGGGCCTGGCGCCTCTGTTCCTGCTCGCGGGCCTCGGGCGTCTGGCGCTGGGCCACGGGAGCGGGCGGCGGCATGGTGGCCAGCGCGCGGCGCACCTGCGCGAGCAGCTGCACCTGCTGCTCCATCAGGGCCTCCATGCGGCGCAGTTCTTCGTCGGGCGTGTCGCCCAGCCGGGCGATGGCAGCGGGGGGCAGCGGCGAGGTGGCGCGCCCGCGCTCGGCGTCGCCGCCGCCGGCCAGCGCGGCCTGGGCGATGGCCTGGGCCTTCTCGGGGCGCTGGTCGCTGCGCGCGTTGACCAGGATCACCTCCAGCGGCGTGTCCTTGAACACGCGGTCGAAGCGCTCCGGGTCGGCGAAGCGCACCGCCAGCAGGGCCGCGTGCACCCCGAGCGAGACCAGCAGCGCGAGCTGCAGCGTGCTCAGGTTCCTCAGGGTGCGGACGGCCTTGGCGCGGGCGGCGGATTTCACGCGGGGGATTATCCGTTCTGCGTTCCGTCGGGGGGCGTTTCGGCCGCCGCGGCCTCGTCCAGGTCGATGGCCAGCGCCACCGGGGCGCCCAGCGGCTCTTCCTCGTCCTCCTCGGCCTCGGACTCGAGCGCCGCGGGATCTTCCACCGGCTGGTCGAGCCGCTCGATGACCGTGCCGCTCAGCTCCAAGGTGATGTCGTCGATGGCCCCCAGCCGGATCCGCAGGTGGGCACCGCGCAGCAGGCCATCGGCGCCCAGCACCGGCAGCACCAGGGGCAGGGTGTCGGCGCGCACCAGGCCGTCCTTGATGAGCGTGGCGGTGAGTTCGGTGATGCCGTTCTGACGCAGGTACTGCAGCGTCCAGTAGCGCTCCATGCCGCCCTGGAAGCCGTTGTAGGCGGTGTGGGCGGCGTCGAAGGCGCTGACCACGGCGAGCAGGTTGGCGTCCTTGGGCTTGAAGGGCGCGGCCAGCGCGGCGGTCTTGCCGTGGCGCGCGCAGGCCACGATCTGCCACTGGTTGACCAGGTCGACGTAGCGGCGCAGCGGCGAGGTGGCCCAGGTGTAGGCCTTCACGCCGATGCCGGCGTGCGGCAGGGCCTTGGTGCCCATGCGCACCTTGATGCCCGGCAGCAGGCTGGCCTGGCTGCGGTAGATGCCGGGCACGCCGCACTCGGCCAGCCACAGGCCCCAGGTCTTGTTGGCCAGGATCATGGCCTCGGCCACCATCAGGTCCAGCGGCGCGCCGCGCGAGCGCGTGCCGATGAGCACGCGTTCGTCGCCGGCGGGTTCGTCGCCCTGCACGCCTTCCAGCTTGAAGGTGTAGTCGGGGCGCGCGAAGGTCTCGGGCTTGCCGCGCGCGATTTCGCGCTGCGCCTTGTGTTCGCGCGCGAAGCGGTGCAGGAAGACCAGCGCGGGCTGCAGCCCGGCCAGCTCGGCCGGGGCCTGGGCGTTGGCCTCGC
This sequence comes from Hydrogenophaga sp. PML113, assembly GCF_001777155.1. Classification (NCBI taxonomy): domain Bacteria; kingdom Pseudomonadati; phylum Pseudomonadota; class Betaproteobacteria; order Burkholderiales; family Comamonadaceae; genus Hydrogenophaga; species Hydrogenophaga sp. PML113. The sequence goes on along the minus strand of NZ_MIYM01000004.1, from coordinate 392,845 downwards.
CGGCGAGCCAGGCCTCGGTGACGATCGCGTCGAGCCGGTCGTGGCGCAGGTTGTGGGCGATCGGCACGCGCTCCAGCGCGGTGCGGCTGGGGCCCACGGCCAGCGTGGCCTCGTCGATCTCCACGTACAGCGAGACGGCCGGGCAGTCGCGTCCGGCCTGCAGCGTGTAGGCGTCGACCACCGCGTCGGGCAGCATGGTGATCTTGTGGCCGGGCATGTAGACGGTGGACAGGCGCGTGCGCGCGAGTTCGTCGAGCGGGTCGCCCGGCGCGATGGCCAGGCCCGGCGCCGCGATGTGGATGCCCAGCGTGACCGTGCCCGAGCCCAGGCCCTGCACGGAGAGCGCGTCGTCGATCTCGGTGGTGGCGGAGTCGTCGATGGAGAAGGCCGCCACGGCCGCCAGCGGCAGCGCCTCGGCCACCGGCGGGGCGTTCAGCGCAGGGAAGCCCGTGCCTTTGGGAAAGTGCTCGAACAGGAAGCGCTGCCAGTGGAACTGGTAGGCGCTGCGGATGGCCCCAGCCTGCTGCAGCAGCACCAGCGGCGCGGTGTGGCTCAGGCGCGCGGCCTCGACCACGGCCTTGTATTCGGGGCCGTTCTTGTCGGGCTTGAAGAGGATGCGGTAGAGCTGCTGGTGCACCGGCTCGGGGCAGCGGCCCGCCACCAGCTCGGCGGCCCAGGCCTCGATGCGGGCCTGCAGCTCTTTCTTCTTCTCGATGGCGGCCAGGGCCTGGGCCACGATCTCGGGCGGGGCCTTCTTGAAGCGGCCCTTGCCGGCGCGGCGGAAGTAGTGCGGCGCGTTCTGCAGCGTGAGCAGCGCGGCCACCTGCTGGGCGGTGCCGGCCTGGGCGCTGAAGTACTCGCGCGCCAGGTCGGCGAAGCCGAACTCGTCCTCGGGCGCGAATTCGTAGGCGAGTTCGAGCTCCATGCCCTCGGCCAGCGCGCCGGCCTCCTTCAGGAGCTCGGCGGGCGCGGGTTTCTCGAACCGCAGCAGCGCGTTGGCCGCTTTCACTTTCACCCGCTTGCCGGAGTCGAGTTCCACCTGGAGGGAACTGTCGGACTCGGACAGCAGGCGGCCGGTCAGGAACTTGCCGGCCTCGTCGAACAGGATGTGCATGGGCGCGATTGTCCCATCCCGCCCGGCTCAGGCCAGCCGCAGGAAGCCGAACACCGCGTCCATGTGGGCCTCGAAATCGCTGATCGCGTGGTCGCCGCCTTCCAGCAGGCGGATGCCGCCGCCCGCGCAAAAGGCCTGCATCTCGCGCCAGTCCAGCACCTCGTCGCCCTTGGCGATGAGCGCGAACAGGCGCTCGGGCGTGGCCGGCGAGGCCGGCGACAGGCGCGCGATGTCGCTCTCCAGCGCCCGCAGTTCGTCCACGAAGCCGGGCTCGAAGAAGAAGCGCTCCTCGGGGTTCTGCCAGGTGGTCTGTTCGCCGATGTGGGCGGCCAGGTCGCGCGCGGGGTGGGCCGCGGGGTTGAGCAGCACCGCCCGGCAGCCGGTCTGCAGGGCGAACCAGCGCGCGTAGAACCCGCCCAGCGAGGACCCCACCACCGCCGTGCGTTCGCGCGGCCAGTCGGCCGTGGCCTGGCGGATCCATTCGGTGGCGGCGCGCGGCGACGGCGGCAGCTGGGGGCACCACCAGGTCACGGCGGGGTGCGCGCGGCGCACGCGCTCGCCCACCAGGCGGGCCTTCATCGACAGGGGGGAGGACCGGAAGCCGTGCAGGTAGAGCAGGTGGGTGGTGGGGAGGGGGTGCATCGACTGAGGATAATCGCGGTCCATGGCCGTCGTCCTCGACAAACCCAGTCTGCTGCAGCGCGCGATCCCCTTCATGCGGGGCTTCGACTGGCCGCTCATCGCCATCATCTGTTTCATGGCCGCCCTGGGCCTGGTCACCATGTACTCGGTGGGCTTCGACCACGGCTCGCGCTTTTCCCAGCACGGCCGCAACATGCTGATCGGCGCCACCGTCATGCTGGTGTGCTCGCAAATCCCGCCGCAGCGCCTGATGAGCCTGGCGCTGCCGCTCTACCTGGTGGGCGTGGCCCTGCTGCTGGGGGTGGAGTTCGCCGGCATCATGCGCAAGGGTGCCCAGCGCTGGCTCGACATCGGCGTGACGGTGATCCAGCCCAGCGAGATCATGAAGATCGCCATGCCCATGATGCTGGCCTGGTGGTTCCACCGCCGCGAAGGCCAGCTCAAGCCCATGGACTTCGTGGTCGCGGGCGGGCTGCTGGCCGTGCCCATCGGCCTGATCCTGCTCCAGCCCGACCTGGGCACCACGCTGCTGGTGCTGGCCTCCGGCCTGGCCGTCATCTTCTTCGCCGGCCTGAGCTGGAAGCTGATCGTCCCGCCCGTGGTGCTGCTGGGCATCGGCGTGGTGGTGCTGATCTTCAATGAATCGTCCTGGTGCGCGCCCGGCGTGGATTGGCAGGTGCTGCACGAGTACCAGCGCCAGCGCGTGTGCACCCTGCTGGACCCGACCACCGACCCGCTGGGCAAGGGCTTTCACATCATCCAGGGCATGATCGCCATCGGCTCGGGCGGCGTCTGGGGCAAAGGCTTCATGCAGGGCACGCAGACCCACCTGGAGTTCATTCCCGAGCGCACCACCGACTTCATCTACGCCGCCTTCTCCGAGGAGTTCGGCCTGGTGGGCGTGCTGGTGCTGCTGGCCGGTTTCACCGCGCTCATCGGCCGCGGGCTGGTCATCGCGGCCGAGGCGCCCACGCTGTTCTCCCGCCTGCTGGCGGGTGCGCTCACGCTCAACATCTTCGTCTACGCCTTCGTGAACATGGGCATGGTCAGCGGCATCCTGCCCGTGGTGGGCGTGCCGCTGCCGTTCGTCAGCTACGGCGGCACCGCCATGGTGACCATGGGCGTGGGCCTGGGCATGCTGCTGGCCATTTCGCGCGCCAAGCGACTGGTGCCCTCATGACCGGCGCACCGGAGCGCAGCGGCGATCACCCCGTGGCCGTCATCGGCGCCGGCCTGATGGGCGGTGCCATGGTCGAGCGCCTGCGCGAGCGCGGCTGGGCCGTGGTGGTGCGCGACGTCGACCCCGCCTGCGCCGAACGCGCCCGCGCGGCCGGCGCCACGGTCTGCGCCAGCGCGCGCGCCGCCACCGAGCGCCTGGCCGACGGCGGCATGCTGGCCCTGGTGGTGGTGGACGCCGCGCAGTGCCGCGAGGTGCTCTGGGGTGAGCAGGGTGCCGCCGCCGCGCTGCGGCCGGGCCAGACCCTGCTGCTGTGCCCCACCATCGCCCCCGAGGACACCGAAGCCATCGCGGCGCGGCTGGCGTCCCAGGGCGTGGACACCATCGACGCTCCCATGTCCGGCGGCCCGGCCCGGGCGCGCGCCGGCACCATGAGCCTGATGCTCGCCGGCCCCGAGGCCACCCTGCAGCGCCACGCGGGCCTGCTGGCCGACCTGTCCGACAGCCAGTTCCGCGTCGGCGCCCGCGTGGGCGACGGGGCGCGCACCAAGCTGGTGAACAACCTGCTGGCGGGCATCAACCTGGCGGGCGCGGCCGAGGCCCTGGCCCTGGCCCAGCGCCTGGGGCTGGACCTCTCGCGCACGCTGGACGTGATCGAGCGCTCCAGCGGCCAGAGCTGGATCGGCTCCGACCGCCTGCGCCGCCGGCTGGCTGGCGACACGGCACCGCGCGCCCACATGAGCCTGCTGGCCAAGGACACCCGCCTGGCGGTGGCGGCCGGTCGGTCCACCGGCCATGAGGGCGTCCTTGGCCCGCAGGCCGCCGCGGTCTTCGCCGCCGCGCTGGCGCAGGGCATGGCCGGCCAGGACGACGGCGCGCTGCTCGACTGGATGCGCGAGCACCCGGCGGGATGGCCCCCGCCGAACCCTCCGACGGAACCAAAGCCCTGAGGCCCACAGGCGGGCGGGCGGTTCCTACAATGCCCGGATGATCGCCCGCGAACCCACCCTGGCCCGACTGGCCACCGCCGAGCAACTGCTGCTCGAACCCTTCGGCCTCACCACCGCCCACCTGCACCAGGCGCTGGCGGAGATCCGCTCGCACGGGGTGGACGATGCCGATCTCTATTTCCAGGCCACGCGCAACGAGGGCTGGAGCCTGGAGGAGGGCATCGTCAAGACCGGCAGCTTCCACATCGAGCAGGGCGTGGGCGTGCGCGCCGTCAGCGGCGAGAAGACCGCCTTCGCCTACTCCGACGACCTGTCCTGGGACTCGCTGCTCGACGCCGCGCGCACCGTGCGCAGCATCTCGGGCCAGGGCCAGACGAAGAAGGTCAAGGTGGCGGCGCCCAAGGTCGCCCCCTCGCGCTCGCTCTACGCTGGCGTGGACCCCATCGCTTCGCTGGACAGCACCGCCAAGGTGGCGCTGCTTGAAAAAGTGGAGCGCCTGGCGAAGGCCAAGGACCCCCGCGTGGCCCAGGTGATGGCCGGCCTGGCCGCCGAGCACGACGTGGTGCTGGTGGCGCGCGCCGACGGCACGCTGGCGGCCGACGTGCGCCCGCTGATCCGCCTGTCGGTCACCGTCATCGCCGAACAGAACGGCCGGCGCGAGATGGGCAATTCGGGCGGCGGTGGCCGCTTCGGCCTGGCCTACTTCGACGACGCCATGGTGCAGTCCTACGTGGACGAGGCGGTGGAGCAGGCGCTGACCAACCTCGAATCGCGCCCCGCGCCCGCGGGCGAGATGGTGGTGGTGCTGGGCAGCGGCTGGCCCGGCATCCTGCTGCACGAGGCCGTGGGCCACGGCCTGGAAGGCGACTTCAACCGCAAGGGCAGCAGCGCGTTTGCCGGCCGCATTGGCCAGCGCGTGGCCGCCAAGGGCGTCACCGTTCTCGACGACGGCACCATCGCCGATCGCCGCGGCTCGCTCAACGTCGACGACGAAGGCCATGTGTCGCAGCGCAACGTGCTCATCGAAGACGGCATCCTGCGCGGCTACATCCAGGACGCCATGAACGCACGCCTGATGGGCGTCAAGCCCACCGGCAACGGCCGGCGCGAGAGCTACGCCCACACGCCCATGCCGCGCATGACCAACACCTACATGCTCGGCGGCGACAAGCACCCCGACGAGATCGTCGCCAGCATCAAGAAGGGCCTGTACGCCACCAACTTCGGCGGCGGCCAGGTGGACATCACCAGCGGCAAGTTCGTGTTCTCGGCCAGCCAGGCCTTCTGGGTCGAAAACGGCAAGATCCAGTACCCCGTGAAGGGCGCCACCCTGGTGGGCAACGGCCCGGACGCGCTCACGCGCGTGAGCATGATCGGCAACGACATGAAGCTCGACAGCGGCGTGGGCACCTGCGGCAAGGAAGGCCAGAGCGTGCCCGTGGGCGTGGGCCAACCCACGCTGCGCATCGAGGCCCTCACGGTCGGCGGCACGGCTTGAGCGCGGGCGCGCCAGGGCCGGTGCCGTTTGGCGAGGCCCTGCGCTTCTGGCTCAAGCTCGGCTTCATCAGCTTCGGCGGCCCGGCGGGGCAAATCGCGGTGATGCACCGCGAACTCGTGGAGCAGCGGCGCTGGATCAGCGAGCGGCGCTTCCTGCACGCGCTCAACTACTGCATGCTGCTGCCCGGCCCAGAGGCCCAGCAACTGGCCACCTACATCGGCTGGCTGCTGCACCGCACCTGGGGTGGCATCGCGGCGGGCGCGCTGTTCGTGCTGCCCTCTCTGCTGCTGCTCATCGCCCTGAGCTGGGCCTACCTGGTGTATGGCCAGGTGGGCTGGGTGGCGGGCCTGCTCTATGGCATCAAGCCCGCCGTGGCGGCCATCGTGGTGCAGGCGGTCTGGCGCATCGGCGGCAAGGTGCTGCGCTCGCCGCGCCGCGCGCCCTGGCTGTGGGCCATGGCGGTCGGCAGCTTCGCCGCCATCGCCGTCTTCCAGCTGCCGTTTCCGCTGGTGGTGCTGTCGGCGCTGGCGCTGGGCTGGCTGGGCGGGCGCTTCGCGCCCTCGCAGTTCCTGCCCGCCGGCGCCCAGGCCGCGGCCTCGGCGGCACCGGCGCCCGCGCCGCCTGTGGCGCTCATCGACGACCACACCCCCCCGCCGGCGCACGCGCGCTTCTCGCGGGGCCGCTTGGCGCGCGTGCTGCTGGTGGGCGCGCTTCTGTGGGCGCTGCCCATGGCGGCGCTGCTCGCGTGGCAGGGCGCGCAGGGCGTGCTGGGCGCCATGGGCCTGTTCTTCTCCAAGGCCGCGCTGCTCACCTTTGGCGGCGCCTACGCGGTGCTGCCCTACGTCTACCAGGGTGCCGTGGTGCAGCACGGCTGGCTCAGCGGGCCGCAGATGATCGATGGCCTGGCCCTGGGTGAAACCACGCCGGGGCCGCTGATCATGGTGGTGGCCTTCGTCGGTTTCCTGGGCGGCTGGCACACCGAGGTGCTGGGCCCCGATGCGCGCTTCTGGGGCGCGGCGCTGGCGGCGGCGGTGGTCACCTGGTTCACCTTCCTGCCCTCGTTCGTTTTCATTCTCGCGGGCGGCCCGCTGGTGGAAAGCACGCATGGGCAGGTGCATTTCACCGCGCCGCTTACCGGCATCACGGCGGCGGTGGTGGGTGTGATCGCCAGCCTCGGCGTGTTCTTCCTGGCCCATATCGCCCGGCCCTTGCCTGGCGGACCGGTCGATGCCGCCGCGCTGGCGATCGCCGCGCTCGCGGCCCTGGCGCTGGTGCGTTTCAAGCTCGGCGTCATCCCGGTGATCGCGGCCTGCGGCGCGTTGGGGGTGTTGCTCAAAACCAGCGGCTGGGCGGGCTGAGGGGCGAGCGCCTCAGGCCCTGTGCTACATTGCGTGCCATGCCTTCGCGCGCCGTTTACTTTGCTTTTTACTTTTGGTTCTCTGTCCCCGGCGGACGAGAGGCGAAGTCGTAAGCGCGCCAAGCATCTCGAACAACAACCGCCGGAGCCTCAAGCCCGGCGGTTTTTTTTCGCCCCATCCATTTTCTCTAGACCCACCCAGGAGCCCGTGATGAACGCCAAAGCCACTTCCGCCGCCAGCGACGCCTGGTATGCGCGTCCGCTCGACAAGACCAGCGAGACCGACGACCAACGCATCCAGAAGATCACCGTGCTTCCCCCGCCCGAACACCTCATCCGCTTCTTCCCCATCGCCGGCACGGCGACGGAAGACCTCATCAGCCAGACGCGCCAGCGCATCCACCGCATCCTGCACGGCAAGGACGACCGGCTGCTCGTGGTCATCGGCCCGTGCTCCATCCACGACCCCGGCGCTGCCCTGGACTACGCGCGGCGCCTGAAGAAGCTGCGCGAGCAGCACGCCGATACGCTGGAAGTCGTGATGCGCGTGTACTTCGAGAAGCCGCGCACCACGGTGGGTTGGAAGGGCCTGATCAACGACCCCTACCTGGACGAGAGCTACCGCATCGACGAGGGCCTGCGCATCGCGCGCCAGCTGCTGATCGAGATCAACCGCCAGGGCCTGCCGGCGGGCAGCGAGTTCCTTGACGTGATTTCGCCGCAGTACATCGGCGACCTCATCAGCTGGGGCGCCATCGGCGCGCGCACCACCGAGAGCCAGGTGCACCGCGAACTGGCCTCGGGCCTGTCGGCGCCCATCGGTTTCAAGAACGGCACCGACGGCAACATCAAGATCGCGACCGACGCCATCCAGGCGGCGGGCCGCGGCCACCATTTCCTGTCGGTGCACAAGAACGGCCAGGTCGCCGTCGTGCAGACCAAGGGCAACCGGGACTGCCACGTGATCCTGCGCGGCGGCAAGGCGCCCAACTACGACGCCGTCAGCGTGGCCGCCGCCGTGAAGGACCTGGAGGCGGCCAAGCAGGTGCCTCGCCTCATGATCGATTTCAGCCACGCCAACAGCAGCAAGCAGCACGAGAAGCAGCTCGACGTGGCGCGCGACGTGGGCGCGCAGATCGCGGGCGGCTCCCGGTCCATCTTCGGCGTGATGATCGAAAGCCACATCGAGGCCGGCGCGCAGAAGTTCACCCCCGGCAAGGACGACCCCGCGGCGCTGCAGTACGGCCAGAGCATCACCGACGCCTGCCTGGGCTGGGACGATTCGGTGCAGGCGCTGGAGATCCTGTCGCAGTCGGTGCAGGCCGCGCGGCGCCGCGCGGGCTGAGCCGCCCAGGGGTTTGCGCCGTGCCGCGCCCCGGCGCGCGGCACAATGGCCTGACAACACGCCTTGCGGAGACCCACATGCGCAGCCAAGTCATCATCACCTGGGGCGAGCCAGCCACCTACCGCATCGACCTGGAAGAGGTGCAGCCCATGCCGCACGACCAGGCGCGGCACTGGCTGGACGAGCAGTTCACGCGGATGGGCTGCGAGCCGATCCGCCCCACGGGCAAGGTGCTCACGGCCGACAAGATCCTGTGCATCGCGCAGGCCGCTGGCCAGCCGCGTTTCCAGGACGCGGCGCACCGCGACTGGGCCCTGGCCTTCGCGCGCGCGGCCAGCGCGGCGCTGGCCAAGCCGCTGGTCACGGTGGATGTGCCGGCGCAGTCGCTGAGCTACTGAGTCCGACGCGCGGGCATCAGCCGGCGAGCGCCTTGAGCAGGCGCTCGTGGATGCCGCCGAAGCCGCCGTTGCTCATGCACACGATGTGGTCGCCGGCCTGGGCGGCCCGCACCACCTGGTTCACGACCGTCTCGATGTTCGCGCCGACCTGGGCGCGCGCGCCCATGGGGGCCAGCGCTTCGGCAGCGTCCCAGTCGAGCCCGCCCGAATGGCAGAAGGCCAGGTCGGCGTTTTCCAGGCTCCAGGGCAGCTGCGATTTCATGGTGCCCAGCTTCATGGTGTTGCTGCGCGGCTCGAACACCGCCAGGATGCGCCCGCGCGGCTGGCCCAGTCGGCGCGCCAGGCCGTCGAGGGTGGTGCGGATGGCCGTGGGGTGGTGCGCGAAGTCGTCGTAGACCGTGATGTCCCCGCCCGCGCGCGCCACGGCGCCGCGCACCTCCATGCGGCGGCGCACGTTCTGAAAGTGGGCCAGCGCCTGCGCGGCCTCGGCCGGCGGCACGCCGAGGTGATCGGCCGCGGCGATGGCGGCGAGCGCGTTGAGCTGGTTGTGCACGCCACTGAGCGCCCAACGCACGTGGCCAACCGCCTGGCCGCGGTACAGCACGGCGAAATCGTGCGGCTCGCCCTGCGCGGTGAAGTCGCTCACGGCGGCGCCGAAGCTGCGCAGCTCGCTCCAGCATCCTTGGTGCAGCACGCGCTCCAGGCTGTCCTCCAGGCCGTTGACCACCACGCGGCCGCTGCCCGGCACGGTGCGCACCAGGTGGTGGAACTGCCGCTCGATGGCCTTGAGGTCGTCGAAGATGTCGGCGTGGTCGAATTCGAGGTTGTTGAGGATGGCCGTGCGCGGGCGGTAGTGCACGAACTTGCTGCGCTTGTCGAAGAAGGCGGTGTCGTACTCGTCGGCTTCGATGACGAACGGGGCCCTCACGCTGCGCCGCTGCCCCGCGGGAAGGCCGATCCCGCCCTGGGACGGCCCTGCGGCGGGATCGGCCTGGCCTTCGCCCAGCCGCGCTGACACGCCGAAGTTCATTGGCACGCCGCCCACCAGGAAGCCGGGCTTGTGCCCGCAGGCCTCCAGCACCCAGGCCAGCATCGAGGTGGTGGTGGTCTTGCCGTGCGTGCCGGCCACGGCCAGCACGTGGCGGCCCTGCAGCACGTGCTCGGCCAGCCACTGCGGTCCGCTGGTGTAGGGCGCGCCGGCCTCCAGGATGGCCTCCATCAGCGGGAACTTGGGGGTGCCGTCCGGCAGGCGCGCGCGGCTCACCACGTTGCCCACCACCCAGATGTCGGGGTTCAGCGCCATCTGGTCGGCGCCGAAGCCTTCGATGAGGTCGATGCCCAGCGCGCGCAGCTGGTCGCTCATGGGGGGGTAGACGCCGGCGTCGCAGCCGGTCACGCGGTGGCCCGCCTCGCGGGCCAGGGCCGCGACACCGCCCATGAAGGTGCCGCAGATGCCCAGGATGTGAATATGCATCCGCGGATTCTAGGTTTTGCCCACGGGGCACAATCCCCGGATGCTCTCGCGAGACGACACCGCCGCCGAGATCGCCGCCGTGGCCGCGCGCCTGGTGGTCGACGAAGGCCAGGACTACGCCGCGGCCAAGCGCGCCGCCATCCGCCAGCTGGGCCTGCCCGCCCGAACCCCGCTGCCCGACAACGACACGCTGGAAGCGGCCGTGCGCGAGCACATCGCCGTGTTCTGCGCCGACACCCAGCCGGCCGAGCTGCGCGCGCTGCGGGAACTGGCGCTGGTCTGGATGGATCGACTCCAGGCCTTCCGCCCCCACCTGGGCGGCGCCGCCTGGCACGGCACGGCCACGCGCCACAGCGACCTCCACATGCACCTTTTCTGCGACGACCCCAAGCAGGCCGAATGGGCCTTGATCGACCACAAGGTGGACTACCACCCCGGCACGGCCAGCGGCTGGCGCGGCGAAGCCGTCGACGCCCTGACCGTGCGCACCCGCAGCGAGGCGCTGGGCCAGTGGGTGCTCCTGCACCTGCTGGTGCACGACCTGGATGGCCTGCGCGGCGCGCTCAAGCCCGACAGCCAGGGCCGCAAACCGCGCGGCGACGCCACCGCGCTGCGCGAGCGCCTGATCGCCGAGGCGGGGGAGGGCGCCTGATGGCCATGAAGATGCAACGCCGCCACTGGCTGGCAGGGGGCGTGGCCCTGGCCGCGGCCGGCGCCGGCGCCTGGTGGGCCGACCGCCGCCTGAGCCCGACCCCGGTGCTCGACGGCGCCGAGACCGCTTTCTGGCAGACCGCCTTTGAAACGCCCGAGGGCGGTTCACTGGCCGTGGCCAACTGGCGCGGCAGTCCGCTGCTGGTGAACTTCTGGGCCACCTGGTGCCCGCCCTGCGTGGAAGAGCTGCCGCTGCTCAACGCCTTCCACGAAAAGCAGGCACCCAAAGGCTGGCAGTTCCTGGCCCTGGCGGTGGACCGGGCAGAGCCGGTGCGCCAGTTCCTGCAGCGCCTGCCGCTGCGCTTTCCCGTGGGCATGACCGGCTTCGCCGGCACCGAGCTCAGCCGTTCGCTGGGCAACGCCACCGGCGCCTTGCCGTTCACGGTGGTGTTCGGGCCGGACGGCCGCGCCGTTCACCGCAAGATCGGCCAGGTCCACGAGGCCGACCTGAGGGCATGGGCCGGATCGGTCTGACGCGCTCAACGCGCATCAAGCGCGGCCATCTTCAGTGAATTTCGGCAGGATGGCCGAACGGGCGCGGTTCGGCCCTTCGTGTACACTGCCCCACCCTTTGGCGGCTTGGGCATCTCTATTCTGTGAAATAGAGAGCATTTAGTACCAATTTCGCCGAACTTCGTTGGAGAAATCATGGATTTGCGAAAACTCAAGACGCTGATCGATCTGGTGTCGGAATCGAACGTGTCGGAGCTCGAGATCACCGAAGCGGAAGGCAAAGTCCGCATCGTCAAGGCCACCCCGGCCGTGATGCCCGCCCCCATCACCTACAGCATGCCGCCCATGCAGGCCCCCGCAGCCCCGGCCCAGGTGGTGGAGGTGGCTTCGCCTGCCGCTGCGCCGGCCGCGCCCGCGCAGCCCGCCGGTCACACGGTCAAGTCCCCCATGGTCGGCACGTTCTACCGCGCCTCGGCCCCGGGCGCCAAGCCGTTCGTCGAGGTCGGCGACACGGTAAAGGAGGGCGACACCATCTGCATCGTCGAGGCGATGAAGATCCTCAACGAGATCGAGGCCGACAAGAGCGGCACCGTCACCCAGATCCTGGTCCAGAACGGCCAGGCCGTCGAATACGGCCAGCCGCTGTTCGCGATCGAGTGAGGGCCGCGCACCCATGTTCAAGAAGATCCTGATCGCCAACCGGGGCGAGATCGCGCTGCGCATCCAGCGCGCCTGCCGCGAGATGGGCATCAAGGCGGTGATGGTCTATTCCGAGGCCGACCGCGACGCCAAGTACGTCAAGCTGGCCGACGAGGCGGTGTGCATCGGCCCGGCGCAATCGGGGCAGAGCTACCTGAACATGCCCGCCATCATCTCGGCCGCCGAGGTGACGGACGCCGAAGCCATCCACCCGGGCTACGGCTTCCTGAGCGAGAACGCCGACTTCGCCGAGCGCGTGGAGCGCAGCGGCTTCACCTTCATCGGCCCCACGCCCGACTCCATCCGCCTCATGGGCGACAAGGTGTCGGCCAAGCAGGCCATGATCCGCGCCGGCGTGCCCTGCGTGCCTGGCTCCGACGGCGCGCTGCCCGACGACCCGGTGGTGATCAAGCGCACCGCCAAGGCGGTGGGCTACCCGGTGATCATCAAGGCCGCGGGCGGCGGTGGTGGTCGTGGCATGCGCGTGGTGCACACCGAGGCCGCGCTGCTGCACGCGGTGCAGACCACCAAGGCCGAGGCCGGCGCCGCTTTCGGCAATGCCGAGGTCTACATGGAGAAATTCCTCCAGAACCCGCGGCACATCGAAATCCAGGTGCTGGCCGACCAGCACCGCAACGCCGTCTACCTGGGCGAGCGCGACTGCTCCATGCAGCGGCGCCACCAGAAGGTCATCGAGGAGGCGCCGGCGCCGGGCATCCCGCGCCGCCTGATCGAGAAGATCGGCGAGCGCTGCGCGGCGGCCTGCAAGAAGATCGGCTACCGCGGCGCGGGCACGTTCGAGTTCCTGTTCGAGAACGGCGAGTTCTATTTCATCGAGATGAACACGCGCGTGCAGGTGGAGCACCCGGTGACCGAATGGATCACCGGCATCGACATCGTGCGCACGCAGATCGCGGTGGCCGCGGGTGAAAAGCTGCCGTTCACGCAGCGCCAGGTGCAGCTCAAGGGCCACGCCATCGAGTGCCGCGTGAACGCCGAGGATCCGTACAAGTTCACGCCCTCGCCGGGCCGCATCACCATGTGGCACCCGCCGGGCGGCCCCGGGGTGCGCGTGGATTCGCACGTCTACGCCAACTACTTCGTGCCGCCCAACTACGACTCCATGATCGGCAAGATCATCGTGCACGGCGACACGCGCGAGCAGGCGCTGGCCCGCATGCGCACCGCGCTGGCCGAGACGGTGGTCGAGGGCATCAAGACCAACATCCCGCTGCACCGTGAGTTGATGGTGGACGCCAACTTCGTGGCTGGCGGCACCAACATCCATTACCTTGAAGAGTGGCTCTCGCAACGTGAGCGCTGAACGGCCCGGCGCGACCACGCCCTTCGAGCTGGTACTGGTGGTGCCCGAGGCGGCCATCGAAGCCGTGGGCGAGGCGCTGGACGCGCTCGACGCGCTCAGCGTGTCGGTGGAAGACGCCGATGCCATGACCGAGGCCGAGCAGGCCCTGTTCGGCGAGCCCGGCATGCCACCGCCCAAGGAGGGCTGGCAGCGTTCGCGCGTGGTGGCGCTGTTCCCCGATGAGGCCGGGGCGCGCGAAGCCGCCGTGCTGCTGACCGCGCAGGACTTCTTCGACGGCTGCCGCGTGCAGGGCGTGCGGGCCGTGCCCGAGCAGGACTGGGTGCGCCTGACACAGTCGCAGTTCGAGGCGGTGGAGATCACGCCCACGTTCTGGATCGTGCCGTCGTGGCACGAGCCGCCGGCCCAGGCGCGCGAGGTGATCCGGCTCGATCCGGGCCTGGCCTTCGGCACCGGCACCCACCCCACCACGCGCATGTGCTTGCGCTGGACGGCCACGCACGCGCCCGTGGGGCCGCGCGTGCTCGACTACGGCTGCGGCTCCGGCATCCTGGCCATCGGTGCGGCCAAGCACGGCGCGCGCGAGATCCTGGCGGTGGACATCGACCCGGCCGCGGTGGAGTCCACGCGCCTGAACGCCGAGGCGAACCGTGTGGCGCTGCAGGCCGGCTTGCCCGACGTCGCGAAGGGCGAGCACGACCTGGTGCTCGCCAACATCCTGGCCACGCCGCTCAAGGTGCTGGCACCGCTGCTCTGCGCGCATGTGCGCACCGGCGGGCACCTGGTGCTCGCGGGCATCCTCGCGCGCCAAGCCGACGAGCTGCGCGAGGCCTACGCGCCCTGGCTCGCGCTGGAGGTCAGCGACGAAGAGGATGGCTGGATCCTCATGACCGCGCGCAAGCCTTGAGGTCCGCCCGGCGCGGCCCGCGATAATCGGGTCCCATGAGTTTCACCACCCGCTGTCCGGCTTGCGGCACCGTGTTCCGCGTGGTGGCCGATCAACTCAAAATTTCGGATGGCTGGGTGCGCTGCGGGCATTGCTCCGACGTGTTCGACGCCACCATCCACCTGGAGGCTTGGGCGCCCGCTGCGGGCGTGGCGCCGGTCGCTGTGCCGCCGCCCGCGCCGGGACCTTTGAGCGCCGCGCCGCCGCCCACGGCTGAGCCGGTGCCGGCTGCACCCACGCCGGCGCCGGTCGACACGCCTTCGGTGCCTGACGATGACGACCCGAAGGCTTGGTTCGGAGATGGCCCGCTGGATGCCGCCGCCGCGGCGCCGTCGGTGTCGCCCGCCGCCGAGCCGCCCGTGGTCGCCCCGCCGAGCGCCGCACCGGCGCCCCGCCCGCGGGATTCGCGCGAGGATGAAGACGGTGTCGAGCGGCGCACACCCGCCGATTGGCCCGACTCCATCCAGCCCCCCGATGCGCTGGCGGTGCCCAGCGTGCTGCAGACGCTCGCCGTCGAATCGCGCGAGGGGCCGGAGTCCGACTTCCACGCCGAGCTCGAGCGCTTCGCGCATTCGTCCCGGGCGCCCCTGGTGCCCGAAGCCCCACCGGCCGATGGCGACAGCGATGCGTCGCCCGCCGCGCCAGCCCCTCCCGCGCCCGCCAGCGAGGCGCGGATGGACAGCCGTCCCCCAGCCGATGCCGACGCGCCCGACGCCGAGCCCGGCTTCGTGCGCCAGGCGCGCCGGCGCGCGTTCTGGTCGTCGCCTGGCGTGCGCGTGTCGCTGGTGCTGCTGGCGCTGCTGCTGGCCGCGCTGCTCGGGGGCCAATGGGCCATCCAGCAGCGCCACCGCCTGGTGGCGGCCCAGCCCGCGCTCAAGCCCTTGATCGTGCAGGCCTGCGGCTGGCTGGGCTGCGACCTGGCGCCGGTGCGCCGCATCGACGCCATCGTGATCGACAGCGCCGAACTGGTGCGCCGCCTGGGCAACTTCCACTCGTTCGACCTCGTGCTGCACAACCAGTCGCCGTTGGAGGTGGCGCTGCCCGCGCTCGAACTGACCTTGACCGACCCCAACGGGCTCGTCATCTCGCGCCGGGTCTTCCTGCCGCAGGACTGGCCCGTCGAGACCGCCGCCCTGCCGCCCGGTGGGCGCCTGTCGGTCAGCTTCCGCCTCTCGATTTCGCTCGGCGAGGGCGTGCCCACCGCGGGTTACCGTGCCCTGGTCTTCTATCCCTGAAACCCACCCTCCGACACCATGCCCATCCTCGTTTGCGGCTCGCTGGCCTTCGACACCATCATGACCTTCGAGGGCCGGTTCGCCGACCAGATCCTGCCCGACCAGCTGCACATCCTGAACGTGTCTTTCCTGGTGCCCGGTCTGCGGCGCGACTTCGGCGGTTGCGCGGGCAACATCGCCTACGGGCTGCGGCAACTGGGCGCCGAGGTGGCCCCGCTCGCTGCGCTCGGCAGCGATGGCGCCGACTACCTCGCGCGCATGCGCGAACTCGGCGTGGACACCACCCACGTGAGCACCGTGGCCGACGCCTACACGGCGCAGGCCATGATCATGACCGACCGCGACAACAACCAGATCACCGCGTTCCACCCGGGCGCGATGTCCTTCGCGCACGACACGCCCGTGCCCGCTCGCCAGGACCTGGCGCTGGGCATCATCGCGCCCGACGGCCGCGAGGCCATGCTCTCCCACGCCGCGCAGCTCAAGGCCGCGGGCGTGCCCTTCGTGTTCGATCCGGGCCAGGGCCTGCCCATGTTCAATGGCGAAGAGCTGCTGCGCTTCATCGACCAGGCGAGCTGGGTGGCCGTGAACGACTACGAAGGCCGCATGCTCTGCGACCGCACCGGCCTGTCGCTGGCGGACATCTCCCAGCGCGTGCGTGGCCTGGTGGTCACGCTCGCCGACCAGGGCTGCGACGTGTGGGAAGGTGGCGTGGCCACGCGCGTGCCGGGTGTGAAGGCCGAGGCCGTGGTCGACCCCACGGGCTGCGGCGACGCCTTCCGCGCGGCCCTGCTGCACGGCCTTTCGCAGGGCTGGCCGCTGGCGCGCTGCGCCGAACTGGGCAACCGCCTGGGGGCGCTCAAGATCGCGGTGCGCGGTCCGCAAAACTACACGGTGGACGCCGCGCTCAAAGCCTGACCGCGGGCCGGCAATAAAAAAAGCCCGGTGCTTTCGCACCGGGCCTTCAGATCAACTCAAGGCTGTCTCAGGGCTTGCTGGACGTCGGGAACGGCCAGGCGGCTTGAGGGTTGAGCTTGGTCTGAGCGGCGGGAGCGGCCGCGGGGGCAGGGGCAGCCGGCTTCTTGGCCGGCTCAGCTTTTTTTGCGGGGGCCGCCTTCTTCGCAGGGGCAGCCTTTTTCGCAGGGGCCTTCTTGGCTGCCGCTTTCTTCGCGGGCGCCTTCTTCGCAGCGGCTTTCTTCGCCGGCGCTTTCTTGGCAACGGCTTTCTTCGCCGGAGCCTTCTTCGCCGCGACTTTCTTCGCCGGGGCTTTCTTGGCGGCGACTTTCTTCTTCGCCGGCGCCTTCTTCGCCGCGACTTTCTTCGCCGGGGCTTTCTTGGCGGCGACTTTCTTCTTCGCCGGCGCCTTCTTCGCCGCGACTTTCTTCGCCGGAGCCTTCTTCGCCACGACTTTCTTCGCCGGGGCTTTCTTGGCGGCGACTTTCTTCTTCGCCGGCGCCTTCTTCGCCGCAGCCTTCTTGGCCGGGGCCTTCTTCGCAGTTGCCATTGCTTTCTCCTTGATCAAGTTGCAAAGAGCACTTCAGCCGGTCGGATGGCCGGTGAAGCGATTCAACGTACTGCGGTCAGGTGGATGCATCCACAACAGACCCCAGGTCGCTGAATCCGGGGGTCAGGCCAGTGCGGGCGTCTGCGCGCCCTGCGGCTGTCCTGATGATTCAATTCGTCTTCTTGTTTTCTGGCAATGCGCGAAGCGTCCGGCCGGGACATCAGTCCCAGGACAACGCTCCGCCCGATTGGTACTCGATCACCCGCGTTTCGAAGAAGTTGCGTTCCTTCTTGAGGTCGATCATCTCGCTCATCCAGGGGAACGGGTTCTCTTCGTTCGGGAACAGGGGCTCCAGGCCGATCTGCGTGGCGCGCCGGTTGGCGATGTAGCGCAGATAGCCCTTGAACATGGAGGCATTGAGGCCCAGCACGCCGCGCGGCATGGTGTCCTCGGCGTAGCGGTATTCGAGCTCGACGGCCTTGAGGAACAGCTCCTTGACCTCGGCCTTGAATTCGGCCGTCCAAAGCAGCGGGTTCTCCATCTTGATCGCGTTGATCAGGTCGATGCCGAAATTGCAGTGCATCGACTCGTCGCG
The DNA here is from genome assembly GCF_001777155.1 of Hydrogenophaga sp. PML113. Lineage (NCBI taxonomy): Bacteria > Pseudomonadati > Pseudomonadota > Betaproteobacteria > Burkholderiales > Comamonadaceae > Hydrogenophaga > Hydrogenophaga sp. PML113. The sequence goes on along the minus strand of NZ_MIYM01000004.1, from coordinate 375,426 downwards.
CAGGATGTACTGGTACTGCTCGGCGGCGCCGGTCATCTTGTTCTGCCGGCCCAGCGCCAGGATCTGGGTGAAGCCAACGTAGAAGAACATGCCTTCCATGAGGCAGGCGAAAACGATGAGGCTCTTGAGCAGCGTCTGGTCGTTCTCGGGCGTGCCGGTGTGGAAGTTCGGGTCCATGATCGCCTCGATGAAGGGGATCAGGAACTCGTCCTTGTCGCGGATCGACTGCACCTCGTTGTAGGCGTTGAAGATCTCGGCCTCGTCCAGGCCCAGCGATTCCACGATGTACTGGTAGGCGTGCGTGTGGATCGCTTCCTCGAAGGCCTGGCGCAGCAGGAACTGGCGGCACTCGGGCGCTGTGATGTGGCGGTAGGTGCCCAGCACGATGTTGTTGGCGGCCAGCGAGTCGGCGGTGACGAAGAAGCCCAGGTTGCGCTTGACGATGCGGCGCTCGTCCTCGGTGAGGCCGTTCGGGTCTTTCCAGAGCGCGATGTCGCGGCTCATGTTCACTTCCTGCGGCATCCAGTGGTTGGCGCAGGTGGCCAGGTACTTTTCCCAGGCCCACTTGTACTTGAAGGGAACGAGCTGGTTGACGTCGGTCTGGCCGTTGATGATGCGCTTGTCGGCCACGTTGATGCGGCGCTGCGGCGCGGCCTGCTTGGCGCGCTGGGCTTCCTGCGACGGGGACTGCGCGGCGGCCGCGGCAAAGGCGGTAGCGCTGGCGACGGAGGTAGGTGCCTCACCGAAGGATGAGACTTGCAAGCCCGGCTGGCCGGAAGGGCGGGGGCTGTGCGTCGACGTCGAAGATGGCGTTGCGGGTTCTTCCCAGGTCAACATAAGGATCGGTCCGATTCAGCGAATTATCAAAGTGTCTGTGCGAATTGCAAAGCAATCAGGCCACGCGCTCACGAATTCTGTTGCGGTGTTGCATCGAATGATTCGACGTTTCGCACCGCTTCAGGCTTCGATTGCGCGCAATCCGAATCACTGACAGGCCTCGCAACCCGGGTCGTCGATGGCGCAGAACTTCACATCGGTGGCGGGTTCGCTCGCGGCTTCAGCGGCGCTGGCGCTCGCGGCCATCGGCGCGCTCGGCGTCACCGACACGGCATTGAGCTGGCCCGTGCGACCGGTGGATTTCTCCACCTGCGTGGCCGAGGTGGTGCGCAGGTAATAGGTGGTCTTGAGGCCTCGCAGCCAGGCGAGCTTGTAGGTCTCGTCGAGCTTCTTGCCCGAGGCGCCGGCCATGTAGATGTTCAGGCTTTGCGCCTGGTCGATCCACTTCTGGCGGCGCGCAGCGGCTTCCACCAGCCACACCGGTTCGACCTCGAAGGCGGTGGCGTACAGGGCCTTGACCTCCTGCGGCACGCGGTCGATGGGACGCAGCGAGCCGTCGAAGTGCTTGAGGTCCATGACCATCACGTCGTCCCACAGGCCCAGGCGCTTGAGGTCCTTGACCAGGTAGCCGTTGATGACGGTGAACTCGCCGGACAGGTTGGACTTGACCGAGAGGTTGCCGAAGCAGGGCTCGATGGAGGCGTCCACGCCGATGATGTTGGAGATGGTGGCGGTGGGGGCGATGGCCACGCAGTTGGAGTTGCGCATGCCGTCGCGGGCGATCTTCTGGCGCAGCGCGTCCCAGTCGAGGCTGCTGGAGCGGTCGACGTCGACGTAGCCGCCGCGCTCGCGGGCCAGCAGATCCAGGGTGTCGGGCGGCAGGATGCCCTTGTCCCACAGCGAGCCTTTGAAGCTGCTGTAGCGGCCGCGCTCGCGAGACAGTTCGGTGGAAGCCCAGTAGGCGTAGTAGCAGACGGCTTCCATGGAGCGGTCGGCGAATTCCACCGCCTCGTTCGAGGCGTAGGGGATGCGCAGTTCGTACAGCGCGTCCTGGAAGCCCATGACGCCCAGGCCCACCGGGCGGTGGCGCAGGTTGGAGTCGCGCGCCTTCTTGACCGCGTAGTAGTTGATGTCGATCACGTTGTCGAGCATGCGCATGGCCGTGGCGATGGTCTTGCGCAGCTTGTCGTGGTCGATCGCGCCGTCCTTCAGGTGGCGCAGCAGGTTGACCGAGCCGAGGTTGCAGACGGCGGTCTCGGTGTCGCTGGTGTTGAGCGTGATCTCGGTGCAGAGGTTGGAGCTGTGCACCACGCCGGCGTGCTGCTGCGGGCTGCGCACGTTGCAGGCGTCCTTGAAGGTGATCCAGGGGTGGCCGGTCTCGAACAGCATCGAGAGCATCTTGCGCCACAGGTCGGTGGCGGGCACCTTCTTGTAGGGCTTGATCTCGCCGCGCGCGGCCTTTTCCTCGTAGGCCACGTAGGCCTTCTCGAAGTCGGTGCCGAACTTGTCGTGCAGGTCGGGGGTGTTGGAGGGGGAGAACAGGCTCCACTCGCCCTTTTCCAGCACGCGCTTCATGAACAGGTCCGGAATCCAGTTCGCGGTGTTCATGTCGTGGGTGCGGCGGCGGTCGTCGCCGGTGTTCTTGCGCAGCTCCAGGAATTCCTCGATGTCGAGGTGCCAGGTCTCCAGGTAGGTGCAGACCGCGCCCTTGCGCTTGCCGCCCTGGTTCACGGCCACGGCGGTGTCGTTGACGACCTTCAGGAAAGGCACGACGCCTTGCGATTCGCCGTTGGTGCCCTTGATGTGGCTGCCCAGGGCGCGCACGCGGGTCCAGTCGTTGCCCAGGCCGCCAGCGAACTTGGACAGCAGGGCGTTTTCCTTGATGGACTCGTAGATGCCGTCGAGGTCGTCGGGCACGGTGGTGAGGTAGCAGCTGGACAGCTGCGAGCGCAGCGTGCCGCTGTTGAACAGCGTGGGCGTGCTGCTCATGAAGTCGAAGGTCGAGAGGATCTCGTAGAACTCGATCGCGCGGGCTTCGCGGTCGATCTCGTTGAGCGACAGGCCCATGGCCACGCGCATGAAGAAGGCCTGCGGCAGCTCGATGCGCGTCTTGCGCACGTGCAGGAAGTAGCGGTCGTACAGGGTCTGCAGGCCGAGGTAGTCGAACTGCAGGTCGCGCTCGGGCTTGAGCGCGGCGCCCAGGCGGGCGAGGTCGAAGTTCAGCAGGTCCGGATTGAGCAGCTCGGCGTTGACACCGCGCTGGATGAACTCGGGGAAGTAGTCGGCGTAGCGCTGGGCCATCTGCGCCCGCGGCACTTCCTGGCCCAGGATCTCCTTGACGATGGTGTGCAGCAGCAGGCGCGCGGTGGCGTAGGTGTAGTCGGGGTCCTTTTCGATCAGCGTGCGCGCGGCCAGGATGGCGGCCTTGTAGACCTCGTCCATGGGCACGCCGTCGTACAAATTGCGCTTGGTCTCGGCGACGATGGGGTCGGCCTTGACGTCGGCGCCCAGGCCGGCGCAGGCGTCGGTGATCAGGCGGGTGAGGGCGTCGATGTCCAGCGGCACGCGCTGGCCGCCATCGAGCACGTGCAGCTGGGGCTCGGCGGCGCGCGCGGTGGCGGCCTGGGTGGCGCGCTCGGCGGCGCGGCGCTCGCGGTAGAGCACGTAGGCGCGCGCGACTTCATGGTGGCCGCTGCGCATCAGGCCGAGTTCGGCCTGGTCCTGCACGTCCTCGATGTGGAAGGTGCCGCCGCCCGGACGCGAACGCATGAGGGCGCGCACCACGACCTGCGTCAGCTGGTCCACCGTTTCGCGCACGCTGGCCGAGGCCGCGCCCTGCGTGCCGTGCACCGCCAGGAAGGCCTTCATCATGGCCACGGCGATCTTGCTGGGCTCGAAGGGCACCACGGCGCCATTGCGCCGGATGATCTGGTACTGGGCGTAGGCGGACATGGAGGCCGTGGCGGTGGAGGGCGAGACGCCGGGCGCGGATGTCGGGACGTTGGCGGCGGGGGACTGGGGGGTGGCTGCGCTCAGCATGGTTCCTCTCGATTCAGGATTTGTTCTCGGTGATCGGGTCGGTCCGCCCCTGGTGCCTGGCGCCGGGTGGGCTCGCAGCGGCGCGGTTTTCAGGGTCGGGGGGTATCCGGGGGCACACTATATCTGGTGTGTAGGGGGGCAACAAGGCACTACCGATAGTGTTTGTGAATCCATCGCGGCCGATGGATGCCCTCAGGGAACCAGCTGCCGCGCGAGGGGGCGCGCGCAGCATTGGCCGCGCCTGCGTTTCGCGCGAAAAGCGCAGTGTTCATGCGGGGTGCAAGGCGATTCGGGGCCGCAGGCCGCGTGCCGTCTCTGGTGTCCGATGGCGCGCGCAGGGGGCGCGGGAAATACCCCGATACCCTCAGCCTGTAGCCTCGGGAAAACACGAGGGGTCCCACCCGACGAGCTGTCGCAGCCGGGGCCAGTCAAAACCCGGCCCGGGGTCGCGCTTGCGGCCCGGGGCGATGTGCTCGTGCCCGGCCATTTGCTCGATGGGGTGGCGTGTGCGCAGCGCACGGCACAAGCGCGCCAGCGCCTCGTACTGCGCGGCCTCGAAGGCCTCGCCCTCCAGGCCTTCGAGCTCGATGCCGACGGAGAAGTCGTTGCAGTTGTCGCGGCCCCGCCAGTGCGAGGCGCCGGCGTGCCAGGCGCGGCGCACGGTGGAGACGAACTGGAGCACCCGCCCGTCGCGGCGCACGAAGAAATGCGATGAGACCTCGATGCCGCGGATGGACTGGAAATAAGGGTGCGCGTCCCAGTCGAGCCGGTTGGTGAACAGGCGCTCGACCTCGTCGCCCCCGTACACGCCGGGCGGCAAGCTGATGGAGTGCAGCACGATCAGGTCGACGGCCGTGCCGCGCGGCCGCGCGCCATGGTTGGGCGAATCGATCCGCCGTGCGCCGCGCCACCAGCCGCCGTGCCAGCGGGGCTCAGTCGGTGGCGTCGGTGTCGCCATGACCGGTCGCGCCGGGGACCACGATGCCCAGGCGCTGGATGCGGTAGCGGATCTGCCGCAGGTTCAGGCCCAGCCGTGCCGCCGCCGCGGTGCGGTTGTAGCCGCATTCCTGCAGGGCTTTGAGCAGCACCTGGCGCTCCTGCTCGTCGAGGTAGCTCTGCAGGTCGCTGGGCAGGGCGGGCTCGTCGGCGGAAGCGGCCGGCGCCAGGGGAACGAAGCGGTAGGGCCCGCCGGCCGGCACTGGAGCGTCGGGCAGCGGGTCGGGCAGCGTGGCGGGTTCCGTGTCGCCGGTTTCACCGAAGTCGGCGGGTTGCAGCACGGGGCCGCTGGCCAGCGCGAGCGCGCGCTGCAGCAGGTTCTCGAGCTCGCGCACGTTGCCCGGCAACTCGCGCGCCTGCAGCCAGGCCAGTGCGGCTGGCGAGAGCTCGGGCACGGCCTGGCCAGCCTCGGCGCACAAGCGCTCCAGCAGGGCCTGCGCGAGCAGGGGCAGGTCCTCGGGCCGGTCGCGCAGGGCGGGCGTGCGCAGGCCGATCACGTTGAGGCGGTAGTACAGGTCCTGGCGGAACTGGCCGGCCTGAACCAGCGCGGGCAGGTCGCGGTGGGTGGCGCTGACCAGGCGCACGTCGACCACGTCTTCCTGCACCGCGCCGAGCGATCGCACCCGGCGTTCCTGGATGGCGCGCAGCAGCTTGGCCTGCATGGACAGCGGCAGGTCGCCGATCTCGTCGAGGAACAGGGTGCCGCCGTGCGCGGCCTGGAAATAGCCTTCGCGATCGGCGCTGGCGCCGGTATAGGCACCCTTGCGGGCGCCGAAGAACTCGGCCTCGATGAGGTTTTCGGGGATGGCGCCGCAGTTCACCGCCACGAAGGGACCGCTGGCGCGGTGGCTGCATTCGTGCACGGCGCGCGCCACGAGCTCCTTGCCGGTGCCCGACTCGCCCAGGATGAGCACCGGCGCCATGCTGGTGGCGACCTTCTCGATGCGCGCCTTGGTCTGCACGATGCTGGGCGCCTGGCCCACCAGGCGCGCGAGCGCGCGCACCCCGCTGGGCGGCGGCGGCGCGCTGCGCGTGGGCTCGTTGCTGGTGGCCGGGCGCTCGCTGGCGGTCGCCAGAGGCGCGCGCTGGCTGCGCAGGGCCGAGCCGACGGCGCTGCGCAATTGCCGCAGATCGACCGGCTTGGTGAGGTAGTCGAAGGCGCCGGCCTTGAGCGACTCGACCGCATTCTCGGCCGAGCCGAAGGCGGTGATGACGATGCACTTCTCGGTGCGCGGGCTGTCGGCGATGTCGCGCAGCAGCGTCAGGCCCAGGCCGTCGGGCAGCTGCATGTCGGTGATCAGCACGTCGTAGCGCTGCTGGGCCAGGCACTCGCGCGCCTGCGCCAGGTCGGCGGCGGTGGTGACGGCGTGGCCCTCGCGCAGCAGCGTCAGCTCATAGAGCGTGCGCAGGTCGGGCTCGTCATCGACGACCAGGATGGAGGCGCTCGCGGCGACGGACATGCGCGGCGGCGGGATCAGCTGGCGGCCAGGGGCGGGTGGCCCGAGCGCAGCGGATCGACGATGGTGTGCTCATGGTCCTGAGCGGCTTGCGAGGGATAGGACAGGCTCTGCTGTTGCCCGCCGTCGCGCGCGGGCGGCGCGGCCATGGCCGCGCCGCGCACCGCCGGCATGAGCACGTAGAACTCATTGCCCTCGCGCTGGTCCAGGCGGGCGCGCTGGTAGGCGATCTGGGCGCCGTAGCGTTCGCAGAGCTCGCGGCAGATGTACAGGCCCAGGCCGCTGGAGCGGCTCTCGGACGAAAAGAAGGGCTCGAACAGGTGCTTGAGCACCGTGGCCTCCAGCGGGCCGCTGTCGCTCCAGATGGACAGGCGCAGGTGCTCGCCCCCGCTGGGCTGGGTGATGATGCGGATGGAGGCCGGCTTGCCGCTGGCATGTCGCTGGGCGTTGTCGAGCAGGTTCACGAGCAGTCGGCGCAGGTGCTCGGGGTCGAAGGACACCAGGCCCTGCGAGGCGTGCAGGTGCACGCCCAGGGTCTGCGTCACGCTGTTCTGGCGCATCCACTCGGCGGTCACCTGGCGCACCATCGAATCGAGCGGCAGGGGCGGTACGTGGCCGTCGGCGCGGCTGGGCTGGGGTCGCGCGACGTTGAGGATGTCGTCGACGATGCGCGAGAGCCGCTGCGCGTTCTGCTCGATCATTGTGGTGAGGCGCTTGTGCGCGGGGTCGCGCACCTCTTCGTCGAGCAGGGCGTTGGCCTGGGTAATGGCCGACAGCGGGTTGCGGATCTCGTGCGCCACGGCGGCGGACATGCGGCCCATGGAGGCGAGCTTCTCGGTGCGCACGCGCGCCTCGACCTCGCGCAGGTCTTCCAGGAACAGCACGCACAACGAGCCGCGCTCGCCCACGGCGGGCGTGAGCTTGGTGCGCGCGTGCAGGCGCTGGCTGGGGCGCTCGCCGTGTTCGATGGTGGTCTCGGTCTCCAGCGCGGCGTCGACGGCGAAGCTCTCCTCCACCAGGGCCGCCAGGTGCGACCAGCTCGGCCGCGCCGACAGCAGCAAGCGCGCACCCTCGGGGTAGTTGTCGCCCATGAGCATGCCGCGCGCGGCGGGATTGGCGTTGCGCACCACGCCGTGTGCGTCCACCACCAGCACGCCCACGCCCAGGCTTTCGATGACCACCTCGTTGACGGCGGCCTGCGCACGCGCGGCGGCCTGGCTGCTGGCCGAGACCGCTTCTTCACGCGCCAGGCGGCTGGCCAGCTGGTGGGCCAGCACGGCGACCAGGAAGAAGCCGGTGCCCGCCAGGCCGGCCTGCAGGAAGCGGGCGGTGTCGAGCTGGCCCGGGCCGGTCCCGTGCAGCCAGGCATCGGCCAGCAGCAGCAGGGTGGCGCCGGCCGCGGTGCCCAGTCCCAGCACCATGGGGCCCAGGATGGCCGCCGTGAGCACGGGCAGCGCGAACAGCGGGGTGAAGTTGATGCTGCTGCCGGACTGGAAGTACTGCAGCGCGGCCACCACCGCCACGTCCACCCCGACGGTGATGAGCCACTGCACCGTGGGCGCGCGGCCGTGCTCGGCCGGCGTCCACATCAGCATCACGGCCACGGTGGCCAGCAGGTAAGTGGAGGTCAGGGCCGTTGGCCAGACCGTGGCGCTGCCGTCGGCGGTCAGCAGCAGGAACAGCTGCAGCGCGAGCAGGACCAGCGCCACGAACACGCGCGCCCGCATGAAGGCGCGCCACAGGCGCTCGAAGGCCCGGGCGCGCTGCAGGGCCGGGCTTTCGTGGGCCGAGTACCAGGACGGGGCGAAACTGGAGCTGTCGTCGCGTGGCATGCGGGGTCCTCAGGCCGGCGGGCCCTCGATGCGCTGCCGGTGCTCGGCGCTGCAGTAGCTGCCTTGGCGGCCGGTGACGGCCTCGTTCTGCGGTAGGTGGGTGCCGCAGGCGCGGCAGGCCACCATGGCGATCGGCTGGCCCGTTGCGCGGGCGGGGCGCGGCGGCGCGGCGGCCTCGCGCTCCTGGCGCTCGACGCGGCGGTTGTTGCGCCAGACGTAGAACGCCACGACGACGACGGCGAGCACGAGCAGGTATTTCATCGGCGGGGCCTCATGGGCGAAGCAGCAGCACCTCGAGCACGAAGCGCGAGCCCACGTAGGCCAGCAGCAGGAAGCCCGCGCCCACATAGAGGGTGCGCACGGCGGTGCGACCGCGCCAGCCCAGCCGCCAGCGGCCCCACAGCAGCACGCCCATGGTGGCCCAGGCGAGCAGGGAAAACACGGTCTTGTGGTTCCACACCATGCGCTGGTTGAGGAGTTCGGAGAAGTGCCAGCCGGCCAGCAGCGTGAGGCTGAGCAGCAGGAAGCCGGCGGCCACGAAGCGGAAGGTGAGTCGCTCCAGCGTGAGCAGCGGCATGGTGGTGTCGCTGGCCACGCCGCTGCGCATGGCGCGCTCGGCGCGCTGCATCAGCCAGGCGTGCACCACGGCGGCGGCGATGAGTCCATAGGCCGCGATGCCCAGGGCCCAGTGCAGCGGCATCCACACCGAGGGCAGGGTGGGGTGCTCGGCGCCGGGGAAGACGATCACCAGCAGCATGACCGCCGCCCCCATCAGCGCCAGCGCCCAGCGCGCCCGCAATTGCGGGTACAGGCGGCTTTCGACCAGGTAGACGGTGAGCACCAGCCACAGCGTGACCGACAGCGCCGGCGCGAAGCCGAAGCGCACCGGCTCGCTGAGCAGGCCGGCCAGCAGCGCGAGCAGGTGCAGGCCCCAGGTGATGGCGAGCAGGGCGCGCGCCTGCAAACTGCCCAGCCGGGGGTGCGCCCAGGCCACCAGCGCGTACGCCAGCGCGGCCAGCGTGGACAGCACGGCGGCCGGCAGGTTGGAAGCCAGTTGGGGAAACAGGTTCATGGCCACGGGCCAACACGGGAGGTGCCGAGGGCTAAAATCAGCCGCACATCTTAACGGCGCCACCCGGGCCCCTTCCTTGCCCGGCCACCCGTTCGACGGGTCCACCGTGGCGCTCCGTCGGCGCCCTCCACACCCTCCCACCGCAGCCATGGCCTCAGCCCTGTCCGACCGCCTGTCACGCATCGTCAAGGAGATGCGTGGCCAGGCCCGCATCACCGAGAGCAACGTGAGCGACATGCTGCGCGAGGTGCGCATGGCCCTGCTCGAGGCCGACGTGGCGCTGCCGGTGGTGCGCGACTTCATCGCGCGCGTGAAGGACAAGGCGCTCGGCCAGGACGTGGTGGGCTCGCTCACCCCCGGCCAGGCCCTGGTGGGCATCGTCAACCGCGAGCTGGCCGCCACCATGGGCGAGGGCGTGGCCGACATCAACCTGGCGGCGCAGCCGCCCGCCGTCATCCTGATGGCCGGCCTGCAGGGCGCGGGCAAGACCACCACCACGGCCAAGCTGGCGCGCCACCTGATCGAGAAGCGCAAGAAGAAGGTGCTCACGGTGTCGGGCGACGTCTACCGCCCGGCCGCCATCGAGCAGCTCAAGACCGTGACGGCCCAGGCCGGCGCCGAGTGGTTCCCGAGCACGCCCGACCAGAAACCCGCCGACATCGCGCGCGCCGCGCTCGACCACGCGCGGCGCCACCACTTCGACGTGCTGCTGGTCGACACGGCCGGCCGGCTGGCCATCGACGAGGCGCTGATGCGCGAGATCCGCGAGCTGCACGCGGTGCTGAACCCGGTGGAAACCCTGTTCGTGGTGGATGCCATGCAGGGCCAGGACGCGGTCAACACCGCCAAGGCCTTCAAGGAAGCCCTGCCGCTCACCGGCATCGTGCTCACCAAGCTCGACGGCGACTCGCGCGGCGGCGCGGCCCTGTCGGTGCGCGCCATCACGGGCGCGCCGATCAAGTTCGCGGGCGTGTCGGAAAAGATCGACGGCCTGGAGGTGTTCGACGCCGACCGCCACGCGCAGCGCGTGCTGGGCATGGGCGACATCGTGGCCCTGGTCGAGCAGGTCACGGCCGGCGTCGACATGGCCTCGGCCCAGAAGCTGGCGGCCAAGGTCAAGAGCGGCGAGGGCTTCGACCTCGACGACTTCCTGGGCCAACTGCGCCAGATGAAGCAGATGGGCGGCCTGTCCAACCTGATCGACAAGCTGCCCGCGCAGATGGCGGCCAAGGCCGGCACCGCCGACCTCTCGCGCGCCGAGAAGGACATCCGCCGCAAGGAGGGGATCATCTGCAGCATGACCCCCGCCGAGCGCCGCAAGCCCGAGATCATCAAGGCCACGCGCAAGCGCCGCATCGCCGCCGGGGCGGGCGTGCACGTGCAGGAGGTCAACCGCCTGCTCAAAGAGTTCGAGCAGATGCAGGGCATGATGAAGAAGATGAAGGGCGGCGGCCTCATGAAGATGATGAAGCGCATGGGCGGCATGAAAGGCATGCCCAAGCTGCCCGGCATGGGCTGAGCGGCGCCGCCACCCAGCCCGGCCTGTCGGCGCACGGGGTTGCATGGAGGGGCTTCGCATCGAAACCATCGGCACGGCGCTGGCGCTGCTGTGCGCGCTCTGGTTGCGCCCCTGGCGGCTGCTCAAGGGCCCCTTGCTCACACCGGCGCTGGCGGCGCTGGTCCTGCTGCCCTTGCTTTGGCTCACGCCGCAGTCCATGCCCGCGGGCCTTCGGGTGCAGTTGTCCGGGGCCAGCCTGCTCGTGCTGGTGCTGGGCTGGCCGCTCGCGGTGCCCCTGCTGGCCGTGGTGGCGCTGCTGGTGTGGGGGCTGGGCACCGAGGGGCCGCAGCTGGCGCTGATCCAGCTCTGGTGGCTGGGCGTGGTGCCCGCCACCCTGGCGCTGGTCCTGGGCGCGGCCCTGCGCCGCTGGCTGCCGGCGAACCCCTTCGTCTACACGCTCGGGCGCGGCTTCCTGGGCACGGCGGTGTCGGTGTTCGTCGCCGGCGCCCTCATGCGCTGGCTTCAGCCCCTGGGCCACGACGGGTCGCTGGTGGCCGTCTGGCTCATGGCCTGGGGCGATGCATTCCTGACCGGCATGGTGTGCGCGGTGTTCGTGGCCTTCGTGCCGCAGTGGCTGGCCACCTGGTCGGACGCGCGCTACCTGCGCCCGCCCGGCGCGGACCGGTAGCCCCGCCGGGCCGCAGGCGCCTGGGCGCGGCGCTGGCCAGGCCCTACACTCGACGGCCGCGCCGATACCCCCCGGCGATCCGTCTCTTTCACGCCGACCGACCCTGCCATGCCCCGCGACGTCCACGTCATCACCCACCCGCTGGTGCAGCACAAGCTCACGCTGATGCGCCGCAAGGACACCAGCACCAAGAGCTTTCGCGAGCTCGTGCACGAGCTCAGCGCGCTGCTGGCCTACGAGCTCACGCGCGACATGCCCATGCAGGAAATCGACATCGAGACCCCGCTGGAGCCCATGAAGTCGCGCGTGATCGACGGCAAGAAGATCGTGCTGGCCTCCATCCTGCGCGCGGGCAATGGCTTCCTCGACGGCATGCTGCAGGTGATCCCGGGCGCGCGCGTGGGCCACATCGGCCTCTACCGCGACCCGGCCACGCTGCAGGCCGTGGAGTACTACTTCAAGATGCCGCAGGACATGCACGAGCGCGACGTGATCGTGCTCGACCCGATGCTGGCCACGGGCAACTCGGCCGTGGCCGCGGTGGACCGGCTCAAGAAGACGCACCCGCGCTCCATCCGCTTCGTCTGCCTGGTCACCTGCCCCGAAGGCCTCAAGACCTTCCACGACGCCCACCCCGACGTGCCGGTCTACACGCCCGCGATCGACCGCGGCCTGAACGACCACGGCTACATCGTGCCGGGCCTCGGCGACGCCGGCGACCGCATCTTCGGCACGAAGTAGGCGCCCCTGCGGCGCTGCGCGCCTCCCCCCGAGGGGGCGATGCCGACGGACCGGCGGAGCCGGATCCGTGGCATCCCCGGTTTTCGGGGCTGGCCTGCCGGTGTCCGGATGACAGCTTTGTTATTCCGTTTGCGATAGGGTCGCGGCCATGAATCCCCAAGCCCCTTCCTTCTGGCGCATCGGCTGGACCTCGCTGCTGCGCGACTGGCGCGCGGGCGAGCTGCGCCTGCTGGTGGTCGCCGTGACGCTGGCGGTGGCCGCGCTCACCGCCGTGGGCTTCTTCGCCGACCGCCTGCAGGGCGGCCTGGCGCGCGACGCGCGCGCCCTGATCGGCGGCGACGCCGTGGTGGTGTCCGACCAGCCGGCCGATCCGGCCTTCGCGGCGCGCGCCGAGGCCCTGGGCCTGCGCCACACGCTGAGCCTGGGCTTTCCCACCATGGGCCGCGCGCCCGACGAGCAGGGCGGCGCCGCCCGGCTGGTGGCGCTCAAGTCGGTGGGCGAGGGCTACCCGCTGCGCGGCACGGTGCGCGTGTCCGAATCGCCGGACGCGCCCGACGTGGTCGCCCCCGGCATTCCCGCGCGTGGCACCGCCTGGGTGGACGCGGCGCTGCTGGTGCAGCTCGACCTGCGCGTGGGCCAGCCGCTGCTGCTGGGCGATGCGCGCTTCACCATCGAGCGGGTGCTCACGGTGGAACCCGACCGGGGCAGCGGCTTCATGAGCTTCGCGCCGCGCGTGATGATCCGCAACGACGACCTGCCCGCCACCGGCCTGGTGCAGCCCGCCAGCCGCGTGAGCTACCGACTCGCCGTGGCCGGGCCCGACGCCGCCGTGGCCGCGTTCAGCCGCTGGGCGAAGGAAGCGCTCGAACGCCCGGGCGTGCGCGGCGTGCGGCTGGAGTCGCTGGAGGGCGGCCGGCCCGAGATGCAGCGCACCTTGGGCCGGGCCGAGAAGTTCCTCAACCTCGTGGCCCTGCTGGCCGCGCTGCTGTGCGCCGTGGCCGTGGCCATCGCCGCGCGCGGCTTCGCCCAGCGCCACCTGGACGACTGCGCCATGCTGCGCGTGCTGGGCCTGTCGCAGGGCAACATGGCGCGCGCCTACACGGTGGAGTTCGCCGCCGTCGGCTTGCTGGCCAGCGCGCTGGGCGTGCTGCTGGGCTGGGCCGTGCACCACGTCTTCGTGTGGCTGCTGGCGGGCCTGGTGGAATCCAGCCTGCCACCGCCCGGCCCGGTGCCGGTGCTGCTGGGCCTGGGCATGGGCCTGACGCTGCTGCTGGCCTTCGGCCTGCCGCCGGTGCTGCAGCTGGCCAAGGTGCCGCCGCTGCGCGTGATCCGCCGCGACGTGGGCCAGCTCAAGCCGGCCACGCTGGGCGTGCTGGGCCTGGGCGTGCTCGGCTTCGCGGCCCTGCTGCTGGCGGCCAGCCGCGACCTGCTGCTCGGTGGCATCGCGGTGGGCGGCTTCGCGGCCGCCGTGCTGCTGTTCGCGGGCGCCAGCTTCCTCGCGGTGCGCGTGCTGCGGGCCAGCGTGAACGAGGCCACCGCGCCGCGCGCCCTGGTGATGGCCACGCGCCAGCTCTCGGCGCGCCCGGTCTATGCGGTGGTGCAGATCAGCGCGCTGGCCGTGGGCCTGCTGTCGCTGGTGCTGCTGGTGCTGCTGCGCACCGACCTCATCGACAGCTGGCGCCAAGCCACGCCGCCCGACGCGCCGAACCGCTTCGTCATCAACGTGCAGCCCGAGCAGGCCCAGGCCTTCCAGCAGGCGCTGCGCGGCGCGGGCGTGGACCGGTACGACTGGTTCCCCATGATTCGGGGCCGCCTGGTCAACATCAATGGCAAGGCCGTGCAGCCGGAGGACTTCGAGGCCGAGCGCGCGCAGCGCCTGGTCGAACGCGAGTTCAACCTCTCGCACACCGCCGAGCGGCCCGAGAACAACCCCATCGTGGCCGGCCGCTGGACGCCCGAGGAGGCCGACGGCCTGAGTGTGGAGGAGGGCCTGGCGGACGAGCTGGGCCTGAAGCTGGGCGACACCCTGGGTTTTGACATCGCCGGGCAGCTGGTGCAACGCCGCATCACCAGCCTGCGCCATGTGGACTGGGGCTCCATGCGGGTCAACTTCTTCGTGCTCTTTCCGGTGGCCGAGATGAACGACGTCCCGGTCACCTACATCAGCGCCTTTCGCGCGCCCGAGTCGCGCGGCTTCGACAACGCCCTGGTGCACGAATTCCCCAACATCACCAACGTCGACATGAGCCAGGCCATCGCCCAGGTGCAGCGCGTGCTGGGCCAGGTGATCGCGGCCATCGAGTTCCTCTTCGCCTTCACGCTCGCGGCCGGGCTGGTGGTGCTGCTGGCGGCCGTCACGGCCACGCGCGGCGAACGCGAACGCGAGTTCGCCATCCTGCGCGCGGTGGGCGCGGGCTCGGGCCTGCTGCGCCAAGTGCAGCGCATCGAGCTGCTGGGTGTGGGCCTGCTGGCCGGCTTCCTGGCCTCGGTGGTGGCGGTGGCCGTGGGCTGGGCGCTCGCGCGCTATGCCTTCGAGTTCACCTGGACGGCTTCGCTCTGGGTGCCGCTGGGCGGCGCGCTCGCCGGCGCGGTGCTGGCGCTGGCGGCGGGTTGGTGGGGGCTGCGCGCCATCCTGCGCACGCCGGTGGTCGAAACCCTGCGCCGCGCGGCGACCTGAAGACATGAGCGATCCACTCCTGCAACCCGAAGAACCGGCGAAATTCGCCACCCCGTTCGAATGGATCGGCGGCGAGGCGCGCGTGCGCGCCCTGGTCGACCGCTTCTACGACCTGATGGACCTGGAGCCCGGCTACCGCGCGCTGCGCGCCGCGCACGGCAGCACGCTGGACAGCGCGCGCGACAAGCTGTTCTGGTTCCTGTGCGGCTGGCTCGGCGGGCCGGACCACTACGTCTCGCGCTTCGGCCACCCGCGCCTGCGCATGCGCCACCTGCCGTTCGCCATCGGCATCCTGGAGCGCGACCAGTGGCTGGCCTGCATGGACCAGGCCATGGGCGAGACCGGGGTCGACGCCGAGCTGCGCGAGCGCCTGAAACGCAGCTTCTTCCAGACCGCCGACTGGATGCGCAACAGCCCGGGCTGAGACCAGCCTCAGCGCGTGGTGGGCGCGGCGTCGCGCAGCACCAGCGGGCCGTACCAGGCCTCGGCCGTGGTGGCCAGGTTGTTGGCGTCGGTCATCAGGCCGAGGGCCGTGAGCGGGCCGGGCGGGCGCTCGAAGGCCGCGAGGTAGTCGGCCCGCACATCGCGCTCGTGCTCCACCCAGCGCCCCAGTTGCCGCGGTCCCTGCTGCACCACCAGTTTGCGGATGCGCCGCGTGTGCGGGTTCTCGATCACCGTGCCCACGGGGTAGCGGCTGTCCCACACGTACATGAGGGTGGCGTAGGGCAGGGGCTCGCCGGTCATCAGTTGCGCCAGCTCCGAGAGCATGTGGTCGCGCCGGCTCCAGGTCTGGCGGTCGCCGTCGAAGCTCAGCATCACGCGGGCGACGGCATCATCGGCCTGCGGGTCTTTCATGTCGGCCTGCTCCAGCAGCGCGTCGGCCCACCACGAGAACCGCAGCCGCGCGCCCGGTGGCAAGTCCGCCGCCTTCAGGGGCAGGCGCATGAGGCTGTTGCCCGCGGCGCTGCGCGCGTGCACGGCCGGGCGGCCACCGTGCTCAGTGGCGCGGTAGTCGGTGGGGCGGCGGTTGCCGTAGCGGCGGTGCGTCCAGGGGCCGGCGGGCGCCAGGCCGTCGAACGAGCAGGCGCGGGCCCAGGCCGATCCGTCGACGCCCCCGTCGTCGGGTCCGGGCGAGGGCCCTGGCGCGGCGCAGCCCGCGAGGGCGGCGCCGGTGGCCAGCAGCCAGTGGCGGCGATCGGGGCGCAGGGGGTGGGAGGAAACCGGCATGGCGCGGATCATGCCGTGCGCCGGTGACAGCGGTCTCGTCCGGGCCGGCCGGCGGCGCCACGCGGGGCGGCGGGCGTGCAGGGCGTCACGCCGGGCGCAGCAGCACCACCAGGGCGCCCGCGCCGCCGTCGGCCGGGCGGGCCTGCACGAAGGCCAGCACTTCCTTCTTCTGCACCAGCCAGCGCAGCACCCGGCCCTTGAGCACCGGCGCGCGGCCTGGCGAGCCCAGGCCCTTGCCGTGCACCACGCGCACGCAGCGCAGGCCCTGCTGGTGGCTCTCGCGCACGAAGCGGCCGAGGGCTTCGCGCGCCTCGTCGGTGCGCAGGCCGTGCAGGTCGATCTCGCGCTGGATCGCCCAGCGGCCCTCGCGCAGCTTGCGCGCCACGTCCAGCCCCAGGCCGGGGCGGCGGTAGCTCAGCAGTTCGTCGGTGTGCAGCAGGGTTTCGACGTCGAACTCGTCGGACAGGGCCTCGCGCATCACGGCGGCCTCGTCGCGCTCGCGCTGCAGGGGCCGGGGCTCGGGCGGGCGGCGGGCGGGCTCGGCGCGGCCGTGCGCGGGCAGGCGTTCGACGGGGCCCACGGCGAGTTCGAACAGGCGGCGCTCGCGCTCGCGCCGCGCGGCGGTCAGGCGCTCGGCTTCGCGCTCGGCGGCCTCGCGCGCGCGGCGCTCGGCCAGCGCGTGGCGGATGGACTGGAGCTCGCTGAGGGCGTTCACCTTCATGGCCCGCATTGTCGGGCCGGGCCGCGGGCGCGTGGCGCGGGGCTCAGAGAAGCCCGAGCTGGGCCAGGGAGGCGGCGCGCTCGCGCGTGACCACGATGTGGTCGAGCACCCGCACGCCCACCAGGGCCAGCGCGTCGCACAGGCTGCGGGTGAGCGCCACGTCGGCCGCCGAGGGCTCGGCCACGCCGCTGGGGTGGTTGTGGGCCAGCACCACGGCGGCGGCCTGGTGGTGCAGGGCGCGCAGCACCACCTCGCGCGGGAACACGCTGGCCTGGTTGAGCGTGCCGCGAAACAGCTCCTCGAAGGCGATCAGGCGGTGCTGGCTGTCGAGCAGCAGCACGGCGAAGACCTCGTGCGGGCGGTCGCCGAGCTGCAGGCGAAGGAAATCGCCAGCCGCCGCCGGGTCGTTGAGCAGTTCGCGGGTCTTCAGCGGCTGGGCCAGGGCGCGGCGCGCGATCTCCATCACGGCCGCGATGAGCGCGCGCTTGGACGGCCCCAGCCCCTTGATCCGGCCGAGCGCCGCGGCGTCGGTGGCCACCAGGCCCGCGATGCCGCCGCAGGTGTCCAGCAGCTCCTGGGCGAGCTGCAGCACGTGCTTGCCGGCCAGGCCGGTGCGCAACAGCACGGCCAGCAGCTCGGTGTCGCTGAGGGCGTTCGCGCCGCGCGCGAGCAGTTTTTCGCGCGGTCGCGCGTCGCTGGGCAGGGCCTTGAGCCCGACCCCCGGATGGACTTGCATGCCTTGGCTCCCTGGGTGGCCGGCGCTTTTTACAATACGCGTTTCACCCCATCCCCCCGGGTGCATCGCCACCCCCGCCATGTCCCACGTCCAGCCCGGCTCCTTCCTGACCCTGCACTACCGCATGAGCGATGCGGGCGGCCAGGTCATCATCGATACCTTCCATGGCCAGCCCGCCACGCTGAGCCTGGGCCAGGGCGAGCTGTCGCCGGCCATCGAACAGCGCCTCATCGGCCTGGAGGAGGGCACGCGCACCGTCATCGACCTGGCGCCTGGCGAGGCCTTTGGCGAGCGCCAGCCCGAGATGCAGCAGTGGGTGGCGCGCAAGCTGCTCGACCAGCTGGGCGATCCGCTGGAGCGCTACGCCGTGGGCGACGTGGTGCAGTTCCCCACGCCCGACGGCACCGGCACCTATGCCGGGGCCGTGCGCGAGGTGCGCGAGGACGGCGCGGTGCTGTTCGATTTCAACCACCCGCTCGCCGGCCAGCCCGTGCGCTTCGAGGTGCAACTGATCGGGGTGCTGTGATGGCGTCGCTGCAAGACATCGTTTTGGCCGAGCCGCGGGGCTTCTGCGCCGGGGTCGACCGCGCGATCGAGATCGTCGAGCGCGCGCTGGCCAAGTTCGGCGCGCCCATCTACGTGCGCCACGAGATCGTGCACAACACCTACGTCGTCAACGACCTCAAGTCCAAGGGCGCGATCTTCATCGAGGACCTGGCCGACGTGCCGCCGGGCGCCACCCTGGTGTTTTCGGCCCATGGCGTGAGCAAGGCGGTGCAGAACGAGGCCGCGCAGCGCGGGTTCCAGGTTTTCGACGCCACCTGCCCGCTGGTGACCAAGGTGCACGTGGAAGTGGCCAAGCTGCACCGCGAGGGCTACGAGTTCATCATGATCGGCCACAAAGGGCACCCCGAGGTGGAAGGCACCATGGGCCAGCTCGACAGCGGCATCCACCTGGTGGAAGACGTGGCCGACGTGGCGCGCCTGAGCCCGGCGCTGGGCGACAAGCTCGCGGTGGTGACGCAGACCACGCTGTCGGTGGACGACGCGGCCGAGATCCTGGCCGCCGTGAAGGCGCGCTTTCCCCAGGTGCGCGAGCCCAAGCAGCAGGACATCTGCTACGCCACGCAGAACCGGCAGGACGCGGTGAAGCTGCTCAGCGCCCAGGTCGACGTGGTCATCGTGGTGGGCAGCCCCACCAGCTCCAACAGCAACCGCCTGCGCGAGGTCGCGCTCAAGCGCGGCACGCCGGCCCACATGGTGGACAGCGCCGACGAGTTGCGCCCCGAGTGGTTCGAGGGCCGCGCGCGCGTGGGCCTCACGGCCGGCGCCTCGGCGCCCGAGATCCTGGTGCGCCAGGTGGTCGACCGCATCAAGGCCTTCGGCGCCATATCCGTGCGCTCCATGGACGGCCTGTCGGAGACCGTCAAGTTCCCGCTGCCCAAGGGCCTCAAGCTCGGCGGCACCAGCGCCCCCTGATTCCTTCCACCGCCCCTTTTCCATGCTCGACATCGTTCAACTGCGCAAGGACCTGCCCGCCACCGTGGCCCGGCTCGAGACGCGCAAGCAGCCCCAGCCCTACCTCGACGTCGCGGCCTACCAGGCCCTCGAAGGCGAGCGCAAGACCTTGCAGACCCGCACCGAGGAGCTGCAGGCCCAGCGCAACAGCGTGTCCAAACAGATCGGCATGCTCAAGGGCAAGGGCCAGCACGCCGAGGCCGAGGCGGCCATGGCCCAGGTCGGCACCATCAAGGCCGAGCTGGAGGCCGGCGCCGCGCGGCTGGACGTGATCCAGGCCGAGCTGCAGGCCCTGCTGATGGCCGTGCCCAACCTGCCGCACGAGAGCGTGCCGGTGGGCGGCGACGAGTCGGGCAACGTGGAGGTGCGCCGCTGGAGCCCTGGCGGCAAGGGGCCGCGCGCCTTTGACTTCCCGGTGCGCGACCACGTCGACCTGGGCGCGCCGCTGGGGCTGGACTTCGAGACCGGCGCCCTGCTCTCGGGCTCGCGCTTCAGCTTCCTGCGCGGCCCGATCGCGCGCCTGCACCGCGCGCTCGCCCAGTTCATGCTGGACGTGCAGACCCTGGAGCACGGCTACACCGAGTGCTACACGCCCTACATCGTCAACCGCGAGGCGCTGGAGGGCACGGGCCAACTGCCCAAGTTCAAGGACGACATGTTCTGGGTCTACCGGGGGAGGGGCCCCGGTGATGCCGCAGCGGGTGGGGGCGATGAAGCCGCGGCCGAGCAGTACCTCATCTCCACCTCGGAGATTTCCCTCACCAACACCGTGCGCGAGCGCGTGCTGGCCGAGTCGGATCTGCCCATCAAGCTGACCGCGCACAGCCCCTGCTTCCGTTCGGAGGCCGGCAGCGCGGGCCGCGACACGCGCGGCATGATCCGCCAGCACCAGTTCGACAAGGTCGAGATGGTGCAGATCACCCACCCCGACCAGAGCTACGCGGCGCTGGAGCAGATGGTGGGCCACGCCGAGGCCATCCTGCAGAAGCTGGAGCTGCCCTACCGTGTGGTCGCGCTGTGCACGGGTGACATGGGCTTTGGCGCCGCCAAGACCTACGACCTGGAGGTCTGGGTGCCGGCGCAGGACACCTACCGCGAGATCTCGAGCTGCTCCAACTGCGAGGCCTTCCAGGCGCGGCGCATGCAGGCGCGCTTCAAGACCGCGCAGGGCAAGAACGAGCTGGTGCACACGCTCAACGGCTCTGGCCTGGCGGTGGGCCGCGCGCTGGTGGCGGTGCTGGAGAACCACCAGAACGCCGACGGCAGCATCACCGTGCCGGCCGCGCTGCGACCCTACCTCGGCGGGCTGGAGCGGCTGGCGGCGGAATAAGCGCCGCTTCGCCGCGCTGTTCCCGGCTTCACGGGGCGGCGGACGTGGGAGATTCCCTGGCGGTCATGTCGGCCGACGAAAGGAATCGCGCGTGTTGTCTTCCCAGTCCCCTTCCCCGGGCCCCTGGCTCGCCTCCCTGAGCCTGCGCACCAAGCTGCTGCTGATGGTGGTGGGCGTCGTGCTGGCCGGTTTCGCGGCCACGGTGGTATCGCTGACGCGCCAGGCGGGCCAGCTGCAGGAGAAGACGGCGCTCATGTACGCCGAGGAACTCGCGACGCGCAACGCGGCGCAGATCGGCGCCGAGCTCAACGCCACCATGACGGCCGCGCGCACCCTGGCGCAGTCGCTGGCTGGCTTGAAGGCGAGCGGTCGCGCCGACCGCGCGCAGGCCGACGCCTTGCTCAAGAGCGTGCTGGAGGGATCGCCGCAGTTCCTGGGCGTGTGGACTGCTTGGGAGCCCGACGCCTTCGATGGCCGCGACGCGGAGTTCGCGGGCAAGCCCGGGCACGACGCCTCGGGTCGCTACATCCCTTACTGGAACCGCGGCAGCGGCGTGGCGTCGGTGGAGGTCCTGGTGGACTACGACAAGCCCGGCGCCGGTGACTACTACCAGCTGCCCAAGCGCAGCGGCCAGGAGACGCTGATCGAGCCGTACAAGTACACCGTGGCGGGCAAGGAGGTGCTGATCACCACCACGTCCGTGCCCATCGTGATGGGCGGCCGCCTGGTCGGCGTGGCGGGCATCGATGTGGCGCTGTCCAGCCTGCAGGACAAGGTGGGCGCGATCCGCGTCTACGACACCGGCTACGCCAGCCTGCTGTCCGCGGGCGGCCTGTTCGTGGGCGACCGGGATCCCGCCAACGTGGGGCGCGAGCTGACGGCGGCCGACGAGCGCGAGCCGCTGAACGCCTCCCTGCGCGATGGCCGGGTGGTGCGGGTCAACCACGAAGACCCGCGCCTGGACACCGAGGTCACGCGCATCTACGTGCCGGTGCAAGTGGGCAAGGACCGCTCGCTCTGGGCCTTTGCCGCCACCGTGCCGCAGGACCGCATCCTGGCCGAGGTGAACGCCTTGCGCGTCACCGCCGGGACGCTGGGCGCCGTCTCGGTCGCGCTGGTCTCGCTGGGCCTGCTCTGGGCCCTGCAGCGGCTGGTGCTGCGCCCGCTCGGCGGTGAGCCGGCCGAGGCCGTGGCGGTCAGCGAGCGCGTGGCGCGCGGCGATCTGGGCCAGCCCGTGCCCGTGCGCCCGGGCGATCAGCACAGCCTGATGGCCCAGCTGGCGCGCATGCAGCGCGACCTCGCGGGCGTGGTGGCGCGCGTGCGCCAGGGCGCCGAGGCGGTGGCCACGGCCAGCTCGGAGATTTCGCAGGGCAACCAGGACCTCTCGGGCCGCACGGAAGGCCAGGCCAGCGCGCTGGAAGAGACGGCCGCGTCCATGGAACAGCTGGGCACGGCGGTCGGCCAGAACGCGGGGCACGCGCGCGAGGCCGATCAGCTCGCGCGCTCGGCCAGCGAGCTGGCCGAGCAGGGCGGCGCGGCCGTGCAGCGGGTGGTGGACACCATGGGCGACATCAACGCCGGCTCGCGCAAGATCGCCGACATCATCGGCGTCATCGACGGCATCGCCTTCCAGACCAACATCCTGGCGCTGAACGCTGCCGTGGAAGCGGCGCGCGCGGGCGAGCAGGGCCGCGGCTTCGCGGTGGTGGCCAGCGAGGTGCGCCACCTGGCCACGCGCTCGGCCCAGGCCGCGCACGAAATCAAGGCCCTGATCGGCAGCAGCGTGGACAGCGTGGACCAGGGCACCGTGCTCGTGAACGAGGCCGGCCAGACGATGCGCGAGGTGATCGCTTCCATCCAGAAGGTGTCGCGGCTCATGTCCGACATCAGCACCGCCAGCGGCGAACAGAGCGCTGGCGTGGGCCAGGTGGGCGAGGCGGTGGTGCAGCTGGACCAGACCACGCAGCAGAACGCCGCCTTGGTGGAGCAGATGGCCGCGGCCGCCAACAGCCTGCGCCAGCAGGCGGACGAACTGGTGTCGACGGTCTCGGTGTTCCGCCTGGGGGCCGGCGAGGCCTGAGCCCGCCCGGGCGCCGGCGCGCGCCCGCGGCTTCTTACTCCCCGACCTTGCCCAGCAGGCGGATCAGCTCCGCCACGTCGCTGTCCGACAGGCCGCTGCGCAGGTGGTTCTCGTGCTCGCGCACCACGCGCGCGGCGCGCGTCCAGAAGCGCCGCCCCTCGGACGTGAGCTTGAGGTGCACGCTGCGGCGGTCGTGCTCGTGGCGGCAGCGCTCCACCAGGCCGCGCTCGGCCAGCTTGTCCACCAGCGGCACCATGGACGGGTTGGTCAGTCCTACCGCCTTGGCCAGCCGCCCCTGCGACAACTCCGCATTGCAGCTCAGCAGCTCCAGCACGCCGTACATGGCGGTGGTGAGCTGCAGCTTGGCCAGCGCCTGGTCGATGCGCTTGAGCGAGCGGTTGTGCGCCCGGCGCAGGTGGTAGCCCAGGTAGGCGTCGAGGTTGCCCAGGGCGGGCGAGGGGGTGTCGGGGGGAGCGGCCATGCGGGGCGGCAGGATAGCACGCGCCCTCTGTTGATTCGATGTCTATTAGTTTGACATCAAACTATTCGACGTCTACCATTCGACTCCCGTCACAGACCACCAAGAGACAGGAGACCGCATGTTCGTCGTCGACAACCACATCCACCTGGGCCAGCCCGGCGTGCACGTGTCCGAGCACGTGTACAAGCAGCTGCGCAAGAACTGGAGCGAGCGGGGCTTCCGCTACCACAGCACCGAGGTGAAGTCCGAGCGGCGCGACGGCGAGATGCTGGTGCACGTGATGGACGAGGTCGGCATCGACGTCTGCTGCGTGCTCGCGGGCAACTGGAACCGCGTGCTCAAGCCCGAGCACCGCCCCTACGACGTGCCCAATGACTTCGTGGCCAAGCAGGTGGCGGCCTCCAACGGCCGCCTCATCGGCATCTGCAGCGCCGACCCCATCGTCGACCCCTGGGGCGCGGCCGACGAGCTGGAGCGCTGCGTGCGCGACCTCGACTTCCGCGGCATCAAGCTCTACCCCACCTACGCGCATTTCGATCCGCGCGACAAGGCCTGCGACCCGCTGTACGAAGCGGCCACGGCGCTGGGCGTGCCGGTGCATTTCCACATGGGTTTCACGCCCGTGTGCGGCGCCGACATGAAACTGCAGCAGCCCTGGCTGCTCGACGAGGTCGGCCAGCGCTTCCCCGACATGAAGGTGGTGATCTGCCACCTGGGCTACCCCTACGCGGCCGAGGCCATGGGCGTGGTCGCGCGCAACCCCAACTTCCACGCCGACCTCAGCGCGCTGGGCTTCTACCACCCGCGCACCGTCTACCAGCTGATCCACGACTTCGGCTGCGTGAATCCCTGGGAGCGGCTGCTCTACGGCTCGGAGAACCCCTTCATGTGGACCTTCCACAAGACCGTGCAGGGCATCAACGAACACGCCAAGGCGCTGGGCATGCCGGAGATTCCGGACCACGCCATCGAACTCATCATGGGCGGCAACGCCACCCGCCTGTACCGCATCGACCAGGCCCGGCAGGGCCGCGGCGCGCGCGCCGACAAGGCCGCTGCCTGATTCCCATCCCCCTCACCGGAGACAAGCCCATGACGTTCCATCGCCGCACTTTGCTGGCCGCCGCCGCGGCCTCGGCCCTGAGTCCCATCGCCCCCCTGGCCTTCGCGCAGGCCAGCTACCCCGCGCGCCGCGTGTCGCTGGTGGTGCCCTTCCCCGCGGGCGGTCCCGCCGACATGGTGGCGCGCGTCATGCAGCCCCTGGTGCAGAAAGCGCTGGGCGAGGTGGTGATCGTCGAGAACTTCGCCGGCGTGGGCGGCGCGCTCGGCGTGGGCAAGGTGCTGTCGGCGCCGCCCGACGGCCACTCGGTGCTGCTGGCCACGGTGGCCGAGCCCATCCTGCCGCCCCTGACCATGCCCAACGTGCGCCACAAGCCCGAGGACCTGGTCCTGGTGTCGCAGCTGTCGTACACCAACATTGCGCTGGTGGTGCGGCCCAGCCTGAACATCCGCTCGGTGCAACAGCTGCTGGAGCACATGAAGAACCCGTCGGCCAAGGCGCTGAGCTATGCCACGCCGGGCAGCGGCACGCTCTACCACCTCATGGGCGAGCACTTCAAGTCGCTCACGGGCGGACAGCTGCTGCACGTGCCCTACAAGGGGCTGGCGCCGGCGCTCAATGACCTGCTCGGCGGACAGGTCGACATCGCCTTCCTGCCCATGGCCGGCAGCACGGCCAAGCTGATCGAGCAGGGCTCGCTGCGCCTGATCGCCAACGCCGCGGCCGAGCCGGTGGCCGGCGTGCCGCGCCTGGGCGACGGGGATGGCCTGAAGGACTTCGTCTACACCGTGTGGACCGGTGTCTTCCTGCCGCGCCAGGTGCCGGCCGAGGTGGTGGCCACGCTGCACCGCGCGGTCGACACCGCCCTGCAGGGACCTGAATTCGAGAACTACACACGCGAGGCGGGCGGCGTGGCGCTCAAGCGCGCCATGCCCCTGGCCCAGGCGCAGAAGTTCTACAGCGCCGAGGCCCAGCGCCTCACGCGCATCTTCCAGGCGGTCAAGCTCAAGGTGGATTGAGGCGGTCGCCGGCAGCGCGCCGGCTTGATCCAGGTCATGGCCAGCCGGGGGACACCGGCGGCCATTTCCTCTAAGCTGGCGCCATGTTCTGCCGTGCCAGCGCACCCCCCGTCGCCCGCGGACTTTGCGCCGCCGCCGCGCTGGCGCTCGCGGCCTGTTCGCCCGAGCCGCCCGCCACCTGGTCCGGCTATGCGGTGGGGGATTTCGTCTACGTGGCCGCGCCGCTGGCGGGCACCCTCGAGTCCCTCGAGGTGCGCGCCAGCGACACCGTGGCGCGCGGGGCGCCGCTGTTCGAGCTGGATGCGGCCAGCGAAACCGCGGCCCGGGACGAGGCCGCCGCGCGGCTGCAGGCCGCCCAGGCGCAACAGGCCAATCTGGAGAAGGGGCGCCGCGCCGACGAGCAGGCGGTGATCCGGGCGCAGCTGGCGCAGGCCCAGGTGGCGCTCGCGCTGGCCCAGCGCGAGGTCGAGCGCCAGCAGCGCCTACTGGCGCAGGGCTTCGTGTCGCTGGCCCAGGTCGACGACGCCAGCACGCGGCAGCGCGCGGCGGCCGCGCGGGTCGACGAGTTGTCGGCCGCGCTGCGGGTCGCCCAGCTGCCCGCGCGCGGCGACGAGCAGCAAGCCAGCCGCGCCAACGTGGCGGCGGCGGGCGGCGCCCTGCGCCTGCTCGAGCGCCAGCTGGAGAAGACGCGGCGGTTCGCGCCGGCGGCCGGCGTGGTGAACGACGTCTTCTTTCGCCCCGGCGAGTTCGTGCCGGCCGGCCAGCCGGTGCTGGCGCTGCTGCCGCCGGGGAACATCAAGCTGCGCTTCTTCGTGCCCGAGGCGGAGCTGTCCGGCATCCGCCTCGGCCAGTCCCTGGCGGCGCGCTGCGACGGCTGTGGCGCGCCGCTGCAGGTCCGTGTCTCGCACATCGCCGCGCAGGCGGAGTACACGCCGCCGGTGATCTATTCAAACGCGCAGCGCGCGCGGCTGGTGTTCATGGTCGAGGCCCGGCCCGAGTCCGCCGACGCGGTGCGCCTGCACCCGGGGCAGCCGGTCGACGTCGAGCGCCCCGCCGCGGGCACGCCATGAGCGCGCTGGCCATCGACGTCAGTGGCCTGACCAAGGCCTACGGCGGACGCAAGGTGGTCGATGGCGTGCAGCTGCAGCTGGCCGCTGGGCGCATCTGCGGCTTCCTCGGCCCCAACGGCAGCGGCAAGACCACGACGATCCGCCTGCTGTGCGGCCTGCTGCGCCCGGACGCGGGCAGCGGCACCTGCCTGGGCCTGGACCTGCGCGAGCAGGCGGCGCGGATCAAACGCCAGGTGGGCTACATGCCGCAGCGCTTCGGGTTGTACGAGGACCTGTCGATCCGCGAAAACCTGGACTTCGTCGCGCGCCTGTACGAACTGCCGCGGCGGCGCGAGGTGGTGGCGCGCACGCTGGAACGGCTGGGACTGGCCGCGCGCCAGGGGCAACTGGCCGGCGCCTTGTCCGGCGGCTGGAAGCAGCGTCTGTCGCTCGCCGCCTGCCTGATCCACGAGCCGCGCCTGCTGCTGCTCGACGAGCCGACGGCTGGCGTCGACCCCAAGGCGCGGCGCGAGTTCTGGGACCAGATCCACGACCTGGCGGACCAGGGCATCACCGTGCTCGTGTCCACGCACTACATGGACGAGGCCGAGCGCTGCCACGAGCTGGTCTACATCGTCGACGGCCGCGTGTTGGCGCGCGGCAGCGAGCGCCAGATTCTGGACGCGGCCGGGCTGGTGGTGTGGTCGCTGAAAGGGGAGGGGGTGGGCGCGCTCGCCGCGCCGCTGCGCGCCTGGCCCGGCGTGCTCGGCGTGGCCGCGTTCGGCAATGCCTTGCACCTGAGTGCGCGCGACGCGGCACCCGTGGAGCCCCGCCTGCGGGCGCTCGAGCAGCAGGGCTTCGGCGTGCAGCGCATCGAGGCCAGCCTGGAGGACGTGTTCATCAACCTGATGGGGCGCGCATGAACGGCCTTTCCTGGGCGCGCACGCTGGCCGTGTTCGTCAAGGAGTTCCAGCAGATGCTGCGCGACCGCCTGACCTTCGCCATGGCGGTCGGTGTTCCGGTGCTGCAGCTGGTGCTGTTCGGCTACGCCATCAACACCGACCCCAAGGGCCTGCCCACCGCCCTGGTGAACGCCGACCGGGGCGCGCTGGCCCAACCCATCGTGAGCGCGATCGAGAACACGGGCTACTTCCGCATCACCCACCAGCCGGCCGGCGAGGCCGAGGCCGAGCGCCTGATCGCCCTGGGCGAGGTGCAGTTCGTGGTGGCGATCCCGGCCGACTTCTCGCGCCGGCTGCTGCGCGGCGAGACGCCCGCGCTGCTGGTCTCGGTGGACGCCACCGACCCGTCGGCGGCGGCCAACGCCATCGCGGCGCTGTCGCAGTTGGTGCCGCGGGCGCTGGAGCACGACCTCGTGGGCCCCTTGCGCGGCCTGCAGGCGGCCGCGCCGCCGTTCGATCTGCGCGTGCACCGCCGCTACAACCCGGAGGGGCTGTCGCGCTACAACATCGTGCCGGGCCTGATCGGCACCATCCTGACCATGACCATGGTGATGCTGACCTCCCTGGCCATGACCCGCGAGCGCGAGCGCGGCACCATGGAGAGCCTGCTGGCCACGCCGGTGCGGCCGGCGGAGGTGATGCTGGGCAAGATCCTGCCCTACGTGCTGATCGGCTACCTGCAGCTCGGCGTGATCCTGGGCGCGGCCTTCGTGCTGTTCGAGGTGCCGATGGTGGGCAGCGTCTGGCTGCTGCTGGCCATGATCGGGGTGTTCATCGTGGCCAACCTCGGCGTGGGCTTCACGTTCTCGACCATCGCCCGCAACCAGCTGCAGGCGGTGCAGATGACCTTCTTCTTCTTCCTGCCCTCGATGCTGCTGTCGGGCTTCATGTTCCCGTTCCGGGGCATGCCGGTCTGGGCGCAGGCCATCGGCGAGGTGCTGCCGCTGACGCACTTCCTGCGCATCGTGCGCGGTATCCTGCTCAAGGGCAGCACGCTGGCGGACGTGTTGCCCGAGCTGTGGCCCATGCTGGCCTTTCTGCTGGTGGCGGCCGTGGTCGCGCTCGCGCGCTACCGGCAGACCCTCGATTGAGGGCCCCACCGGCGGACCGGCCTCAAGGCGTGTTTTTCCCCAACCCATCCCACCGACGACTGCCTCTATGTCCAGCACCAAACCGGCCCGATCGCCCCGATCCGACAACCGACTGCCGGAGCTGCTGGATGCCGCGGCGCGCCTCTTTGCCCGCCGCGGGTACGCCGCGACGTCCATGCGGGACATCGCCGTCGAAATCAAGATGCTGCCGGGCTCGCTCTACTACCACTTCCCTTCCAAGGAAGACCTGCTGCTCGCGGTGTACCAGGCCGGCGTGATCGAACTGGAAAAGGCGGCCACCGAAGCCGTGGCGAAGGAGACCGATCCCTGGGACCGCCTGGAGGCGATGTGCAAGGCGCACCTGGAGACCGTCTTGCGCGACAGCGACTACGCCCAGGTCCTGATCCGTGTGTTGCCCGATGACATTCCGCAGGCCGCGGACCGCTTGCGGGAGCTGCGGGACAGCTACGAGCAGGTCTTTCGCCAGGTCGTGGCGCAGCTGCCCCTGCCGGCGGGGACCGACCGGCGCGCCCTGCGCCTGATGCTCATGGGCGCGCTCAACTGGGCGACCCTGTGGTTCAACCCGGACGGCCGCGATTCACCGCGCGTGCTGGCGCGCAAGTTCGTGGGCCTGGTGAGGGAGGCGCAAGGCAGCCGGGCCCCCGCCTAGGAGGAGCGGGTGCCCGCGCGCGCGGCGGGCGCCTTCGTGTCCTGGCCCTTTTTTGGTGGTTTCGCCGGCTTCTTGGCCCGGACCGCGTCGAGCTTGACGTTCTCGCTCAGCACGCCGTGCATGGCGAGGTCGAGGTACTCGCGCACGAACTTCGGCGTCAGGGTCTGGTGGCCCACGAGCAGGCGGTAGTACAGCGGGGCATAGAGCACGTCCAGGATGACCTCCGGGTCGGCGTTGCGCACGGTGCCATCGGCGATGCTGGACTTGACGATGCGAACACCTTCCTCGCGCCGGGCCCGGATATAGCCTTCGCGAAACGCCTCGGCCAGCGCCGGGTCGGACTGCCCTTCCGCGATCAGCGCGGCCATCATGCGCCCCAGGGGGCCTCGGAACTGCTCGCTCATGTTGAGCAGCCGGTCGATCACCACGTCCAGCGACAGCCGATCGGGATAGGGGATCGCCACCAGCGACTCGCGCCGGAAGGCCGACATGATGATCGCGGCGCGGTTGGGCCACCACTTGTAGATGGTGGCCTTGCTCACCTTCGACCGGGCCGCGATGGCATCGACCGTCGTGGCCTGCAGGCCGTGCTCCGACAGCAGGGCATAGGCGGCATCCAGCACCGCCTCTTCGGCCTCCTTGCTGCGCGTGCGCCCGCGCGGTCTCTTGCTTTCAGCCACTGAATTGTCGGAAGGCGTTCGAGTAGACATGGTGTCGCGATGTTAATATACTGAACGTTCAGTTTATA
Source organism: Hydrogenophaga sp. PML113 (assembly GCF_001777155.1). Taxonomy (NCBI): domain Bacteria; kingdom Pseudomonadati; phylum Pseudomonadota; class Betaproteobacteria; order Burkholderiales; family Comamonadaceae; genus Hydrogenophaga; species Hydrogenophaga sp. PML113. The sequence goes on along the minus strand of NZ_MIYM01000004.1, from coordinate 345,897 downwards.
AAAAGGAGACGCTCCCCATCATGCAGCAATCCGCCGAACAGGCCGCGCAGGCCGGCCAGACCAGCTTTCGCAGCTTCGAACTCGACGCGAACCGGCGGCCCGACCCCGTGGGCATCACCGCCGAAGAGTGGGCGGTGCGCGTGGACCTCGCCGCAGCCTACCGCCTGTGCGCGATGCATGGCTGGGACGACCTCATCTACACCCACATCTCGGCGCGTGTGCCGGGCACGTCGGGGCACTTCCTCGTCAACCCGCTGGGGCTGGCCTTCGACGAGATCACGGCCTCCTCGCTGGTGAAGATCGACTACGACGGCAATGTCATCGGCGACACACCCTATCGCCCCAACGCCGCCGGCTTCGTCATTCATGGGGGTGTCCACCAGGCGCGCGAAGACATGGGCAGCGTCATGCACCTGCACACCATTCACGGCATGGCCCTGTCCATGCTGCCCGACGGCCTGCAGCCGCTGAGTCAGCACGCGCTGCGCTTCTACGGGCGCATCGGCTACCACGACTACGAAGGCATCGCCCTGTCGACGGGGGAGCGCGAGCGCATCGTCGCGGCCCTGGGCCAGCACCGCGCGCTGGTGCTGCGCAACCACGGCACCCTGACCGTGGGCAAGACGGTGGGGGGCGCCTTCGTCGAGATGTACTACCTCGAGAAGGCGGCGCAGGCCCAGATCACGGCCCAGTCGACCGGCCAGCGCCTGCTGGTGCCCGAGCCGCAGGTGTGCGCGCTGACCGACCAGCAATGGCAGGAGGACTTCAGCAGCGACGCCAACCGCGAATGGCCGGCCCTGCTGCGCAAGCTCGACCGCCTTGACCCGTCCTACAAGAACTGATCCCGATTCAACCGACAACCAGGAGACACAACATGAGCACCTTCCGCACCCTCGCGGCGGCGATCGCCGTGGCCGGCGCCACGCTGGCCGGCGCCGCCGCCCACGCCCAGCAGATCGTCAAGATCGGCTACGCGGTGTCCCGCGACAGCCACTATGGCGCTGGCGCCGATGCGTTCTGCGACACGCTGGAGAAGGGGTCTGCGAACCGCTTCAAGTGCAGCCAGGCCCCCAACGCGACCCTGGGCAACGAGCGTGAGATGGTCGAGTCCGCGCAGATCGGCTCGCTCGACGTCGCCTTCGTGTCGAGTGGCACGGTGGGCAACTTCGTGCCCGACATCCGCGTGCTGGACGTGCCCTTCCTGTTCCGCGACACCGAACACGCCCGCGCCGCCCTCGACGGCGCGGTGGGCCAGAAGCTGCTCGCCGCCTTCCCGGCCAAGGGCCTGATCGCCATGGCCTGGGGCGAGAACGGCTTTCGCCACCTGACGACCTCGCGGCGCGAGATCCGCGCGCCGGGCGACCTGGCCAACATCAAGCTGCGCACGATGGAAAACCGGGTGCACGTGGAGAGCTTCCGCGCCTTGGGCGCGCTGCCCACGCCGATGGCCTGGCCGGAGGTTTACACCGCGCTCCAGCAGGGCACCATCGACGGACAGGAGAACCCGCTGTCCATCCTGGTGACGGCCAAGCTGTGGCAGGTGCAGAAGCACCTGGCGCTCACCTCGCACGTGTATTCGCCGACCCTGCTCATCGCCAGCCCGGCGCTGTGGGCCAAGCTCAACGCCGCCGACCGGCAGCTGTTCCTCAACGCCGCCAAGGCCGGCGCGGCGGCGCAGCGTGAGCGCGTGACCCGCGAGGCGCAGACCGCCGTGGCCCTGCTGGAGAAAGAAGGCATGAGCATCACGCGCCCGGACACGGCCGAGTTCCGCAAGGCGCTGGCGCCGACCTTCAAGAAGTTCGAGTCCCAGTTCGGCCCCGACATCGCGGCCATCCAGCGCGTGCAGTGAGCCCGAACGTGCGTCGCGCCTACCTGGGGTTTGCCAATGGGTGCGAGCGCCTGTGCGCGCTCGCGCTCACTGTGTTGATGGGTGCGATGGCCCTGCTGGGTTTCTTCCAGGTGGCCACGCGCTTCGTGCTGCATGAACCCTCGCCCTGGTCGGAGGAGTTCCTGCGGCGGGCCATGATCTGGCTGGTGGCGATCGGGCTGTCCATCGGCTTTCGCTACGGCGCGCACATCTGCGTCGATGTCATCAACCGCGTGCGGGCGGCCTGGCTGCGGGCCTTCGTGCGATCGAGCGTGTTCCTGCTCTCGCTGGTGTTCCTGGTGACGGTCGCCTGGATCGGTACCGACATGGCCTGGCGGGTTCGCTTTCAGAGCTTCGCCAGCGTGGAGCTGTCCATGACCTGGGCCTACGCGGCCATTCCGGTGGGCGCGGCCTTCGCCGCCATCGCCCTGGTCGCCCAGTTCATCGCCCCGTCGCAAGACACGCCGGGCCGGCGCGAGTTTGGAGGCATGGCATGCCAGGAATGATGTTCGGCACGATGCTGCTGTGCTTCGCGCTCAGCGTCAGCGTGGCCGTGTCGATCGGCCTGGCCAGCCTGGGCGGCGTGCTGATGTCGGGCAGCCTGCCGCTGGTGGTGGTGCCCAAGGAGATGTTCTCCAGCCTCGACAAGTTTCCGCTGCTGGCGGTGCCCTTCTTCGTCCTGGCCGGCAAGCTGATGGAAGAGGGCGGCATCTCGCAGCGCCTGGTGGAGTTCGCCCGCGCGCTGGTGGGCGGCATCCAGGGCGGCCTGGCGCTCAGCTGCGTGCTCACCTGCCTGATCTTCGCGGCGGTGTCGGGCTCGTCCGTGGCCACCACGTTCGCCGTCGGCTCCATCCTCATCCCGGCCCTGGTGCGCATGGGCTATCCCACGAACTGGGCGGCGTCGCTGCAGGCCACCTCGGCGGAGCTGGGGGTGATCGTGCCGCCGTCGGTGCCCATGATCCTGTACGGCGTCGCGGCCGAGGTCTCGATCGGCGAGATGTTCGTCGCCGGCATCGGCCCGGGCGTGCTCATCGCGGGGGCGCTGATGCTCTACGTGCTCATCTGGGCGCGCGTGACGGGCATGGGCAAGCGCGACGGCGAGGGCCGGCTGGCCCTCTGGGTGGCCGGGCGCAACGCGTTCTGGGCGCTGATGATGCCGGTGATCATCCTGGGCGGCATCTACGGCGGCATCTTCACGCCCACCGAGGCCTCGGCGGTGGCGGTGGTCTACGCCGTGCTCGTGGGCCTGTTCGTCTACAAGGGGCTGAGCTGGCGCGCGCTGCCGCGCGTGCTGCGCCAGTCGGCGGTCACCACCTCGGTGATCATGTTCATCATCATGAACGCGGGCCTGTTCTCCTACCTCGTGAACTACGCTGGTATCCCGGAGACCCTGGGCCACTACCTGCAGGAAACGCTCAAGACGCCGATGAACTTCCTGCTGGGCGTCAACCTCGCGCTGTTCCTGATCGGCATGTTCGTCGAGACCGGGGCGGCCATCATCGTGCTGGCGCCGATCCTGGCCCCGGTGGCGGTTTTCTTCGGCATCGACCCGGTGCACTTCGGGCTGATCGTCATCGTGAACCTGGCCCTGGGCATGATCACGCCGCCGGTGGGGGTGAACCTGTTCGCCGCCTGCGCGGTGGCGCGCATCCCCCTGGACCAGCTCGTCAAGCCGCTGCTGCCGTTCGTGGGCGTGGTCATCCTCTGCCTGGGGCTGATCTCGGCGGTGCCGGAGATCTCGCTCACGCTGCGCGACGCGGTGTTTCGATAGGGAGACGACACGATGAACCCGGAAGAAGGCATCGACGCGCTGGGCGTCGACCTGAGGGGACAGCACGCGCTGATCCTGGGCGTGGGCGGCATCGGCTGGGCGCTCGCGCGCATCGGCGCGGCCCTCGGCGCGCGCCTGACCCTGGTCGACCGGCAGCTGCCCGGCGAGGACCTGCGAAACGCCTTGTGCGGGGCGGCCTCGCACCGGTGGCTGGCGATGGACCTGTCCGACACCTCGGAGCAGGACCGCCTGCTGGCGCTGTGCGGCGACGTCGATGCGCTGGCCATCACCAGCGCGGTGTGCCCGGACGAGTCCGGGCTCGACCCCGCGTCCGCGGCATGGGACGAGAGCTTCGAGGCCGTGTTCCGCATCAACGTGGCGGCCCCGCTGCGGCTGAGCCTGCGCATGCTCGACGCCATGGCCGCGCGCGGCCGGGGGCGCATCGTGCTCGTGGGGTCCATGGCGGCGCGCAACGGCGGCCTGCTGGCCGGCGGGCAGTACGCGGCGAGCAAGGGCGCCCTGCACACCGCGGCGCGCTGGCTGGCGCAGCGCGCCGCGCCGCGCGGCGTGAGCGTCAACGCCGTCGCGCCCGGGGTCACGCTGACCCCCATGATCGAGGGCCGCTCGTACGACGCCTCGCGCATCCCGCTGGGGCGGGCCGCGGAGCCGGTGGAGGTGGCGCGGATCATCGCGTTTCTGATGAGCCCGGCGGCCAGCTACGTGCAGGGCCAGGTCATCGACGTCAACGGAGGGGCCTGGATTGGCTGAGACACAAGCATTCGGGGGGCGCTGGTCCCTCGTCACCGGCGGTGCCAGCGGCATCGGCCTGGCCTGCGCGCAGGCGCTAGCGCAAGAAGGCAGCGCCCTGGTGCTGCTGGACGTGGACGCAGCCGGCCTGGCGGCGGCGCGCTCGCGCCTGTCCCCGCTGGGCGTGGCGGTCGAGACGCGCGAGGTCGATGTGTCCGACGCGGCCGCGCTGGAGGCCATTGCCGCCGATCTCGACGCGCGCGGCGTGCGGGTCGAGCACATGGTGCTGGCCGCCGGCGTGCTGCAGCCCATGCACGGCATCGAAACGCTGGACCTGGCCGTGCACGAGCGGGTCTGGCGCATCAACTACCACGGCAGCTACCACTGCTGCCGCCTGTGGGGCGAGCGCATGAGGGTGGCCGGGCGCGGCGCCATCGTCACCGTGTCCTCGGTCACCGCGCAGCGCGCCACGCCGCTGCTGGCCTACGGTCCCGCCAAGGCGGCGCTGGAGAACCTGACGGCCTCGCTGTCCGTGGCCTACGCGCCGCACGGTGTGCGCATCAACGCCGTGGCGCCCGGCTTCACGCTGACGCAGGCGCTGCAGGACAAGATCGACGCCGGCCTGCGCGACGCGGACGCCATCCTGTCGCAAGTGCCCATGGGCCGCTTCGCGACCCCCCAGGAGATCGCCGCGAGCGTGCGCTTCCTGCTGTCCGACCAGGCCGCCGCGGTCACGGGCACCACCCTGGTGGTGGACTGCGGCTGGCTGGCGGGCTCCGGCTGGCAGACTTACCAGCCGATGCCGCGGCGCTGAAAGGGTTCCCATGCATTTCAATCACGGTGTTTTCGGCCTGTTGTGGCGCACCGCCACGCAGCGGCCCCAGGCCCCGGCCGTGGCCCTGGGCGAACGGGTCGTGGCGCGCTACGGCGATCTGCTCGAGCGTGCCCTGGACGTGTCGGCCGGGCTGGCCCGCCTGGGCTGCCGGCCCGGCGACCGGGTGGTGATCTTCATGAAGAACCAGCCCGAGTGGCTGGCCCTGATGTTCGGCTGCTGGGCGCGTGGTCTGGTGGTCGTGCCGGTCAACGTGAAGCTGCACGCGCGCGAGCTGGCTTTCATCCTGGACGACTGCCAGGCGCGCGCGCTGTTCCACGACCCGGGCCACCAGGACGCGCTGGACGCGCTCGGCCTGGTGCCGCGCACGCCCGGGATCGCGGTCGGAGGTGCCGACTACCAGCGCCTGCTGGGCGCGCCCCCGATGGCGCCCGAGCCGGTGGCACCGGACGCCCTGGCCTGGCTGTTCTACACCAGCGGCACCACCGGACGGCCCAAGGGCGCCATGCTCAGCCACGCCAACCTGCTGGCGATGGCCAGCGCCTACACCAACGACGTCGAGCCCGAAGGCATGGGCCGCGCCATCCTGCACGCCGCGCCCATGTCGCACGGCTCGGGCCTGTACATCCTGCCGCACGTGCTGCACGGCTCGCTGCACATCTGCCCCGAGTCGCGCGGCTTCGAGGTCGACGAGATCGACCGCCTGATGGCCGTGCACCGGGGCGTGTCGATGTTCGCCGCGCCGACCATGGTCACCCGGCTCACGCTGTCGGCGGCCACCGACCTGCCCGGCCTGCAGACGCTCGTCTATGGCGGCGGGCCGATGTACGTGGCCGATTGCGTGCAGGCCATGGACCGTTTTGGCGAACGCCTGGCGCAGATCTACGGCCAGGGCGAAACGCCCATGACCATCAGCTCGCTGACGCGCTCGCAGCACGAGCGCGGCCACCCCCGGCTGCAGGCGCGCCTGGCGTCCTGCGGCTACGCGCAGACCGGCGTGCAGATCCGCATCCTGGACGACCGCGGCGAGGCCCTGCCGGTGGGCGAGACGGGCGAGATCGTGGTGCGCGCGCCCACGGTCATGCTGGGGTACTGGAACCTGCCAGACGCGACCCGCAAGACCCTCAGGGACGGCTGGCTGTACACGGGCGACGTCGGCGCCTTCGACGCGGACGGCCTGCTGACGCTGAAGGACCGCAGCAAGGACGTGATCATCAGTGGCGGCACCAACATCTACCCGCGCGAGGTCGAGGAGGTGTTGCTGCGCCACCCCGCAATCCGCGAGGTGTGCGTGCTCGGCATGCCGGACGCCGATTGGGGCGAATCGGTGGTGGCCGTCTACAGCTGCCGCGACGGCGAGGCCGCCACGGCGCAGGAACTGGACCAACTCTGCATCGAGCACATCGCGCGCTTTAAGCGACCCAAGCGCTACCTGCAGGCCGCGGAGCTGCCCAAGAACGCGGCCGGCAAGATCCTCAAGGCGCAGTTGCGCGAGCAACTGGCGGCATCCGGCCGAGCCGGCTGAGCGGTCCTGCGGCGCCCGTCGGACGCGCCGGCCGAGTGCCGATATCGGCTAAAACGCCGGCATGTCCCGACCCGATGTCCTCATGCACCGGGCCACCGAGGCCCTGTACGACGCCGTGATCGACCCAGCCGCCTGGGACGATGCCATGCGGGCGCTGCGTGCCCTGTTCCATTCGCGGGTGGAAGCCTTGTACTGCCTGGACCTGCGCGCGCGCGCTCTGCGGCCCGTTCGCATCGAAGGCGTCGATCGGGCACACATCAAGCGCTTCTCGGCCAGTTTCTACCTGCCCGACAACCCCTGCCTGAAAACGCCCGAGCTGCACCGGCCAGGCGTGGTCCGCACCGAGGAACGCATGCTCGCTCACCTGGGTGACCCGGCGGCCTTGCGGCGCTCGACCTACTTCAACGAGTGGCTGCGGCCGCAGGGCCTCGCGCACACCATGGGCATCACGCCGTGGGTGCAGGAGGGCCTGGTGCTCAACTTCAGCCTGTTGCGCGAGCCCGGTCGCGGCAGCTTCGGCCTCGCCGAGCAGCGCCGCCTCGATCGGCTCGCGAGGCACATGGAGCGCGCCATGCGCATGGTGGTGAAGCTCGACACGCTGACGCAGCGTTGCAGCGACAGCACGACGGCCCTCGATCGGATCGAGCAGGGCATGGCCGTGCTCGACGCGCAAGGGGCCTTGCTGCAGGCCAACCAGGCGGCGCTGCGGCTGCTCGCGCGCGGCAAGGGCTTCTGTTTGCGCGGCGGCCGGCTCGCCGCGCGCGAGCCGCAAGACCAGGCGCGTCTCGATGCCCTGCTGAACGCCTGCACGGCCGGCAGCACCTGGGCCGAACCGCTCCAGCCGGCCGCGCTCGTGGTTCAGGGGCTGGTGCTGCAGATGACGCCCCTGCGCAGCACGCGCAGCGTGTTCGTGTCGCCGCAGGCGGCCGTCCTCGTGAGCCTGTCGGAACCGCTGGCGCCGCCGGTCGCACAGGCGCGCGAGACGCTGGCCGCGCTGTTCGGACTCACCGGGGCCGAAGCGCGGCTGGCGCTGTCGCTGATGGACGGGGGAGGGCTGCGCGAAGCCGCTTCGCGCGCGCGCATGAGCTATGCCACCGCGCGCTGGTACCTGAAGATCCTGTTCCAGAAAACCGGGTCCACGCGACAGAGCGAACTGATCGCGCTGCTGGTGCGGGTCACGCAGTCGGCCTGGCCGCTGCAGATGCACTGAGGTCGTGACCCCGCCCGGCATCGCCGCGCGCCTCGCACCGCCCATGGGCGCACCTCCCATTTGGGAGGTGCCTCGCATGCCCGCGCGACCTAGCATGGGCCCATCACAACCGAGGACAGTCGATATGCGTTACGCCGTTTTCCGGCGCGCTTCGGCCGGGCTGCTCGCCATGGCCGCCGCGCTGTGCCAGCCCGCCGCGGCCCAACCGTCGTTTGACATCGTGGGCCTGCGCCCGGGCATGAGCGAAGCCGAAGCGATGGCCGCGCTCACCGCACACCGCCCCGGCATGCGCGTGCAGAAGCGCAACATGACCTACAACTACAGCGACGGCGTGCAACAGCTCAACACGCCGCCCTTTCTGTACGAGCTGTGGGTGACCTTCGACGACGCGCAAGGCCGCGAGGATTTCCGGCTCTACTTCGCACCGCCGCCCAGCGCGTCGCGTGTGCTCGGCATGACGCGTCAGGTGAGCCTGAAGTCTCCTCCCACGCAGGCCCAGCTCGGTGCCCAGCTGGCGCAGCGCTACGGCTCGCCCACCACCAGCGGCAAGAGCAACACCACCACCAACTTCGTTTGGGGGGAGCCCGGCAAACCCATGTGCTGGCGCAGCACGCCCAACACCACGGTGATCGGGGTGGGCGAAGCATCCGACATCCTGAGCGGCCTCAAACGCGGCCAGGACAAGGGCTATGTGCCGCGAGACCCCTCGACCTGCGGGCTGGCCGCCGCCGCCAGCATGGCCGGCGAGCCGGTGCACAACCTCACGGTGCGGCTGGTGGACTACGGCGCCTGGGCCGGCACGCACCAGAAGGCCAGGGACTGGGTGGAGCAGCAACGGCAAGAGGCCGTGAAGGCGCGGTTGTCGCGCGGTGCGGCACCCAAGCTCTGAGGAGCGCTTCGTGGCATGGCGCTCGCGCTGGCTGGCCGCGCTGTGGTTCACCACCGCTGCGGCGGCCTGGGCCCAGCCGGCGGGGCCGCGCCTGTTGTTCGGCGACGCGGCCAGCCGGCTGCCCGAGGCCGATCAGCAGGCCATCTTCCGCCTGCTCGACTACCGGATCGCCCCGGGCGGCAAGGCCTTGATCGCGCCCGATTGCGGCGAGATCGCGCACGAGACCCAGGTGCTGGATCTCAACAGCGACGGCGTGCCCGAGGTGCTGGTGATCGCGGGCAATGGCTGCACCTCGGGCCACACCGGCTCCTCGGTGTTCCTGTTCGTGAAAGACGCGCAGGGCCGCTATGCGCAGCAACTGGGTTTTCCCGGCGCGAGCGTCACGCCATTGCCGACACGAAGCCAGGGCTGGCGGGACCTGCGCATCGGCACGGCGGGCTTCTGCGAGCCGGTGTGGGCGTGGAAGGGTTCGGCCTACGACCTGAAGTGCAGCGTGGAAACCCAGCGCCGGGGCTGCCAGGGGCTGGGGCCGGTGAAGCTGTGCCGGCGTTGAGGGCCTGTCTAACGCCCTGCAAGTCAATGCGTCGGGTTCACGGCACCCCCCATGAAAAGCTGACGCTGCTTGCCGCTTCGTCCGGATCGAGCACCTCTCCGCTCCGGTACTTTTGAGCGCCGGGACAAACGCTCAAGCCCTGCGCAACTCAGCGCCAGGCCTCACGCGTTCGCCCAACAAAAAAGCCCCTGCACTGCAGGGGCCTCAGACTCGCTGGCGGTGGGGGTAGGCGGGGCTGAAACTGTCTCAGGGCCTGGGCCCGCTGCGCGTGCTTCAAAAATGTTGCGGTAGCGAGCCATCGAGGTGTGTTGGTGGACACCCTTAAATAAAAAAACGCGCGCGCACGCACGGGCGCACGCGAAAAAGGGAATTCTCCACGATGTGGCAGTGATGCGTGAGGCGATCGAGCAGCGCAGTGGTCATCTTGGCATCGCCGAAGACCTGGCTCCACTCCCCGAAGCTGAGGTTGGTGGTGATGACCACGCTGGTGTGCTCGTAGAGCTTGGAGAGCAGGTGGAAGAGCAGCGCACCGCCCGACTGGCTGAACGGCAGGTAGCCCAGCTCGTCCAGGATGAGCATGTCCACGTACATCAGGCGGTGTGCGATCTGCCCGGCTCTGCCCTGGGCTTTCTCGATCTCCAGCGCGTTGACCAGCTCCACCGTGGAGTGGAAGCGCACCCGCTTGCCGTGGCGGTGCACGGCTTGAACACCCAGGGCTGTAGCCAAGTGCGTCTTGCCGGTCCCAGGACCGCCGATGAAGACCACGTTGTGGGCCGAGTCGGTGAAGCTGCTCGTGTGCAGCTTATTGATCAACTCCGCGTCGATGGCGCTGCCTGATCAGTGAGTTCTGCTCGCACCGTGGCGTATCGCTGTACTTCGGTCGCAACGAAGAAAACGGCATTCGTTGCGCGTACCACGGCGTCAAATTCGACGGCGACGGCAAGTGCGTGGACGTCCCGTCTTCGCCCCAGTCGTGCGCGCGCATGCACATCAAGGGCTATCCCTGCGTGGAGCGCGGCGGCATTGTCTGGGCGTACATGGGTCCAGCCGAGCACCAGCCCGCCCCGCCCGAAATCGAGTGGTGCACACTGCCCGAGAGCCACGTGTACGTGTCCAAGCGGCTGCAATACAGCAACTGGCTGCAGGCGATGGAAGGTGGCATCGACACCGCGCACGTGTCCTACGTGCACCGCTACGAGGTGGACACCGACCCGATGCACCAGGGCGTGAAGGCGCTCGACTACATCAAGGCCGATGGCAACGTGGTGTTCGAGATCGAAAAAACGCCATACGGCCTGGGTCTGTTCGGCCGTCGCAATGGCGAGCCCGACTCCTACTACTGGCGCGTCACGCAGTGGCTGTTCCCCTGGTTCACGCTGATCGCGCCTTTCGGCGAGCACGCACTGGGTGGCCACGTGTGGGTCCCCATCGACGACCACCATTGCTGGGCGTGGAGCATCAACTGGCAGCCCTTCCGTCCGCTGACCGACGAAGAGCGTTCGGCCATGGAGGCAGGTCAGGGCATCCACGTGGAGTACGAGGCCCCGGGTAGTTTCGTCCCCAAGGCCAATCGCGACAACGACTACCTGATGGACCGTGTGGCGCAGCGCGAGAAGCGTTCGTACAGCGGCGTGTTCGGCTTCTCCGCGCAGGACTACTCCCTGCAGGAAAGCATGGGCCCGATCCAGAACCACGAGGCCGAGCAACTGCTGCCCACCGACAAGGCCATCGTGATGGCGCGTCGCATGCTGGCAGAAGCCGCAACGGGAATTGAACAGGGGATCACTCCTCCTGCGCTGGACGCCAGCCAGCAGCGGGTGCGGCCCGCCGGCGTCCTGCTGCCCAAGGAGCAGAACCCCGTCGAGTGGGCCAAAGAGCATCTGGCCAACAGTATCGAGAAGCCGGTTTTCACTCTGTAAGGGCCTGAGCCGGCCACACACACCAACCATAGGAGACAAGACATGTTCCCACGCCGATCCCTTCTCGCCGCCGCCCTGCTGGGTGTGGCCGCCGCCAGCCCCTCGTGGGCTCAGAGCGCGGCCGACTGGAAGCCCACCAAGCCGGTGCGCATCATGGTGCCCATCGTGGGCAGCACCAACGACGTGCTCGCCCGCCTGGTGGCGCCCAAGCTGCAGGAGGTGTTCGGCCAGCCCTTCGTGGTGGAGAACAAGGGTGGCGCGGGCGGCAACATCGGCGCGCTGGACATCGTGCGCTCCGCGCCCGACGGCCACCACCTGCTGGTGGGCTACAACGGGCCGCTGGCCATCAACGTGAGCCTCTTCAACAAGATGCCCTACGACCCGATGAAGGACCTGGCGCCCATCACGCTGGCGGTGAAGTCGCCCCAGTATCTGGTGGTGAACCCGGCCACGGGCATCACCAGCGTCAAGGAATTCATCGCAACCGCCAAGACGAACCCGCAGAAGTTGAACTACGGCTCGGTCTCGGTGGGCAGCGCCTCGCACCTGACGATGGAGATGATGAAGTCGGAGGCCGGCTTCAACATCACGCACATCCCCTACCGGGGCGCCGCACCCGCGGTGTCCGACCTGGTGGCCGGCATGGTGCAGACCGGCTTCTTCGTGCCGGGCAACGTGCAGGGCTTCGTCAAGGAAGGCAAGCTGCGCTTGCTGGCCAGCACTGGCCTGAAGCGATTCCCCAGCACGCCCGATGTGCCCACGCTGGCGGAGTCGGGTCTGAAGGACTTCGAGGCCACTTCGTGGATCGGCTTCCTCGCGCCGGCGGGTACGCCGCCGCACATCATCAAGCGCTACAACGAAGAGATGGTGAAGATCCTGAAGTCGCCCGACATCCTGGCCCGCCTGCACGAGATGGAGTTCGAGGTGGTGGCCGGCACGCCGCGCGAGTTCAGCGCCTGGATCTCGTCTGAGATCACGCGCTGGGGCAAGGTCATCAAGGACAACGGCATCAAGCTGGATTGAGGACAGGCATGGCATCGTTGCGACTGGCCGGCCGCGTGGCCATGATCACGGGCGGGGGCGCCGGCATCGGCGCGGCCGCGTCCGCCCTGTTCTGCCGCGAGGGCGCGGCGGTGGCGATGGTGGACGCTGACGCGCAGGCGCTGGAGCGCACGCGCGCGGCGATCCTCGAAGCGCAGCCCGAGGCGCGCCTGTTGTGTGTCGCGGCCGACGTGTCGGACCCGGCGCGAGCGCAGGCCGCAGTGGCCCACTGCCTGGACGATTGGGGCGCGCTGGACGTGCTGGTGAACAACGCCGCCATGCGCAACTACCTGCCGGCGGCCGAGGTGTCGCCCGCCGACTGGCAGGCCATCGTGGCGGTGAACCTGGCGGGCATGTCCAACTACTGCCAGGCCGCGCTGCCGGCGCTGCGCCGCTCGGGCGCGGGCGCCATCGTCAACGTGTCCTCCTGCTACGCTGTCACCGGCCGCAGGGGCATGGCGCTGTACGACGCCACCAAGGCCGCACAACTGGCCTTCACACGCACCTTGGCGTTCGAGGAATCGGCGCACGGTGTGCGCGTCAATGCGGTATGCCCGGGATCCACGTTGACCGATTTTCACGTGGGCCGCGCTTCGGCGGCGGGCAAGAGCGTGGAACAGCTCAGCACCGAACGCAAGGACACCTCGCTCATAGGACGCTGGGCGCGCCCTGAGGAGATTGCCTGGCCGATCCTGTGGCTCGCCTCAGGCGAGGCTTCCTTCATCACCGGCACCACGCTGATGGTGGATGGCGGCCTTCACATCATGTGAGGGATAGGCGATGACGACTGCCACCCTCAAGGCCCGCGTCCATTGCCTGCGTTACGAGGCGCGCGACGTGGTGAGCGTCGAACTGCGCCCCGAGCACGCGGGAGTGGTGTTCCCGCCGCACGCGCCTGGTGCGCACATCGACCTACACCTGGACAACGGCCTAGTGCGCAGTTACTCGCTGCTAAACCCGGCCGGTGAGACCGGGCGTTACGTGGTCGGCGTGCTCAAGGACCGCAAGAGCCGCGGCGGTTCAGTTTTCGTGCATGAGCAGTTGCGCGTGGGGCAACTGCTAACGATCTCGGCACCGCGCAACAACTTTCCTCTGCACGATTCGGCCGCGCATTCGGTGTTCGTGGCCGGCGGAATCGGCATCACGCCCATCCTGTGCATGCTCGACCGCCTGTCTGCCTCAGGGCGTTCGGCTGACCTTGTTTACTGCGCGCGCTCGCGCGCAGATGCGGCCTTCCTAGAGCGCCTGAACGAGCTAGCCTCGCCCACGCTGCGCGTGCACTGGCATTTCGACGACGAGGCGGGTGGGCCCCCGGACCTGCGCGAACGGCTGCGTCCGTTTGCCAAACACAGCCACTTCTACGCCTGCGGACCCGGTCCGATGTTGGACGCCTTCCTGTCGGCTTGCGAAGTGCTGGAGTTGCCTAACGCGCATATCGAACGCTTCGCGGCTGTGCCGACACTGACCGCGTCGACCGAGCCCACGACCTTCACCCTGGAATTGCGTCGCAGCACGCGGCGTATTGAGGTACGTGCCGACTGCTCGGTGCTGGACGCCATGCTGGAGGCAGGACTATCGCCCGATCACAGTTGCCGCGAGGGGCTTTGCGGCGCTTGCGAAACGCGCGTTCTTGCGGGCGAAGTGGAACACCTCGACAGCATCCTTACAACTCCTGCCGCAACCGCCACTGCCCGAAGTGCCAATCCAGCGCCGCGCGGCGTTGGCTGCAGGCACGCACCGTCGATCTGCTGCCAGTGGAGTACTACCACGTGGTCTTCACACTGCCAGCGCCCATCGCCGAGATCGCGTACTTCAACAAGGAGGTGGTCTACGGTCTGCTGTTCGATATCGCCGCACAGGCCCTTCTGACCATTGGCGCCGATCCGAAGCACCTGGGCGCTCGACTGGGCGTGACATTGGTGCTGCACACCTGGGGCTCGGCACTTACACATCACCCGCACGTCCACGGCATCGTTCCTGGTGGTGGCGTGGCGCGGGACGGCGAGCACTGGATCACCTGCCGTCGCGGGTTCTTCCTGCCGGTGCGCGTGCTCTCTCGGTTGTTCCGGCGGCGCTTCCTCGAAGCGCTGCAGCAGGCGCATCGCGATGGCCGACTGCAGTTCTTCGGTGAGCACGCTCCACTGGCCGACAACGGAAATCGTTTCTCGTTGCAGAGGAAGAGGGCTCGCTGCGAGATGCCGCGCCACTCGACGATCTCCAAGCGGACGGCATGCGCCACGCTGTCGGCGACGATGTCGGCCAGGGGAAAGGCCCTGCGCGTTGCGATGACAGCCTTCGGGTCGATGCGTTGACCAGCCACGCGCACAGAGATGTCTTGATAGTCGGCGAGATACAGCGCAAAGACTTCCGTTAGCGACTGAATTCCTGTCTCGGACTCAAATGCCCGGAAGTCCTTGCGCGGCTCGAAGATGGTCATGGGCGCCACCTCGGTCAGCCCTTGCTGGCCGAGAGCTGCTTTGCGCGCTCGCTGGTCAGGCGGGACTTGCACCCGACGATGGCCAGTTCCATGGCGGTGCCACCAGCAATGTCGCCTTTCGAGTCGACCTCGATTCGCTCGGCCGAGCAGGTTACATCACGTGTCTTGATCCATTCGCGTTGCTGGTCACGTAGGGCGACTCGCTGTGCGTCGGTCATTGTTGCCCTTGCGGCCTGATAGGCCTCATTGAGCAGTTTGTCGGCGGCTTGGTACTCCTGGGTTGCGATAGCCCCCGCGTCAGGCACAGCGGTTGTCGGGGATACGGGGGTGGCGGGCTCGGGCGAGGGAGCCGTGGCAGATGGCCCATTCTTGGCCGCTGCCTCCGCGGCCAGGACCTTTTCCTGCGCATCACTGATGTAGAGGGCGCTGGCCACGCCGGCCACCACCTCCGTGAAGGTCCGGAAACCTCTGGCTTCGACGCGGGTGGTCGATCCGTCGTCGGAAAGTTGGACGCGGTAGTCCAACCGCAGCCGCGTGATCCGGAGACGGAGAAGCAGTTGGCGCGCGTTCAGGTGGCGTTCGGTGCAACTGTCAGAAAGCATCGACACGACAAGCTCATCACGCAGGAGGAACTGGCGGAGCGAGCCAGCCTGCACGCGAACTACATTGGTTCCGTGGAGCGGGGCGAACGGAATGTTTCGCTGTTCAACATCTGGCGCATCGCCCATGGACTGGGAATGACGGCCGCTGACTTGGTGGCCGATCTACCTACCCCGCGCCGCAAAGGGGCGAAGGCCTAGGTTACGACGGTCCTCTGCGACTGAGGCGGCCAAACTGGGTGCAGAAGTCTCGCCCCGTATCGCGCAGTCACCCCGCCGAATGATGGGTGAAGGGATGGGGAGGGTGGCCGAACTGGCCGAGAACCCTTGAAGGACAACAAGGGGTGGCGGAGAGAGAGGGATTCGAACCCTCGGTACAGGAGAACCTGTACGCCGGATTTCGAATCCGGTGCATTCGACCACTCTGCCATCTCTCCGTGTCGAAGCCCGCGATTCTAGCAGGCGGCGAAACCCCTCCAGGTTCCGCCGCAGCCGCCGTTTCGCCGTGCACAATCGCGCGACCCTTCCGCCGCCGCCATGCTCGTCGACACCCAGCCCGCCACCCACCAGCACGTTCCGGCCGCGCCAGAGGTGCGCGACGCCTGGGTCAATTCCCAGCTCGTGGGGGTGATGATGGACAACCTCGGGTCCACCCTGCTGCTGGGCGGGCTGTCGCTGCCGATCCTGGTCTACCTCATGGCCGGCGAGGTTTCCACCCCGGCCCTGGTGCTCTGGACGGCGGCCATGCTGATCAGCCTGGTGCTCCGTTTTCGACTCATTGGCATCTACCGCCTGCGCTACGACAGCGTGGACGGCCCGCAGCGCCAGGCGTTCATCGAGCGCTACGGCTGGTCCTGGCCCGCCATCGGCCTGCTCTGGGGCGGGCCCGTGGCGCTCAGCTACCTGCAGGCCAGTTTCATTACCCAGTTCATCTGCGCGCTGTTGGTGGTGGGGCAGGGCCTGGTGACGCTGGCCGCCTACAGCGCCTACCGGCCCATCTACCGCTCCTATACCAACGCGCTGTCGCTGTCCGCCCTGATCGGCCTGGTGCTGGCCACCGTCCTCCATTTCGATCGCACCGACCCGCTGCAGACCACGGCCCTGTTCGCGGTGCTGGTGGTCTTCTGGGCCCTGCTGCAGATGGCCGGCGTGCGCCTGCACCAGGTCTACCGGTCCAGCTTCGAGCTGCAGTTCTCCAACCAGGAACTGATCGACTCGCTCACGCTGCAGACGCGCGCTTCGCTGCGCGCCGTGTCCACCAAGAACCGATTCCTGGCCTCGGCCGCGCACGACCTGCGCCAGCCGGTGCACGCGCTCAGCCTGTACGCCGACTGGCTGGCCAGCGAGCCCGAGATGGCGCGCGACATCGCGCCGCGCATCCTGCAGTCCACGCGCGCCATCAACGAGCTGTTCGACTCGCTGTTCGACCTCACGCGCATCGACGCCGGCAACTACAAGGTGCGCCTGCAGCACGTGGAGGTGCACAAGCTGTTCGCCGACATCGCGCTGCAGTTCGAGCCGGTGGCCGCGGGCAAGCAGCTGCGGCTGCGCACGCGGGCCCAGCAGATCACGCTGTGGTCCGACCCGGTGGTGCTGCGCCGCATCCTGGGCAATCTGGTGTCCAACGCGCTGCGCCACACCACGCGCGGCGGCGTGTTGCTGGCGCTGCGCCGCCGCCAGGACATGGTGGTGTTCGAGGTCTGGGACACGGGCGTGGGCATCGCGCGCGAGCACCAGCAGGCCATCTTCCAGGAGTTCTTTCGCGTCTCCCAGCACCAGGGCACCGAGGACAGCCTGGGCCTGGGCCTGACCATCGTCTCCAAGCTGGCCACGCTCATGGGGTACCAACTGGCGCTGCAGTCCGAGGCCAGCCGGGGCAGCGTGTTTCGTGTGATGCTGCCGGCCTATACCCAGCAGGACGACACCGCCGACCCGCAGCCCACGGTGGTGGCACGGGGCTGACAAAACAAAACCGCCGTGTGGACGGCGGTTTTGGCGGGAAGGGGCTCGGTCTTCAGAGGTCCAGCAGGCCAGCGGTGCGGGCCAGGTGGCTGGCCTGGGAGCGGCTCTTCACGTTCAGGCGGCGGAACAGCCGCCACAGGTGCACCTTGACGGTGTGCTCGCTGATCTGCAGCTGCTCGGCGATGTCGCGGTTGGACAGGCCGCGGTCCAGCATCACGAGCAACTGCTTCTGGCGCTTGGACAGCTTGTCGGGGATGGTGGGGGCGTTCTCGTCCTCGACCTCATCGGCCAGGAATTCGCGCAGCACCTTGGCGATCTGGGCCGCGCCAGCGGACTTTTCCACATAGGCGTCGGCGCCAGCCTCGCGGGCCAGGTCTTCGTAATCGGATGAAGGGGATGCCGACAGCACGATCAGCGAGGTGTCGGGCAGCATCTGACGGATCTCGCGCACACCGGAGACGCCGTTGGTGTCGGGCAGTTTCAGGTCAAGACAGACGAGCTCGGGCTCGCCGTGTTCGGCGATGGCCTTGCTCACCGAGGCCAGGCGCTCGAGCTCGACCACCTGGGTCGAGGCGCGCAGGCGGCGCAGCAACATGACCACGGCCTCGCGCATCAGCGGGTGATCGTCAATGACAAAAATACTCATGTCAGGATGCGCAATTCATGATTTGGTTTAACGGCACAGCATATCGGCATATAACCGATTTGGCGATAGCCGGGCGCCCTTCCCCAGGGGCACGCTGAAGGCGGAGGAGGGTTGCGCTATCCGCCTGGGGGCCGATTGTGAACCAATTCAGGTGGCCGATTCGCGCAACTGCAGCAGCGCGGACGTGACGCGCTCCACATCATTGGGCGCAATCAATTGGGGTGCCAAGGCATCGAGCGCGGTCTTTCCCTCGGCTTGCAGCCGGGCCATGGCCTGGGCGGCCTCGCGCGGGGCGGCGAAACCCTGGCTTTGCAGCAGCAACTCGCCTTTGGCGTCGGCGAGCTTGAAATAGAAGAGGCCGTCCTTCTCGCGGTACTGCTTGAAGACCGGCAGGGCCGCCTTGGCGGCCTTGGCCGAGGCACCGGCCCTATCGGCCTGGGCGTCCAGTGGGCGCAGACCCACCGCGTGGCGCAGGCGCTGGGTGAAGGGGGTGGCGGTGGCGCGCGCCTTGGCCGCGCCCATCTTCAGGGTTTTCTCGATGCGCGCGGGGTCCTGGATCAGGTCGTCGTAGACCTCGCGCAGGGGCGCGATCTCGCGGTCCAGCCGCTCGAACAGCAGCTGCTTGGCCTCGCCCCAGGCGATGCCCTCGGCATAGGCCTTGGCCAGGGCAGCGGTTTCCTCCGCGCTGGCGAAGGCCTGGTAGAGCTGGTACAGGGCCGAGCCCTCGGTGGACTTGGGTTCGCCGGGCGCACGCGAGTCGGTGACGATGCCCATGATGAGCTTCCTCAGCTGCTCGCGCGGCACGAACAGCGGGATGGTGTTGTCGTAGCTCTTGCTCATCTTGCGGCCGTCCAGGCCGGGCAGGGTGGCCACCTGTTCCTCGATGACCACTTCGGGCAGCGTGAAGTGCTCGCCATAGAGGTGGTTGAAGCTGGAGGCGATGTCACGCGCCATCTCCAGGTGCTGGACCTGGTCGCGCCCCACGGGCACCTGGTGGGCGTTGAACATCAGGATGTCGGCCGCCATCAGCACCGGGTACATGAACAGGCCGGCGGTCACGCCGTCGTCGGGCTCGGCGCCGGCCGCGGCGTTCTTGTCCAGCGCGGCCTTGTAGGCGTGGGCCCGGTTGAGCAGGCCCTTGCCGGTCACGCAGGTGAGCATCCAGGTGAGTTCGGGAATCTCGGGGATATCGGACTGGCGGTAGAAGGTGACCTTCTCGGGGTCGAGCCCGCAGGCCAGCCAGGTGGCGGCGATCTCCAGCGTGGAGCGCTGCACGCGGGCCGGGTCGCCACTGGTCTTGATGAGCGCGTGGTAGTCGGCCAGGAAGTAGAAGCTCTCGACGCCGGGCAGGCGGCTGGCGCGCACGGTGGGCCGGATGGCACCGACGTAGTTGCCCAGGTGGGGCGTGCCGGACGTGGTGATGCCGGTGAGGACGCGAACGGGATTCATATCAGAGCAGGAGCAGACGGATCGGGGTGAGCAGCCATTCGATGGCGCTGCCGGTGATGTTCATGAGCGGGCGCAGCCAGAGGTTGCCCACGATGCCCGTGACCACCAGCGCCAGCACGATGAAGAAGCCGTAGGGCTCGATGCGCGAGAAGGCGGCGGCCTGCTTCCAGGGCAGCAGGCCGGTGAGGATGCGCCCGCCGTCCAGCGGCGGCAGCGGGAAGAGGTTGAAGGCGAACATCACCAGGTTGACGACGAAGCCGGCGCGGCACATGGCGAGCCAGAAGCGCTCGCTGACACCGATGGACTGCAGCACGTAGAGCAGCAGCAGCCACAGCGCGGCCTGCAGCAGGTTGGAGGCCGGGCCCGCGAGGGCCACCCAGATCATGTCGCGCTTGGGGTTGCGCAGCCGCCCGAAGTTGACCGGCACCGGCTTGGCGTAGCCGAACAGGAAGGTGCCGGCCGTGGCGAAATACAGCAGCAGCGGCATGAGGATGGTGCCCAAGGGGTCGATGTGCTTCATCGGATTGAGCGTGACGCGACCGAGCTGCCAGGCCGTGGGGTCGCCGTAGTGGCGCGCCACGTAGCCGTGCGCCGCCTCGTGCAGGGTGATGGCGAACAGCACCGGGATGGCGTAGAGCGTGACCGTCTGGACGATGAGGGCGATATCCATGCGCGGATTGTCCCAGACGCGGGCGCCGGGGCCTCAGAGCCCCAGCGGGGCCAGCGAGCCCTGGCCCTGGCGCACCACCTCGGGCTCGCCGCCGGTGCCCATGGGCACCAGGTCGAGCACGGTGGTGGGCTCCAGCGCGCAGGCGCCGGCGTCGATCACCGCGTCCACCTCGTGCTGCAGGCGGTCGCGGATGGTCTCGGGGTCGTTCAGCGGGTGTGGCTCGCCGGGCAGGATGAGCGTGGTGGCCAGCAGGGCCGCGCCGTGCTGCTCCAGCAGCTCGCGCAGCGCGCGGTGCTCGGGCACGCGCAGGCCGATGGTCTTGCGCGAGGGGTGGCTGACGCGGCGCGGCACCTCCTTGCTGGCCTCCAGGATGAAGGTGTAGGGCCCAGGCGTGGCGAGCTTGAGCAGGCGGTACTGGCGGTTGTCCACCTTGGCGTAGCTGGCGAGCTCGCTCAGGTCGCGGCACAGCAGGGTGAGGTGGTGCTTGTCGTCCACCTGGCGGATGCGGCGCAGCCGGTCGGCCGCGGCCTTGTCGTCCAGGTGGCAGGCCAGGGCGTAGCTGGAGTCGGTGGGCACGGCGATCACGCCGCCGCGCTGCAGCACGGCCGCCGCCTGCTTGAGCAGGCGCGGCTGCGGGTTGTCGGGGTGGACGCTGAAGAGCTGGGACATGGTTCAGACCACCCGCCGGGCCGCCCCAAGGGCGGTCTGCGCCCCCTCGGGGGGCAGCGAATACACGAAGTGATGGGCGTGGGGGCTCATGTGGTCAGTCCTCCGGCGGGCGGATCGGCAGGTGGCCGCGCGCGGTGCGCCAGCCGCTGAGCGCACCGCACAGCACGATGAGCGCCGTGCCGGCGAGTTCGACCGCCCCCGGCACGTGGCCGAACACGAGCCAGCCGAAGGCCATGGCGAAGGCGATCTGCGAGTACAGGTAGGGCGAGAGCGTGGAGGCCGGGGCGCGCTGGTAGGCCATGATGAGCAGCAGGTGGCCGACGGTGCCCGCGATGCCCACCAGCACGAGCAGGCCCAGGGTGCGCCCGTCGGGGATGGCCTGCCACACCAGGGGCAGCAGGGCGCTGGTGACCAGGGCGCCGACCCAGCCGGTGTAGAAGTGCATGGTCATGGGGTCCTCGGTGCGCGCCATCTTGGCGGTGAGGATCTGGAACCAGGCGCTGAGCAGCACCATGGCCAGCGGCAGCGCGCTGGCCCAGCCGATGTCGCCGCCACCGGGGCGCACCACCAGCAGCACGCCCGCGAAGCCGCCGGCCACCAGCAGCCACTGCCCGGCCGACACGCGCTCGCGCAGCACGGTGGCGCCCATCAGCGTCACGGCCAGCGGCGTGAACATGAGGATGGCGGTGAACTCGCCCACCGGCATCCGCTGCAGCGCCACGAAGCCCATGAGGCTGAGCGAGAGCAGCAGCGCGCCGCGCAACAGCTGAAAGCGCGGGTGGGCGGTGCGCAGCGCGCCGCGGCCCCGGCGCGGCAGCAGCCAGGCCGTCATGGCCACCGCGTGGAACAGGTAGCGGAACCAGATGACCAGCAGCACCGAGACCACCGCGCCCACCAGCTTGACGGTGGTGTCGAGCACCGCGAAACAGGCCGTGGCCGCGATCAGCAAGGCGATGCCCGCGAGGGCGCGGGCGGCGGGGGCGGACGCGGTGAGGGCCGTCATGGTGCGGGCGCGCTCAGGCCTCCGGCGGCTCCACCGGCAGGCGCTGCTCGCGCGCGGTGAGCCAGCTCGCGCTCGCCCCGCAGAGCACGATCAGGCCGATGCCGGCGAGTTCGAGCGCGCCGGGCACATGGCCGTACACCAGCCAGCCGCAGAACATCGCGAAGCCGATCTGGGTGTAGAGGAAGGGCGAGATGGTGGAGGCCGGCGCGCGCTGGAAGGCCAGGATGAGCAGGAAGTGCCCGACCGTGCCCATGAGCCCGATGAGGCAGAGCAGGGCGAGCGTGCGCGCGTCCGGCACGGCCTGCCACACCAGGGGCAGTGCCAGGCTGGCGATCAGGGCGCCGACCCAGCCGGTGTAGAAGTGCATGGTCATCGGGTCCTCGGTGCGCGCCATCTTGGCGGTGAGGATCTGGAACCAGGCATAGAGGAAGACCATTCCCAGCGGGATCAGCGCGGCCCAGCCCAGCACACCGCCGCCCGGGCGCACCACCATCAGCGCCCCGGCGAAGCCGCCCGCCACCAGCAGCCAGCGCAGCGGGGCCACGCGCTCGCCCAGGAACAGGGCGGCCAGCAGCGTCACCGCCAGCGGCGTGACCATCACGATGGCGGTGAACTCGCCCACCGGCATGTACTGCACGGCGACGAAGGACACCAGGCTCACCGACAGCAGCAGCGCGCCGCGCAGCGCCTGGTAGCGGGGGTGCTCGGTGCGCAGCAGCGCGCGCCCGCGCAGCGGCAGCATGACGGCCGTGACCGCCACCGCGTGGAAGGTGTAGCGGAACCACAGCGCCAGCAGCACCGAGACCACCGCGCCCACCACCTTGACGGTGGTGTCGAGCACCGCGAAGCAGGCCGTCGCGGCCACCAGGAAGCCGATGCCGGCCAGGGCCTGACCGGGCCGGGGCGCGGCGGCGCCCATCAACGCACCCGCTCTTCCAGCAGGGTCCACACGGGGGTCACGCTGCCGGGCAGGTCTGGCAGCTGCCCGAGGTCGGTGTGGCTCTCGTCGGGGCTGTGGAAGTCGCTGCCGCGCGAGGCGGCCAGACCGAACTCGGCGCAGAAGCCGGCGTACTTGGCGTACTCGGCCTGGCTGTGGGCGCCGGTGACCACCTCCACCGCCCGGCCCCCGTGCTGCTTGAACTCGGTGAACAGGGCGTATTCCTCGGTGGGGGTGAACTTGTAGCGGCCCGGGTGGGCGACGACGGCGATGCCGCCGGCGCCGGTGATCCAGCCCACGGCATCGCCTAGCGCGGCCCAGCGGTGCGGCACGAAGCCGGGCTTGCCTTCGCTGAGGTAGCGGCGGAAGACCTCGGGGATGTCCTTGCAGACGCCGGTGTCCACCAGGTGGCGCGCGAAGTGCGAGCGCGAGATCAGGTCCGGGTTGCCGACGTAGCGCAGCGCGCCGTCGAAGGCGTCTGGTATGCCGACCTGGGCCAGCCCATCGGCCATTTCGCGGGCCCGCTGCTCGCGCCCGCCGCGCGTGGCGCGCAGGCCGTCGAGCAGGGCCTGGTCGCCCGGGTCCATGCCCAGACCGACGATGTGCACGGTGATGCCGGCGAAGGTGACGGAGATTTCCACGCCGGTGAGGTAGGGCAGGTCCTGGGCGCGCGCGGCGGCCAGGGCGCGCTGCTGGCCGCCGAGTTCGTCGTGGTCGGTGAGGGCCCAGAGCTCGACCCCATTGGCCTTGGCGCGTGCGGCCAGGACCTCGGGCGCCAGCGTGCCATCCGAGACGGTGGAATGGCAGTGCAGGTCGGCGTTGAGCAGGGGGTTCACGCTTGACATTGTAAAAGTGGGGGTATTGGCCGCGCTGTCACCGGGGTCGGCTCAGCCGGTGTTGCGCAGACCCGCCGCGATGCCGTTGATGGCGATGTGGATGCCGCGCTTGGCCCGGCCCTCGTCGTCGGCATTCAGCCTGCCGGCCCGGTGCCGGCGGATCAGCTCGACTTGCAGGTGGTGCAGCGGGTCGATGTAGGGGAAGCGGTGCTCGATGGATCGGCGCAGCGCGACGTTGCCCGCGAGGCGCTCACGCTCGCCGGTGATCAGCGCCAGTGCCTGCGCCGTGCGCTGCCACTCGGCCTCGATGGCCTGGAACACGCGCCGCCGCAGCGCCTTGTCTTCCACCAGCTCGGCGTACAGCGAGGCCAGCGCCAGGTCGCTCTTGGCCAGCACCATGTCCATGTTGGACAACAGGGTGTTGAAGAACGGCCAGTCGCGGTGCATGCGCTTGAGCAGCGCGGCGTTCTTCGGGTCTGCGGCGACGAAGGCCTGCACCGCCGAGCCGAAGCCGTACCAGCCCGGCAGCGTGAGCCGGCACTGGCCCCAGCTGAAGCCCCAGGGAATGGCGCGCAGGTCCTCGATGCGGCCCGTGGCCTTGCGGCTGGCGGGGCGCGAGCCGATGTTGAGCTCGGCGATCTCGCGGATCGGCGTGGCGCTGAAGAAGTAGTCGGCGAAGCGCGGCGTCTCGTAGACCAGCGCGCGGTAGGCCGCCATGCTGGCTTGCGACAGCGCCTCGGCCGCCTTCAGGAACGCGGGCGAGGCGTCCCGCGTGGGCTGCAGCAGCGTGGCCTCCAGCGTGGCGGCCACCAGGGTTTCCAGGTTGCGCCGGCCGATCTCGGGGTTGGCGTACTTGGCGCCGATCACCTCGCCCTGCTCGGTCAGGCGGATCTGGCCGCGCACGGTGCCCGGCGGCTGCGCCAGGATGGCCTGGTAGCTCGGCCCGCCGCCGCGTCCCACGGTGCCGCCGCGGCCATGGAACATCCTCAGGTTGATGGGCCGAACGGGGCCCCCACGCTTCCCCGTTGCGCGTGGTCCGCTGCCCCCCGGGGGGGCTGATTCGCCTTGGGGCGGCCCGGCGGCGAATGCTTCCTTCCCTGCGTTGAGCTCGTCGAACAACGCCACCAGGGCCGTCTCGGCCTGGTAGAGCGACCAGTTGCTGGTGAAGATGCCGCCGTCCTTGTTGCTGTCCGAGTAGCCCAGCATCACGTCCTGCTCGCCGTAGCCGTCGGCCGCGCCGCGCTGCACCATGGCCCGCACGCCGGGCAGGGCGTAGTAGTCGCGCAGGATGGGCGCGGCGTTGCGCAGGTCTTCGATCGTTTCGAACAGCGGCACCACGATCAGGTCCGCCTGCGCGCCGTCGTTCAGCGTGCCGTGCAGCAGCCCGGCCTCTTTCTGCAGCACCAGCACTTCGAGCAGGTCGCTCACGGTTTCGGTGTGGCTGATGATGGCGTGGCGGATGGCCTGCGGGCCGAAGCGCTCGCGGCCGCGCCGCGCCGCCTCGAAGATGGCGAGTTCGCTGCGCGTGTGCTCGCTGTAGGCGGTGCCGGGCACGCGCAGCGGGCGCACGTCGTCGAGCGCGCGCAGCAGCACGGCGCGCTTGGCGGCCTCGTCGAGCGCGGCGTAGCCGGGCGCCAGGCGCGCGGCGGCCAGCAGCTCGGCCACGGCGAGCTCGTGCTGGTCGGAGCTTTGCCGCAGGTCGATGGTGGCGAGGTGAAAGCCGAACACCTCCACCGCGCGGATCAGGCCGCTCAGTCGCATGTCCACCAGGGCTTCGCCGTGGTGGGCGCGCAGCGAAGCCTCGATGGTGCGCAGATCGGCCAGGAAGTCGGCCGCGCTGGCGTATGGGTCCTGCGGCGCCACGGCGTGGCGCGCGGCCTCGGCGCCGGTGAGCGCGGTGAGCGTGGCCGCCAGCCGCGCGTAGATGCCGGTGAGCGCGCGGCGGTAGGGCTCGTCCTGGCGGTGCGCGTTGGTGTCGGGCGAGCGCGCGGCCAGGGCCTGCATGGCCTCGCTGGCGCCCACCAGCATGCCGGACATGGACAGCTCGCCGCCCAGCAGGTGCACCTGGGTGAGGTGGTGGCGCAAGGCCACCTCGGCCTGGCGCTGCAGGGCCAGCTCCAGCGTGCCGGCGGTGACGTTGGGGTTGCCGTCGCGGTCGCCGCCGATCCACTGGCCCATGCGCAGGAAGGGCGCCACGGGGCGGCCCAGGCCGGCCTCCAGCTCGGCGTACAGGCGCGGGATCTCGGGCAGGAAGGTGCTCTCGTAGTAGCTCAACGCGTTCTCGATCTCGTCGGCCACGCTGAGCTTGGTGAAGCGCAGCAGCCGCGTCTGCCAGAGCTGGGTGACGCGCGCGCGCAGTTGCGCGTCGATGGCCGCCTGCTCGCGCGGCGTGGCCTCGTCGCGCGCCGCCAGCAGCCGCGCGATGGCGCGCTCGGCGTCCAGGATGCTCTTGCGCTGCACCTCGGTGGGGTGGGCGGTGAGCACCGGCGAGAGGTGGGCGCTGGCCAGCGTGCGCGCCACCTGGGCGGGCGCGACACCGGCCTCGCGCAGGCGCCCCAGCGCGAACGCCAGGCTGCCGGTCTGCGAGCGTTCGCCCGCGCGTTCGTGCACGGCGCGGCGGCGGATGTGGTGGCGGTCCTCGGCAAGGTTGGCGAGGTGGCTGAAGTAGGTGAAGGCGCGGATCACGCTCACCGTCTGGTCGGCGCTGAGCGACTTGAGCAGCTTCTTCAGCGACTTGTCGGCCGAGCGGTCGTCGTCGCGGCGGAAAGCCACCGAGAGCTGGCGGATGCGCTCGATGAGTTCGAAGGCGTCCTTGCCTTCCTGCTCGCGGATCACGTCGCCCAGGATGCGGCCGAGCAGGCGGATGTCGAGGATGAGGGGTTGGTCCTTGTCGCGTCGGGCGGCGCCCGCGGTGGATCGGCTCATGGCGGGAGGGGCCTTGACGGAAGGCTTACCAAGTGTGGGGGAGGGGGCATGCTAGCATCGCCCGCGCCCTGTTCCGGTTCCGAAACGGGTACCGAATTCCCCGTGTTCCGCGCTCCGTCAGCCGGGTGTCCGTCCTTCGAGTTTGCCCATGTCTTCGCCCCCGGCCATCACCATCGCCACGCGCGAAAGCCGCCTCGCCCTGTGGCAGGCCCGGCACGTGCAGTCCCTGCTCGAAGCGCGCG
Source organism: Hydrogenophaga sp. PML113 (assembly GCF_001777155.1). Lineage (NCBI taxonomy): Bacteria > Pseudomonadati > Pseudomonadota > Betaproteobacteria > Burkholderiales > Comamonadaceae > Hydrogenophaga > Hydrogenophaga sp. PML113. The sequence continues at coordinate 319,168 of NZ_MIYM01000004.1, read as the reverse complement.
GTCACGCGGTCACGCTGCTGGGCATGACCACCCTGGGCGACCAGATCCTCGACCGCACGCTGTCCAAGGTGGGTGGCAAGGGCCTGTTCGTGAAAGAGCTAGAGCACGCGCTCGCCGACGGCCGCGCCGACATCGCCGTGCACTCGCTCAAGGACGTGCCCATGGAGCTGCCCGAGGGCTTCGCCCTGGCCTGCGTGATGGAGCGCGAGGACCCGCGCGACGCCTGGGTGTCGCCGCACGCGGCGGGCCTGGCCGATCTGCCCCAGGGCGCGGTGGTGGGCACCTCCAGCCTGCGCCGTGTCGTGCTGCTGCGCGAGGCGCTGGCCACCCTGGGCCGCGCCGACGTGCGCATCGAGCCCCTGCGCGGCAACCTCGACACGCGCCTGCGCAAGCTCGATGAGGGCCAGTACCAGGGCATCGTGCTCGCCGCCGCCGGGCTCAAGCGCCTGGGCCTCGGCGATCGCATCCGCGCTGTTTTCGAGCCCACGCAATCGCTGCCGGCGGCGGGGCAGGGTGCGCTCGGCATCGAGGTGCGCGCCGACCGCGCCGACCTGATCGAGGCGCTGCGCCCGCTGGCGCACCAGGCCACCTGGCTGCGCGTGGCGGCCGAGCGCGCCGTCTCGCGCGCCATGGGTGGCAGCTGTTCCATGCCGCTGGCCGCGCACGCCGAATGGGTGGGCGAGCGCCTGTGGCTGCGCACCGCCTGGGGCGAGCCCGAGGGCGCCACCACCCTGGTGCGCGCCGAGGACACCGCCTCGGTGGCCAGCCTGGAAGAAGCCGAGGCCCTGGGCGCGCGCGTCGCCGCCGCCTTGCGCGCCGCCGGCGCGCACGCCCCGCACGGGGAGGCCTGAGGCCTTGGCCGCCGCTGCCGCGCACGCCATCGAACGGGTGATCGTCACGCGTCCCGAACCCGAGGCCGGGCGCTGGGTGGCGTCGCTGCGCGAGCGCGGCTGGCCCGCCGAGGCCTGGCCGCTGTTGCGCATCGCCGAGCCGTCCGAAGGCCCCGCGCTGGAGCGCTTGCGCACCTGGCGCGCGGCCTGGCCGAAGCAGGACGCGCTGATGTTCGTCAGCAGCGCCGCCGCGCAGCGCTTCTTCGCCGAGCCCGTGGCGCCGCCGAACGCGCACACGCGCTTCTGGGCGCCCGGCCCCGGCACCGCGCGCGCGCTGGCCCAGGCGCTGTGGCCGCTGGGCGTGGGCGAGGACCGCATCGACACGCCCCCGCCGGCGGCCGAGCAGTTTGACTCCGAGCACCTGTGGCCCGTGGTGCGCGCCCAGCTGGCGCCGGGCCGGCGCGTGCTGGTGGTGCGCGGCACCAGCGGCGCCGCCGAGGGCGACCCGTCGGGCCAGGGCCGCGACTGGCTCATCGAACAGTGCCGCGCGGCCGGTGCCGAGGTCGAGGCCTGCGTGGCCTACCGGCGCGAGCGCCTGCCGCCTGGCGAGGCCGATCGCGAGCGCCTGCGCGCCGCCAGCGGCGCCGCCACCGTGTGGCTGTTCAGCAGCAGCGAGGCGGTGCAGGCCCTGCAGGGCCACTGGCCCGCCGGCGCGCGCGCGGTCGCCCTGGCCACACACCCGCGCATCGCCGAGGCGGCGCGGGCCCTGGGTTTCACCCGGGTGATCCGGTGCCGTCCTACATTGGCCGACGTGGGGCGCGGCCTAGAATCCTGGGCATCTGCCTCGCCATGAACGCACCCGACAACGATCCCGCGCCCGTGGCGGCCCCCGCGCCCAGCGCCCCTTCCCCCACCAGTCCTGCGCCCGAGGCGCCGCGGCGTGCGGGCGTGGGCCTGACCCTGCTGGCCCTGCTGGTGGCCGCCGCCGCGCTGGTCATGGCCGGCATGATGTGGCAGCGCCTGAACCTCACGCAGGCCGAGCTCGCGCGGCGCGCGCACGACGCCGAGCTGCAGGTGGTGGAGGCCCGCACGGTCGCTTCGCAGGCCGAGGCGCAGGTGCAGGAACTGCAGGCGCGCCTGGGCGTGGCCGAGGTGCGCCTGTCCGAGGTCAGCCTGCAGCGCAGCCAGCTCGAGGAGCTGATGCTTTCGCTGTCGCGCTCGCGCGACGACAACCTCATCCAGGACCTCGAGGCCTCGCTGCGCCTGGCGCTGCAGCAGGCCCAGCTCACCGGCAGCGCACAGCCCCTGGTGTCGGCCCTGCAGGCGGCCGACCAGCGCATCCAGCGCGCCGCGCAGCCGCGCCTGAACCCGGTGCAGCGCGCCATCGCGCGCGACGTCGACCGCATCCGCGCCGCCGCACTCGCCGACATCCCCAACCTGGCCTTGCAGATCGACGAACTGGTGCGCCAGGTCGATGGCTGGCCGACGCTCAACGCCGTGGGCGTGGAGCGCGCCGCGCCGCGCAAGCCGCGCCGGCCCGCGCCGCAGGCGGGCGCGCCCGCCGCGGCACCCGACACGCCCGCCGCCGAGGGGGACCCGGCCGCCGACGCCTCGCCCTGGCAGCGCTTCGCCGAGCGCTGGAACCGCTGGTGGCGTGAGGCCTTCGGGCAGGTCGTCCAGGGCTCGCGCGATCTCGTGCACGTGAGCCGCATCGACCACCCCGACGCCGCGCTGCTCGCGCCCGAGCAGGCCTTCTTCCTGCGCGAGAACATCAAGCTCAAGCTGCTCAACGCGCGCCTGGCCCTGCTGGCGCGCCAGATGAGCGCCGCGCGCGCCGACGTGGTGGCCGTCGAAGGCCTGCTGCAGCACTACTTCGACACCAGCGCGCCGGCCGTGGCCAGCGCGCTCGGCGGCCTGGGCCGCCTGCGCCGCGACCTGGTGGCACAGGACCTGCCGCGCCCCGACGACACGCTCGCGGCGCTGGCCGCGGCCGCCGGAGGCCGCTGATGCGGGCGCGGCAGCGGGGCGCCATGCGCAGTGTGTTCTGGCTGCTCGGCCTGGCGGCCCTGGCCGTGGCCCTGGCCATGCTGATGGGCGACAACCGCGGCACCGTCACGCTGTTCTGGCCGCCCTGGCGCTTCGACGTGTCCTTCAACCTCGTGCTGTTCGTGCTGGTGGGGGGCTTTGTGCTGCTGTACGCCGCGCTGCGCGCGCTGGCCCTGCTGCGCGAGTTGCCGCTGCAGGCGCGGCGCTGGCGCAGCCAGCAGATGGAACGTGCGGTGGTGGGCTGGGTGCTGGACGCGCTGTCCAACCAGCTGGCGGGGCGCTTCGTGCGCGCGCAGTCGGCGGCGCAGAACGCGCTCGACCACCTCAACGGCAGCACCAGCGCCGACTGGCCGCGCCGAGAGCAACTGCGCGCCCTGGCCCACCTGCTGGCGGCCGAGAGCGCGCACTCCCTGCAGAACCGCGCGCAGCGCGACGAGCACCTGCAATCCGCGCTGAATCCCGCCATGGCGCGCCACTCGCCCGAGGTGCTGGAGGGCGCCTTGCTGCGCGCCACGCGCTGGGCGGTGGAAGACCGCGACGCCAGCGCCGCGCGCGCGCGCCTGGCCGAGCTGCCGCAGGGCGCGCAGCGCCGCGTGCAGGCCCTGCGCCTGAAACTGCGCGTGGCGCGCCTGGGCGACGCCACCGGCGAGGCGCTGGAAACCGCCCGCCTGCTCGCCAAGCACCGCGCCTTCTCGCCCGAGGCCGCGCGCAGCCTGCTGCTGGGCCTGGCCCTGGACGCGCTGCGCGGCGCGCACGACCTGACCCAGCTGCAGCGGGTATGGGACGGCCTGGACGCCGCCGAACGCGCCATGCCCGAGCTGGCGCTGGCGGCGGCCGACCGCGCGCACGCGCTGTCGCGGCTGGACGAGGACGAGGGCGCCGACGAAAGCCGCGAGGACATGCGCCGCGAGGACGTCGCCATGCGCGTGCGGGGCTGGCTGGCGCCCCTGTGGGACGATTTCGGCGCACTCGACGAGCGCCACCAGGCCCGCCTCGCGCTCGCGCTGGAGCCGGACCTGGCGCAACTCGACGCCGCCGGCCTGGCGCGCCTGGAGCTGCTGCAACGCCAGTGGCCGCAGAACCCCCACCTGCAGTACCTGGCGGGCCAGGCCTGCCTGCACCGCCAGCTGTGGGGCAAGGCCGCGCAACTGCTGGGGCTGGCGCGCAGCGGGCTGCGCGACGCCACGCTGCGCCGGCGCACCTGGCGTTCGCTGGCGCGGCTGGCCGAGGAGCGGGGCGACACCGAGGCCGCGCAAGAGGCCTGGCGGCAGGCCGCGCAGATCGACTGACGCCGTCGCCGTAGGGCGGACCCAGGGCGAAGCCGCCAACAAAAAGGCCAGCGCGTACGCTGGCCTTTTGTTTCCGGGACCACCCCGCGGCGCCAGTGGCGCCGCGCCGGCCGGTCAGCGCTGCTCGAAGGGCAGCGTCATGTCGCGCAGGTCCTTGCGGGTCTCGACCAGCACCAGCGGGCCTTCGTCCACAACCACCGGCGGCTTGGGCTCGCGCGGCGCGTGGATGGGGGCGGGCTCGGCGGCGATGGCGGCCTGCACCTGGGCGACCTTCTCGGCGTCGGAGTTGACCCATTCCAGGCCGCTGGAGGCGGCCACGGCGCGCAGTTCGTCGACGCCGAGCTGGTAGGCCTGCACCTTGGGCATGCCACGCGGCGCGTCGGCCGGGGCCGGCGCGGGTGCGACGGCGAGCGGGGCGGCGGCCACCGGCGCGGCGGCGCGCGGGGCGCTCTCCGCCACCGGTGCGGGGGTGGGAGCGGGCGCGTTCACCGGGGCGGCCACGGGCGCGGCGGGCAGGGTGAAGTAGCTGCGCACCGGCGGCGTGTCCTCGGTGGCCTCGCCTTCCATGGCCATGGGCACGGTGTCGCCGGCTTCGGCGGGCGCCTCGGCGGCGGTTTCCTCGCGCGGGCCGCGTTCGCGGCGGTCGCGGCCGTAGCGGTCGCGGGTGCGGCGCTCGCGCGGCGCGCGCTGGGCGTTGTCGTCGCCTTGCTCCGGGCTGGCGGCGACGGCGTCGGCGGAAGCGGCGGCTTCCTCGTCACCGCGCGGCGCATCCAGGCCCTCGGGGCGGCGGCGCTGTTCGCCTTCGCGGCCCTCGCGACCGTCACCACGTCCGCGGCCACGGCGCGGCTCGCGGCGGTTCGGCGCGTCGGCGTTGTCGGCCGTGTCGGTGGACGGCACGGCGTTGGCGTTCAGCTCGGCGGTCTCGGCGGCGGGTGCGTCGCGGCGCTCGCCCCGGCGTTCGCGGCGCTCGTTCTGGCCGCGGGCGCCTTCGCCGCGCCCTTCGCGGTTGTCGGCGCGGCCTTCGCCGCGGTTGTCCTGGCGGCCCTCACCGCGGCGGCTCTCGCCGTTGCGGCCACCGGCCGGGCGCTGGCCCTCGGCCGCCTGCGCCTCGCGCGGCTGGCCGTCGCGCTGGCCACGGCCTTCGCGGTTGTCGCGGCCTTCGGCGCGGCCCTCACGGCCTTCGCCGCCACGGCCACCGCGGTTGCCACGGCCCCGACCGCCGTCACGGCCGGCATCGCGGCGGCCATCGCCCCGGCCAGCGTCCTTGGCGGCGGGGGTGGTGGCCGGCGCCGGCGCGGGGGTGGCGGCGGGCGCGCCACCAAAGAGGCCCTTGAGCCAGCCGAAGAAGCCTTTTTCGGCCGGCGCGGCGGCCGGTACGGGCGCGGCCACGGCCACCGGGGCCGCGGGGGCGGGTGCCGGCTTGGGCACGGCCACGGGCGCCGGCGCATCGGGCAGCACGCCCTTGATGACCGGTTCCTGCTTGTTGGTGCGTTCCTGGCTGCGGCGCGTGAAGCTGGCCACGTCGTCCACCTCCTCGGCCAGCTTGTAGCTGGAGTCGAGGTTGTCCAGGCGCGGGTCGTCGTGCTTGAGGCGCTCGAGCTTGTAGTTGGGCGTGTCGAGCGACTTGTTGGGCACCAGCAGCACGTTGATGCGCTGCTTGAGTTCGATCTTGGTGATCTCGGTGCGCTTTTCGTTGAGCAGGAAGCTCGCCACCTCGACCGGCACCTGCACGAGCACGGCGGCCGTGCTGTCCTTGAGCGACTCTTCCTGGATCACGCGCAGGATCTGCAGCGCCGAGGATTCGGTGTCGCGGATGTGGCCGGAGCCGCCGCAGCGCGGGCAGGGGATGGAGGCGCCCTCGCTGAGCATGGGCTTCAAGCGCTGGCGGCTCATTTCGAGCAGGCCGAACTTGCTGATGGAGCCGAACTGCACGCGCGCGCGGTCCTGGCGCAGCGCGTCGCGCAGGCGGTTTTCCACCTCGCGCCGGTTCTTGCTCTCCTCCATGTCGATGAAATCGATCACGATCAGGCCGCCGAGGTCGCGCAGGCGGGCCTGGCGCGCCACCTCGTCGGCGGCCTCCAGGTTGGTGCGTGTGGCGGTTTCTTCGATGTCGCCGCCCTTGATGGCGCGCGCCGAGTTCACGTCCACGGCCACCAGGGCCTCGGTCTGGTCGATCACGATGGCGCCGCCGCTGGGCAGCTGCACGATGCGGCTGTAGGCGGTCTCGATCTGGTGCTCGATCTGGAAGCGGCTGAACAGCGGCGCGTCGTCGCGGTAGCGCTTCACGCGGTGCCCGTGCTCGGGCATCACGTGGCTCATGAACTGGTGCGCCTGCTCGTAGATGTCATCGGTGTCGATGAGGATCTCGCCGATGTCGCTGTTGAAGTAGTCGCGGATGGCGCGGATCACCAGGCTCGATTCCTGGTAGATCAGGAAGGCGCCCTTGCCGGCCCCGGCGGCGCCGTCGATGGCGGTCCAGAGCTTGAGCAGGTAGTTCAGGTCCCACTGCAGCTCGGCGGCGTCGCGGCCGATGCCGGCCGTGCGCGCGATGATGCTCATGCCGTTGGGGTACTCGAGCTGGTCGAGCGCGGCCTTGAGTTCGGCGCGCTCTTCACCTTCGATGCGGCGCGAGACCCCACCGCCGCGCGGGTTGTTGGGCATCAGCACCACGTAGCGGCCGGCCAGGCTGATGAAGGTGGTGAGGGCCGCGCCCTTGTTGCCACGCTCCTCTTTCTCGACCTGGACGATGAGCTCCTGGCCTTCCTTGATCACGTCCTGGATGCGCGCCTGCGAGGGCGAGACGTTGCCCTGGAAGAACTGGCGGGCGATTTCCTTGAACGGCAGGAAGCCGTGGCGGTCTTCGCCGTAGTCGACGAAGCAGGCCTCCAGCGAGGGCTCGACGCGGGTGACGACGGCCTTGTAGATGTTGCCCTTGCGCTGTTCGCGCCCCTCGATCTCGATTTCGTAGTCGAGCAGTTTCTGCCCGTCCACGATCGCCAGCCGGCGCTCTTCGGCCTGCGTGGCGTTGATCAGCATGCGTTTCATGGTGCGTTTCCCTTCGTTGGCACACGGCGGCGCTCGGGCTGATCTGCCCGGGCCGCCCGCAAGGCCGGGAAGCCGCACACGCAACGAACGTAGGAGGAATTGCCGGAGAGCCGTGACCGGGCACGGTGCGCGCGCGCTCGGGCGCTGCGACAGGGTGCCGGGTCGGGCATGGGCGCGTGGAGCCGAGGGCAGGGCCGCTAGGGGCCGACGGCTGTCGGTGACAGCGTCGGGCCTCGGTGGCTGCTGGGTCGTCTCCTCGTCCAGGCCGTTGCTGTCGGGGCCTGGGCGATTGGGGTATTCCGTTGTCGGTTCGCTGTGGGTCTGCGGATTCCACCGCGGCGTCCTCCGGCACGGGGGCCGACCGGGATGCGCGAAGCGGCATCGGGGTCTGGCGCGAGGGCCGGGTGCCGCGGCTGGCCACCTTCGCCCGCCGGGCTCCCGGCATCCGGGTCGGCCACTGTGGTGTTCGCTGCCTTAAACTCAAGGCAAATCAAACACTTACAGCACACAACGGGCGTCGCGCATTATAGACACGTCCCCCGCGTCCGTGGTGGATACATGAAAGCCCCGATAGACACCCCGCCCGCCGTCCGCCATCTCACCGTCGACGAGGAATCCGACGGCCAGCGGCTGGACAACTTCCTCATGCGCCACCTCAAGGGCGTGCCCAAGACCCACATCTACCGGGTCATCCGTTCCGGCGAGGTGCGCCGCAACAAGGCGCGCACCAGCGCCGACGAGCGCGTGGCGGCCGGCGACGTGCTGCGCATCCCGCCCATTCGGCTGTCCGCGCGCATCGAGGAAAAGGCCGAACGGCCGGCCCCGGCGCGCGAATTCCCGGTGGTGCACGAAGACGAGGGATTGCTCGCGATCGACAAGCCGGCGGGGGTGGCCGTGCACGGCGGCAGCGGCGTCAGTTTCGGCGTCATCGAGCAATTGCGACAATCGCGGCCGACCGCCCGTCTGCTCGAATTGGTGCACCGGCTGGACCGCGAAACCAGCGGTCTGTTGCTCATTGCGAAAAAGAAGAGCGTGCTGAAGGCCTTGCAAGACCAGTTTCGCGAACGGGAAACCGGCAAGACCTATCTGGCACTGGTGCTGGGCGATTGGCCGGCGGCGCGCAAGGTGATCGACGTGCCGCTGCACAAGTACCTGCTGGCCGACGGCGAGCGGCGCGTGCGCGTGACCTCGGCCGACGATCCCGATGGCATGCGGGCGATCACTCTCGTTAAAGTGGCGCGCCGCTGGGCTTCCTCGCCCGGCGGGGGCGGGCCGCTGAGCCTGCTGGAGGTGACCATCAAGACCGGGCGCACGCACCAGATCCGCGTGCACCTGGCGAGCGCCGGCCACCCGATCGCCGGCGACGACAAATACGGCGATTTCGAACGCAACCGGGAATTGGCGCGGCATGGCCTCAAACGCATGTTCCTGCACGCCTGGCGCCTGCGCCTGACCCATCCGCAAAGTCAATCTCCTTTGCAATTGCAAACGGAATTGCCGAACGAACTGCAAGGCTTCGTCGATTCGCTGTGAAAACCGAATAGAATTCGCGGCGCATCGCATCGATGCCCCGATTCATTTCACAGAGCGACAAGGATTACCGGTATGGCAACGTATTCCGAACTGATGGCCCAGGCGCAATCGCTGATGGCGCAGGCCGAGCAGGCCCGCAAGGACGAACTGTCCAATGTGATCGCCGACATCAAGGCCAAGATGAAGCAGTACGGCATCAGCGTGGCCGATCTGGGCGGCGCCAGCGCGGGCGGGCGCAAGGCGGCCAAGTCCAAGTCGGGCGCGGCGCCCAAGTACCGTGGCCCCAACGGCGAACTCTGGGCCGGCGGCCCGGGCCGCAAGCCGCAGTGGGTGCGCGACGCGCTCGCCGCTGGCAAGGATCTGGACGCGTACAAGATCTGACCCCACCGCCCCTGTTCGACAAAAACCCGCCATCCGGCGGGTTTTTTCTTTTCACCAGACTGGCGGCACCCGATCAGCCGCCGCGCGCCGCCAAGGCCGGTGAAAGGGCCATCGCATGAAACTGCACGTGCTGTCGGATCTGCACCTGGGCGTCCAGGGCATGGCGCCGCCGCCCACCGAGGCCGACGCGGTGGTATTGGCGGGCGACATCGCGCGGCCCCGGGAGGCGGTGGCCTGGGCCCTGGGCCTGGGCAAGCCGGTGCTCTACGTGCCGGGCAACCACGAGTTCTACGGCTCCAGCCTGCCCGAGGTAAGGGACGAGCTGCGGCGCCTGTGCGAAGGCACGCCGGTGCACCTGTTGGACGGCGACGCGGTGATCCTGCAGGGCGTGCGCTTCCTGGGCACCACGCTCTGGACCGATTTCCGACTTCAGGGCGAGGGGGAGCGTGAGGCCGAGGCCATGGCCGAGGCACAGCGTTTCATGCGCGACTTCAGCCGCATCCGCCGGGACGCGCCGCCCTCGGACGCCGTGCTGGCGCCGCGGGATACGGCCGATCTGTTCGCTGTCCAGTCGCGCTGGCTGGACGGGGCGCTGTCGGTGCCACACCCGGGGCCGACCGTGGTGATCACGCACCATGCGCCCTCGCCGCGCAGCATCCACCCGCGCTTCGCCGGCTCGGCCCTGAACGCCTGCTTCGTGTCCGACGCCGAGCACCTGGTGGACGGCCGGCGCGCGCAACTGTGGATTCATGGCCACACGCACGACAGCTTCGATTACCCCTTGCATGGCACGCGTGTGCTGTGCAACCCGCGCGGCTATGCCCGTGACGGCGTGAATGAGAACGCCGCCTTCGATGCGGCGCTGGTGGTCGAGGTGGCCTGACGCCACCGCCCGGCGGCGGCGGGAACGGCGCCGCCGGGCCGGCCATCCAATGGGCGGAGGTTCTTATGCACAGCACCCAAGGCGGCACGCCCGTGCCGGCCGATGAGCAGCCGGCGGACGCCGCAGACAACACGCTGGCGGCGCGCGCCGCCCACGGTGACGAGGCCGCCTTCGAGACCATCATGCGACGCCACAACCGACTGCTCTTTCGCACGGCCCGCAGCATCCTGAAGAACGACGAGGAGGCACAGGACGTGCTGCAGGACGCCTACCTGCGCGCCTGGCGCGCGCTGGGCGGCTTTCGCGCCGACGCCAGGCTGTCGACCTGGCTGGCGCGCATCGTGATCAACGAAGCCCTGGGGCGGCTGCGCCGGCGCGAGGTGCCGGTGATTCCGCTCGACGCTGCGATGGCGTCCCTCGAGCCCGACATGCAGCGCTGGCTGAGCGACGACGTGGACCGCCAGCCGGACCGCCTTGCCATGCGCGAGCAGATCCGCCGGCTGATGGAGGCGCGCATCGACGGGCTGCCCGAGGCTTTTCGCAGCGTCTTCGTGCTGCGCGGCGTGGAAGAGCTGAGCGTGGAGGAGGTGGCGCAGGCGCTGGACATTCCCGAGGCCACGGTGCGCACGCGCTTCTTCCGCGCGCGCAGCCTCTTGCGCGAAGGGCTCTCGCGCGATGTGGACATGGCCATCGCCGACGCCTTCTCGTTCGACGGCGAGCGCTGCGACCGCATCGTGGCCCGCGTGCTCCAGCGCCTGAGCTGAGGCCGCCTCCCCGTTCCCGCGCCGCGCGGGAACGGGGCGCAAAAGCGCTCCATCCAATGGGCAAAGGGTCGATCGTGACCCCAACCCCCGATGGAGACCCCCATGTCTTTCCTGCAGATGCCCCACCCCGCCGCGGCCCGCCGCCGCTTCCTCGGCCAGTCCGGCCTCATCCTCTCCGGCACCACCGTCGCGCTGCTCGCCGGCCGCGACGCGCTCGCGGCGCAGGCCGGCGCCGCCGCGCCGCAGGACGTGCAAATCCTCAACACCGCCTTGGGCGCCGAGCTCGAGGCCATCGCGGCCTACCAGCTGGGCGCCGAGAGCCAGCTGCTGCAAAAAACCGCGCTCGACCTGGCGTTGAGCTTCCAGGCGCACCACAAGGAGCACGCCGAGGTACTGGCCAAGACGGTGGAGAAGCTGGGCGGCAAGCCCGTGGCCGCCAAGGCCGCCTACGGCTTTCCCGTGGAGCAGTTGAAGTCGCAGGCCGATGTGCTGCGCTTCGCGGCGCGGCTGGAGCAGGGCGCCGTGAGCGCCTACCTGGGTGCCGTGCCGCTGTTCGGCAACCGCGACCTGTCCAAGGCCGCGGCCAGCATCCTGGGCGACGAGGCCATGCACTGGGCCGTGCTGCGCCAGGCCCTGGGCGAGACGCCGGTGCCCTCGGCCTTCGTGTCATGAGCGCCGCCGGGCCGTTCCCCAGGCACACGGCCCCCGCCGCGCGCCGCATGCAGGGCCGTCCAGTGAACGGTGTGCGGCTGGGACTGGTCGGGGCATTGGCGCTGGCCGCGCTGGGCGTCGCCTGGGCCGAGGGGCCGTCCGCGCAGCGCGGCGCGCAGGTCTACAACCGTTGTCTGGCCTGCCATGCGCTGGCCCAGGACCGCGTGGGTCCACGTCACTGCGGCCTGCTCGGCCGGCGCGCGGGCAGCGTGCCCGGTTTTGCCTATTCGCAGGCCATGAAGGATGCGCGCCTCAGGTGGGACGAGAAGACGCTGGACCGCTTCCTGGCCCGCCCCCTTCAGGTGGTGCCGGGCAGCAGCATGACCTACGACGGCGTGGCCGATCCGCGCGAGCGCGCCGACCTCATCGCCTACCTGCGCCAGGCCAACGGCACGCCCGAGTGCCGCGCGCTGGGCAGCGCCGGACCGCGCTGAGCGCGGTCCGGCGGGGGCGGGCGAACCGGCCAGTGAAGGGGCGCGGCCCGCGCCTCGTTATGCTCGGGCCCATGCAACAGGTACTGGTGGTCTGCATGGGCAATATCTGCCGCTCGCCCATGGCCAGCGCGGTGTTGCAGGCTGAGGTGCAACGCCGCGGCCTGCAAGGGCGCGTCGCGGTGGACTCGGCGGGCGTGTACGGCGGCCACACGGGTGAGCGCGCCGACAGCCGCGCAGTCAAGCTGGCGCGCGCGCGCGGCTACGCGGCCATCGACGCCGAGCGGGCGCGCGCCGTGCGGCCCGAGGATTTCGAGCGCTTCGACGCCATCCTCGCCATGGACGAGGGCAACCTTGCGCAGCTGCGGCGCCGCTGCCCGCCGCCGCAGGCGCACAAGCTGCACCTGTTCCTGGATTACGCGGGTCTGGGGTTCGAAGAGGTTCCCGACCCCTACTACGGCCCCCTGCAAGGTTTCGAGAACGTGATGGTCCTGTGCGAGCGCGCGGCGCCGCGCGTGATCGAGCGCCTGGCGGGGCTGGCGCCCGAGGCACGGCCTCAGACCTTGTAGTAGTCGCGGTACCAGCGCACGAAGCGCTCGATGCCCTCGGCCAGCGGCGTGGCCGGGGCGAAGCCCACCCAGTCGTTCAGGGCCTTGGTGCTCGCGTAGGTGGCGGGCACGTCGCCGGGCTGCATGGGCAGCAGCCGCTTGCTGGCCTCGCGGCCGGTGGCGCGCTCGATGCAGGCGATGAACTCCATCAGCTGCACCGGGTCGTGGTTGCCGATGTTGAACACGCGGTGCGGCGCGCCACCCTCGGTCTCGGGCGTGGCGGGCTTGTCGAGCACGCGCAGCAGGCCCTCGACGATGTCGTCGATCCAGGTGAAGTCGCGCTTCATGTCGCCGTGGTTGAAGACGTCGATGGTGCGGCCTTCGAGCACGGCCTTGGTGAAGGAGAAGTAGGCCATGTCGGGCCGGCCCCAGGGCCCGTACACCGTGAAGAAGCGCAGGCCGGTGGCGGGAAGACGGTAGAGGTGGCTGTAGGTGTGCGCCATCAGCTCGTTGGCCTTCTTGGTGGCGGCGTACAGACTCACGGGGTGGTCGACCGGGTCGCTTTCCTCGAACGGCATCTTGGTGTTGCCGCCGTAGACGCTGGAGCTGGAGGCGTAGACCAGGTGGCCCAGGCCTTGCGCGCGGCAGCCTTCGAGCACGTGGCCGAAGCCGGTGAGGTTGCTCTCCAGGTAGGCGTGCGGATTCGTGATGGAGTAGCGCACGCCGGCCTGCGCGGCGAGGTGCACCACGGCGTCGAAGCGCTGGCGCGCGAACAGCGCCTCCATGCCGGCGCGGTCGGCCAGGTCCAGGCGCTCGAAGCGGAACGGGGCGTGCGGGCGCAGCCGCTCCAGCCGGGCCTGCTTGAGCGCCGGGTCGTAGTAGTCGTTCAGGTTGTCGATGCCGGTGACGGTGTCGCCGCGCGCGAGCAGCCGCAGCGCGGTGTGCATGCCGATGAAGCCGGCGGCGCCGGTGAGCAGGATGTGCATGGCCGGATGTTAGCGGGGCCGCAAGACGCGGCGCTGCCAGCCCGTGGGGCGCGCGGCGCGGCGGGGGTGTTCTTTCAGTCGGCCCAGATCACCGGCTTGCCGGTGACCTCCCACTTCTCGTAGTGGCGGGCGTACACGTCCTCGATGCGGTTGCGCTTGACCTTGAAGGTCGGCGTGATCATGTCGTTGTCCACCGTCCAGGGGGTGGACACCACCACCAGGCATTGCATCTGCTCGTGCGGGTCCAGGGTGGCGTTGATGGCCGCCCGGTGCTCGGCCAGTGAGCGCTCCAGCGCGGCGCGCTCGTCGGCGTTCCTCGTCTTCGCGGCGGCCTCGGGGCTGAGCATGCAGATGCCCAGGGGCTGTCCCAGGTTGGCGCCCGTCACCACGCAGGCCTCCACCGCCTCGTGCATCACCAGCTTGTCCTCGATGGGCGCGGGCGCCACGTACTTGCCCTTGCCCGTCTTGAACAGGTCCTTCACGCGGCCGGTGATGCTCAGCAGGCCGGCGGCGTCGATGCTGCCCTTGTCGCCGGTCCGCAGCCAGCCGTCCTCGGTGAAGGCCTCGCGGCTCTTCTCGGGTTCCTTGTAGTAGCCCTGCATCAGCGCCTGGCTGCGCATCTGGATTTCACCGGTCTGCGGGTCCAGGCGCTGCTCCACGCCGGGGTAGGGGGGGCCCACGGTGCCTCGCTGGTTCTTGCCCGGCTCGGTGATGTGCGAGAGCGCGAGGTTCTCGGTCATGCCGTAGCCCTCGTTGATGGGGATGCCCAGCTGGGCGTACCACTGCAGCAGCGCGGGCGGCATGGGCGCGGCGCCGCCGGCGGCGAACTGGCACTGGTCCAGGCCCAGGGCCTTCTGGATCTTGCGGCGCACGATGCCACCCAGCAAGGGGATGCGCAGCAGCCGCTCCAGCTTGGCCGGCGGCATCTTGGCGTGGATGCCCTGCTGGAACTTGACCCACAGGCGCGGGACCGAGAAGAACACCGTGGGCCGCGCGCGCTGCAGGTCGGCCGCGAAGGTGTCCAGCGATTCGGCGAAGAACACGTGCATGCCCGTGCGCAGCCAGCCGTGCTCGACCAGCATGCGCTCCACCACGTGGGCCAACGGCAGGTAGCTCAGCATGCGGTCCTTGGCCGTGAGCGGGATGCGCTGCAGGCCGCGGTCGATGGCCCAGGCGAAGTTGCCGAAGCTGTGCATCACGCCCTTGGGCAGGCCGGTGGTGCCCGAGGTGTAGATCAGCGTGGCGAGATCGTCCTCGGCGCGCACGGGCTGGCCCTGGAGCGGCTCGGTGCGCGCGCAGATGGCGTCCCAGCCGTCGTAGTCCTGGATCGCGTCCACCGGCGACAGCGGGTAGCTGATGCAGGGCAGGCCGGCGGGCACGCCGGGCTTCATGCCGTCCCAGCCGTCGAGCTTGCCCACGAACAGGGCCTTGGACTCGCTGTGCGTGAGGATCTGGCGGATGGTCTCGGGCGCGAGCGTGGGGTACAGCGGCACCGATACGTGGCCGGCCATCCAGATCGCCAGGTCGCTCATCATCCACCAGGCGCAGTTCTTGGACAGGATGGCGACCTTGCTGCCGGGTTCCCAGCCCTGGGCCTGCAGGTGGGCGGCCATGCGGCGCACCTGGTCGGCCACCTGGGCCCAGGTGAAATCGTGCACCACGCCGCCGCCCATGGGCTGCGTGAGGGCCACGCGCGTGGGCGCCTTGGCCTCCCAGTCGTACAGGCGTTGCAGGGCCAGCAGCGCGGGCGCGATCTTCTCGCTCATGGACGGGTCTCCTTGATGTCTGAAACCCGGCCAGCCTAGCGATCGGTGCGCGATTTCCTCAGTGGGTTTTCCCCGTGTCCCCCTGGATTGGAGAGCTCACTCCAGCCGCAGGCTCAGCGGCGACAGCGGCGCGTCGAAGGCACCGTGCCAGGTCTGGCCCGGGGCCACGGGCCAGGCGTCGGTCCAGGTGCCGGTGGTGACGATGTCGCCCGCACGCAGCGCTGGCGCGCCGGGGCAGGCGCGCTGCGCCTGCACGAAATGCCACAGGGCCTGCACGGGGCCGTCGAGCACGGCCGCGCCCGTGCCCCGGTCCAGCGCCTGGCCGTCGCGCGCCAGCACCACGCCCGCGCCGGCCAGGGCGGCGTCCAGGCCGGCGGCGTCGGCCGCGATCTCGCGCACCGGCATCCGCCGGCCCACCAGCAGGCGCGCGTGCAGGCCGCCGTCGGCCACGGTGTCGGGGGCCTCGAACTTCCAGCCCGCCAGGTGCGACTGCACGATCTCGAAGCCCGGCGCAACCCAGTCCAGGGCGTCGAAAAGATCGCCGATGGAGGCCTCGGCGGCGGGCGCCGAGCGAAAGCCGAACACCGCCTCGGGCTCGATGCGCGGCTCGCAGGTGTGCGACAGGTCGAGCCGGCCCTCGCCGTCGCAGAACACCACGGTGCTGTCGTACACGCTGCCCCAGATGGGGGCGTAGACGTTGTAGACCGGCCAGATGCCGCGGTTGGTGAAGCCCACCTTGTAGCCCAGGGGGCGCTCGCCGCGCGCCACGCGCAGCGCGCGCACGGCCAGGGCGTCGGCGTAGGCGGTGTCCAGGCCGTAGCCGGGGCGGGTGCTCAGGCGCGCGGCCCAGGGCTGGCCGGTGTCGAAGTGGTGCAGCAGGGTGTCGGGGGTCATCCGGGGCATTGTGGTGGGCGCGCGGCTATGCTGCCATCCCATGAACGACACCCCCCTCGAACTCGAGCTGCTCGAAGGCCGCTCGGGCGCGCCCGACGCGCCCACCGCCGCCAGCCTCATCGTGCTGCATGGCCTCGGTGCCGATGGCAACGACTTCGTGCCCGTGGCGCAGATGCTGGACCTGTCGGCCATCGGCCCGGTGCGCTTCGTCTTCCCCAGCGCGCCGGTGCGGCCCGTCACGCTGAACGGCGGCTACGCCATGCGCGCCTGGTACGACATCTATCCGCCGCCGGCCGACCCCGGCCTGCCGCGCCGCGAGGACGAGGCCGGCCTGCGCGCCTCCCAGGCGCAGGTGCAGGCGCTCATCGACCGCGAGATCGGCAAGGGCGTGCCGGCCTCGCGCATCGTGCTGATGGGGTTCTCGCAGGGCTGCGCCATGGCGCTGCTCACCGGCCTGCGCGCGCCGCAACGCCTGGCCGGGCTGGTGGCGCTCTCGGGCTACCTGCCGCTGCCCGATCGCACGGCGGCCGAGCGCAGCGCGGCCCACGCCGGCCTGCCCATCTTCATGGCGCACGGCGATGCGGACGAGATCGTGGCGCCCGCGCGTGGCGAGGCCTCGCGCGACGCCCTGCTGGCGCTGGGCTACCCGGTGCAATGGCACAGCTACCCCATGGGCCACAGCGTGTGCCCCGAGGAGGTGGGCGACCTCAACCGCTGGTTGCTTCAGGTCCTGGCCTGAGACGGCGCGAGCCGCCGCCACAGCGCGCCGGCGGCGTCCACCACCGGTCGGCCGTAGAGGATCAGCGCCAGCGCCGCGCCGATCAGGGGCAGGGCCACGAACACCCAGCCCGTGAGCCGCTCGCCGCCGAAGCCCACGCCCACCGCCAGGGCCACCACCGGGTTCACGAAGGAGTAGCTGCCCGCCAGCGCGGCGCTGGTGTTCTTCAGCAGCCACAGGTAGGCGTTGAGCGTGACCATGGTGCCCATCACCACCAGGTAGAGCCAGGCCAGGGCCGAGGCCAGCGACACCTGCGCCCATTGGAAGCCGCGCGCGCCGGGCTCGAACAGCAGCGCGGCCAGCGTGCACAGCAGACCGCCCAGCAGCCACTGCGCGGCCGAGGCCATGGCCGGCGGCGGCAGCGCGAGCTTGCGCGAGGCATAGGAGCCCAGGCTCCAGGCCAGCGGCGCACCGAAGGCGCACAGCGTGCCCAGCAGGGTGGTGGAGAAGTCGCCCTCCAGCGCCAGCAACGCGGCGCCCGCCGCGCCCAGCACCAGGCCCAGCCAGCTGGTCAGCGGCACGCGCTCGCCGCCCCAGCGCGTCCACAGCGCCAGCCACATGGGCATGGTGGTCACCACCGTGGCCATCAGGCCGGAGCCGATCCCGGCCTGCTGGGCCAGCACCACCAGGGCCATGGCGGCGAAGGCCATCAGCCCGCCGATGAGCGCGCTGGCGCGCCACTGCGCCGCCGTGGGCCAGGCCAGGCCCTGCCAGCGCGCGATGGCCAGCATGGCCAGACCGGCCGCGATGAAGCGGGCCCCATTCATGAGCACCGGCGGCAGCGTCTGCATGGCCACCGCCAGCGCGAAATAGGTGGTGCCCCAGACGAGGTAGACGATCAGCAGCGCCAGGGCAAGGCGCCAGGAGGCGTTGTTCGCCCCGAATCGGTTGAAAATGGACGGCATGCGGCCACCTGTGTCGTAAGATTTCCGGCGATTGGCCGAGGGTCCGTATTTTTATCAGAACTGGGCGCGCATGCAAGCAAATATTCAGCTCGACGACATCGACGCCGGAATTCTTACGGCGCTGAGCGCTGACAGCCGCCGTTCCTATGCCGACGTGGCGGCCGAGGTGGGCCTGTCCACGGCGGCCGTGCACGAGCGGGTGAAGAAGATGGTCGAGCGCGGCGTGATCGAGCGCTTTTCGCTGCGCGTAGACCCGGAGCGCGTGGGACTGCACTTCACCGCCTTCGTCGCCATCCGCAACGACGGCGGCGTGCACTGCCGCGAGATCGCGCCGCGCCTGCGCGAGCTGCCCGAGGTGTTGGAGCTGCACAGCGTGGCGGGCGAGTACGACTTCATGGCCAAGCTGCGTACCACGCACGCGCGCGCGCTGGAAGACGTGCTCTACGCCATCAAGGCCATCCCGGGCGTGGCGCGCACCACCAGCACGGTGGTGCTGAGCACCGAGTTCGAAGAACGGCCGCTGCGCTGGCCCGGCGCGGCCTGAGGCGCGTCCCTGTCCAGGTCTTGTTGGGTAGCGGGTGTCAGGGCCGGGCCCCTGACGCACGCCGCTCTCCCGCGGCCCTCGCGGCCTTGTGGACAATGCCGGCTGGCCGCGATACCCCCACCCAGCCCCGCCCGACATGAACTTCGCCACCCAAGACCCCCGCGCCCTGCTGCGCCACCTGTACGACGCCGCTGTGCGCCGCGCGCTGCCGCTG
The DNA here is from genome assembly GCF_001777155.1 of Hydrogenophaga sp. PML113. Classification (NCBI taxonomy): domain Bacteria; kingdom Pseudomonadati; phylum Pseudomonadota; class Betaproteobacteria; order Burkholderiales; family Comamonadaceae; genus Hydrogenophaga; species Hydrogenophaga sp. PML113. The sequence continues at coordinate 300,620 of NZ_MIYM01000004.1, read as the reverse complement.
CACAACACCGCCGCCTTCCTGCCGCCGCCGCCCAAGGGCCGCACGGTGGTCATCGGCGCGGGCAAGGCCGGCGGCGCCATGGCCCAGGCGGTGGAGGCGTTGTGGCCGGCCGAGGCGCCGCTGTCGGGCCTGGTGGTCACGCGCTACCACCACACGCCGCCGCGCCCGGAGGGGCTGCGCGAGCGCATCGAGGTGGTGGAGGCCTCGCACCCCGTGCCAGACACCGCCGGCCTGACGGCCGCGCAGCGCATCCTGCAACTCGTGCAAGGTCTCACGGCCGACGACCTGGTGCTGTGCCTCATCTCGGGCGGCGGCTCGGCCCTGCTCACGCTGCCCTGCGAAGGCCTTACCTTGCAGGACAAGCAGCGCATCAACCGTGAGCTGCTGGACAGCGGCGCGCACATCGGCGAAATGAACACCGTGCGCAAGCACCTCTCGCGCATCAAGGGCGGGCGGCTGGCGGCGGCCTGCGCGCCCGCGCAGGTGGTCACGCTCACCATCAGCGACGTGCCCGGCGACGACGTGAGCGTGATCGCCAGTGGCCCCACCGTGGCCGACGCCAGCACCTGCGCCGACGCGCTCGCCATCCTGGACCGCTACCGCATCGCCGTGCCGGCTCCCGTGCGCGCCGCGCTCGAATCGGGCGCGCTGGAAACGCCCAAGCCCGGCGATGCGCGCCTGGCTGGCCACGACACGCGCCTGATCGCCACGCCGCAGCAAAGCCTGGAGGCCGCGGCCGAGGCCGCGCGCGCGCTGGGGCTGGCCGCGCACATCCTCAGCGACGAGATCGAAGGCGAATCGCGCGAGGTGGGCAAGGTGCACGCAGCGCTGGCGCGCTCGGTGGCCCTGGGCCGCAGCGCGTTCCAGGCGCCTTGCGTGCTGCTCAGCGGTGGCGAGACCACGGTCACCGTGCGCCCGCGCGCCGAGGGCCAACCCAGAGGGCGCGGCGGGCGCGCGGGCGAGTTCTGCCTGGGCCTGGCCCAGGCCCTGGGCGGTCAGGCGAACGTGTGGGCCATCGCGGCCGACACCGACGGCATCGACGGCATCGAGGACAACGCGGGCGCGCTGGTCACGCCCGAGACCCTGGCGCGCGCGGCGGCCCAAGGCCTGAAGGTGGGCCAGCACCTGGAGCGCAACGACGCCTACGGCTTCTTCGAGCCGCTGGGTGACCTGGTGATCACCGGGCCCACGCACACCAACGTGAACGATTTCCGGGCGCTGCTGGTGCTGCCGGCGGGCCAACACGCCTAGGGCGTGGCGCGGGCGAAGCGGACCAGCGTGGCGCCGGGCCGCGCGTGCAGCAGCGTGGGCATCACCAGCACGCAATCGTCGTATGGCGTGATGACCGGCAGCGCCGCGTTCCACCCGATCAGGGTGCCCGCCTTGGCGATCCGGTCGCCGCTTTTCCAGGGCTGCGTGAACGCCGGCACGGCGTGGGGCGCCACGGTCACGGCGTCGGTGACCACCAGCAATGGGCCGCTGCCATGGGCATGGGGCTGGCGCCAGTCGGCTGGTATGTCCGGCGCGTCCACCACGCCACTCAGATCGAGAAAGCGCGCCAGCGCGTCGCGGGCGACGGCCACCGATGCCCGCGCGCCGTGGTAGCCGCATTCCACCAGCAAGGCGAAGGCATCCGGCGCGTCGGCCCTGCCGAAGCGGCCATGGTCGCGCAGACGAACGCCCGCCTTGTGACCGGGATCGGCCACCCGCAGGGCGCCCAGTCCCAGGGCGGCCGCCTGGCTGGCGTGGTGCGCCAGCGGCCCGGTGAGTGCGAGCGGCGGGCCCGGTTCGTGCATGGAGTGCAGATCCAGCAGCCAATCGCTGGCCTCCACATGGGGTTGCAGTTCCAGCACCCGCCGGTGCTCGGACGCCAGCTCGGTGCCGTCGCGGCGCCAGGGCATGTCCCCCCACAGGCGGTTCATGTCGGTGTGCACGCAGCGCGAAACATGGGGCCTTTGCGGGTTGAAGCGCGCGAAGGCTTCCAGGTTGGCCAGTACCACGGTGAGCGTTCCGCGGCGCGGCCTCAAACCGCTGGCCAGCAGATCGCGCACCGCCCAGGCACCGCACAGCTCGTTACCGTGGACGAGCGCGCTCACCATCACGCGGCGACCGGGTTCGCTGGCCGTCCACTGCCACACGCCGGGCGTGCCGGTGTTGCCGGCCAGCCAGGGGCCCATGTCGGGCGGAGAAATCTCGAACGGCGGCGGCATCACACGCGGATGCCGGCGTGGTCGACGATGCGGCGGTACTTGGCGATTTCGGCCGCCTGGAAGTCGGCCAATACCGCGCTGGCCGGGGCAATGGTCGCCCCCGAAGCCGTCAGCTTTTCCACCAGGGAGGGCACCTTGAGCGACTCGGTCAGGGCGCCGCGCAGCCGCTGCGCGACGGGCGCCGGCAGGCCCGCGGGCCCCCACAGGCCGAACCAGGTGCCGATGTCCACATGGCGCAGGCTGGGCGTCTCGGCCAGCGCGGGAATGTCGGGCGCCACGGGCGAACGCTCGCGCTCGGTCACGCCCAGCGGCACCACCTTGCCCGCCTTGATCTGGGGCAGGCCGCTGGACAGCACGTACACGCCCAGCTCCACCTGGCCGCCGATCAGATCGGTCGTCAGCGGACCCACGCCGCGGTAAGGGATGTGAACGATGAACAGCCCGGCGGCCTGCTTGACCATTTCGCCCGCCAGGTTGAGGGCGGTGCCGACACCCGCGGAGCCGTAGCTGAACTTGCCCGGGTTCTGCTTCACGCGTTCGATGAAGCCGGCGATGTTGGGCATGCCGGCGCTGGGGCTGGCCACCAGCACCATGGGCTGCGAGGCGACCATGCCCACCGGCGTGAACTGCTTGACGGGGTCGTAGCGCAGCGCGGGATTGATCAACCCGGCGATGGCCATCTCGTTGTTGCTGCCCAGCAGCAGGGTGTGCCCGTCCGCCGTGGCCTGCGCCACCCGCTGGGCGCCCAGTGCGCCACCGGCCCCGCCCACGTTTTCGACCACGACCGGCTGCCCCAGCGAGCGGGCCAGCTGTTCTGCCAGCACGCGCGCCGTGAGGTCGGTGCTGCCACCTGGGGGGTAGCCCACCACCAGGGTGATCGGGCGGTTCGGGTAGTGGTTGCTCTGGGCCAACGCCGGCGCGCACCCGAGGGTGGCGGCGGCGCCCGTGAGAAGCAGAACCTCACGGCGGCGGATCAGTGGGGACTTCATCGGCGCTCCTGGTTGGCTGCGACGGCGCAGCGGTGAAGCGGACTCTAGGTGGCTCGCCGGGGGGCAAGGTGCCGGATCGGCACCGATGCGTGCCGACTAGCGATTGCTGTGCTCCCAGGCGGCTTCGATCAGATCCGATTGCCGGGCGCGGTGCCGGTACAGGCGGACCTCGAAGTGGATCTGGTCCCCACGGCCGCCCAGCACCTTCAGCAGTCCGGCGCGCACCGCGGACGCGGCCAGCGAATGGGGCAGCCAGGCCATGCCCAGGCCCTTGATGGCCAACTCCAGCACCGCGTCGGCGGAGTCGCACACGATGGTGGGTGGCGATTGCTGCCCGCTGCGGGTGGCCTCCAGGTGGTCCTCCAGCAGGCGGCCCAGGGTGAGGCTGGGCGCGTAGCCGATCCAGGTGGCATCGAACAGGTCGTGGCGCGGGCGGCCCGAGGCGTCGACGCGCGCCACCGGCAGCAGGCGGTCCGTGGCCAGGGTGATGTGGCGAAAGCGCTGCCCCGTGAGGCCGTAGGACAGCGCCGGGTGTTCGTAGCAGATCAGCAGATCGACCTCGCCGCGCTCGAAGGTGGCGCAGATCTCTTCCATGGCTTGCGTGCGCAGCTGCACCCGGGCGCCGCGGATGGTGCCCCGCAGCCGGCCCAGCCAGTCGGCCACCAGGGTGCGCGCCAATGTGCGGCCGGTGCCCACGCGCAGCAGGCCGGTCCCTTGCCCGTCGGCGCGGTCGCGCGCGCCCCATTGCGTGCGCAGCTGCCGCAGGCCAGCGAGCAGCGGCGCGCTTTGCGTGAGCAGGGCCTGTCCCTCGGGGGTCAGGCGAACGGGGGCCCGCGTGCTGGCCACCAGGGGCACGCCCGCCCAGTCTTCCAGTGCGCGGATGCGCCGCCCGAACGCCGGGTGGGTGACGTGGCGGGCCTCGGCCGCCTTCACGAAGCTCGCGCAGCGTTCCAGCGCGGCCAGATCTTCGATGAGCTTGATGTCCATGCAAGCGCGGCCGGCCGGGCCGTGGCCGGTGCCGACCGGCTATTTGTTCTTCATCTTGCCCTTGGGCATCACCGCCGTGACGGGTGGGGTGGGGCGGGGGGACAGCGAGGCCCCGGCCGAGGCTTCCTGCGGCGGGCTGGTGTCCTTCTTCGGCTTCTTGACCATCTTGTTGCTGCGCTGTTCGCCTTTGGGCATGGTGGCCTCCTGGTGCTCGTGATGCGAGGGCGCCAATGTAACCCGGCGAACCCGCCCGCCAACGCCCGGCGGTGGCGTCGCCGGGCGCCCCGGCCTCAAGCGGGCATGAGCGCCGGCGCCGCGGTGAGGTACTCGGTGGCCCGCCGTTTGGCGCGGATGTCGTCGTAGACGCGCTGCGCCTGCGCGGGTGTCATGCCCAGGGCGCTGGCCAGCTCGTCGGCCGTGTGCCCATGCTCCAGCGCCCACAGCGCCAGGTCCATCTGTGCGTAGGGCAGGGCGAAGTAGAACTCGTCCTGGCCCTGCGGCAGGGTGTAGGTGTCGGTGGTGGGCACGGCGGCGCAGATCGCCTCGGGCAGGCCGAGGTGGCGCGCCATGGCGTAGACCTGGGTCTTGTAGAGGTGGGCAATGGGCTTGAGGTCGGCGGAGCCGTCGCCGTTCTTCACGAAGAAGCCCTGGTCGTATTCCAGCCGGTTGGGCGTGCCCACCACGGCGTAGTTCAGGCGGTCGGCGTGGAAGTACTCCATGGTCTTGCGCACGCGCTGCTTGAAGTTGGTGGCCGCCACGATCTGCAGGTACTCGCGCGGGGGCAGGCGCACGCTCTGCTGCTGGCCGTCGGGCGACTGCACCACCAGCTTGAAGAAGTTGATGCCACCCTCCAGGCCGCCCGCGAGCACGATCTTGTTCTTCCAGCCCTCGCCGTAGGCCGGCACCACGCGGCGGATGGCCTCGTCGCGCTGCTGGTAGCAGCCCAGGGCCTCCAGCGCGGGCGCGATGTCGTGCACCTGGTACCGAATGCCCAGGTGCTCGGCCAGCAAGCGGCCGCGCTCGCTGCTGAAGCCGCTGGAGTCGCGCTCGGGCAGCAACAGGCCAAAGACCTTGTCCGCGCCCACGGCGCGCACGCTCAGCGCGGCGCAGACCGAGCTGTCGATGCCGCCACTGATGGCCACCACCAGGCCGCGGCGGCGCAGCTTCTGCGTCAGCACGCGTGGAATCCATTCGCCGATGCGCGCGAGTTCGGCCGCGCAGTCGAGTTGCAGGCTGTGCGGGCCCAGCGGTGCGGCGCTCATGCCGCGGCCTCCTGCTTGCTGCGCACGAATGCCTCGATCGCGTTCAGCGAATCGAGGTTCTCCGGCACCATTTCCTCGTCGCCGATCGTGATGCCATAGGTCGCCTCCAGGTGCGCCACGAGTTCGAGGAAGCCCGTGGAGTCGAGCACCTGGTGCTCCAGGAAGGACTCGTCGTCGCCCGGCGAGACGGCGCCCGCGCCCAGCAGCAGGTTCTCTTCGATGTAGCGCCGGACCTCGGCTTTGATGGTGCTCATGGTGGTGTGCTCGTTGGGGAGTCAAGGAAAAGGGCTCAGGCCAGGTCGCGCCGGCGCAGCTTGCCGGACTCGGTCTGGGGCAGCTGGTCGACGAAGGCCACGGCCTTGGGCGCCATCCAGCTTTCCAGGCGGGCCTGGCAGTGGCGGATGACCTCGCGCTCGCTCAGCGTGGCGCCGGGTTGCAGCCGCACGTGGGCCTTCACGGCCAGGCCCAGGCGTTCGTCGGGCATGGGGGCGACGGCGGCCTCCAGCACGCCGGGCAGCTCGCAGATGGCGTGCTCCACTTCCAGCGGGTAGACCTTCTCGCCGCGCGACTTGAACATGTCGTCGGTACGGCCCACGCAGTAGAGCCAGCCGTGCGCGTCGCAGCGGAAGACGTCGCCGGTGCGCAGGGTGTGTTCGCCGGGGCGTGGGCCCGGGGTGATGCGGCCGGTCTGGCCGGGCGGCGCGTTCCAGTAGCCGGGGCTCACGTGCGGGCCGCTCACCACCAGCTCGCCGGTGGCGCCGAGGCCGCCGTCGGGCAGGCGCTGGCCATGCTCGTCGATCAGCCAGTGGGCCTGGAAGGGCAGGCCGCGGCCCACGCTGTCGGGACGGATGTCCACCTCGTCGTGCGGCAGGTAGCTCGCGCGCATGCACTCGGTCAGCCCATACATGAGCAGCAGGCGCGCCCGGGGCAGGCGCTGGCGCAGCTGCGCGGTGTGCGCGGCCGGCAAGGCGGCGGCGGCGTTGGTGATGAGGCGCAGGGCGGACAGGTCGTGCGCGCCCAGGTCCAGCGCCAGCAGGCTGGCCCACAGCATGGGCACGCCAGGGAAAACGCTCACGCGCTCGGCCGCGAGGCGCTCCAGCAGCCTGGCGGGAAAGGCGGCGCTGTTTTCCAGCACCAGCGTGGCGCCCAGCCCCAGTCCCATCACCACGTGGTACAGGCCGTAGCTGAAGCTGGGCGGCAGCGCCAGGCCGATGACGTCGTCGGGCCGCAGCTGCAGGTAGGTTTGCACCGCGCGCCAGGCCGCGAGCATGTTGGCGTGGCTGAGCATCACGCCCTTGGGCTGCCCGGTGGTGCCTGAGGTGTAGATCAGGGTGGCCAGCTCGCCAGGGCTGGTGGGGCCGGCGAGGGGCGCGGGGATGGGGGCGGGCCGGGGCCAGGGCTGGGTGGCCGTGGCCGCGGGTACCGGGCCATGGGCCCACACCAGCGTGCCGGGCGCCTGCGCGAGCGCGGCGGTCCACACGGTGGCCAGCGTGGCCTGCGTGAGCAGGGCGCGCGCGCCGGTGTCGGCCAGCACGTGGGCGAGCTTGGCCGCCTTGGTCTGCGGGCCCAGCGGCACCGCCACCGCGCCCAGGCGCCACACCGCGTGCAGGGCGGCCACGTACTCGGCGCCGCTGTCCAGCAGCAGCACCACGCGATCACCGCGCCGCAGGCCCTCCATCTGCAAGGCCTCGGCGATGCCCTGGGCCATGGCCGCGAGTTCGCCGTAGCTCAGGCGCCGCTCGCCCACCACCACGGCGGTCTTGCCCGGCTGTTCGCGGCCGCGCGCCTCGAAGGCGCTGTGCACAAACGGGCCCATGCTCATGACGGCTCCATCGCCGGTGCCTCGGCGCGCACGAACTGCCGGTGCAGCAGTTGGGTGGACAGCACACCCACGAAGGCCATGTTGTCGGCGAAGCCGATGGCGCGGCCGGCCGCGCACTTGGCGCTGAGCCGCGCGACGGCGGGGGCGTCGAACAGCCCGGCCTCGCGCAGGCTGTCCTCGCTCAGCAGCTCGCGCACCCAGGGCAGGGGCTGGCCGTTGTCGAAGAAGCTGGCGCTGTCGGGCGAGCGGTAGGGCTGCTTGGTGCGTTGGCCGATGGCGGGTGGCAGCTCGCGCGCGAAGGCCTGGCGCAGCAGCAGCTTCTCGCGCAGGCCGCGCATTTTCAGGCGCGGCGGCAGGGCGGCGGCGAAGGCGATCACGCGCGGGTCCAAGAAGGGGTAGCGGCCTTCGATGGACGCCGCCATGGCCATGCGGTCGCCCTGCGCGGCCAGCAGGTAGCCGCTCATGAGCGTGTGCGCCTCGGTGTACTGGTCGCGCGCCAGCGGCTGCCAGCGGGCGAAGGCCTCGGGCACGCGCGCGCGCCATTGCGCGGCGGGCTCGTGCGCGGCGAGCCTGTGCTGCCACTCGGGCGTGAAGAAGGCCCAGGCGCGGCGCGTGCTGGCCAGGCGCGTTTGGTGGGCGAAGCCGGGGTCGCCGTCGGGCACGCGGCTGTCGGTGAAGAAGCGCTGCGCGAGGACGTTGTTGGCGCCGCCGGGCGAGCGCGCCATCCAGGGGTAGAGCCGCTCCACCGCGCGCGCGCGCCGCGCCGAGCCGGGCAGTCGCGCAACGAAGCGGCGGATCTTGGCTTCCTTGAACAGGTCGTAGCCGCCGAACACCTCGTCCGCGCCTTCGCCGGTGAGCACCACCTTGTAGCCGGCCGCGCGCACGCTGTCGGCCAGGCGCAGCATGGGGGCGGGGGCGGTGCGCACCAGCGGGGTCTCGGCGTGCCACACGCTGCGCGCGAAAGCGGCGGCGATGTCCGCCCGGCCGCAGCCGATGGCGCTGTGCCGCGTGTCCAGGTGACGCACCATCAGGCGCTGGTGCTCGCTCTCGTCGTACTCGGCCTCGTCGAAGGTGAGCGAGAAGCAACGCAGCGGTGTGTCGGTGTGGCGGCGGATGATGGTGGTGAGGATGGACGAGTCCAGCCCGCCGCTGAGGTAGGCGCCCACGGGCACGTCGGCGCGCAGCTGCAGTCGCACGGCGTCCACCAGCAGGGCGTGCAGCTGGTCGGCCAGCGCGTCCTCGTCCACGGGGGCGAAGGGGTCGCTGTCGGGGAAGTCCCAGTCCCACCAGCGGCTGAGGCGCTCACCGGCCGCGTCCACCACCAGGCGGTGGCCCGGCGGCAGGCAGTGGATGCCTTCGAATGCCGTGTGCGGCGCCAGTGGCGCCCACCAGCCCAGGCTGGAGGCGAGGCCGGCCGGGTCGAGCGCGCGCGGCACGGCGGGCAGGGCGAACAGGGCCTTGGCCTCGGAGGCGAAGGCCAGGCGTTCGCCCATCCGCGTCCAGAACAGCGGGCGGATGCCCACGCCGTCGCGCGCCAGCAGCAGGCGCTGGCGCGCGGCGTCCCACAGGCCGATGGCGAACTGGCCGTTCAGGCGCGACAGGAAGCCATCGCCCCAGGCCTGGTAGGCCTGCAGCAGCACCTCGGTGTCGGAGTCGGTGCGGAAGCGCCGGCCCAAGGCGCGCAGCTCGGCGCGCAGTTCGATGTAGTTGAAGATTTCGCCGTTGAAGACCAGTTGCACCCGGCCGTCCGCGCTGGCCATGGGCTGGGCGCCGCCGTCAAGATCGATGATGGCCAGGCGCGCGTGCGCCAGGCCGATCGGCCCGTCGTGCCACACGCCCTGGCCGTCGGGGCCGCGGTGGTGCAGGGCGCGCGCCATGGCGGCGAGTTCCTCGCGCCGGGGCGGCTGGCGGGGGCTGAAGAGACCGGCGATGCCGCACATGCTCAGGCCTCGCTCGGCAAGGGGCGCTCAGGCTTCCTAGAAGCCATCGGCGTCGTCGCGCAGGTCGGTCAGGCGCCAGGGCGCGCGGGCCAGCCGGGCGGCCAGTTCGGGGTCGCGCGACTGCACGCCGCAGGGGCGGCCCCCGTCGTCCTGGGACGGCAGGAAGCCGGCGCGCGCGGCCACGCGCCGCGAGGCCTCGTCCTGCAGCAGCAGGCGCACGCAGGTGCAGCGCTGCGCGGCGGCCTCGCGGATGGCCTCGTGCAGCAGCACCAGCAGGGTGTCGTCGCCGTCGTGGTGCCAATCGACCAGGTGCAGCTCGGGCCGGCCGCGGTCGTCGGTCTCCACCGACCAGGCGATGAGGCCGGCCACGGCGTCGCCGCGTCGCGCCACGCGCAGGCTCAGGGGCCGGCGCGGGTTGTCGAGCAGGCGGCGCTGCAGGTAGGCGCCGCCGTGGCGCAGGTGCACGCCGGCGGCCCCGCGCGCCACCGGCGCGCTGAGCGCGGGGTCGAGCCGCGGGGTGTTCTCCAGCGTGAAGCCGCGCGGGCGGTGGCGGCGCAGCGCCAGGCGCCGCAGGGCCAGGCCGGCGTTGGCCAGGCGCATGGCCAGTGGCGTGGCGGCCAGCGCGGGCCAGCGGCGCTGAACGAAGGGCTGCAGGTCCAGTGGGTGGGTGAAGGTCAGGCGCGGCGGTAGCGGCTCGAAGAGGCGGCGCACGATGCCGGCCGAGTTCTGGTTGGCACCCACCGCGAGCGTGAAGCCGTGGCGCGCGAGCATGGCCTGGTTGAGCCAGATGCCCAGGCCCGACTCCTGCGCCTGCGGCCGCACCAGCAGGTCCATCACCTGCGCGCCGGCGAGCGCCTGGCCGTCCAGTTCGATGGGCAGGTCTTCCACGCCGATGGTGGCCAGGACCCGGCCGTGGGCGTGCAGGCACCACAGCTCGCCGAAGCCCGCACCCTCGCGCCCGAGGCGGTAGCGCCAGCGCAGGTAGGCGTCGTCGTCCCATTCGTGGCCGGGCAGCAGGTGCTCGCGGCGCAGGGCGATGAGCTGGGGCAGGTCGTCCAGCGTGGCCGGGCGCAGGCCCTCGCGCAGCGCGGCTTCGTCCAGGCCCAGGCTGCGCGCCACCAGGCGGCCGAGCTTGTCGTGCGCCGGCACGCGTGGCGCCGGTGCCGGCGCCACGGGGCGGCTCGGTTCAGTCGCCCGCACGCAGCGCTCCCTGCTCGCGCAGGAAGTCCAGCACGTGGCCGATGCGCGTCATCTCGCGCGAAACCTCGGCCGTGAGCTCGATGCCGAAGCGCTCGTCGAGTTCGGCGATCAGCATCAGCGCGCCCATGGAGTCCCAGTCTTCGATGGACTCGCGTTCCACGTCCGGGTGCAGGCTCTCGGGCGGCACGTTGAAGCACTCGGCCAGCATGGCCAGGGCCTCGGTCTGGGTGATGGTGGGGCGGGTGCTGGGCGTCATGCGGAGCGGTTGGGGTGGATCACAGGCCTTCGCCGTCGTCGTGCAGCAGCAGGGTGCGGTGATCGGCCCGCACCAGGGCGGCGCCCCAGGACAGGCCCACGCCGTAGCCCAGCAGCATCCACAGCCGGTGCTGCCCGGGCGGCGGCGGCGCGATCCGGCGCGTGAGCGCCACCGCCACCGACGGGCCGCCGCAGTTGCCGCTGTCCTCGATCGACATCGGCACGCGCTCGTCCGGCAGGCCGCTCTTCTTCATCAGGTGTTTCATGATGAAGCGGTTGGACTGGTGGAAGACGAAGGCGTCGACGTCGGCCACCGCCTTGCCGGCGAAGGCCAGGGTGTCGGCGATCAGCGCGGGCACGCGCTTGATGGTGAAGTTGAAGATGGCCGCGCCGTCCATTTCCAGGAAGCGGTGGCGCGGGTCGGCCGGCTCGCGGTCGCGGAAGGCGCCGCCGCGCAGGATCAGGCCTTCGGCGCCGCTGCCGTCGGTGTGCAGCACGAACTGGCCGCCAGCGGCCGGGTCGTCGTCGAGTTCCAGCGCGGTGGCCGAGCCGGCGTCGCTGAACAGCAGCACGGTGGCCTGGTCCTCGGGGCTGACGAAGCGGCTGGGCGTTTCGCCGTGCAGCATGAGCACGCGCCGGTGGCCGCCGCCGCGCAGCATGGCGGCCGCCAGGTACAGGCCATAGGGGTAGCCCGAGCAGCCCAGACCGACGTCGAAGGCGGCGCAGCTGTCGGGCAGGCCCAGTCGCTGCTGCAACAGGCAACTGGTGGAGGGCAGGAAGTGGTCGGGCGTCTGGGTGACGAAGATCAGCGCGCTCACGGTGTCGGGCGCCCAGCCCAGGCGCTCCATCAGCCGCGTGGCGGCGCGAAAACACAGATCGGCCGAGGTGAGGCCGGGCGTGACCACGCGGCGCTCGCGCACGCCGGCCATGGCCACCACCTTGCGCACGTCCTCGGGGGCGAAGCCCAGGGCCGGGTCGAGGTTGTCCACCACCGTCGGCGGCAGGCAGGTGCTCACGCCGGCCAGGCGAAAGCCGCCGATGTTCGATTGGCTCAACCGGGGTCCCTCTTGAAATCTGGAAGAACGGGCGATCTCAGCGCGAGGGCTGGACGTCTTTTGGCTTACCCTGGTCAGTATAAGGAGGGGCCGATGCGTGCCCCCACATTGGGCGACGGGCATAAGTCACACAAGTGGGGGGCGCGCGGGGAACCGGGCCAGTTCGTGGCCCTGGCGGCGACGACGGGCGGCCGTGCGCGCCGGCTGGGTGCTTCATATACTGTGGTTTTGTACAGTATTTTGGAGGCCCTCATGACCGAGGTCCACATCCCCGTGGCGGCCCTCAAAGGGCGAGGCGTGTCCTTCCGACAGCCCCACCGTTTCGAGTCCGCCGCGCGCGCCGCTTTCGACGACGGCTGGAGCACGCTCGACGCCGCGCAGGCCGAAGAACACGCCGCGCCCGCCACCAGCGTGAGCTGGGAGGACGCCTGCAGCGCGATCACCACCAACGCCTCGCCCGACATCGGCTTCGTGCACGGCCTCAACCCCTACCGGGGCTGCGAGCACGGCTGCGTGTACTGCTACGCGCGGCCCAGCCACAGCTACCTCAACCTCTCGCCGGGGCTGGATTTCGAGACCCGCCTCATCGCCAAGCGTGGTTTCGCCGAGGTGCTGGCGCGCGAGCTGCAGCGCCCGTCCTACGAGCCCAGCATGGTGGCCCTGGGCACCGTGACCGACGCCTACCAGCCCATCGAACGCGAGCTGCGCTTGACGCGCGCCACGCTGGACGTGCTGGCCCGCGCGCGCCACCCGGTGGGCATCGTCACCAAGGGCAGCGGGGTGGAGCGCGACATCGACCTGCTCGCGCCGCTGGCCGAGCAGGGCCTGGCGGCGGTCTACGTCACCATCACCACGCTGGACCCCAAGCTGGCGCGCGCCCTGGAGCCGCGCGCCGCCGCGCCGCACCGGCGACTGCGCACCATCCGCACCCTGGCCGAGGCCGGCATCCCCGTGGGCGTGAGCGTGTCGCCGCAGATTCCCTTCCTGAACGAAGACATGGAGCAGGTGCTGGAGGCCGCGCGCGAGGCCGGCGCGCGGCGCGCCTTCTACCAGGTGATCCGCCTGCCCTGGGAGCTGGCGCCCATCTTCCGCCAGTGGCTGCTGCAGCACTGCCCGCAGCGCGCGGGGAGGGTGATGGCGCGCATCCAGGACATGCGCGGCGGTCGTGACTACGACAGCGATTTCGCCACCCGCATGAAGGGCAGCGGCCCCTGGGCCGAGCTGCTGCGCCAGCGCTTCCACAAGGCCTGCGCGCGGCTGGGCTACGCCACCGAGCGCGAGGCCATGGACCTGTCGCGCTTCCAGCCGGCGGCGCTGTCGGCGCAGCGGGAATTGTTCTGACGCGGCCGGCGGCCTCAGCCCAGCCGCTCCAGCGCGTCGTCGGCCCAGTAGCGCACGGCGTGGTAGTAGCCCTCCCACACGCAGCCGTGGCAGCCGCGGCCGCAGCAGGTGCCGGGCTCGGGTGGCGGGGCGCGCAGGGCGCTGTCCAGGTCGACGCCCTGGCGCTGCGCGCGGCCGCGCAGGTGCGCGATCAGCGCCTGCGCGCTGGCCCGGTCGGCGGGCATGAGCTCGGCCGCGCGGACGCGGCGGAAGCGCTTCTGCTCCCGGCCCTCGAAGACAGCGGTCTCATTGAACATGGCCGAAGGCCGCACCCACAGGCCCCCGCCTTTCAGGCCCGCGCCGTAGAGCGCGCGGTACAGCACCAGCGGCTGCAGCGTCTCGCTGCAGCGCACGGTGTCGATCACCTCGTACCAGCCGCCTTTGTAGTGGCGGTACAGGCCGGGCGGTGTGGGGGTCAGCGGGGGCAGGTCGTCGTCGTTCACGCGCACTCGGGCGACAGCGTGGGATGTGGCCACGCCGGGGCGGGGCGGCGCGGCGCGGCGTGTCCCGCTTCCCAAGCGCGCTGCCAGCGCGGCAGCGTGGCGCGCGGGTCCTCGCCCAGGCCGCGCACCACGCACACCGTGGCCGCGCCGGTGGTGGCGCATTGTTCGAGCTGGTCGGGGTCCAGGATGCCGCCGATGGCGATCACCGGCCGTCCGGCCATGCGCACCCACCAGGCCAGGTTGTCCAGGCCCTGCGCGTGCCAGGGCATGTCCTTGGTGAGCGTGGGCCAGACCGGGCCGCAGGCGATCAGGTCGGCCCCGGCGCCGCGCGCGCGGCACAGCTCCCACAGGCTGTGCGAGCTCATGCCCAGCTGCAGGCCGCGCGCCTGTGCGGTGGCGATGGTGGTGCGCTCGGTGTGCCGCAGCGCCAGCCAGTCTTCCTGCCCCAGGTGCAGGGCCGGCGCGTTCAGCGACAGCGCCAGGCGCCAGTGGTCGTTCACCACCAGGGCGGCGCGGCCGGCGCCGCGCGCGGCGTCCAGCGCGGCGCGCAGTTCGGGCACCAGCGCGGGGTCGTCGCGCCGCGCCTTGATCCGCAGCTGGATCAGGCCGGCGCCGGCCTCGGCGCAGGCGCGCACGCGCTCGGCGCTGTCCACGATGGCGTAAACGCCCAGCGCGGGCACGTGCGAGAGCGGCGCCGTCCAGCGCGCCGGGGTCTCGTCGACGGAGAGCACCGGCAGATCGAGCGAGCTGGCGCGGTCGGGCAGGCGCGCGAGCACGGCCGCGTCGGCGGCGACCCAGCCTTGCGCCAGCGCGGCGCTGAAGCGCAGGGCGTGGTCCGTGGGGCCCGAGCGCGGGCGCGTCAGCCAGCCCTGCGCGTTCAGGGTGTCCAGCCAGTCGTGCGGGTCGCCGGTGATCACCACGTCGCTGGCGCCCTGGTCGCGCAGCGCGCGGGCGAGTTCGGGAACGGACAGGCGGCCGGCGGGCAGGCCCAGGCGCGCGGCCGCCTCGTGGGCGGTGAGGCGCAGTACGGCGTCGGTGGTGGCGTCGCTGGGCGATTCGGTGGGAGCGGGGGATTGCATGGTCGCGGGAGTGTCGCCGATCGGGGGCGGTGCTCAGCCGATCAGCATGGGCCGCCCGCTCACGGGCGTGCTCGCCACAGCCATGTCCTGCGGCGCCATGACGCCGGCCTCGAAGGCCAGGCGGCCCGCGCGCACCGCGTCGCCGAAGGCGCGCGCCATGGCCACGGGCTCGCGCGCGTGCGCCACGGCGGAGTTCAGCAGCACGGCGTCGAAGCCCAGCTCCAGCGCCTGCGCCGCATGCGAGGGCGCGCCGATGCCGGCGTCCACCACCAAGGGCACGCCCGGCAGGCGCGCGCGCAGCGTGCGCAAGGCCCAGGGGTTGAGCAGACCCTGGCCCGAGCCGATCGGCGCACCCCAGGGCATCAGCACCTCGCAGCCGGCGTCCAGCAGGCGCTGGCAGGTGACGAGGTCATCGGTGCAGTACGGAAAGACCGCGAAGCCGGCCTTCACGAGTTCGGCGGCGGCCTCGACCGTGCCCCAGGGATCGGGCTGCAGGGTGTGCTCGTCGCCCACCACCTCCAGCTTGATCCAGTGCGTGTCGAGCAACTCGCGCGCCATGTGCGCCAGGGCCACGGCCTCGCGCGCGCTGCGGCAGCCGGCGGTGTTGGGCAGCAGGCGCACGCCGCGCGCGCGCAGCGGCGGCAGCAGCTCGGCCAGGAAGGCGTTGCCCTCGGCGCCACCGGCGGCCGCCATGCGGCGCAGGCCCAGCGTGACGACGGACGCGCCGCTGGCCTGCAGGGCCTGCTGGAGCACGGTGGGCGAGGGGTAGCCGGCGGTGCCCAGCATCAGTCGCGTGGCAAGGGTTTCGCCATAGGCGACCCAGGGCGCAGGGTCCATGAGAGGTGTCGTCTGGAGGTCCACGCTCAGCCTCCGACGATGGCTTCGAAGGTGCTCACCTCGTCGCCAGCCTGCAGGGGGGTGTCGGCGCGCGCGGCGCGCGGCACAAAGCGCGCGTTGAGCGCGGTGGCCACGCGTTCGGGGCGCAGGCCTTCGCGCTCCAGGAGGCTGTGCAGAGTCGTGCCGGGCGGGCAGGGCAGTTCGCGACCGTTCAGGCGCACGGTGGGAAGGGGGGCTGTCATGGCGGGGATTGTCCCTCGCTCGCCAAGCCCGCGGCGGCAAGGGCGTCTTGCACCACCGCGGGTGCGACCATCCAGCCGTGGCGGAACAGGCCGTTGATGCGCAGCAGCCCGGGCCTGTGCTCGATGCTGGGCAGGTGGTCGGCGCGCGCGGGGCGCAGGTTGGTTTCCAGGTGGTCGATGCGGGCCTCGGCGAGCTCGGGCAGCACGCTGTGGGCGGCCGACATCAGCTCGACGGCGCTGCGCAGGCTGACGGGCGAGCGGTCCTCGCTCTCGATCTCGCTGGCGCCCACCACGATCCGGTCGCCCGGGCGCGGCACCAGGTAGACGCGGTGGCGCGGGTGCAGCAGGCGCACGGGCCGCCGCAGGCGCACGCCGGGGGCGTGCAGCCACAGCACCTCGCCGCGCACACCGCGCAGCGGCACCTCGGGCCGCGCACCCAGGCCACGCGTGTCGATGGCGAGATCGGCCGCGGCGGTGTCGCCGCCGATCAGGCGCAGGCGGCCCGCGTCCACGGTGTCGACCAGGGTGTTCCAGTGCCATTGCACGCCGCCGGCCTGCTCGGCCAGGGCCAGCAGGGTCTCGCGCGGCAGCAGCTGGCCTTCGCCGGGCAGCAGCCAGGCCAGCAGGCCGCTGGCCAGCGCGGGCTCCAGCGCGCGCAGCGTGGCGGCGTCCAGGGGCTGGGGCGCGGGCGCTTCGGGCACGCCGTTCAGGCGCGCCAGCGTGCGCTGCGCGTTGCCCCGGTCGCTGCCGTGCGCAAGCAGCAGGCTGCCCTCGGTGCGCACCAGCCCGGGCGCCCCGCCCTCGGCCAGCTGCCGGCCGATGGCCTGCCACAGCGGCAGCGAGCGCCAGCCCAGGCGCGCCACCGCGGGCTCGGCGCCGTCGAGTTCGGCCAAGGGGCTCAGCATGCCGGCGGCGGTGAAGCCCGCCGCGTGCGGCCGCGGGTTCACCGCCGCCACCTGGCCCGGCGTGGGCGGCTGGGGGCCGTCGGCCGGGTCGAACACGCTCACCGAATGGCCTTCGCTCGCCAGCCGCCAGGCCAGCAGGCGGCCCAGTACCCCGGCGCCCGCGATCGCGATGCGCGCCATGCTCAGCCCTTCTTCAGCGTGTCGAGCGGCACGTAGAACTCGCCGCCCGCGGCCTTGAACTGGGCCGACTTCTCGGCCATGCCCTGCTGCAACGCCTCGGCCTCGGCCAGGCCTTTCTGCTCGGCGTAGTCGCGCACGTCCTGCGTGATCTTCATCGAGCAGAACTTGGGGCCGCACATGGAACAGAAGTGCGCCTCCTTCGACGAGTCCTTGGGCAGGGTTTCGTCGTGGTAGGCCTCGGCGGTGTCCGGGTCCAGGCCGAGCGCGAACTGGTCGCGCCAGCGGAACTCGAAGCGCGCCTTGCTCATGGCGTCGTCGCGCGCGCGCGCGCCGGGGTGGCCCTTGGCGATGTCGGCCGCGTGCGCGGCGATCTTGTAGGCAATGATCCCCTGCTTCACGTCGTCGCGGTCGGGCAGGCCCAGGTGCTCCTTGGGCGTGACGTAGCACAGCATGGCCGTGCCCATCCAGCCGATCATGGCCGCGCCGATGGCCGAGGCGATGTGGTCGTAGCCCGGCGCGATGTCGATGGTCAGCGGGCCCAGGGTGTAGAAGGGCGCCTCGTGGCAGTGCTTGAGCTGCTCGTCCATGTTGGCCTGGATCAGGTGCATGGGCACGTGGCCGGGGCCTTCGATCATGGTCTGCACGTCGTGCTTCCAGGCGATCTGCGTGAGCTCGCCCAGCGTGCGCAGCTCAGCGAACTGGGCCTCGTCGTTGGCGTCGGCGCCGCTGCCAGGGCGCAGGCCGTCGCCGAGCGAGAAGCTCACGTCGTAGGCCTTCATGATTTCGCAGATTTCCTCGAAGTGCGTGTAGAGGAAGTTCTCCTTGTGGTGGGTGATGCACCACTTGGCCAGGATGGAGCCGCCGCGCGAGACGATGCCGGTGCGCCGCTTGGTCGTGAGGTGGATAAAGGGCAGGCGCACGCCCGCGTGGATAGTGAAGTAGTCGATGCCCTGCTCGGCCTGCTCGATCAGGGTGTCGCGGAAGATCTCCCAGCTGAGGTCCTCGGCCACGCCGCCCACCTTCTCCAGCGCCTGGTAGATGGGCACGGTGCCGATGGGCACGGGCGAGTTGCGCACGATCCAATCGCGCGTGGTGTGGATGTTCTTGCCGGTCGAGAGGTCCATCACCGTGTCGCCGCCCCAGCGGATGGACCACACGAGCTTCTCCACCTCTTCCTCGATGCTGGAGGTGACGGCCGAGTTGCCGATGTTGGCGTTGATCTTCACGCCGAAGTTGCGGCCGATGATCATCGGCTCGAGCTCGGGGTGGTTGATGTTGGCCGGGATGATGGCGCGCCCGCGCGCGACCTCTTCGCGCACGAACTCGGGCGTGATGATCTCGGGGATGCGCGCGCCCATGGGGTTGCCGCGCAGGCGTGCCTCGCGCTCGGGGTCGCCGAGGTACTCGCGCATCCAGTCGCGCTTGCCGTTCTCGCGGATGGCGATGTACTCCATCTCGGGGGTTACGATGCCTTGGCGCGCGTAGTGCATCTGGGTGACGTTGGCGCCGGCCTTGGCGCGGCGCGGCGTGCGCTGCAGCGCGGCGGCCTCGCTGCGCAGGGCGGCGATGCGCTCGGCCGCGTGCGCATCCGGTACCTCGTGCTTCACGCCGTCGTCCAGCGCCTGGCGCTCGCGCCCGCTGTAGGCCTCGGTGTCGCCGCGGGCCTCGATCCAGGCCGCGCGCACGGGGGCCAGGCCCTTCCGCACGTCGATGCTCACCGTCGGGTCGGTGTAGGGGCCCGAGGTGTCGTAGACCGTCACGCGCTCGCCGTTGGTGAGCGCGATCTCGCGCATGGGCACCTGCACGCCGGCCTGCGCGCCGGGCACGAAGACCTTGGTGGAGGCGGGGAAGGGCTCGCGCGTGAGCGTGAGCAGGGGGGCGAACTTGTCGGGGGCGTTCATGGGGCGGTCTCCTGGTGGCGAGCAACGGGGGCTGTGTGCTCCGGAGGACCGCCGGGCGGGAGTTCATGCCGGGCTCCCGTGCCGCCATGGGGCGGTGGGCTGGCATGCCGCTCATCTCGGCTGCGCTCTTCTTTCGCCGGTACTAGCCGGATCAAGTTCACGGGTTCGGCATTTCAGCCATCTCAGCGCCGGGCCTTCACAGGCCGGGGCACCCCGGAGCAGAGGGGAGTGTACGCCGGGGCCCGGTGTGGGCATAGTGAAAGCCCTTCCACCGATCGATTGCAAGGAGACCCGCATGAAGAACAACCCCGTGGGCTGGTTCGAGATCTATGTGCAGGACATGCCGCGCGCCAAGGCCTTCTACGAGGCGGTGTTTCAGGGCGCGCTGGAACCGCTGGGCAACCCGGCCCCCGGCGAACCCCTGGATATGTGGGCTTTTCCGTCCGTGAGGGACGGCTACGGCACGCCCGGCGCGCTGGTGAAGATGGCGGGCATGCCTTCCGGCGGCAACAGCACGCTGGTGTACTTCGTCTGCGACGACTGCGCCGTCGAGGCGGCGCGCGCCAAGGCCCACGGCGGCTCGGTCTTCAAGGACAAGATGTCCATCGGCGAGTACGGCTTCATCGCCCTGGTGAACGACACCGAGGGCAACCTGATCGGCCTGCACTCGATGCGCTGAACACCCGCGCTTGCGCGGGTGGGGCCGGTCAGGAACGCGCGGCGGCCGGTGGCGTGGTGTCCACCTTGCCGTCCTTCACCGGCAGCGTGGCGCCGGGCTTGAACGAGGTGCGGACCGTGGCGTCCTGGCCGTCGAGGCGGTAGGTCACGTCGTAGCCGGAGAGCTTCTGCGACTTGTCGTTCACCGTTCGGCAGCGGCGTTCGGTGGTCGTCACCGTGTCGTTTTGCTGCATGCGCTTTTGCACCTGATTGCCCGCGTAGCCCCCGGCGGCGGCGCCGGCCACGGTGGCCACCGTCTTGCCGGAGCCCTTGCCGATGGTGCTGCCCAGCAGGCCACCGGCCAGACCGCCCACCACGGTGCCGGCGATGCGGTGTTCGTCTTTCACAGGCGCCTGGCGCTGCACGGCCACGTTCTCGCACACCTCGCGTGGCGTGTTGACGGTGGTCATCACTTCCTTGACCGACACCACCTCGGCCAGCTTGGGTCTGGCGAGGGTCTGGTAGCCGCCGACGGCACCGGCGCCCAGCACCACCATGGCGAGTCCGCCGATGGCGATGCCCTTGATCATTGATGTGTCCATGTGGCTCACTCCTTTGGCCGCGAGTCTGCGGCGCTGGCCAGGGGCGCCTGTAACCACCGGTTTCTGGCGCGCGGGAGTGGAAACAGATCGGTAACGGGCTTTACGAAGCGGCCGGCTGGCGGCTCAGTCCAGCAACGATCCGAGCACCGGCTGCTGGCTTTTGCGCAGGCGCGTGGTGCGCTGGAAGAACAGGCTGTTGGGAATGCGCAGGTGCGTGGGCTCCTTGCCGTCCACAGGGTCTTCCTTCAGGGTGGTGTAGACGAGGTTGATGTCCAGCACCTCGCCGGCCAGGCCGGGCTTGTCGCCGCCTTCCAGCAGCTCGATGTGGTCGTGCAGGCCGAACGGCCGCGTGGTGAAGATCAGCACCGAACAGAAGATGTTGGAGAGCACGCTCCAGGCCGCGAAGAAGGCGATGGCGCCGACGGTGACGAAGCCCGTGAAGCCGGCCCAGATGACGCCGGCCGACACGCCCAGGCGATCGAGGATCCACAGCAGGGCGGCGCCGCTCAGCAGCAGCGTGACCAGGCGCTTGCTGCCCACGGTGAAGTCCAGCGGCAGGTTCTTCTCGGCGGCCAGCCGGGTGATGAAGCGGTGCAGCAGGGAGCGCAGCAGCATCGCGACGAGGACGATCACGACGATCTGCAGGGCGATGGTGATGGCTTCGATCCAGGGGTGGGCCCAGTCGGGGAGGAAGGGTTTCATGTCTGTCGGGTCGCTTGCGGGAGGGGCGGGTCATCCGTTAGTGTCGGCGATCGATGACGCCCGACCAGGTCCACAGTTTCAACGACAGGGGCATCGTGCGACTGGACGGCTTTCACGCCCGGGGCGTGGCGCCCGTGCGGCAGCGCGTGCTCGACGAGCTCCGGCGCCTCACCGGCGGCAAGGGCCTGCCGCGCGCGGTGCAGGGGCTGCCGGTGTTTCAGCAGATCGGCAAGCTGTCGTCCCTGGTGAAGGTGCCCGGGGCGCACGGGGCGCTGGTGACGCCAGCCCTGATGGCGTGCATCGGCCAGCTGTCCGGGCGCGCTGCGCCTGTGCCGCAGCCGCTTCAGCTCTTGTTGTCGCCGCCGCAGCAAGGGGCCTGGCGTCTGGAGGGCCTGAACTGGCACGTGGACGTGGTGGCCGATCCCCCCGGGCGCCTGCCGGGCATCCAGGCGTTTTTCCTGATCGACGATGTGGCGCCTCACGGCGGCGCGACGCTGGCGCTGGCGGGATCGCATCGGGCGGCGGCGCAGCGCGGCGCCGACGGGGTGTCGCTGCGCGAGGCGCTGCGTTCAACGGCGGATCGGGCGGCGCGGCTGCAGGCGCTCGGGGTCGACGTCGTCGAGATGTCAGGGCGCGCGGGCGATGTCTACCTGATGGACATGCGCCTCTTGCACACGCCGTCGATCAACGCCACCCGGCAGATGCGCCTGATGGCGACGACGCGCTGCCTGTTCGGCCCCTGAGGGCGCCGCCGCGTCAGCCGCCCAGGGCCTTCAGAACCTCTTCCGCCGTCCCCGGTGCGTTCATCGCCTCGGGGTCGCCGCCGGCCTGCGCCACCGCGTCCCGCAGCGCTTCGTAGACGCTGATCGCCAGCATGAACGGCGGTTCGCCCACGGCCTTGCTGCCGTGCACGTTGTCCTCGCGGTTGGCTTCGGGCCAGAGGTCGATGTTCCAGCGCGGCGGCAGGTCGCCCGCGGTGGGGATCTTGTACGTGCTGGGGGCGTGGGTCTGCAGGTAGCCCTTGTGGTTCCACACCAGCTGCTCGGTGGTGAGCCAGCCCATGCCCTGGATGAAGCCGCCCTCGATCTGGCCGATGTCGATGGCCGGGTTGATGCTGTGGCCCACGTCGTGCAGGATGTCCACGGCCAGCACGCGGCTCTCGCCGGTGAGGGTGTCGATGGCGACTTCGCTGCAGGCCGCGCCGTAGGCGAAGTAGTAGAAGGGCCGCCCCTTCATGGTCAGCTTGTCGTAGTGGATCTTGGGCGTGCGGTAGAAGCCGTCGCTCCAGAGCTGGATGCGGTTGGCGTAGGCCGCGTTCACCACGTCCTCGAAGCGGCGCGTGCTCTTGGGGGTGATCACCTCGCCGCCGAGGAAGCGCACCGCGCCCGCGCCGCAGCCGTCCTGGCCGGCCACGAAAGCCGCGAGGTTGTCGCGCACGTGGCGCGCGGCGAACTGCGCGGCGCGGCCGTTCAGGTCGGTGCCGCTGCTGGCGGCGGTGGCGCTGGCGTTGGGCACCTTGCTGGTGTCGGCCGCGGTGGCGATGACGCGCTCGAAGGGCACGCCCAGCTCATCGGCCACCACCTGCGCGACCTTGGTGTTCAGGCCCTGGCCCATCTCGGTGCCGCCGTGGTTCACCATCACGCTGCCGTCGGTGTAGACGTGCACCAGCGCGCCCGCCTGGTTGAACAGGGTGGCGGTGAAGCTGATGCCGAACTTCACCGGCGTGAGTGCGATGCCTTTCTTGATGACCGGGCTGCGGGCGTTGAAGGCCTCGATGGCGGCGCGGCGGCGTTCGTAGCCCGCGCTGCGCGCGAGCGCCGTCATGAGCGGTTCGAGGATGTTGTCCTCCACCTTCATGTCGTAGTGCGTCTGGTCGCGTTCGCCAATGCCGTAGAGGTTGCGCAGCCGCACCTGTAGCGGGTCGAGGCCGAGGTGGCGCGCGATGTCGCCCAGGATGCGCTCGATGGCGATGACGCCCTGCGGCCCGCCGAAGCCGCGGAAGGCGGTGTGGCTCTGCGTGTTCGTCTTGCAGCGGAAGGAGTGAATGGCGACGTCTTCCAGGAAGTACGCGTTGTCGCAGTGGAAGATGGCGCGGTCGGCGACCGGGCCCGAGAGGTCGGCGCTGAAGCCGCAGTTGGCCAGCATGACGATGTGCAGGCCGCTCAGGCGGCCGTCGCCGTCGAAGCCCACGCGGTAGCGGTAGGCGAAGGGGTGGCGCTTGCCGGTGACCATGAAGTCGTCGTCGCGGTCCAGCCGCAGCTTGACCGGGTGGCCGGTCTTGCGCGCGGCCAGCGCGGCCCACACGGCCAGGTGGCCGGCCTGGGTTTCCTTGCCACCGAAGCCGCCGCCCATGCGCCGGCACTCCACCGTCACCGCGTGGTTGGGGACACCCAGGGCGTGCGCCACCCAGTGCTGCACCTCGCCGGGGTGCTGGGTGCTGCTGTGGATCCACCACTGGTTCTGCTCCAGCGGCAGCGCATAGGCGATCTGGCCTTCCAGGTAGAAGTGCTCCTGGCCGCCAACCTCGAATTCGCCGTCCAGGGTGTGCGGCGCGCGCGCCAGCGCGGCGGCGGCGTCGCCGCGCGCCACGTGCACGGGCGGCAGCACATAGCTTTTGAGCTCGTGCGCCTCGTGCACGCTCAGCACGGGGTGCAGGGGCTCGATGCGGGGCTTGACCAGGCGGGCGGCGCGGCGTGCGGTCATGGCGTCGTCGGCCACGATCAGGCCCATCACCTGGCCCAGGAACTGCACCGAGTCTTGCGCGAACACGGGCTCGTCGTGGCCGAAGGCGGCGAGGATGGGGTCGCCGGGCACGTCGGCCGCGCCGACAAAGGCGCGCACGCCGGGCAGGGCGAGGGCTTCGGCGGTGTCGAAGCCGCTCAGGCGGCCGTGGGCCACGGGCGAGCAGACGGGCGCGGCGTGCAGGGTGCCGCGCACCTCGGGGATGTCGTCGATGTAGGTGGCGGCGCCGGCCACCTGGGCGTGCGCACTTTCATGGAAGCGCGAGGCGCCAGCGGCGCTGGTGGTCTGGCGCTGCAGCAGGGCGGTGTCGGGGGCGTTCATGCCAGGGCCTCCAGGTCCAGGGATTCCAGCCGCAGGCCGCGCTGGCCCTGCTGCGCCAACCAGTGGCGGCGCAGCAGATTGCCCAGCACCGCGCGGCGGTAGTCGGCGCTGGCGCGCATGTCGCTGATGGGGCGGAACTCGTCGCGCAGCACGGCGCTGGCGGCCATCACGGTGTCTTCGTTCCAGGGCTGGCCGGTGAGCGCCGCCTCGGTCAGGGGCGCGCGCACCGGCGTGGCGGCCACGCCGCCGGCGCCGATGCGGGCTTCGCGCACCACGCCGCCGTCGATGCGCAGCTTCACGGCCAGGCAGACGGCCGAGATGTCGTCTTCGAAGCGCTTGCTCACTTTGTCGACCTGCAGGCACTCATCCGGCGAGGGGCGCGGCACCTTGATCCAGCAGAGCAGTTCGTCCGCCCGCATCACGTTTTGGCGGTAGCCGGTGTACAGGTCTTCCAGGCGCAGCTCGCGGTGGGCGATGGCGCGCCGCTTCGTGTCCCAGCGCATCAGCACGACGCTGGCGCCCAGGGCGATGAGCAGCGGCATGCTGTCGCCGATGGGCGAGCCGTTGGCCACGTTGCCGCCCAGGGTGCCGGCGTTGCGCACCGGCAGGCCGGCGAAGCGGTGGGCGAAGGCGGCGAGCGAGGGCCGCTCGGCCACCAGCGCGGCGTAGGCCTGCGTCAGGTTCACGGCGGCGCCGATGGCGATGTGGTGCGGGTAGGTCTCCACGCGGCGCAGCTCGGCGGCGCCGGTCACGTCGAGCAGTCGGGGGTAGCGCTGGTGCTGTTTGGTGATCCACAGGCCGACGTCGGTGGTGCCGGCCACCACCTGCGCCTCGGGGTGGGCGGCGCGCGCCTGCAGCAGGGCCTGCAGGCTGGCGGGGCGCCGGTAGGGCGCCTCGGGGTCGGGTTGGCCCAGGGTGCGCAGGCCGCGCAGCACGGCGGCCTCGTCGACGCGGGCGCCGGCCGGGCAGGGCAGCTGGCCCATGCGCGCGGCGGCGTCCAGGATGGGCCGGT
This sequence comes from Hydrogenophaga sp. PML113, assembly GCF_001777155.1. NCBI lineage: Bacteria > Pseudomonadati > Pseudomonadota > Betaproteobacteria > Burkholderiales > Comamonadaceae > Hydrogenophaga > Hydrogenophaga sp. PML113. The sequence continues at coordinate 275,897 of NZ_MIYM01000004.1, read as the reverse complement.
AGCCCGTGCAGCGGCACAGGTTGCCCGACAGCGCGGCCTGGGCGGCGGCGTGGTCCACGCCCTGGCCACCGCCGGTGTGTTCGTACAGGGCGAACAGGCTCATGACGAAGCCCGGGGTGCAGAAGCCGCACTGGCTGGCGTGGCACTGCACCATGGCTTCCTGCACCGGGTGGGCCTGACCGTCGACGGCCAGGTCTTCCACGGTGAACACCGCCTGGCCCTGGACCGAGTGCGCCAGCTTGATGCAGGCATTGACGGCCTGCAGCTGGAGCCGCCCGTCCACCGCTTCGCCCAGCACCACGGTGCAGGCGCCGCAGTCGCCCTCGCCGCAGCCCTCCTTGGTGCCGGTGCAGTGCAGGTCCTCGCGCAGGACCTGCAGCAGGGTGCGGTCGGGCGGCACGGCGGGCAGGGTGACGGGCTGGCCGCGGCGCAGGAAGGTCAGGGGCTGGGCGGTCGAATTCTGGACGGACATTGACAATCTCCGCGCATGGCGCTACGAGGCGAGCGTCTTCGGGCGGCCGGGCGACGCTCATGCGGGCCAGCATACCCATACCGGCACAGCACGTCATATGCTTGGGCGTATGCCGCCAATGCCTTCCATCCGATGCCACTGAACCCGACTGCGCCATGAAATACGGCCCCATGTTCGAGCGCATCGACCTGCACCTGATCCGTGTGCTGCACACCGTGCTCACGGAGCGCAGCGTGTCGCGGGCGGCCATCAAGCTGGGCATGTACCAGCCGGCGGTGAGCGCCGCGCTCAAGCGCCTGCGCGAGCTGGCCGGCGACCCCCTGCTGGTGCGTTCGGGCGCCGGCATGGTGCCCACGGTGGCCGGACTGCGCATGATCGAGCCGGCCGCCGACATCCTGCGCAGCGCCGAGGTGCTGTTCTCCGACGCCCGCGCCTTCGACCCGGCCACCGCCTCCCACGTCTTCAGCCTGGCCGCCAGCGACTACCTGGACCCGCTGTTCCTGCCCCAGCTGGTCACCCAGATCAAGGCGCAGGCGCCCAACGCCAGCATCGACATCCACCCCTTGTCCAGCGACGCCGACTACCGCAACCACCTGGCCCAGGGCACGGTGGACGTGGTGATTGGGAACTGGATGCGCCCACCCGAGGACCTGCACCTGGGCCGCCTGTTCGGCGACGAGGTGGTGAGCCTGGTGGCCAAGCACCACCCGGCGGTGCGCCGTGGCTGGGACGCCGAGGCCTGGCTCAGCGCCGAGCACGTGGCGCCCACGCCCACGCACCCGGGCGCGCGCGGCGTCATCGACGAGCACCTGGCCGGCCTGGGCCTGACGCGGCACATCACGGCGCGCTGCCCGCATTTCGGACTGATCCCGGCCATGGTGGCGGGCAGCCTGCTGGTGCTTACCACCGGTCGGCAATACTGCGAGCGTTTCACGGCGCAGCTGCCCGTGACCATCCTGACCCCGCCCGTGAGCTTCCCCCGCATGATGTATTACCAGCTCTGGCACGAGCGCACCCACGCGTCCAAGGCGGGGCGCTGGCTGCGTGACCAGGTCAAGTCCGTCGCCGCCTCGCTGCGCGCGAGCGAATCCACCCGTGCCGAGGCCGCATGAGCGAATTCCCCTCTCTACGACTCGAACTCAGCGGCATCACCAAGCGCTACCCCGGCGTGGTGGCCAACGACGGCGTCTCGCTGAGCGTGCGCCCCGGCGAAATCCACGCCGTGCTGGGCGAAAACGGCGCCGGCAAGTCCACGCTGATGAAGATCATCTACGGCGCCGCCAAGCCCGACGAAGGCGCGGTGCGCTTCAATGGCCAGGCCGTGCACGTGCGCGACCCGCGCGAGGCGCGCGCCCTGGGCATCAGCATGGTGTTCCAGCACTTCAGCCTGTTCGACACCATCACCGTGGCCGAGAACGTCTGGCTGGGACTGGACAGGTCCTTCTCGCTCGCGCAGGTGCGCGCGGCCATCCGCGCCAAGGCGGGCGAGTACGGGCTGGACGTGGACCCCGAGCGCCCGGTGCACACCCTGTCCGTGGGTGAGATGCAGCGCGTGGAGATCATCCGCGCGCTGCTCACCAACCCGCAGCTGCTGATCCTGGACGAGCCCACCTCGGTGCTCACGCCGCAGGCGGTGGACAAGCTCTTCGTGGTGCTGCGCCAGCTGGCGGCCGAGGGTTGCAGCATCCTCTACATCAGCCACAAGCTGCACGAGATCCGCGAGCTGTGCACCGCCTGCACGGTGCTGCGCGGGGGCAAGGTCACCGGCGTGTGCGATCCGCGCGAGGAAAGCAACGCCTCGCTCTCGCGCCTGATGATCGGCGCCGAGCCGCCCGAGCTCACGCACCGGCCGCTGCACGCTGGCGAGCCGGTGCTGCGGGTCAACGCGCTCACCCTGGCCAGCGACGACCCCTTCGGCACCGCGCTGCAGGACGTGGCGCTGAGCGTGCGCGCGGGCGAGGTGGTGGGCATCGCCGGCGTGTCGGGCAATGGCCAGGGCGAGCTGCTGCGCGCGCTCTCGGGCGAAGACGTGCGCGCCCCGGCCGGCAGCGTGCGGTTGGGCGAGCGGGATGTGGCCGCGCTGGGCCCCGCGAGGCGGCGCGCCCTGGGCCTGCATTTCGTGCCGGAGGAGCGGCTGGGCCGCGGCGCGGTGCCCACGCTGTCGCTGGCGCAGAACCTGCTGCTGTCGCGGCGCGATGCGGTGGGCCGTGGTGGCTGGATCCGCGTGGGCGCGCTGCGGCGCCAGGCCGCGGACATCATCGAGCGCTACAGGGTCAAGGCCAACGGGCCGGACGCGGCGGCCAAGTCGCTGTCGGGCGGCAACCTGCAGAAATTCATCGTCGGGCGCGAGATCGAGGCCAAGCCCAAGCTGTTGATCGTCAGCCAGCCCACCTGGGGCGTGGACGTGGGGGCGGCGGCGCAGATCCGCGGCGAGATCCTGGCGCTGCGCGACGCCGGTTGCGCGGTGCTGGTGGTGAGCGAAGAACTGGAGGAGCTGTTCGAGATCAGCGACCGCCTGCACGTCATCGCCAAGGGGCGCCTGTCGCCCAGCCTGGACCGCGCGGACGCCACGGTGGAGCGCATCGGCGAATGGATGTCGGGCCTGTGGACCGGGCGCGAGCGGGACAACAACCAGAAGGAGACCGCGCATGCTGCGGCTTGAAGCCCGTCCCCAGCCGTCGAAGCTGTGGGGCTACGCCTCGCCGCTGCTGGCGCTGGCCATCACGGTGCTGATCGGCATCGCCCTGTTCGAGGTGCTGGGCAAGGACCCGGTGCGCGGCCTGCAGGTGTTCTTCTGGGAACCCATCAAGAGCGGCTACGCCCTCTCCGAGCTGCTGGTGAAGGCCACGCCGCTGCTGATCATCGCCCTGGGCCTGGCGGTGTGCTTCCGCTCCAACGTGTGGAACATCGGCGCCGAGGGGCAGTACATCATCGGCGCGGTGTTCGCGGGGGGCGTGGCGCTCACCGCGGACAAGGGCACCGGGCTGTGGATCGTGCCGGCCGTGATCCTGGCGGGCATGCTGGGCGGCATGTTGTGGGCCGGCATCACCGCACTGCTGCGCGACCGCTTCAATGCCAACGAAATCCTGGTGAGCCTGATGCTGGTCTACGTGGCGGTGCAGGTGCTCAACTACCTGGTGTACGGCCCCTGGAAAGACCCGGCGGGCTACAACTTCCCGCAGACCAAGACCTTCGAGCGGGTGGCGCAGATGCCGCGCCTGATGGACGGCTCGCGCGTGAACATCGGCCTGCTGTTCGCGTTGCTGGGCGTGGCCGGCGTGTGGCTGTTCCTGTTCCGCACGGTCTCGGGCTATGCCCAGACCGTGGGCGGGCTGGCGCCCATGGCCTCGCGCTACGCCGGCTTTTCCTCGCGCAAGGCGCTGTGGGTGGCGCTGCTCACCTCGGGTGGCGCGGCGGGCATGGCCGGGGCCTTCGAGGTCGCCGGCCCCATCGGCCAGCTCACGCCCTACGTGCCGGCGGGCTACGGCTTCGCGGCCATCATCGTGGCCTTCGTGGGGCGGCTGCACCCGGTGGGCATTGTTTTTTCGGCCGTGCTCATGAGCATGTTCTACATCGGCGGTGAACTGGCGCAGTCGCGCCTGGGCCTGCCCAAGTCCATCACCGGCGTGTTCCAGGGCCTGCTGCTGTTTTCGCTGCTGGCCTGCGACACGCTCATCGCGTACCGCGTGCGCTGGAAGCAATGACGACCCCCACGCTCCCCCCTGCGGGACGCTGCCCCCCAAGGGGGAGCGGCCGTGCCTTGGGGTGGCCCGGCGGCAGGCCATTCTTCAACAACTGACACCTATGGAATCGTACGCACTGCTCATTGCCGCCACGCTGAACGCGGGCACCGTGCTGGCCATCGCCTCGCTGGGCCTGCTGATCAACGAGAAGGCCGGCATCGTCAACCTGGGCGCCGAGGGCATGATGCTCTGCGCCGCGTTGGCCGGCTTCGCCACCGTGGTGCACACGGGCAGCAGCTGGCTGGGCTTCCTGGCGGGCATGGGCGCGGGCGCGCTGCTCGCGGCCGTCTTCGGCGTGCTGGTGATCTGGCTCAACACCAACCAGTACGCCACGGGCCTGGCGCTCAGCCTGTTCGGCGCGGGTTTCTCGGCCTTCGCGGGCACGGGCTACGTGCAGGCCACCCTGCCCGAGCAGGTGCGCTGGGCCATCCCCGGCCTGGCGGACATCCCCCTGCTGGGCGCGGCGCTGTTCCGCCACCACCCCATGGTCTATGCCTGCGTGGCCATGGCGCTGGGGCTGATCTGGTTCCTGTACCGCACGCGCGCCGGCCTGGTGCTGCGCAGCGTCGGCGAAAGCCCCGAGTCGGCACACGCCCTGGGCTACCCGGTGCGGCGCATCCGCCTGCTGGCGGTGATGGCCGGCGGCGCCCTGTGCGGCTTGGCGGGCGCCTACGTGTCCACTGTGTACACGCCGCTGTGGGTGGAGGGCATGATCGCCGGCAAGGGCTGGATCGCCCTCGCGCTGACCACCTTCGCCACCTGGCGACCCGCGCGCGTGCTGCTCGGCGCCTACCTGTTCGGCGGTGTCACCATGCTGCAGTTCCACCTGCAGGCCATCGGCCTGCAGATCCCCAGCCAGTTCCTGACCATGCTGCCCTACCTGGCCACCGTGGTGGTGCTGGTGCTGATTTCGCGCAACCCGACCTGGATCCGCGTGAACATGCCCTCGTCGATCGGGAAACCGTTCTACCCGGGGTCATAATTTGCTTGTCACTTTGAATACCCCACCGGGGTGGAGCTGCGGCGCCCGCACCGGTCCGATTCACCCAACCGTCGACACCCGAGGAAACCCATGACAGACCTCCACAAGCGTTCCCTGTTCAAGGTCGCCGCGATGAGCGCGCTGGCCGCCGCCGTGCTGATCGGCTGCGGCAAGAAGGAAGAGGCCGCCGCGCCCGCGCCCGCGCCGGCTGCGCCCGCCGCCGCCCCGGCCGCGCCCGAGCCGCTGAAGATCGCTTTCGCCTACGTCGGCCCGGTGGGCGACGGCGGCTGGACCTTCGCGCACGACAACGGCCGCAAGGCGCTGGAAGCCGAGTTCGGCGACAAGATCAAGACCACCTTCGTGGAGAGCGTGCCCGAGAGCGCCGACGCCGAGCGCGTGATCCGCGACATGGCGTCCAACGGCAACAAGCTCATCTTCGGCACCACCTTTGGCTACATGGAGCCCATGCTCAAGGTCGCCGCCGACTTCAAGGACGTGAAGTTCGAGCACGCCACCGGCTACAAGACGGCCGAGAACATGCGCACCTACGACAGCCGCACCTATGAGGGCGCCTACATGGCCGGCGTGATCGCGGGCTCCATGACCAAGACCAACACCCTGGGCGTGGTGGCCTCCATCCCCATCCCCGAGGTGATCCGCAACATCAACAGCTTCACGCTGGGCGCGCAGTCGGTGAACCCGAAGATCAAGACCAAGGTGGTTTGGGTGAACGGCTGGTTCGATCCGCCCAAGGAGACCGAGGCCGCGACCTCGCTGCTCAACGGCGGCGCCGACATCCTGTTCCAGAACACCGACTCGTCGGCCGTGCTGCAGACCGCCGAGAAGGCCGGCAAGCGCGCCTTCGGCTGGGACTCGGACATGACCGCCTACGGTCCCAAGGCCCACCTGGGCTCGGCCGTCATCAACTGGGGCCCGTACTACATCAAGGCCACCAAGGACGTGCTGGAAGGCACCTGGAGCACCGGCGGTGTGTGGTGGGGCCACAAGGAAGGCGCGATCGACATGGTCTCCATCGCCGACGACGTGCCGGCCGAGACCAAGGCCAAGATCGACACCATCAAGGCCGGCCTGAAGGACGGCAGCTTCCACCCCTGGACCGGTCCCATCCTGGACCAGGCCGGCAAGGAAGTGCTGGCCAAGGACCAGAAGGCGGACGACGCCTTCCTGGGGGGCATCAAGTTCTACGTCAAGGGCGTGGAAGGCAAGCTCCCGAACTGAGCGAAAGCCCCCTGAACCGAAAAGGGCTGCCCAAAGGCGGCCCTTTTTGTTTGAATGGCGGCCATGATCGAACGGCAACTCTGGCATCCCGTGGTGGCTTCGCACACGCTGCGCGAGGCGCCGCTGGCCCGGGGCCTGCTGGGCGAAGCGCTGGTGCTGTGGCGCGAGCACGGCGCGGTGCACGCCTGGGCCGACCGCTGCCCGCACCGGGGCGCCCGCCTGTCGCTGGGGCGCGTGCTCACCACCGTGCAGGGGCCGCGCCTGGAATGCCCGTACCACGGCTGGCAGTTCGAGGCCGGCGGGCGCTGCCGCCACGTGCCGGCCTCGCCCGATTTCCAGCCGCCCCTGGGCCACGCGACCACGGCCTTCGAAGCGCGCGAAGCGCACGGTCTGGTGTGGGTGCGGCTGGACGCGCCGACGGCCGGCTTGCCCGACGCGCCGCCCGCTTTCGCCGAGGCCGGGGACGCCGGCTGGCGCCGCGTGGTCTGCGGACCGTACGCGGTGGCCACCAGTGCGCCGCGCCTGGTGGAGAACTTCCTGGACCTGAGCCACTTCGGCTTCGTGCACGAAGGCTGGCTGGGCGAACGCGGACACGCGCAGGTGCTCGGCGGCGTGGTCAGCGAAAGCCCGCAAGGCCTTCAGGTGCTCAAGGCCCGCGCCTGGCAGCCGCGCGGCTATGCCGAGGCCGGCGGCGGCGCCTGGGTGGACTACGCCTACGAGGTGCCGCACCCCTACGCCGCGCTGTTGCGCAAGGACGCCAGCGATGGCGACCCGATGCGCAACGCCATCGCCCTGTTCATCCGGCCCGATGGCGACGAGGCCTGCACCGCCTGGTTCGTGATGGCCACGCAGAACGACCGCTCCAGCGATGAGGCGCTGGTCGATTTCCAAGACACGGTGTTCGCGCAGGACCGGCCGGTGGTGGAATCCCAGACGCCCAAGGCGCTGCCGATCGGCCGCACCGCCCGCGTGGCCGAAGTGCACGGCCCCGCCGACCGCGTGAGCAGTGCCTACCGCCGCTACCTTCAACGACTGGGCATTGCCCTGGGAACCTGCTGACCATGTCGCCTGCCGAACTTGCCGCCCACCTGCCCAAGGCCGAACTGCACATCCACATCGAAGGCTCGCTCGAACCCGAACTGATCTTCGCGCTGGCGCAGCGCAACGGCGTGAAGCTGCCGTACCGCGGCGTGGAGGCCCTGCGCGAGGCCTACGCCTTCACCAACCTGCAGAGCTTCCTCGACATCTACTACGCGGGCGCCAGCGTGCTGCTGCACGAGGCCGATTTCTTCGACATGGCCTGGGCCTACTTCCAGCGCGCCTACGCCGACCGCGTGATCCACGCCGAGCTGTTCTTCGACCCGCAGACGCATACCGCGCGCGGCGTGGACATCGGCGTGGTCATCGGTGGGCTGCAGCGCGCCTGCGAATGGGCGCAGGCCGAGTTGGGCATCTCCAGCCGGCTCATCCTGTGCTTCCTGCGCCACCTCAGCGAAGAAGAGGCCTTCGCCACGCTGGACGCGGCCTTGCCGTACCGCCAGCACTTCGTCGGCGTCGGCCTGGACTCGAGCGAGCTGGGCCACCCGCCGGAGAAGTTCTCGCGCGTGTTCGCGCGCTGTCGCGAGCTGGGCCTGCATGTCGTGGCGCACGCGGGCGAGGAGGGGCCGCCGGCCTACATCTGGGGCGCGCTGGACGACCTGAAGGCCGAGCGCATCGACCACGGCGTGCGTTGCCTGGACGACCCCGCGCTGGTCGCCGAGCTGGCGCGCCGGCGCACGCCGCTCACGGTCTGTCCGCTGTCCAACCTCAAGCTCTGCGTGGTGAACGACCTGCGCGAGCATCCGATGAAGCGCCTGCTGGACGCCGGCCTGTGCGCCACCGTCAACAGCGACGACCCGGCCTACTTCGGCGGTTACCTCAATGCCAACTTCGTGCAGACCGTCGAAGCCCTGGGCCTGTCGCGCGAGGAGGTCATCACCCTGGCGCGCAACAGCTTCGAGGCGAGCTTCATCGACGAAGAGACGCGCCAGCGCTACCTGGCGCGGCTGGAGGCGGCCAGCGCGCCGCCTTGACGCGCGTCATCCTGCGGCCGGTCGGGTCGGCCTAGAGTGGCCCATCGCATCGCAAGGGGTGAGCCATGCGCGTTGGGCGTGCTCTGTTGTCCGTGGGTCTGTCGCTGGCTCAGTTGTCCTGTGGCGGCAGCGGGGGCTCGGTGCCGCCACCCCCACCTTCGGGCTGGGTCGTGATCGATGCCCCGGCGTCGACCGACACGGTGTGCAACGAGCTTGGCCTGAGCGGCGAGGCCTTCATCAGTCCGACCGATTGGCATTGCTGCGGCGGCTCGGCGGTCGAGATGACCGCGGTCACCGTGACCTGGCGCAATGAGACCTCGGGCGCCGCCGGCACGGCCAGCCAGTCGGTGAAGACGAGCCCCTTCTTGGGCCTGTATGGGCACACCTGGAGCGCCACCGTGCCGCTGGTGCCGGGCACCAACCGCATCGCCGTCACCGCCACCGACACGGCCGGGCTCGCCGGCACGGCGCGCCTGGACATTCGCAAGACCGGGCCGTCGTTCGCGCTGTCCGGGCGTGTGCTGAGCGACGGCGGCCTCTGGGGCCTCGGCTACGCCGAGAGCGGGGTGAGCGTGGCGCTGGCCGGTCCCGCCAGCGCCACGGCCTTGCCCATGAGCGGCGCGGCGCGGGGCGACTACGCCCTGAGCTGCCTGCCGCCGGGGCGCTATGCGGTGACGCCGCGGTCCGGGCCGTTCGGCTTCGCCTTCCAGCCGGCCTCGCGCACCGTCGACATCGTGTCCGCCGACGTGGGGGGCGTGGACTTCCAGGCGCCGGCCCACCGCCTCTCGGGTGGCGTGAGCTGGGCCGGCAGCGGCTTGCCGAGCACGGCCGATTGGATCACCGTGGGCGCCGGCGCGGCCTCCCTGGTGCGCGCCGTCGACGCTCTCGGGGCCTACGGTTTCGTGCTGCCGGATGGGGCCTACACCGTGACGCCGTCCGACCCGCTGTGCCTGGGGTGTTCGTACACGCCGAGCCAGCGCGACGTGCAACTGCAGGGCGCGGACCAGGCCGGCCTGGACTTCCTGCGCCAGTGAGGCGAAGGCCCCGCGACCGAGGGCCCGCCTACAATACGGCCCCGACGCGAGCCGGAGCTTCCCCGGCTCGCGTTTTTTCGTCACTGGAAGCCATGTAGAGGAACACCATGTACAAAAACCTCGCGGCCTGGCGCGCCTTCGCGCCGGCATTGGCCGCCGTGTTGGTATCCCCCCTTGTCGCTGAGGCCCAGCCGGTCAAACCGCCGGTGAAGGCCGCCTTCGTCTATGTGACGCCGCTCACCGAGGCCGGCTGGGTGCGCCAGCACGAGCTCGGCCGCCAGGCCGTGCAGACGGCGCTGGGCGAGCGCGTCCAGACGAGCTACGTGGAGAACGTGGCCGAAGGCGCCGACGCCGAACGCGTGATCCGCGACCTCGCGCAGCAGGGCAACCACATCATCTTCACGCCCAGCTTCGGCTACATGGAGCCCACGCTGAAGGTGGCGCGCGATTTCCCGAACGTGAAGTTCGAGTCCATCACCGGCTACAAGGCCGCGCCCAACGTGGCCACGGCGAACGCGCGCTACTACGAGGGCCGCTACCTGGCGGGCGTGGCGGCGGGCCGGCTGGCCACGCAGGCCGGCTACCTGGCGGGCTTTCCCATTCCCGAGGTGATCCAGGGCATCAACGCCTTCACCCTGGGCATGCGCTCGGTGAACCCGCGCGCCACGGTGAAGGTGGTGTGGCTGGGCGAGTGGTTCAACCCGCCGCGCGAGCGCGACGCGGCCATGACGCTGATGAACCAGGGTGCCGAGGTGCTGGCCTTCCACACCGGCAGCACCGCCGTGATGGTGGCCGCGCAGGAGCGCGGCAAGCTCGCCGTGGCCTACCACTCCGACATGCGCGCGGTGGCGCCCGACGCGCAGGTGGTGGCCGTGACCCACCGCTGGGGCGACTACTACACGCGCCGCGTGAAGGCCGTGCTCGATGGCAGCTGGCGCAGCGAGCAGGTCTGGGGCGGGGTGGCGCAGGGGTTCATCCGCGTCGAGGGCTTCGGCAAGAAGGTGCCCGAGGCCGTGCAGAAAGAGGTGAACGCGCGCCAGGCCGACATGGCCGCCGGCCGCCTGGCGGTGTTCGCGGCGCCCGCCTCGGCCCCGGTGCGCGGCCAGAACGGCCAGACCGTCATCGCGGCCGGGCAGCGCCTGAGCGACGAGCAGATCCTGACGATGAACTGGTTCGTTGAGGGCGTGCAAGGCAGCTTGAACTGAAACCGCCTCCTGCGGCGGGCATAGGCCGCATCGGCGCGGCCGTATGACAGTGTGCGCCGGGCCGTGTAGGCTCCCGGCCATGAATGCCTACCGTGCCAGCCTGCTGCGCTTCGACGAGGACAGCGGCGCCCCCCAGTTCGACGACGACGGCCTGCTGGTGATCGGGCCGGACCACCAGGGCCGGGCCGTGGTGCGCGCGGCCGGTGCACATGGCGCGCTGATCGACCGATACCCCGGCGTGGCCGTGCAGGACCTGCGCGGCCATCTGATCGCGCCGGGCTTCATCGACATGCACGTGCACTACCCGCAGACCGATGTGATTGGCGCGCCCGCCGCCGGTCTGCTGCCCTGGCTGGAGCGCTACACCTTCCCCCACGAATCGCGCTTCCACGACCCCGTTCACGCGCGCGAGGTGGCGCGCTTCTTCTTCGACGAACTGGCGCGCAACGGCGTCACCACCGCGCTCACCTTCGCCACCTCGCACCCGGTCTCGGTGGACGCGGCTTTCGAGGAGGCCCGCGCGCGCGGCCTGCGCTTCATCACCGGCAAGGTGCTGCAGGACCGGCACAGCCCCGAGGGCGTGCGCGACGACACCGAACAAAGCCTGCTCGATACCGAGGCCTTGATCCGCCGCTGGCATGGCGTGGACCGGCTGGGTTACGCGATCACGCCGCGCTTTGCGCCCACCAGCACGCCCGCGCAGCTGCGCGGCGCGGGCGAACTGGCGGCGGTCCACCGCGAGGTCTGGATCCAGTCGCACGTGGCCGAGAACCTCGACGAGGTGCGCTGGGCCCTGGAGCTTTTCCCCAACAGCCGCAGCTACCTCGGCGTGTACGAGGACTTCGGCCTGTTGCGCGAGCGCGCCGTCTACGCGCATTGCATCCACCTGAGCCAGGCCGATCGCGAACGCATGGCGGCCACCGGGGCCGTGGCCGCCGTGAGCCCCACGAGCAACCTGTTCCTGGGCAGCGGCTTCTTCGACTACCGGGCCGCCGACGCGGCCGGCATGGGCTATGGCCTGGCCAGCGACGTGGGCGGCGGCACCAGCTTCTCGCCGTTTCGCACCATGCTGGCGGCCTACACGGTGGGCCGCGAGGGCCAGACCAAGCCGGGATTGAGCCTCGCGCCCGGGCAGCTCTGGTGGCAGCACACCGCGGGCGCGGCGCGCGCACTGGGCCTGCAAGGCGTGGTGGGCAACCTGCAGCCGGGTCATGAGGCCGACTTCGTGGTGCTGGACCCCAAGGCCACGCCACTGCTGGCGCGCAAGACCGCCCAGGCCGACAGCCTGGACGAGTTCCTGTTCGCCCTGATCGTGTTGGGCGACGACCGCGTGGTCGCGCGCACCGTGGTCAACGGCCGCTAGGGCCCGTCCGCGCGGGCGCGGCCCGGCACGGGCGGGCACCCGCCCACCCGCCCACCGTCAACGCGCCACGATGGCCAGGCGGTCGTCGCGGTTCAGGCGGGCCCAGAAGGCGCCCCGGCCGGCGTCGAAACCCACCACGGTGGTGTTGCCGCAGCTGGCGTTCACGTCGGCGGGCAGGGCCGTGAGGTAGCCGGTCTGGTAGGCCTGCGCGCTCACGCAGCCGGCGTCGGCCAGCGGCACCCAGGCGCGTGCCGCGGTGTCGTAACGGGCGATCGCGCTGTTGGCCGCGGTGCGACCGGCTGGGGCGGTGAACTCGAGCACGTAGCTGTCGCCCACGGTGGCCTCGCTCAGCGCCCAGGTCTTGGTGGCGTGCGTGGGCAGCACCACCGGCGCCTTGCCCAGCTCAGTACCGTTGCCGTAGCTGCCGGCCAGGCCGGTGTCGGTGGCGATGTCCTTGGCGACGCCGTACGGGTCGATGTAGGTGCCACCCTGCCCGCTGATGCCGCTGACGATCAGCTCGTCGCTCAGGGTGGCCCCGCCTTTCGCCTGCCAGTTCAGCAGCACCTGCTTCTTCAGGTCGATGGTGGTGCCGCGCACCTCCACTTCCTCGTCGGGCGCGCCGACGTTGATCACGCGCGCGCGCTGGCTGTTGTTGAGGTTGGGGCTGTAGCTCTGGTGGCGCTGGAAGAGGTAGCGGTACATCATGGACTCCATCTCCAGGTTGCTGTTCGCGAAGGAATAGCCTGGCGTGGCGCTCATGGTGCGGGTGCGCGTGTCGTGGCGGTTGAAGGTGTTGTTCACGCCATCGAGCAGGCGCGCGCGGCTGCCGCCGGCCGATGTGCAGGGGCTGGTGCGGTACGAGGGGTCGTAGGCGCCATTGCGCTGGATGTCGCTGGGCACGCTGGAGGGGTAGACGGTCTTGGCGCAGCGGTCGCGGGTGCGGACGAAGCGGTCCATCAGCGTCCAGCTCGGGTTGTCCAGCTGCTGCAGCGCGGCGGCGTTGCTGAGCACCGAATGGGTGACGAAGTAGGAGCGGTAGTCGATCGTCGGCCCCGTCACCTCGAACACCGAGGCGTTGACGTCGACGAAGCCGGTGCTGTCGCTCTGCACCTTCATCATCAGGTAGTCCTGGATGCGCTCGTGCTCGCTGAAGCGGGTTTCGTAGCCCTTGTAGGCGGCGTTGCCGGAGATGATCTGCAGGAAGGGGCGGTCGGTGTCGTCGCGGATCAGGCTGCGCGAGTAGTGGTGCTCATGGCCGCTCACATAGATCACGTCGTGCGCCGCGAGCAGCTGGCGGTACTTGTCGTAGGCGTCGCGGAACAGCACGTCGTTCACGATGGAGATGCTGCCGTCGACGATGTTCTCGCGCACCAGGCCGTAGCGGCTGCCGGCGAAGGAGTTGTGCGTCTGCAGGATGATGTGGTCGACCTTGGCCGCGTGCTTGTTGACCATGGCCTCGACGAAGCCGTAGGCGCGCTCGAACCAACCGTAGGAGATGTTGATCAGCAGCACGTTGTCGCGCACCAGCGCGTAGTTTTTGTTCCGGGAGCCGGGCATGTGCTCGGCGTCGGCCGGGATGAGGGACTCGACGGTGTCGTGCCAGTCCTGGTCCGTTCCCTTGGGCTCGTGGTTGCCCATCACGGGCAGGATGGTCAGCTTGTCCTTGTACTGGTCGGCCAGTCCGCGCCACATCGCGTATTCCTGCGGCGTGCCGTTCTCGACCAGGTCGCCGACGGCGAGCACGATCTTCACGCCTTGCTGCACATGGAAGTCGAGCACCGCCTTCATGGGGTGCAGGGCCACGCCGGAGTTGCTGCCCTGGGTGTCGGGCATCACGCCGATCTTGAGCGTGGTTGGTGTCGGGTGGGTGCTGGGTGGCGGGCTGGGCGGGGTGGCGCTGTCGGCGGCGCCGCCACCGCCACCCCCGCAGGCGGCGAGCGTGAGGCTGGCAGCCAGCGCGAGCGCGCTGGCACGGGGTCGGGCATTGTTGTTGGCGAGCATGGAGGTCTTCCGCGTTGTGGTGGTGCCAACGAAAAACTGTTGGCGCACCAATGATCGGGAAGCCCCATGGCATTCGCGTGAATGCGCGGCCGTTCGGAACCGGCGCGGCGCATTCGCCAGGGTGCAGGCCCACCGGCGGGTGGGCCGCCGGACTCAGTTGTAGGTGAGCGGGTGCGCCTTGCCCCAGAAGACGCGGTACAAATAAATCGTGTACACGACGATCACCGGCAGCGTGATCGCCACGCCGATGAAGATGACGGTCAGCGAGCCCGTGGCCGCCGCCGCGTCCCACAGCGTGAGCCGGCCGATCACGATGTCCGGGAAGATGCTGTAGGCCAGGCCGAAGAAGGCCAGCACGAAGATCAGCACGGTGTTCACGAACACCAGCCAGCCATAGCCGGCGTCGATGAGGTTCGGCCGCGTGACCACCCAATGCACGGCGAAGAAGGCCGCCGCGCAGATCAGCGGCACCGGCAGCAGGGCAAAGATCTGCGGCAGGCCGAACCACTTTTCGACCACCGCCGGGTTCACCAGCGGCGTGGCCGCCGAAATGGCCAGCAGCGCCACGCCCATGGGCCACAGGGCGCGGCGCGCCCAGCCCACGGCCCGGTGCCGCAGCTCGCCCTCGGTTTTCATGATGAGCCAGCCCGCGCCCAGCAGCAGGTAGGCCGCGGGCAGCGTGACGGCGATGCCCAGGCTGAACAGCGTGCCGATCGGGCCGGTGTCGAAACCGGTGATGTAGCTGCCTAGCATCCAGCCCTGGGCCATGCTGGCGGCCAGCGATCCGGCGAAGAAGGCGCGGTTCCAGAACGGCAGGTACCGGGTGGGCGCCTTGACGCGAAAGTCGAAGGCCACGCCGCGCAGGATTAGGCCCACCAGCATGACCGCCACCGGCAGGTACAGCGCCTGCAGCACGATGCCGTGCGCCTTGGGAAACGCCACCAGCAGCACGCCCACGCCCAGCACCAGCCAGGTTTCGTTGGCGTCCCAGAAGGGGCCGATGCTGGCGATCATGGTGTCCTTCTGGTCGCGCTCGCCCAGCGGCAGCAGCAGGCCCACGCCGAGGTCGTAGCCGTCGAGCACCACGTAGGCCAGCAGCGCCAGGCCCATCACGGTCATGAAGATCAGGGGGAGGAATTCGGCCCAGGTCATGTGGATCTCCGTCGAGGTTCAGGCGCCGGCCTTGCCCAGTTCGCCATGCGGCGCTTCGGGCGCGTGCTTCACGGGATGCTCGGCCATGTACTTGAGCACGCCCACGTAGGTGATCAGCAGCAGGCCGTAGACGGTGAGGTAGGCCGCGAGCGTGAGCGCCACGTGGCCCGAGGCGATGGTGGTGGCCACGTCGGCCGTGCGCAGCAGGCCATAGACGATGAAGGGCTGGCGGCCGATCTCGGTGACGTACCAGCCCGCCAGCGTGGCCAGCCAGCCCGAGAACGTCATGGCCGCCAGGGTCCACAGCAGCGGGCGCGGCAGCCGGGTGCGCGCGTCGCCGCGCTGCGGCCACAGCTTGTACACGCCCCACAGCGCGACGAGCAGCATCAGCGAGCCCACGCCCACCATGACGCGGAAGGCATAGAACACCGGGGCCACGGGCGGGTGCGCGTTCGGGAAGTCGGCGATGCCCCGCAGCTCGCCCTCCCACTCGTGCGTGAGGATGAGGCTGCCCAGCTTGGGCACCTTGACGGCGTAATGCGTGGTGCCGGCCTTTTCGTCGGGGATGCCGAACAGCGTGAGGGCGGCGCCCTTCTCGGTTTCCCAGACGGCTTCGATCGCGGCGACCTTGGCCGGCTGGTGTTTCAGTGTGTTGAGGCCGTGCAGGTCGCCCACGAAGATCTGCACCGGGGCGATGAGCGCGGCCGCGAACACGGCGGTGCGCAGCGCCTTGTGCGTGCCGCCGGTGGCGCTGCCTTTGAGGAGCTGCCAGGCGCACAGCCCCGCGATGAGGAAGGACGCGGTGAGCCCCGAGGCCAGCAGCTTGTGCGCCAGGCGGTAGGGGAAGGAGGGGTTGAAGACGATGGCGAACCAGTCCACCGCAATGAACTCGCCCTTGACGATCTCGGCGCCCGCCGGCGTCTGCATCCAGGAGTTGAGGCTGAGGATCCAGAAGGCCGAGAACGTGGTGCCCAGCGCGACGAGGAAGGTGGCGATGAGATGCACGCGCTCGCTCACGCGGCCCCGGCCGAACAGCATGATGCCGAGGAAGCTGGCCTCCAGGAAGAAGGCGGTGAGCACCTCGTAGCCCAGCAGCGGGCCGGCGATGTTGCCGGCCTTTTCCATGAAGCCCGGCCAGTTGGTGCCGAACTGGAAGCTCATGGTGACGCCCGAGACCACGCCCAGCGCGAAGCTCAGCGCGAACACCTTGGTCCAGAAGTAATAGGCCTCCTCCCAGGCCTGTTCGCGCGTGCGCACGAAGCGCAGGCGGAAGAACAGCAGGAACCAGCCCAGGGCGATGGTGATGGTGGGAAAGAGGATGTGGAAACTGATGTTCGCGGCGAACTGCAGGCGCGAGAGCAGCAGGGTGTCGAATTCCATGGCGGGCGCTCCTTCGGGTTCTGGGTCAGGCCGCTTTGCCGGCCTTGTCGCCGCGCGCGGGGGCCTTGCCGGTCAGGCGGTCCTTGATCTCGAGCACACGCGTGACCGTAGCGCCCATGCCCATGAGTTGCAAGGCCGTCTCGGGCGCGAGCTTCTGCACGTCGTCGAACCAGGTCATGAGGCGGTCGATGAGGTCGTGCATTTCGCGCATGCGCTGCTGCGCGTGGCGTTCGGCCTCGGACTTGGGCGTCTCCAGCAGCGCGGTGCGCAGCATGGACAGGGTGGGCTCGATCTCGCGCCGGCGGCGCTCTTCGGCCAGCACGCGGAAGATCTCCCACACGTCCGCCGGCGCTTCGAAGTACTCGCGGCGGTCGCCCGGCTGGTGGCGCAGCCGCACCAGGCGCCAGGCCTGGAGTTCTTTCAGGCCCATGCTGACGTTGGAGCGCGAGAACTCCAGGGTTTCGGCGATCTCATCGGCGCACAGCGCCTGGTCCGAGAGGTAGAGCAGGGCGTAGATCTGCCCCACGGTGCGGTTGATGCCCCAGCGGCTGCCCATCTCCCCGAAGTGGGCGACGAACTCGCGGTTGAGGGGTGGGAGGTGGTCTTGCAGCGGCATGGCCGGCACTGTAGCCGGTTTGGCCTGAAGTTTCAGAAATTACTGAAATTCCAGAATTGGCCTGAGGGCCTTCGCTGAGGGCCGGCGGCCTGGACGGCCCGGCCGGCCGGGCCTCAGGGGGTCATGACGAACTGCGGCACGCCCGCCGGGTCGAGCACCGGGTGGGCCTTGACGCGCCAGACCGCGCGCACCAGGTCGGCGGTGAGGGCGTCGGCGGTGGCGCCGTGGGCCACCACCTGGCCATGCGCCAGCACCCACGCGCGGTCGGCGTAGCGCAGTGCGAGGTTGAGGTCGTGCAACACCATCAGCACACCGATGCCCTGCTCGCGCGACCAGTCGCGCAGCGCGCTTAGGCTCTGGTGCTGGTGCTGCAGGTCCAGCGCGGCGGTGGGTTCGTCCAGCAGCAGCCAGCGCGGCAGGCCGTCGGCGCAGGGCCGCCAGACCTGGGCCATGGCGCGCGCCAGCTGCACGCGCGCGCGCTCGCCGCCGCTGAGCTGGCGGATGCCGCGCCGCGCCAGCGCCTCGACCGAGGCGCGGCGCATGGCGGCGCGCACGATGGCGGCCTCATCGGGTTCGGGGTGCTGGCGGTGCGGGTAGCGGCCCAGTTCCACCACCGCTTGCGCGGTGAAGTCGAAGGCGGGTACCAGGTCCTGCGGCAGGTAGGCGCGGTGGCGGGCGAAGCCGGCCGCGCTGCCGGTGTGCAGTGGCTGCCCGTTGAGCCACACGCGGCCGGCGTCGGTGCGTTGCAGGCCGCCCAGCGTGCCCAGCAGCGTGGACTTGCCCGCGCCGTTGGGGCCCAGGATCACACCCACCTCGCCCGCGCGCAGCTGCAGGTCGACGCCCTTGAGCACCTCGCGCGCGCCATGGCGCACGCACAGGCCCTCGGCGTGCAGCCGCTTCGGGTCGCCGCCGCCGCTCACAGCGTCCTTGCGTGCGCACTGCGCAGCAGGGCCAGGAAGAAGGGCACACCCACCCCGGCGGTGATCACGCCCAGCGGCAGCTCGGCCGGCGCCAGCGCCGTGCGCGCCCAGGCGTCGGCCACCAGCACCAGGCAGGCGCCGAGCAGGGCCGAGCCCGGCAGCACCCAGCGGTGGTCGGCGCCGGCGAGCAGGCGCACGATGTGGGGCGCCACCAGGCCGATGAAACCGATGGTGCCGGTGGTGGCCGTGACCGCGCCCACCGCGAGCGCCGTGACCACGACGCACAGGCGCTTGAGGCCTTCCACGCGTACGCCCAGCATCACGGCCTGCGCCTCGCCCAGCGCCAGCGTGTTGAGCGCGCCCGCCAGGCGCAGGCCGATGGCCAGCGCGGCGGTGGTGATGCCTGCGACCAGCAGCACCGCGCTCCAGCGCGCGCCGCCGAGGCTGCCGAGCAGCCAGAACTGCAGGTTGCGCAGCTGTTCGTCGGTGGCCAGGAAGTTCAGCAGGCCCAGGCCCGCGCCCGCCAGCGCGTTGACCGCGATGCCGGCGAGCAGCATCAGGCCGACGCGGGTGCCGCCTTCGCTGCGCGAGAGCAGGTAGATCAGGCCCGTGACCGCCAGCCCGCCCGCGAAGGCCATCAGCACCAGCGGCCAGCTGCCCAGGGCGCGCGGCAGCTCGGGGAACCAGGTGGCGCCCAGCACGATGGTGGCGCCCGCCGCCAGCGCCGCGCCGCTGCTCACGCCGATGAGGCCGGGATCGGCCAGCGGGTTGCGGAACAGGCCCTGCATGAGCGCGCCGGCCATGCCCAGCCCGGCGCCCGCGGCCACGCCGAGCAGCAGGCGTGGCAGGCGGATGTTGAAGAAGACCAGTTCGGGCCCGCTGCGCGCGGCCTCGGCGCCACGGCCGAGCGCGCCCCACAGCAGCGGGGGCAGTTCGCGCAGCGGCAGGCCGTAGGCGCCCCGGCCGGCGGCCCACAGCGCGCACAGCGCGAGCAGCAGGCCCAGCAGGGCCAGGGTCCAGGGGCCGCGCCGCTGCGCCGGTGGCCAGGGCGAGGCGCTCGCGCGCGCGAGCGTGCTCACGGCATCCTCTTGCGAACGGCGCTCACGCGGCCACCAGGCGCTGGTGCAACTCGCCCACCACGCGGGGCAGGCGCGGGCCGAAGCCCAGCAGTTCGAGCGCGTCCAGGTGCACGAGGGCGCGGCCGCTGTCGCGGCGCCGCCAGGCGGGCGTGAGCGGCAGTTCGGGGCGGCGCCAGAAGGCGGCCTCGCCACCGATGGCGTCCAGGCCCTGCGTGGTGGTGAGGATCGCGTGCGGCGCGGCGGCGGCCATGGCCTCGGCCGTCATCGGGCGGTAGCCCTTGAAACCCGAGAGGGCGTTGCGCGCGCCGGCGAAGCCGATCAGGGCGTGGGCCGCCGTGGCCTCGCCGGCCACCATGGGGCTGCCGCCGTGCGCGAGCACGAACAGCACGCGGGGCGCGGGGCCGGCGTGCGCGCGCACGCGCCGCAAGGCCTGGTCCCATTGCGCGTCCAGCGCGACCAGCAGGTCCTGTGCCGCGCGCGCCTTCGACGCGGCGCGGCCCACGGCCTGCACCTTGCGGCGCACCTCGCCCCAGTCGTGGCTGCTCTCGATCAGATCGACCGTCACGCCGGCCGAGCGCAGCTGGTCGAGCACCACGGGCGGCCCCGCGTCGCCTGGCGCGATGACGGTGTCGGGCCGCAGCGCGAGCAGGCCTTCGGCGGAGAGCTGGCGCAGGTAGCCGACTTTGGGCGTGGCCAGCGCGGCGGCGGGGTAGAGGCTGGTGGTGTCGGTGCCCACCAGCAGGTCCTGCGCGCCGAGCGCGTAGACCACCTCGGTGATGCCGCCGCCCACGGTGACCAGGCGTGGCGCGCGCGGTGGCGCCGCAGCGAAGGCGGGCAGGGCGGTGCCGGCGACCAGGGCGGCGGTGGCGCGCAGCAGCGCGCGGCGGCGCGGGGGGACGCGGGTGGGTGCCATGGCGCGCCTCAGGCCGGGGTGGGCGCGTCCAGCGTGGGCCGCTGCGCCAGCACGTCGCGCCAGGCGCCGCGCTCGGGCTGGCCGGGCTTGCGCGCGCCGAAGAACATGGCCATGAGCTCGCCTCGCGCGTCGAAGGCCTCCAGCGAGGTGACGACGCCGTCGCTGGTGGGCTTCTCCACCACCCAGGCCTCGTCGATCAGGTCCTCGCGCAGGTGCAGGTTGAAGCCGGGATCGAGCACGTTGAGCCAGGCCTGGCCGTTCATCTCCAGCGGCTCCACGCGCTTCACCGGCCCGGTGTGGATCTGGATGCAGCCCGGGCTGCCCACGAAGACCATGATGGGCGTGCCGTTGAAGGCGGCGTCGGTGAGCGTTTCGCGCACGGCGCCGCGCTCCACGCGGCGCGTGTAGCGGCCTTCGACCAGGCGGAAGCCCTGGCGCCGCTCGACCCCGAATTGGCGCAGCAGCGGGAAGAACTGGTGCGTGTCGGTCATGGCGCCCCAGGCCTCGGAGAAGGCCTTGGCGTCGACCCGCGCGGGGGTCTCGGTGGCGGGCGAGGCCGGGGCCTCGAAGGCGGGCGTGGCGGCCGGATCCTGCCACTGCTCGACCACGCGGCGCCAGGCCGCGCGGTCGCTGGTCTCGCGCAAGAAGATCTTGTGCACGGCGGTGCCGTGGCGGTCGAAGAACTGCAGGCTGGGCAGGGCTTCGTTGCCTGGGTTCTGCGTCCACTCGGTCACCGCCAGGCCCGCGTGCCATTGGTGGAAAAAAAGGCGCAGGTCGATGTCCTCGCCCAGCGCCAGGCCGATGGCGCCTTCGCCGGAGAGCTTGTCGTAGACGCCGGTCTTCTCGTGTACCGCGCCCTCGTTGCGCGTGAGCGCGAGCAGCGGCCCGCAGGGCTTGAGTGACCGCAGCAGCGCGAGCCAGTCGGCCCTGAGCGCGACGGCGCGCGTGGGACCTTCGTCGGCGCCGATGTGCGCGGCCAGCGCGGCGCCCTCGCTCACGCCGATGGATTCGGCGGCGTCGCGCGCGCGCCGACCCTGGGCGCGCGCGGCCTGGTAGGCGGTGCGGATGTCGTGGATGTCCATGCGGGTTCTCCTTGTGGGGCTCAGAAGTCGGTGACCAGCGCCAGCGACAGGCTGCGGCCGGGCGAGGTGTAGGCGTCCAGCGTGGCCAGGTTGCCGGCCACGCCTTGCACGCTGCTCCACAGCCAGTACTTACGGTCCGTCAGGTTGTGGATCGCCGCGCTCAGGCGCGTGCGGGGGGTGATGCGCCAGGTGGCGCGCAGGTCCAGCGTGGTCCAGGCGGGCGTGGCGAACTGCTGCGGCGTGCTGCTGCGGTCGATGTCCTCGCTGTCCTTGGCCAGCGCGTGCGTGAGCACGGCGCCCAGGGTCCAGTCGGCGATGCGGTGGTCCACGCCCAGCACCAGCTTGGCCGGGTTCACCGAGTTCAGCGGCTGGTTCAGCAAGGTGTCGCGGCCCTTGGTCCGGCCATAGGCCAGCTTGAGCGTGGTGGCCGGCGTCACGGTCCAGCGGCCTTCGAGTTCGACGCCGCTGAGCTTGACGCGGCCGCGGTTGACGGCCTGGAACAGGATGGGATTGCCCGGCGCGCCCGTGCCGCCGACCCGCACGTTGTCCTCGATGAAGTCTTTGTAGCGGCCGGTGAAGGCGGTGACCAACCAGTTCAGCCGGCCGTGCTCGCCGCGCGCGCCGAGCTCCAGGGTCTGGCTGGTCTCGGGCTTGAGGTCCGGGTTGGGCAGGGTGCGGTAGTTGGCGAGCGCGTTCTGGAAGAAGTTGTTGAGCTGCAGCGGGCTTGGCGCCTTGAAGCCGGCCGCCGCGTTGGCGAACACCTGCCAGTGCGGATGGGGGCGCAGGATCAGGCCCAGCTTGGGCGAGAGCGCGCTGTCGGACAGCGCCGCCGGGGCGAGCGGGTACAGGGGGCTGCTCTGCGGCTTGAGCGAGAAGCGGTCGTAGCGCAGCGCGGGAATAACGCTCCAGCGCTCGCTCACGAACTCACTCTGCAGGAAGAACGCGCTGTTGGTCTCGCGCGTCTTGGGGAAGCGCTGCAGCGGGTAGGTTTCGTAGGCCGGGCCGGCCACGCCAGTGACCAGGTTGTCGAGTTCGGCCACCGACACGTCGGCGCCGTAGACCAGGGTATGGGCCCAGCCGTTGCCGAGCGGGCGCGTGCGCTCGGCCTGCAGCACGGCCTGCCAGAGGTCTTCCTCGTAGCGCACGTCGCGTTCGCGCACGGTGGGCAGGGCGGTGCGGACCTCGCGCGACCACTCGCGCGAGCGCGACTGCTGGTAGCCCAGGGTGGCGCGCAGCGTGTCGGCCCAGGCGGACTGGAGGAAGAAGCGGCCGTCCCAGCTGGCGCGCGTGCGCTGCATCTCGCTGGTGCCATCGAGGTCCTGCACGCCGGTGACCGTGGGCGAGCGGCCCGTGTAGCCCTCGACCGCGGTGTTCTTGTCGACGTGTTCGAGGGTGAAGGTGTGGGTCTGGCCCGCGCCGGGCGTGAGCACGATCTTGCCCAGCGCTGAGACGCTGCGGTCTTTCTGCGGGTTGGGGACGGTGCGGTTGCTGTTGAGCGAGCGGTTGTCGCCCTTGTTGTCCAGTTCGCGGGCGCGGCCCACCTGCACGCTGCCCAGCCACTGCAGGCGGTCGCTGGCGATGCCGGCCAGCGTGAGCCCCGTGCCCGCGCTCTTGTCCTCGGTGTCGGCGCGCACGCCCGCGCGGCCGCCGAAGGTCTGGCCCTCCTTTAGCAGGTCCTTGGGCGCGGTGGTGGTCATGGCCACCATGCCGGCCAGGCCGTCGGAGCCGTGGAGCGCCGAGGCCGCGCCGCGCAGGATCTCCACGCGCGAGATCAGGCCGAGGTCGTAGTAGTCGCGGCCGAATGCGGCGGCGCCGAACACCTGGTTGTTGAGTTCGCGCGGCATGCGGATGCCGTCCACCGTGAGCAGCACGCGGTTGCCGTCCAGGCCGCGGATGTTGAAGCCCGCGTTGCCGTCGCGGCCGGTGGAGCCGCTGACCGCGCCGAAGCGCTGCGGCGCGCGCTTGACCTCCACGTTGGGCAGCTCGCGAACCAGCTCGCGGATGTCTTGGGCCCGGGTGGGGTCCAAGGCCTCGCCTTCGATCACGTCGATGCGCGCGGGCACTTCCTCTAGCTCACGCTCGCTGCGCGAGCCGGACACCACCACGGGCTTGAGCGAGCCGGGGGCGACCTGCGTGGCGGAGCCGGGGACGGTTTGCGCATGGACCGGCGCGGCCGCGAGCAGCGCGCAGGCCAGCGCGACGGGGTGGAGGGCGGAAGAAGGGAAAAGGCGAAGGCGTGGCACGAGGGCACCCGGTGTTTGTGGTGAAAGACACGGGCTGGCTCGCGCGCCGCGAAGCGGCAACTGGCTGGCTGGTAGCGAAAGGCGCGCGCCGCGGCGCGCCGGTGGAACCTATTTGGTGAGGATCAGTTTGTTCTGCGCGGTCAGGCTCAGCTTGTAGTGCTGGCCGTCGTGCTCGATGAACACGTCGCGCCGGCCGCCGCTCAGCTGGCCGAACTGCACCTGCGCCGCGGGCACCGGCGAGGGCGCGGGCGCGGGCGTCGATGGCGGGAGGGGGGTGGCGGGCTTCACGGACGGCATGCCTGCATCATAAACACAAATGCGAACGATTCGCAAATGGATGCAAAAAAATGGATGAAAAAGGTGGTGGGGGCGCTGCCTACAATCGCCGCCCATGAGCATCAAGAGCGACAAGTGGATCCGCCGCATGGCCGAGCAGCATGGCCTGATCGAACCCTTCGAGCCGGGGCAGGTCCGCCAGGTCGACGGCAAGCGCGTCATCAGCTACGGCACCAGCAGCTACGGCTACGACATCCGCTGCGCGCCCGAATTCAAGGTATTCACCAACATCCACAGCACGGTGGTGGACCCGAAGAACTTCGACGAAAACAGCTTCGTCGACGTCAACAAGGACGTCTGCGTCATCCCGCCCAACAGCTTCGCTCTGGCGCGCACGCTGGAGTACTTCCGCATCCCGCGCAACGTGCTCACCATCTGCCTGGGCAAGAGCACCTACGCGCGCTGCGGGATCATCGTCAACGTCACGCCCTTCGAGCCCGAGTGGGAGGGCTATGTGACGCTGGAGTTCAGCAACACCACGCCGCTGCCGGCCAAGATCTACGCGGGCGAAGGCTGCGCCCAGGTGCTGTTCTTCGAAAGCGACGAGGTCTGCGATGTGTCCTACAAGGACCGGGGCGGCAAGTACCAGGGCCAGGTGGGCGTGACCCTGCCCAAGGCCTGATCGGCGGCCGCTGGCCGTACCATCGCGAGCAGGCCCGCGCGGCGGGTGAAGGAGCTTGGCGATGAAATGGGAAAACAACCGGCAGTCGGACCAGATCGAGGACCGGCGCGACAGCCCGGGCGGCGGGGGGCGCCTGCCGCGCATGGGCGGTGGCCGAGGCATCGGCCTCGGCACCATCGCCATCGCGCTGGTGGCCGGCTGGATATTCGGCATCAACCCGCTCACCATCCTGGGCGCCCTGGACGGCGGCGGCCTGCAGGCCCCCGCGCCCATGGAGGCGCCGCAGGGCCAGGCCGGCGCGCCGAGCGACGAGTCGGGCCGCTTCGTGGCCGCCGTGCTCGGCGGCACCGAGGACGCCTGGGGCGCGATCTTCCAGGCCGCCAACGCCCAGTACCAGAAGCCGCGCCTGGTGCTGTTCCGCGGCGCCACGCCCACCGCCTGCGGCACCGGCCAGTCGGCCATGGGGCCGTTCTACTGCCCGGCGGACCAGAAGGTGTACATCGACCTCAGCTTCTACGACACCCTGCGCCGCCAGCTCGGCGCACCCGGCGACTTCGCCCAGGCCTACGTCATCGCCCATGAGGTGGGCCACCACGTGCAGAACCTCATGGGCATCACCGATCAGATGGAGAAGGCCCGCGCGCGCATGAGCGAGCGCGAGTACAACGCGCTGTCGGTGCGCCTGGAGCTGCAGGCCGATTGCTTCGCGGGCATCTGGGCGAACCACAACCACCAGCAGGGCCAGATCCTCGAGCCCGGCGACGTCGAGGAGGCGCTCAACGCGGCGGCGGCCATCGGCGACGACGCGCTGCAGAAGAAAAGCCAGGGCCACGTGGTACCCGACAGCTTCACCCATGGCACCAGCGACCAGCGCCAGCGCTGGTTCCAGAAAGGCCTGCAGACGGGCGACGTGCGGGCCTGCGACACCTTCAAGGCGGCGTCACTTTGAGCACCCCCGCCGCGCTTCGCGCGACCCCCTCAAGGGGGCGGCGCCGACGGCCCGGCAAAGCCGGTTCCGTGGCACCTCTGGATTGGTACCGGGCGGGCTTGTGGCGCGGGTGCGACAATAGCGGGCTTACCGCCACCCCGGCGTTCCTGACATGACCCAAAGCTTCTCCGAACTCAACCTCGCGCCCGCGCTCGCGAAGGCCGTGGCCGAAATGGGCTACGAGACCATGACGCCCATCCAGGCGCAGGCCATCCCGCAGGTGCTCACCGGTCGCGACGTGATGGGCGCGGCCCAGACCGGCACCGGCAAGACCGCCGCCTTCTCCCTGCCGCTGCTGCAGCGCCTGCTCAAGCACGAGAACGCCTCCACCTCGCCCGCGCGCCACCCGGTGCGTGCCCTGGTGCTGCTGCCCACGCGCGAGCTGGCCGACCAGGTGGCCGAGCAGGTCAAGCTCTACGCCAAGTACACGCAGCTGCGCAGCACCGTGGTGTTCGGCGGCATGGACATGAAGCCCCAGACCCTGGAGCTGAAGAAGGGCGTGGAGGTGCTGGTGGCCACGCCGGGGCGCCTGCTGGACCACATCGAGGCCAAGAACTGCGTGCTCAACCAGGTCGAGTACGTGGTGCTCGACGAGGCCGACCGCATGCTCGACATCGGCTTCCTGCCCGATCTGCAGCGCATCCTGAGCTACCTGCCCAAGCAGCGCACCACGCTGCTGTTCTCGGCCACCTTCTCGCCCGAGATCAAGCGCCTGGCTGGCAGCTACCTGCAGGACCCCATCACGGTGGAGGTGGCGCGCTCCAACGCCACGGCCTCCACGGTCGAGCAACACTTCTACCGCGTCGACGACGACGACAAGCGCGGCACGCTGCGCCAGATCCTGCGCGAGCGCGGGCTCAAGCAGGCCTTCGTGTTCGTCAACAGCAAGCTCGGCTGCGCGCGCCTGGCGCGCTCGCTGGAGCGCGACGGCCTGAACACCGCCGCGCTGCACGGCGACAAGAGCCAGGACGAGCGCCTGAAGGCGCTCGACGCCTTCAAGCAGGGCAACGTCGACCTGCTGGTCTGCACCGACGTGGCCGCGCGCGGGCTGGACATCAAGGACGTGCCGGCGGTGTTCAACTTCGACATCCCGTTCAACGCCGAGGACTACGTGCACCGCATCGGCCGCACCGGCCGCGCGGGCGCCTCCGGCCTGGCGGTGTCCTTTGTCTCGGGGCGCGACGCGCGCCTGGTGGGCGAATTGGAAAAGCTGCTGGGCAAGAAGCTGGAGATCGAGGCGCTGGAGCTGGAGCAGGACCGCCGCCCCGCGGGCCGCTTCAACGACGGCCAGCGCGCCTGGCAGCGCGAGGGGTCGGGGCGCGAAGGCGCCGACAACCGCGAGGCCCGCGAATCGCGTGAACCGCGTGGCGTCCGTGCGCCGGCCCCGCGCGCGGCGCGCGCGCCGGCCGACCCCTTCTTCGACCAGCCCTACGAGGCCAAGCCGGCCGGCGATGCGCCGCCGCAGTGGGAAACCGCGCAGCGTGCGAACGCGCCCAAGGGCCTGTCGCCCAACATCAAGCAGCGGCGCAAGGTGCCGGCGCTGTTCAAGTCCAGCGCGCCGCCGCCGGCCGCGTCCTGACCGGACCGGCCCTCACCGCCCCGGGCGCTGCGCCTGGGGACAGTTCACCTCGAAGCGCTCCAGATCGTCCGGCGAGGCGCCCAGCCGCGCGGCCGTGAGACAGCCGCCCCACACGCAGCCCGTGTCCAGCGCCAGCAGGCGCGGCCGGTGCACGCCGCGCAGGGTGGACCAGTGGCCGAAGGCCACGGGGGTGTCCGCGGTGCGGCGGCCAGGCACCTCGAACCAGGGCAGGTGGCCCTCGGGCGCGGCGCCCGCGCCGTCCTTGGTCTCGAACTCCATCTCGCCCTCGGGCGTGCAGAAGCGCAGCCGCGTGAAGGCGTTGACGATCACGCGCAGGCGGTCGCTGCCCTGCAGGGCCTCGTGCCAGCGAGCGGGCTGGTTGCCGTACATCTGGTGCAGGAAGCCGCCCCAGTCGGGGGACTGCAGCACGGTTTCCACCTCGTGCGCGAGCTGCAGGGCCTCGGCCGCGTCCCACTGCGGCAGAACGCCGGCGTGCACCAGCAGCCAGCCACGCTCCATCAGGGCCAGGGGGCGCTGGCGCAGCCAGTCGAGCAGGGCTTCGCGGTCGGGCGCGGCCAGGATGTCGCCGATGGTGTCCACGCGGTGCGGCCGGCGCACGCCCTGCGAAACCGCGAGCAGGTGCAGGTCGTGGTTGCCCAGCAGGCACTGGCCGCTGCCGCCGAGCGCGATCAGCCGGCGCAGCGCGGCGAGCGAGGCGGGGCCGCGGTTGATGAGGTCGCCCAGCACCACGAGGCGGTCGCGGCTGGGCGAGAAGTCCACGAGGTTCAGCAGGCGGCCCAGGGGCTCGTCACAGCCCTGCACATCGCCGATGAGATAAATTGCCATCGCCCGATTATGGGTACCGCCCCTGCCATGGATACCGTCCTCATCGTTTTCCTGACGCTGCTCAACGGCGCTTTCGCGATGTCCGAGCTCGCGCTGGCGTCCAGCCGCAAGGCCCGCCTGGCGGCCATGGCCGAGGCCGGCGACAAGGGCGCGCGCACCGCGCTCGACCTGCTCGACAACCCCACGCAGTTCCTGTCCTCGGTGCAGGTGGGCATCACCTCCATCGGCATGCTCAACGGCATCGTGGGCGAGGCGGCGTTCAGCGACGACCTGGGCCTGTGGTTGCAGTCGCTGGGCCTCAAGGACAGCGTGGCCGGCGTGCTGGCCACGGCGCTGGTGGTCACGGTCATCACCTTCATCACCATCGTGTTCGGTGAGCTGGTGCCCAAGCGCATCGGCCAGCTCTACCCCGAGGCCGTGGCGCGCTGGGTCTCGCGGCCCATGGCGGCGGTGGCGCGCGGTGCCAAGCCCTTCGTGTGGTTGCTGACGCACACCACGCAGTGGGTGCTGAAGGCCCTGCGCGTGGACAACAGCGCCGCGCAGGTGGTCACGGAAGAAGAGATCCAGGCCAGCCTGGCCGAGGGCGTGGACGCCGGCATCATCGAAGCGCAGGAGCACCGCATGGTGCGCAACGTGTTCGGCCTGGACGAACGCCTGCTCACCTCCATCATGGTGCGGGCCTCGGACATCGAATGGCTGGACGCGGCGATCGGCGTGGACGACGCGGTGCGTCAGGCCGCGGCCTCGGGGCATTCGTGGTACCCGGTGTGCCGCGGCGGGCTGGAGGACGTGGTGGGCGTGATCCACGTGCCGCGCCTGCTGGCCCTGCAGGCCGGGGGCGAGCGGGGGCCGGTGGGCCCGCTCGCGCAGCCGGCGGTGTTCGTGCCCGAGACGCTCACCGGCATGGAATTGCTGGAGCAGTTCCGCGCGCGCGCCACGCGCATGGCCTTCGTGGTGGACGAGTACGGCGTGGTGCAGGGCCTGCTGACGCCGCTGGACATGCTGGAGGCGATCACGGGCGAGCTCTCGCCCGAGCGGTCGGTGGACGCCTGGGCGCACCCTTGCGAGGACGGCAGCTGGCAGGTGGACGGCGCGATGCCGGTGGCCGAGCTGAAGTCGAGGCTGGAGATCGACGCGCTGCCCGACGACGACAGGGGCCGCTACGCCACCGTGGCGGGGCTGATGCACTCCCTGGCCGGCGAGCTGCTGCACCAGGGGCAGCACGTGGACGGCGCGGGTTGGCGCTTCGAGGTGGAGGCGCTGGACGGCCGGCGCATCGCGCGCGTGCGGGTGACGCCGCTGCCGCCGGACGACGCCGAAGCGCCCGACGCGCGCCAGGACGGCTGATCCGCCACCGCTTCAGCCCACGCCCCACCAGGGCGGCAACAGCGCGCGCACTTCGGGGCTGGCGAAGCGCTCGTCGAGCAGCAGCAGCGTGCCGCGGTCCTCGGGCGTGCGGATCAGGCGGCCGGCGGCCTGCACCACCTTGTGCAGGCCGGGGTAGAGGTAGGCATCGGCCCAGCCCTGGGCGCCGGCCTGCTGCAGGCGCTCGCGCAGGGCCTCGCTCAAGGGGTCGGGCGGCGGCAGGCCCAGGGTGGCGATGCTCACGCCCACCAGGCGCGAGCCGGGCAGGTCGATGCCTTCGCCGAACACGCCGCCCAGCACCGCGAAGCCCATGCCCCGCCCGCCTTCGGCGAAGCGCGCGATGAAGGCCTCGCGCGCGGCCTCGTCCATGCTGCGCGACTGCGACCACACGGGCACGTCGGGCAGGGCGGCGCGAAAGGCCTCCAGCGCCTGCGTGAGGTAGTCGAAGCTGCTGAAGAAAGCGAGGTGGTTGCCCGGGTGTGCGCGGTAGTGCGCGCCGAGCTCGTTCACCAGGCGCGGCAGGGTGCGCGCGCGGTCGGCCCAGCGCGTGGACAGGCCGCGCGCCACGCGCACCGACCACTGCGACGGGTCGAAGGGCGAGGCCACGTCGAGCCGCGCCACGGGATCGGGCAGGCCGAGCAGTCGCTGGGTGTGCGCCATGGGCGCCAGCGTGGCCGAGAACAGCGTGGCCGCGTGCGCGTCGGCCCAGCGCGGCGCGAGCAGCTCGGCCGGCAGCAGGCAGCGCAGCGCCAGGCGCGGGCGCGGCTTGCCGCGCCGCGCGGGTGGGCCGGGCGATCGCTCCACCACCGAATGCGCGCCGAAACGCTCGGCCACGCGCAGGAAGTGCAGGACCTCGAACAGCCAGGGCTGCAGCGCGGCGCCGGCCTGCGGGTGGCGCGCCATGAAGTCGCTGAGCGTGGCGGCGTGGCGGCCCAGGGTGGCCATGAAGGCGGCGGGCAGGGCGTCGTCGAGCGTGGTGGTGCCGGGCCCGTCCAGGGCCAGCGCGCCCCAGGCGCGGTGCACCGCGTCCAGGCTGGATTTCAAGGCCAGCGGCGCCTGCGCGCGCCAGGCGCCGAAGCGCTGCGGGTCCAGCTCGGCGCTGTACATGGCACGCGCGCGTTCGGTCAGGTTGTGGGCTTCGTCGAGCAGCAGCTGCACGCGCCAGCCCTCGGCCTGGGCGAGCGACCAGGCTTGGGCGCTGAGGTCGAACCAGTGGTTGACGTCGCCCACCACCACGTCGGCCCAGCGCTGCATTTCCTGGGCGAGGTAGTAGGGGCAGACGCGGTGCGCCAGCGCGATGTCGCGCAGGGCCTCGCGGTCCAGCCAGGCGCGCTGCGCGGCGGCCTGGCGCGCGCCGTCCAGGCGGTCGTAGAAGCCCTGCGCGAGCGGGCAGGACTCGCCGTGGCAGGCCTTGTCGGGGTGCTCGCAGGCCTTTTCGCGCGCCAGGCGCTCCAGCACGCGCAGCGGCTGGGCCTTCAGCCGGCGCAGGCCATCGAGCGCGATGGCGCGGCCGGTGGTCTTGGGCGTGAGCACCAGCAACTGGTCGCTGCGCACCAGCGGCATGGCGCGCAGCGCGCCGAACAGCGTGGCCACGGTCTTGCCGATGCCGGTGGGCGCCTGCGCCAGCAGGTGGCGGCCCGCGCGCTGGGCGCGGAACACCGCCTCGGTGAGTTCGCGCTGGCCGGCGCGGTAGTCGCTGAAAGGGAAGGGCGTGGCGGCCAGCGCGGCGTCGCGCGCACGGCGGTGCGCGGCTTCCTGCCGCGCCCAGTCGCGGTAGCGCGCGCACAGGCCTTGCGTGAAGACCTGCAGGGCCTCGCGCGTGGCCTGGCGCGTGTGCACCGTTTCATGGCCACTGTCGATGTCGTAGTAGACCAGCGCGAGTTCGATCGATGCCAGGCCCTCGGCTTCGCACAGCAGCCAGCCATAGACCTGCGCCTGCGCCCAATGCAGGGCCTGGCGGTTGGGCGCGATGAGGGCCGGGTCGCCGCGGTGGGTCTTGGTTTCGTCGAGGCGGCGGGCCTGGGGGTCGTAGCCGTCGGCGCGGCCCTGCAGCAGCAGGCCCTCGCACAGGCCCGACAGCGTGCGCTCGCGCTGGTAGTGCGCGGGGCGGCGCGCGGCCACGCTGGCGTGGCCCACGATGCCCTCGAAGGCGCTGGGCGCGGGCGTGAAGCGGTGGTCGAGGTCGCCCGTGCGCGCCGCGAAGTCGCACAGGCGCCGCACGGCGACGCGCAGGGGCTCGGGGACGGGTTCGGCGGACACGGAGCGGGGATGATACGGAAGGACAGGAAGGACAATGGCGCGGTGAGCGAGCCTTCCCCGTTGCCACTGCCACTGCCACTGCCGCTTCCCCTGACCCGGCGCCACCACCAGCGCCTGCGCGAGATGCACCGCTCGGCGGGCTGGCCCTGCCACGATCCGATCGAGGTCGAGCTGATCGCGGCCGGCTGCCTGCAGCGCTGTTTCGACGGCGCCGGGCGCGAGCACCTGCGCGTGAGCGATGCGGGCATCGCGCTGCTGGCGCGCATCTACGCGCGCAACCGCGCGGCGCTGTCGGCGCACGAGGCGCTGGTGCAGCGCGTCGCGCTGGAGCAGGCGCGCGCGGGCCGGCTGGCCTGGTGTGGGCTGGCGCTGCGCGCGCCGCTGCCGCGCGAGGGCGAACCGCTGGCCCATCACTGGGTGGTGGCCTGCCCGGACGTGTACTCGATCCGCCGCAGCTCGCGCGCCGACTGGCTGGAGCCCGTGGTGCACGAGATCAAGGTGAGCCGCGCCGACCTGCTGTCCGACCGGCGCAAGCCGGACAAGCGCGCGGCCTACCTCGGCATGGCGGGCGCGGTCTGGTACGTGCTGGGCCGCGACGCCAAGGGCCGCCCCGTCGGCGACGAGCGCGACGTGCCCGAGGACTGTGGCGTGCTGGTGGACGCGGGCGCGGCCGGGGGCTGGGAGCTGCGCCGCGAGGCGCCGCGCCGCGCCGTGCCGCAGCTGCCCCTGGGCGTATGGCTCGCCCTGGCGCAGGCCACGCCCCTGCAGGCCGACGAGCCCGATCAGCAGCCCCTCTGACCTTTGACCATCGGGCCGTCGGCCGTCCAGCCGGGGCGGTCTCGGCCGGGCTGCGGATACCCGCGCGCGTGCCGTCTGGCTACCTTGTGGCTTGACCGGGTGGCGGGCCCGCCCGGTCGCGCTTGCGGGGGTTCCCAAGGGCGTGCGTGGGCCCGGCTTCCTGGGGAATACGGCATGCAGACGGTGCGTCGATCGATGGCGTGGTTCGCGGCGGCGATGGCGCTGGTCTCCGTGACCGCTTGCGGCGGTGGCGGGGGCGATGCCGCCAGTGGTGGTGGCGGATCGGGCGGCGCGGCGGGCCCCAGTGCGAGTCCCAGTCCCGCTCCGGGCGGCGGTGCGGCGCCCTCGCCCTCGCCAGCCCCGGCGCCCGTCCCCGCGCCGCCGCCCGCCGGCACGCCGCCGGCCGCGCCGCCGCCGGGTTCGGGCTCGGCGCCGATTCCCGATCCCGGCGCCGGCACGGGAAGCACCCCATTCGCCCTCAGCATCACGGCCGTGCCCCAGCGCGGCCTGAAACTCGATTGGACCGCCGTGGCGGGTGCCGACTACTACCGGATCGAACGGGACGTGGATGCCAGCGACGGTGTCGACAACTTCGGCTCCGGCGCGCTCGGCTTCGTCCCGTCTTCGGCGCCGCCCACGCGCACATTCACCGACCTGCGCCTGACGGAGGCGATGAACCACAAGTACCGCGTCAGTGCCATGACGCCCAGCGGCGCCGTCCTGAGCACGGCGGTCGCCACGGTGAGCGGCGACCTGGCCGCCGCGGTCGACAGCCTGTCCAACCCGGTGGACGATGCCGGCGGCAACCGGGCGCGCGCGATGGCCACGGCCCTGCGCGACCAGGACGTCGTGCGGCACGTGCTGGCCGTGGGCCTGCCGGGGGCGAACCAGGGCATGGGCCTGGTCAAGGTCTATGAGCGCGCGCCGTTTGGCGGGGCTTGGACCGAGGTCCAGACCCTGTCGCTGCCGCAGGCGGCCCTGGGCGACTTCTTCGGCGCCAGCGTGGCCCTGTCGCCCAACGGCCTGTACCTGGCGGTGGGCGTGCCGGGCGACGACCACGCGAGCGCCGGCACGGGCGTCAATCCCCAGCCCTCGGCGCTGGCGCGCGACGTGCAGGACTCGGGCGCGGTGCAGGTCTACCAGTACGTGGCGGGTCAGGGCTGGGCGCCTGACGCCCGTTTCAAGGCCATCAACGCGGGGGCGGGCGACGCCTTCGGCACCGCCGTGGCCATCAGCAACGACGGCAACCTGCTCGTGGGCGCGCCCAACGAGGACAGCGCGGCCGACCCCGGCGTGTACCAGCCGTCCTCCGCCGACGCGCCCGAGCTGGGCGATGGCCCCTCCAACAGGCAGGACCGGGGCGCCGTGTACGCCTACGTGAACACCGGCCAGGGTTATGCCTTCGATGCCTACGTGAAGCCGTACGTCACGGACGCTTCTCAGTCGTCGATGTACTTCGGTGCCGCGCTCGCCATGGACGCGGCCGGGCAGCGGGTGGCCGTGGGCGCGCCCCGCGCGTCGTACGACGGCGCGCTCGCCGGGGGCGTGTCGTTCTACAGGGTGTCGTGGGGCCCGCAGGGCGATCCTCCCTGGACCCGGTGGAACCTGCTGCAAACCTTCGGCCCCGGGGGCGATCGCTGCGTGGACGCCAGCACCAGCCCGTTGTCCCCCGCCTACCGTGGCCTGGGCGGCGCCCTGTCCATGAGCACCGATGGCAACTGGCTGGCCGCCGGCTACGCCGAGAAGGGCGGCCTGGTGCCGCAGACCGGGCAGACCCTGCCCGCGAACGCGGGCCAGGTGGCCGTGTACCGCTACCAGAACAACACCTGGGCCTGGCATTCCTCGCCCGTGGCGCCGGCCCCGCGCGCCAACGACCGCTTCGGCACCAGCCTGGCCCTGGTCAATGGCGCCAACGGGCCCCAGTTGCTCGTCGGTGCGCCCGAGGACGGTGCCCCGCACAAGGGCGTGATGCGGGCGGCGGACATCGTGCCCGTGAACCTGCCGTCGCCAGCGGAGGCCGGCGCGGCCTATTGCTTTGTCGGGAACGCCAGCGACCCCAGCCGGCCCCTGACCCTGAAGGCGCGCCTGAAGTCGCCCGATCCGCAGAACCAGCAGTGGCTGGGCCAGGCCACGGCCCTGACCCAGGACGGCAACGAGTTCCTGCTGAGCGGCATGTACGACGGCGACCCGCGCGCGCTCTTCCCGAACGTGATCTTTTTTGGCTACTGAGCCTTCTCGACTACTCAACCAAAAAAAAAGGAATGCAGATGGCGCGTCGTTCGATGCGGTGGTTCGCGGCCGCGATGGCGGTGGCGTATCTGAGTGCTTGTGGTGGTGGGGTGGACGACCCCAACCACCGCGACGGATCGGGCGGCGGTTCGTCGGCCACGCCGAGCCCCAGCCCGAGCCCGAGCCCCGCTCCGGGCGCCCCGACGCCGCCGCCACCGCCCGCGCCGCCGCCCCCCTCGGGCTCGCCACCGGCGTCGCCGCCCCCGGGCTCGGGCACGGGGGCGATTCCCGATCCGGGCACCGGCGGCTCCACCGCCTTCAACCTCAGCATCACCGCCGTGCCACAACGCGGCCTGAAGCTCGACTGGCCCGCCGTCGCCGGCGCCTCCAGCTACCGCATCGAGCGCGACGCCGATGCGCTCGACGGCACCGACCGCTTCGCCGAAGTGGCGCAGTCGCAGGGGCCATCGATCACCTTCACCAACCTGAGCCTGGTGGAGGCGGTGAACCACCGGTACCGCGTCACCGCCTGCGGTGCCAGCGGCTGCGACCTGGGCCGGGGCACCGCCGTGGTGAGTGGGGACCTCGCCAGCGCCGTCGTCTCGGCGACCGCCGACGTCGACGACGGCACCCAGGTGGCGCGCGCCATGGCCAGCGGCCAGCGCGGCAATACCCAGGTGCTGGCGGTGGGCCTGCCGGGCGCCAACGGTGAGCGCGGCATGGTGCTGCTGTACGAGCGCGCGGTGGACAGCGCCGCCTGGTCGCCGCTGCCGCTCACGCTGGCGCGGGCGAACGGCGCAGCGCTCGACCATTTCGGCGCCAGCGTGGCCTTGTCGGCCAATGGGCACTGGCTCGCGGTGGGCGTACCGGGCGACGACGCGCCGAGCGCCCTGGATGGCGTCAACCCCAACCCGCCCGTGGGCACCGCGCCGGTGAACGATTCGGGCGCGGTGCAGGTGTACCGCCACGCCAGCGGCGGTGGCTGGAACCTGGTGGCGCGCATCAAGGCCCCCAACGCCGGGGCGAAGGACGCCTTCGGCACTGCGGTCGCCATCGGCAACGAGGGGCAGTTGATCGTCGGCGCGCCCAACGAGGACGGCGGCGCGGACGGCGACGCCTACCGCTACGGCACGGCCGAGGCGGACGCCCTGAACGACCGCAGCGCCGAAGACCGCGGCGCGGTGTACGCGTACGCGGCCAGCGGCGATCTCTACAGCTTCAAGGCCTATGTGAAGCCGCCGGTGCAGCCGGGATCGACCGGCGTGTTCTTCGGTGCGGCCCTCGCGACGGACCCGTCGGCCCAGTGGATCGCCGTGGGCGCGCCGCGCGCGTCCTTCAACGGGCAACTGGCCGGCGGCGTGCTGATCTACGACTTGGCCTGGCTCTGGTCCGGCGCGGCCAAGCCGGCCCCGCTGGCCGCGGGTTTTGCGCCGCAGGCCAACCGGTCCTCGCCGGTGACGCCCAACCCCGCTCCTTCATCGCCCGCCTACCGAGGCTTCGGTGGCGCCGTGTCCATGGGCGCGGGCGGCGACTGGCTGGCGGTGGGTTACGCCGAGAAGGGCTACGACCCGCAGGACGGCGGCCCGATCCGTTCAGCCGCGGGTCAGGTGATCGTGTACCGGCGCCAGGGCGCGGTCTGGAGCGAGCACTCGGTCCTGCTGGCGCACACGCCGCGCGCGAACGACCGCTTCGGCATCAGCGTGTCCCTGGTGAGCGCCAACGGGCCGCAGTTGCTCGTGGGGGCCAGCGAGGACGGCGCCCGGCACAAGGGCCTGCAGCGGGCGGCGGAGGTCGCGCTGGACGACGCGCAAGGGCTCGAATCGCCGGTCGACGCCGGTGCGGCGTACTGCTTCGTGGCGAACCCCGACGCCAGCCAGCCCCTGGTGCTCAAGGCGCGGCTGAAGGCGCCCACGCCCTTGAGCAACCAGTGGCTCGGCCTGGCCACCGCGATGACGCGGGACGGCAGTGAGCTGCTGCTGAGCGGCCACCACGTCGACACCTCCAGCGCCGTGTTTTTCGGCTACTGAGCCTTGGCCCGCAGCAGCCGCAGGCCGTTGAACACCACCAGCAGGCTGGCGCCCATGTCGGCGAACACCGCCATCCACATGGTGGCGTCGTCGAACAGCGCGAGCAGCAGGAAGACGAACTTGATGCCCAGCGCCAGCGCGATGTTCTGCCACAGCACCGTGTGCGTGCGCCGGGACAGGCGCACCGTCTCCGGCAGCTTGCGCAGGTCGTCGTTCATGACGATGACGTCGGCGGCCTCCATGGCGGTGTCGCTGCCCGCGCCGCCCATGCCGAAGCCGATGGTGGCGGCGCTCAGCGCGGGGCCGTCGTTGATGCCATCGCCCACCATGCCCACGGCGCCCTGGGCGCGCAGGGCCTCGATGGCCTCCAGCTTGTCCTGCGGCAGCAGGTTGGCGCGCACCTCGCGAATGCCCACCTGGGCCGCGATGGCCTGGGCCGTGGCCGGGTTGTCGCCGGTGAGCATGACCGTGCCGATGCCCAGCGCGTTCAGCGCCTGGATGGCCTCGCGGCTGCTGGCCTTGGTGGTGTCGGCCACCGCGAACAGCGCCAGCACGCCCTGGGCGCCCGCGAGCAGGGTAACGGTGCGGCCCTGGGCCTCGTGCTCGCGCATCAGCGCCTCCAGCTCGGGCGAGCACTGCCGGCGCTCTTCCATCCAGCGGTGGTTGCCCAGCGCGTAGGCCTGGCCCTCGACCTGGCCGCGCACGCCGCGGCCGGGCTCGGCGGCGAAGCCGTCGACGGGCGCGGCGGGGCCGTCGAGGCCGGCCGCGATGGCCTTGGACACCGGGTGGTCCGAGCGCGCCGCCAGGCTGCGCGCGATGGTCAGCACCCGCTCGGGCGCCAGCGCGCCGGGCAGCAGGGCCTGCGCCACCAGGCGCGGCTTGCCTTCGGTGATGGTGCCGGTCTTGTCCACGGCCAGCACGCGCAGGCGGCGCGCCTCCTCCAGGTACACGCCGCCCTTGATGAGGATGCCGCGGCGCGCCGCCGCCGCCAGGCCGCTCACCACCGTCACCGGGGTGGAGATCACCAGCGCGCAGGGGCAGGCGATGACCAGCAGCACCAGCGCCTTGTAGACGGCGGTCAGCCAGGGCCAGCCGAACAGCAGCGGACCGGTCAGCGCCACGGCGAGCGCGATGGCGAACACCGCCGGCGTGTAGACGGACGCGAAGCGGTCGACGAAGCGCTGCGTGGGCGCGCGCTTGGACTGGGCCTGCTCGACGGCGTCGATGATGCGCGCCAGCACGGTGTCGCCCGCGGGCTTGCTCACCTCGAACTCCAGCGCGCCGTGCTGGTTGATGGTGCCGGCGAAGACCTCGTCGCCCGGGCCCTTGTCCACGGGGATGCTCTCGCCGGTGATGGGCGACTGGTCGGCCGCGCTGTGGCCGGCGCTGACCCGGCCGTCGAGCGCGAAACGTTCACCGGGCTTGATGCGCACGGTGGCGCCCACGGCCACCGCTTTCGCGTCCACCAGGGCCCACTGGCCGTCGGCCTGGCGCACCTCCGCCTGGGGCGGCGACAGCGCCAGCAGGCCGGCGATGGCGTTGCGCGCGCGCTCCACCGAGCGCGCTTCGATCAGCTCGGCCAGCGAGTACAGCGCCATCACCATGGCCGCCTCGGGCCATTGGCCGATCAGGAAGGCGCCGGTGACGGCCACCGCCATCAGCGCGTTGATGTTGAGCTGGCCGCGCCGCAGCGAGGACCAGCCCTTGCGGTAGACCGAGGTGCCGGCCAGCGCGATGGCGCCCGCCGCGACGCCCATGCCCAGCGCGTCCCAGGGCAGGGTGCCGGGGGCGAAGAATTCGATGAGTTCGGACAGCAGGGCTACCACCAGGGCGGCGACCAGCCGCCACAGCTCGCGCTGCTGCGATTGCGCGGTGGCCTGCGCCGAGGGCGGCGCGGCGACCCGTTCGGTCTGGAAGCCGGCCGAACGGATGGCCGCGTCCAGCGGTTCCCAGGACGCCTCGGGCGCCTCGATGCCCAGGGTGCGGCCGGGCAGGTCGAAGCGCAGGCGGCGGACCTCGCCGAAGCGCTCCAGCGCGCGGCGGATCTCGCCTTCTTCGGTCGGGCAGTCCATGGCGGGAATGCGCAGCAGCAGCTCGCCGGGCGCGGCGGCGCGCGCGGGGCGGGTGAGCGACACCGGCGCGGCGCAGGCGCCGCCGTCGCAGCAGGCCTGCGCCTGACCGTGGTCGTGGCGCTCGTTGTGGTCGTGCCGACCGTGGCCGTGATCGTGGCCGTGGTGGTCGTGCGCGTGTTCGTGGCGGGTGGTGGACATCGTGGTTTCTCTCCGGTCCACCGATTGAAAGCCCTGTAGCGGGTACAGGGTCAAGCCCGCGCCGCCAGAAAGGACAAACCCCGCCGAAGCGGGGTTGGTTCCTGGGGGCGGCCGGCGGATCAGGCCAGCATGTCGGCCCAGATGTTGCGCGCCCAGCCGAGGGCGTAGGCGCCTTCGATCTCGCTCGCCGCGCTGGACAGGCCACCCGAGCCCGGCACCGTCAGCATGGTCTTCTGCGCGGCGTCGTAGCGGTGCACGCTGGCCACGTGCACCACGTCCTTGGCGGTGACGAAGCTGTAGCAGGTGTTGGCGTACAGCGGGTTCTGCGGCGGTTGCTGGCCCATCAGCAGCGAGACCACCGCGGCCGCGCAGGTCTTGCCGTGCTGGTTGGCCATGTGGCCCGACTTGGGCATGGCCGGCGCGATCTGGATCGCGTCGCCCAGCACGTGGATGTTCTTGGCCGCCTTCGATTCGAAGGTGAGGAAGTCCACCTCGCACCAGCGCGCGTTGGCCGTGGCCAGGCCGCTCTTGACGGCGATGGCGCCGGCGCGCATGTCGGGCAGCACGTTGGCCACGCCGGCCTTGAAGTCGTCGTTGAACTCGAACTTCAGGGTGTTGGTGGCGGCGTCCACGTCGACCACCTTGTGCTTGGGGCGGTACTCGATGAGGCCCTTGTAGTGCTCGTCCCAGGCCTTGAGGAACAGGCCCTTCTTGGAGGTGATGTCGTCGTTGGCGTCGAAGATGATGACCTTGCTCTTGGGCTTGGCCACCTTGAAGTAGCTCGCCACCATGCAGGCGCGCTCGTAGGGGCCGGGGGGGCAGCGGTAGGGTGCCAGCGGGATCGACAGCGCGTAGGTGCCGCCGTCCGGCAGGGCCTTGAGCTGGTCGTGCAGCGCGGCCGTTTGCGGGCCGGCCTTCCAGGCGTGCAGGATCTTGTCGGCCGCGCCGGGCTTGGCCAGGCCGGGGATGGTGGGCATGAAGTCCACCCCGGGCGAGAGGATCAGGCGGTCGTAGGGCAGGGTGGCGCCGCTGGCCAGCTTCACGGTGCGCTTGTCGGCGTCGATGCTCTCGACCGTGTCGCGCACCAGCTTCACGCCGTGCTTGCGCTGCAGCTGGTCGTAGGACACGGTGATGTCGGCCAGGGTCTTGTGGCCGCCCACCACCAGATTGCTCAGCGGGCAGGACACGAAGTTGGCGTTGGGCTCCACCAGCGTGACATCGACGCGGCCTTCGGAGAACAGGCGCAGGTACTTGGCGGCCGTGGCGCCGCCGTAGCCGCCGCCCACCACCACCACCTTGGGGCCGGCACCGCCGCCGGTGGCGCATCCCGCCAGCAGGCCCAGGCCGGCCACCGCCGAGCCGGCGCCCAATGTCTGTACGAATTGACGACGTTTCATGGCGGGGCTCCTCACTTCTTCTGGGCCGCGAAGTACGCGGCGATCTGGGCCAGCTGCTCGTCGCTGTAGCCCTTGGACAGCTGGTGCATGATGGTCGCGGGCCGCTGGCCGTTCTTGAAGGCCATCAGCTGTTGCAGCAGCTCGTTCTTGTCCCGGCCGGCCAGGGCGATCATGCCGGGTTCGGCCCGGCCGTCGGTGCCATGGCAGTTGGCGCAGGCCGCCGCCCACACCTTGATCTGGTTGACCTGGGCGTGGGCCCCGGCGGCCGCGGCG
This sequence comes from Hydrogenophaga sp. PML113, assembly GCF_001777155.1. Lineage (NCBI taxonomy): Bacteria > Pseudomonadati > Pseudomonadota > Betaproteobacteria > Burkholderiales > Comamonadaceae > Hydrogenophaga > Hydrogenophaga sp. PML113. Next base: position 235,412 of record NZ_MIYM01000004.1, on the reverse strand, counting down.
AGCAGCGTCGCCGCGGCCAGCCATTTTGTTGTTCTTTGCATCGTCGTCTCCGATTGCGGGTTGGGATGGAAGCGCACCCAAAACTGTAGCAGCGGGCCTCCCTCGAAAAACAGGTACCGGTATGCGCGGGACGCACAGGGACATTGAAGACCAGCCGGTCGGGAATTGCATCAAGGGTTTACTCGCATCCAAATATCAGCAATTAACGATATAGTCGCGGCCCTGAGATCTCTCCCTGAACGGACGCATCGTGTCGGACGCACTGCAACACACCATCGGACGGGTGCTGCCCGCCCCTGAAAACCACCTCGACGCCAACCAGCTCGACGCCGCGCGCAAGGCGCGCCGCAGCTTCATGGGCAAGGCGCTGGCCATGGGCGCGGGCGCCGTGGCCGTGGGCCACGCCCCGCGCGCGCGCGCGAGCGAAGGCGAGGGCGACCCCGCCATCCTGAAAATGCCCGAGCACACCCGCGGCCTGGGCCGGCCGGTGGCGGACAACCCCTATGGCCAGCCCAGCAAGTGGGAAGCCAACCTGCAGCGCCGCCAGAGCCCGGGCCTCACGCGCGTGCCGCAGGCCTCGGTGAGCTTCACGCCGCTGCAGGGCCTGTTCGGGATCATCACGCCCAGCGGCCTGCATTTCGAGCGCCACCACCAGGGCTGGTGGGACATCGACCCCAGCCAGCACCGCCTCATGGTGCACGGCCTGGTCAAGCGCTCGCGCGTCTTCACCATGGACGACCTGATGCGCCTGCCCAGCGTCTCGCGCATCCACTTCATCGAATGCGGCGCGAACTCGGCGCCCGAGTGGGGCAACGTCGCCCTGCCGTCCGTGCAGTACACGCACGGCATGGTGAGCTGCTCGGAATTCACCGGCGTGCGCCTGTCCACCCTGCTGGAGATGTGCGGCGTGGACAAGAAGCTCGGCAAATACGTGCTGGCCGAGGGCGCCGACGGCTCGTCGATGACGCGCACCATCGACATGGAGCGCGCCATGGAGGACTGCATCGTCGCCTGGGCCATGAATGGCGAGATGCTGCGCCCCGAGAACGGCTACCCGCTGCGGCTGGTGGTGCCGGGCATCCAGGGCGTGAGCTGGGTGAAGTACCTGCGCCGTTTGGAGGTGGGCGACCAAAAGTGGGCCACCAAGGACGAGACCATCCACTACATCGACCTGATGCCGGACGGCACGCACCGCCAGTACACCGGCATCCAGGAGTGCAAGAGCGTGATCACCACGCCCTCGGGCGGGCAGATGCTGCTCGACAAGGGCTACTACAACGTCAGCGGCCTGGCCTGGTCGGGCCGCGGCTCGATCAAGCGGGTGGACGTGAGCGTGGACGGCGGGCGCAACTGGCGCACCGCGCGCCTGGAAGGCCCGGTGCTGGACAAGGCGCTCACGCGCTTCAACATCGACTGGGTCTGGGACGGCCAGCCCGCCGTGCTGCAAAGCCGGGCCATCGACAGCACCGGCTACGTGCAACCGAAGATCAACCAGCTGCGGGCGGTGCGCGGCTCGCGCTCGATCTACCACCAGAACGCGATCCAGTCGTGGCGGGTGGCGGAGAACGGCGAAGTGTCGAACGTACAGGTGTATTGATATGAATATGAGCCACCCCCGCCGCGCGGCGCGCGACCCCCTCAAGGGGGCCACACCTGCGGCCCGGCCAAGCCGGTTCCGCGGTGTTTCTGGGTTGTTCGCGCTTCTGGCATTTGTGACGGTCCCGGCCTTGGCCCAGGCCCAAGCGCAGCCCTGGCACGGGCTCGGCCGCGAGGCCACCCCGGCCGAGATCAAGGCCTGGGACATCGATGTGCGGCCCGATTTCAAAGGCCTGCCCAAGGGCGCGGGCAGCGTCTCGCTGGGCGAGCAGGTGTGGGAGGCGAAGTGCGCGTCCTGCCACGGCGTGTTCGGCGAGTCGAACGAGGTGTTCACGCCCCTCGTCGGCGGCACCACCAAGGCCGACATCGAGCGCGGCCGGGTGAAGAACCTCGAGCTGGGCAGCGTCTTCCCGCAGCGCACCACGATGATGAAGGCGTCCACGGTGTCCACGCTGTGGGACTACATCAACCGCGCCATGCCCTGGAACGCGCCCAAGTCGCTCAAGACCGACGAGGTCTACGGCGTGCTGGCCTACATGCTGAGCCTGGCCGATGTGGTGCCGGCCGACTACACGCTGTCGGACGAGAACATCGCCGACGTGCAGAAGCGCCTGCCCAACCGCAACGGACTGGTGTTCTACGAGCCGCTGTGGAAGGTCTCCGGCAAGGGCGACGTGAAGAACGTGGCCTGCATGAAGGACTGCCCGACCGAGGCCAAGGTGCGCTCGGCGCTGCCCGACTTCGCGCGCGACGCGCACGGCAACATCCAGGAGCAGAACCGCGTGGTGGGCCCGGTGCGCGGCGCCGACACCACCAAGCCGGCGCCGACCGCTCCCGTGGGCAGCGCGCCGCCGCCCGCGCCGGTGGTGGTGGCCGCCGCGCCCGCCGCGTCCGGCGGCGTGGACGTCAAGGCGCTGCTGAGCAGCAACGGCTGCACGGCCTGCCACGGCGTGAGCAACAAGATCGTGGGGCCCGGCTTCACCGACATCCTGGCCAAGCACAAGGGCAAGGCCGATCTGGAGGCCTACCTGGCCGCCAAGATCAAGGCCGGGGGCAGCGGCGTGTTCGGCGCCGTCCCCATGCCGCCCCAGCCCCAGCTCAAGGACGCCGAGGCCCAGGCGATCGCGCGCTGGATCGCCGCGGGTCCGCGCTGAACCGGGCCCGCGCCCTACGCGTTTTCCCCCTGTCCGTTCCCACGAGGAAACATTAGTCTATGAGCATGAAGATGTTGATTGCCGCCGCGACCGCGGTCGCGGCCGTGTCGGCGCTGCCGGCGCACGCGATGGACGCGGCGGCCGCCAAGGCCCTGGCGACCAAGAGCGCCTGCATGGCCTGCCACGCGGTCGACCGCAAGCTGGTCGGCCCGGCCTTCAAGGATGTGGCCGCCAAGCACAAGGGCCAGGCCGATGCGCCCGAGAAGGTGGCCGCGCGCATCAAGTCGGGCGGCTCGGGCCTGTATGGCCCGGTGCCCATGCCGCCCCAGCCCGGTCTCAAAGACGACGAATTGAGGCTATTGGCCGCCTGGGTGCTGGCCGGTGCCCCCGATAAGTAAACTCCCACCCCCTCACGCCCCGAATTTGTACAGGAGTTCAACCATGAACCAGACCCGTCGAGACGCTCTCAAGACCACCGGTGCCTTCGCCACCCTGGTCTCTCTGGGCATCGTCACCCAGAGCCAGGCGCAGGCCGCGCTGGAGCGCGCCAGCTTCGAGGGCAAGACCCTGGCCGACGCCCTCAAGGCCGTCGGCGGCACGCCGGCCAACAGCGACCAGGTGAGCGTGGTGGCCCCGGACATCGCCGAGAACGGCGCCGTGGTGCCCATCGGCGCCGCGAGCAAGCTGCCCAATACCACCGAGATCTTCCTCATCGTCGAGAAGAACCCGATGCCCCTGGCTGCGGCCTTCACCATCCCGGCCGGCACGCTGCCCGAGATCTCCACGCGCCTGAAGATGGGCCAGAGCTCCAACGTGATCGCCGTGGTCAAGGCCGACGGCAAGCTCTACTCGGCCACCAAAGAAACCAAGGTCACGCTGGGCGGCTGCGGCGGCTGATCGCCGCGCACCCCTTCCGAGATTCAACGTACACAGGAGTCCCCCATGGCTGATCCGATGCGCATCCGCGCCGCCGTTGCCGACGGCGAAACCACCGTCCGCGTGCTCATGTCGCACATCATGGAGCCTGGCACGCGCCGCGACGCGTCCGGCAACCTCATCCCCGGTCACTTCATCACGAGCGTCGACTGCACCCACAACGGCAAGACCGTGCTGCAGGCGCAGTTCACCGGTGCCGTGGCCCAGAACCCCTTCCTGTCCTTCAAGTTCAAGGGCGGTGCCAAGGGCGACAAGATCGTCGTGAAGTGGAGCGACAACAAGGGCGACTCGCGCACCGACGAAGCGGCGATCGCCTGAGTACCCCCCACGCGGCCATCCGTCCAGGGCGGGGCGGGTGGCCGCCGGTTTTCCGACAACGCCTGAGAAGAGGAGATCTCCCCATGAAGCGACCTGTTTCCCGCGCCATCGCCTTTGCGGCGCTGGTGCTTGGCGCCGCTGCCGCGCACGCGCAATCGTCCACGGCCGACGGCATCGCCAAGTACCGCGAGATGCTGCAGGACGGTAACCCCGCCGAACTGTTCGAAATGAAGGGCGAAGAGCTCTGGAAACAAAAGCGTGGGCCGAAGAAGGCCTCGCTGGAGCAGTGCGACCTGGGCAAGGGCCCGGGCGTGATCAAGGGCGCCTTCGTGGAACTGCCGCGCTACTTCAAGGACACCAACCGGGTGGAAGACCTGGAGGGCCGCATCATCACCTGCATGGAAACCCTGCAGGGCTTCAACGGCGACGAGGTTCGCAAGACGCCGTTTCGCCGCGGGGAAATGGCCAACGTGACGGCGATCGCCACCTATGTGGCCACCGCGTCCAAGGGCATGAAGATGGATCTGCCGCAGTCGCATCCGCAGGAAAAGATGATGTACGAGACGGGCAAGCGCCTGTTCTTCACGCGCGGCGGCACGCACGACTTCTCCTGCGCTTCCTGCCACGGTGCGGACGACAAGCGCATCCGCCTGCAGGACCTGCCCAACCTCACCAAGAACCCGGGCGACGGCGTCGGCTTCGCCGCCTGGCCGGCCTACCGCGTGTCCAACGCGCAGATGTGGGGCATGCAGCTGCGCCTGAACGACTGCTTCCGCCAGATGCGCTGGCCCGAGCCCAAGTTCGGCAGCGACGCCACGCTGGCGCTGAGCGTCTACATGGGCGTCAACGCCAAGGGCGCCGAGTCCGCCGTGCCCGCGATCAAGCGCTGAAGAGGAGACCCACGATGAACAAGAAGACCATCCTCGCCATCCTGCCGCTGGCCGCGCTGCTCGCCGCCTGCTCGATGCCGCCCTCGCAGGCCGACGTCGAGAAGGCCACGGCCGACATGATGAAGAACTCCTTCCAGGCCAAGGGCATCGCCACCCTGGATCGCCTGGAGCAGGATCAGGCCAACGCCACCTGCCTGCAAGCCGATCTCTCGGGCAAGCCCCTGGACGAGAAGCTCGCCAAGGCGGTCGAGGAGGCCAACATGAAGACCATCAAATGGCCTTCCGATGGCAAGTTCCTGGGCGACTGGAAAGAGGGCGAGAAGATCGCCCAGAGCGGCCGTGGCCTGACCTGGACCGACGACGCGAAGCAGGCCAACGGGGGCAACTGCTACAACTGCCACCAGATCAGCAAGGAAGAGATCTCCTTCGGCACCCTGGGCCCCAGCCTCTACAACTACGGCAAGCTGCGCGGCGTGAGCGACCCGAACGCCGCGGGTTCCAAGGCCATCGTCGAGTACACCTGGGGCAAGCTCTACAACGCGCGGGCCTACAACGCCTGCTCGCAGATGCCGCGCGCCGGCCACAAGGGCATCCTCAACGAGACGCAGCTCAAGCACGTGATGGCGCTGCTGCTCGACCCGAACTCGCCCGTCAACAAGTGATCCCTGCAGCCCGGCGGCCCCTGTGCCGCCGGGCTTTTTTGTGCGTTTGAATATCAGCATTTGCTTCTAGAGAGAGTGCCCCATGAGCCTGAGCCGTCGTGAATTCATGCAACTGCTGGCCGCCGCGAGCGCCGCCGGCATGGCGCTCGACCACCGCGACGCCCTCGCCGCCAGCGCCGGCGCCGGCGAGCGCCTGTACGACGTGCCCAGCTTCGGCAACGTCAGCTTCCTGCACTTCACCGACTGCCACGCGCAGCTCACGCCGGTGTATTTCCGCGAGCCCAGCATGAACCTGGGCGTGGGCGGCGCCACCGGCAAGGCCCCGCACCTGGTGGGCGAGGCCCTGCTCAAGCACTTCAAGATCCGTCCCGGCACCGCCCAGGCGCACGCCTTCAGCTACCTCGACTTCGCCCAGGCCGCCAAGACCTACGGCAAGGTGGGGGGCTTCGCGCACCTGGCCACGCTGGTCAAGCGGCTGCGCTCGGGCCGCCCGCACGCCTGGCTGCTGGACGGCGGCGACACCTGGCAGGGCTCGGCCACCTCGCTGTGGACCAACGCGCAGGACATGGTCGACGCCTGCAAGAAGCTCGGCGTGGACATCATGACCTCGCACTGGGAGCACACCTTCGGTGCCAAGCGCGTGCAGGAGATCGTCGAGAAGGACCTGAAGGGCCACATGGAATTCCTGGCCCACAACATCAAGACCACCGACTTCGAGGACCTGGTGTTCAAGCCCTACACCATCCGCGAAATGAACGGCGTGCCGGTCGCCGTCATCGGCCAGGCTTTTCCGTACACGCCCATCGCCAACCCGCGCTACATGGTGCCCGACTGGACCTTCGGCATCCAGGAGGACCACCTGCAGAAGATGGTGGACGAGGTGCGTGGCAAGGGCGCTCAGGTGGTGGTGTTGCTCTCGCACAACGGCATGGACGTGGACCTGAAGCTGGCCTCGCGCGTCAGCGGCATCGACGCCATCCTGGGCGGCCACACGCACGACGGCATGCCCGCGCCCACCGTGGTGAAGAACCCCGGCGGCCAGACCCTGGTCACCAACGCCGGCTCCAACACCAAGTTCCTCGGCGTGCTCGACTTCGACGTGCGCGGCGGCAAGGTTCAGGGCTACCAGTACAAGCTCATGCCCATCTTCGCCAACCTGCTGCCGGCCGACGCCGACATGCAGGCCTTCATCGACGGCGTGCGCGCGCCCTACAAGGCCCGGCTGGAAGAGAAACTGGCCGTCACCGAGGACCTGCTCTACCGCCGCGGCAACTTCAACGGTTCCTGGGACCAGGTCATCTGCGACGCGCTGATCGACGTGAAGGGCGCGGACCTGTGCTTCTCGCCGGGCGTGCGCTGGGGCACCTCGCTGCTGCCGGGTGACACCATCACCATGGAAGCGCTGATGGACCAGACGGCCATCACCTACCCCTCGACCACGCTCAACGAATTCACCGGCGCGCAGATCAAGGACATCCTGGAAGACGTGGCCGACAACATCTTCAACCCCGACCCCTACTACCAGCAGGGCGGCGACATGGTGCGCGTGGGCGGCATGCAGTACGCCATCGCGCCGAACGAGCGCATGGGCCAGCGCATCCAGAACATGCGGCTCAAGGGCAAGCCCGTGGAGGCCGACAAGACCTACAAGGTGGCCGGCTGGGCCTCGGTGCAGGAGGGCGTCAAGGGCGAGCCGGTGTGGGACGTCGTGGCCGGCCACCTGCGCGCCAGGAAGGTGGTCAAGGGCGTGAAGATCAACACCCCGACGCTGGTGGGCATGAAGGGCAACCCGGGCATGGCGGCCTGACTGAGGCCGCGCCCATGAAAAAAGCCACCGCCCGCGGGGGCGATGGCTGTCAAAACCAAACCTTGGAAAGGAAGGGGCCCGAGGGCCCCGGGGCGGGGCCGCGAGGCCCCGCTGTCACGATCAGAAGTCGTGACGGATGCCAGCGGCGTACAGGCGGCGCTCGGCGACCTCGGTGCCGGCGCCGTTCTCGGCGTCGCCATTGAGGTAGGCGGCGTACACGCGGGTGCGCTTGGACAGCGAGTAGGTCACGCCGAAAGCCAGGCCCTTGGACTTGGCGGTGTCGACACCGGCGTTCTCGGACTTGTTGTAGGCGTAGCCCACCGAGAAGTCCCAGGGACCCATCGGCATGTTGGCGCCGACCACGAAGCCGTTGGACTCCAGGGTGCCCTGCTCGGCCATGTTGTAGCCAGCGGAGACGCGCACGGCGCCGAAGTCGTAGGCGCCGGCCAGGGTGGTGTACTCACGCTTGGTGGCCGACACCTCGTGGTTCTGCTCCTGGTAGCCCAGGCCCACGTCCAGGGGGCCGCTGCGGTAGCGCAGGTTGAAGGCGGTCACGTCGCGCTTGACCGGCGAGGCCTGCTCGTCCAGGCCGTAGCTGATGCCGCCGGTGAAGCCGCCGAAGTTCGGCGACTCATAGCGGATCTGGTTGCTGCTGCGCGAGGAGTAGTCGGCCACGTGGCCCACGGCGACGCCACCCACGCTGTTGACGTAGGCGATCTTGGTCGGCGAGAACTCCGAATCCCACAGCGCGCTGCCGACGCTGATGTCGCGGATGTCGTCGAAGGCGGTCTCGGTGCGGCCGAGCTTGACCGCGCCGAAGCCACCCGTCAGGCCGACGATGGACTGGCGATCGAAACCGGCGCCGAAGGCGGCGCCGGTGTCCACGCCCAGCGTGGTCTCGAGCTGGAAGATGGCCTTGAGGCCGCCACCGAGGTCTTCGGTGCCGCGAAAGCCCAGGCGGCTGGTGCTCAGCAGGCCGCTGGACAGCTGCGACTGGCTTTGGGCGGCGCCCGACGCGCCGGCCTTCTCGGAGCCGAGGGAGGCGTCGAGGCGGCCGTAGACGCTGACGCTGGACTGCGCCATGGCGGCGCCGCTGATGGTGGCCAGGGCGGCCAGAGCAATCAGGCTCTTTTTCATGGAATGGTTTCTCCGTTGGGGGGTCTCGGGCCCTGAGAGGACCCGTGCCTCCCGCACCGTGCGGGACGACGGGCCTATTCCACGTGGCGAAGATAACCGTCTGATTACATTTGTAATGGTTTGCCCTATTTACAACGAGCATCCTTAGGTGTTGGAAGGGCTTTCGCGCCGTTGGCATGAAGTTGTGCGCACGGGCGTCTGAGGGTTATCACGGATTAATGTTGGGCTAAGAGGGGCGCCCGAGCATGCGGCGCATGAACTCCCGAACCCCTCCCTCCCACCCGCGCCTTGGCGCAGGCCGCTCGCCCCGCGCGCCGGACGCCGCGCCACGCGGGCCCTTGTCGCTGCGGCCCCTGGTGGGCGCGGCCCGCGAAGGCGGCCTGGACCTGATCCGGCGCCGCTTCGAGCGGGAACACCAGGCGCGGCTCACGCACTTCATGCCGGGCCTGCTGGGCCTCATGGACGCCGACAACGCGATCGTGGGCGCGGCGGGCTGCCGGCCCGCCGCCGGTGGCGCGCTGTTCCTGGAGCGCTACATCGATGTGCCGATCGAGGCCGCGATCGCGGCCGAGACGGGCGAGCCCGTGGCGCGACACGAGGTGGTGGAGGTGGGCAACCTCGCGGCCGAGGGCCCGGGCAGCGCCCGCCTGCTCATCGTCGCGTTGACCGATTGGCTGGCCACGCAGGGCTACCGGTGGGTCGCCTTCACCGGCACGCGCGGCCTGCTGAACAGTTTTCGCCGCCTGGGCCTGGCGCCGCGCGTGCTGGCCCCCGCCGACCCCGCGCGCATGGGCGATGCCTTGCCGCAGTGGGGCCGCTATTACACCCAGCAGCCCCAGGTGGTGTTCGGCGAGATCCCGCCCGCGCAGCGCCAGCTGTCGCGCCACCCCGGCACGCCGGGCTGGTGGCTGGACGGGGAGTGAGCCATGCCGTCCAAGCTTTCCACCGAACATTTCTGGCAGACGCTGCTCGCGCACGGCGATCGACCGGCGCTCAGCGATGGCACGCAGCGCCTGGACTACGCCGAGCTGGTCCGGCAGGTGCAGCGGCGCCGTGCCCAGCTCGCCGGCTTCGGCGCGCGCCGCGTGGCCCTGTGCCTGGACAACGGCATCGACTGGGTGCTCTGGGACCTCGCCCTGCTGAGCGAGGGCCTGGTCTGCGTGCCCGTGCCGGCTTTCTTCTCGCCCGCGCAGCAGCGCCACGTGGTCGACAGCTCGGGGGTGGACACGCTCATCGGTCCGCTGGCCCCCTGGTCGCAGGAGGCGGGCTTTCGCCCCGTGGCGCCGGGCCTGAGCCAGCGCCCGGTGGCCGACGCGCCGCCGGTGTTCCCCGGCACGGTGAAGATCACCTACACCTCGGGCACCACGGGCCTGCCCAAGGGCGTGTGCCTCGACGCGCCGGCCATGCTCGCCGTGGCGGCCAGCCTCTGGGACGTGGTGGGGGCCAGCGGCGCGCGCCAGCACCTGGCCGTGCTGCCCTTGGCCACGCTGCTGGAGAACGTGGCCGGCGTGTACGCGCCGCTGCTGGGCGGCGCCCGCACCGAACTGCGGCCCATGGCCGAGATCGGCCTGCTGGGCGCGAGCGGGCTTGACCTGCCGCGCCTGCTCAGGCGCCTGGGCGAGAGCCAGCCGCACAGCCTGATCCTGCTGCCGCAATTGCTGCAGGCCCTGGTGGGCGCGGTCGAGCACGGCTGGACGCCGCCGCCCAGCCTGCGGTTCATCGCCGTGGGCGGCGCGCACGTGGCGCCTTCGCTGCTGCGCCGCGCGGTGGCCGCGCGCCTGCCGGTGTTCGAAGGCTACGGCCTGTCCGAGTGCGCCTCGGTGGTGTGCCTGAACGCGCCGAACGACAACCGCATCGGCACCGTGGGCCGGCCGCTGCCGCACGCGCGCGTGCGGCTGGCCGACGACGGCGAGGTGCTCGTGCAGGGCGCGCGCGCCCTGGGCTACCTGGGTGAAGCGCCCGAGACCGGCGAATGGCTGGCCACCGGCGACCTCGGTCGCTTCGACGAGGCAGGCCATCTGCTGCTGAGCGGGCGCAAGAAGCACCAGTTCATCACCGCCTACGGCCGCAACGTCAACCCCGAATGGGTGGAGTCGGAGCTGGTCCAGCAGGCGCCGATCGCGCAGGCCTGGCTGTACGGCGAGGCCCTGCCCGAGAACCTGGCCGTGCTGGTGCCCCGACACGCCGGCGTGAGCGACGGCGAACTGGCCGCCGCCGTGGCCGCCGTCAACCAGACCCTGCCCGACTACGCGCGCGCGCACCACTGGCGGCGCGCCGCGCAAGCCTTCAGCGCGGACAACGGCCTGGCCACCAGCAATGGCCGCCTGCGGCGCGACGCGCTGCGAGCGCATTACCACGCGGCCCTGGCCGCGATCGATCCCACCTCCCGACCCAAGGACATCGCATGAACTTCTTCGACCAATTGCAGGCGCAGACCGCCAGCGAACGGGCCTACCTGCTGGGCGCGCCCATCATCGGCCAGGCCATGGAAGGCCGTGTGTCGACGGCCGACTACATCGCCTTCCTGACCCAGGCCTACCACCACGTCAAGCACACGGTGCCGCTGCTCATGGCCTGTGGCGCGCGCCTGCCCGATCGCCTGGAATGGCTGCGCCAGGCCGTGGCCGAGTACATCGAGGAGGAGTACGGCCACCAGGAGTGGATCCTCAACGACATCGCGGCCTGCGGCGGCGACCCCGACGCGGTGCGCCGCGGCGAGCCCTCGCTGCCCACCGAGCTCATGGTCGGCTACGTGTACGACCGCATCGCCCGCCACAACCCGGTGAGCTTCTTCGGCATGGTCAACGTGCTCGAAGGCACCAGCATCCAGCTCGCCTCGCGCGCGGCCGGGCGCATCCAGGAAACGCTGGGCCTGCCAGGCAAGGCCTTCAGCTACCTCAGCTCGCACGGCGCGCTGGACCTCGACCACATCCAGCTGTTCGCCGGCCTGGTCAACCGCCTCGACGACGAGGGCGACCGCCAGGCCGTGCTGCACACGGCCCGCGTCGTCTACCGCCTCTATGGCGACCTGTTCCGCGCGCTGCGCCCGCACGAGCAGCCGGCCGCGCTCGCCGCCTGAAAGGAAGGCCCCCCATGAATCTGGCATCGAGCCGCTGGGTCGTCACCGGCGCCAGCGGCGGCATCGGGCAGGCGCTGGTCGAGGAGCTGTGCCGGCGCGGCGCGCGGGTGCTCGTCGCGGGCCGGCAGGCCGACACCCTGCACGCCCTGGCCGAGAGCCACCCGCAGCGCGTGCGCGTGGTGGTGGCCGACCTGCGCACGCCCGCCGGCCGCCAGGCCGTGGTGGACGCCGCGCGCGACATCGGCCACGTCGACGGCCTCATCAACGCCGCCGGCGTCAACCACTTCGGCCTCTTCGACGGCATGGACGACGCGGCCATCGAGCAGATGGTCGCGCTCAACCTCACGGCCACCCTGCAGCTCACACACGCGATGCTGCCGCTGCTGCGCGAGCGCCCGCGCGCCACGGTGGCGTTCCTCGGTTCCATCTTCGGCTCCATCGGTTACCCGGGCCAGGCGGTCTACAGCGCCACCAAGTTCGCGCTGCGCGGCTTCGCCGAGGCGCTGCGCCGCGAACTGGCCGACGGCCCGGTGCGCGTGCTGTACGCCGCCCCGCGCTCCACCCGCACGGCGATGAACGCCGACGCCATGGTGCAGATGAACCGGCAGCTGCAGGTGGCCATGGACCCGCCCGAGACCGTGGCACGCCGCATCGCCGACGCGCTGCGCGACGAGCGCAAGGAAATCTACCTGGGCAGCCCCGAGAAGTTTTTCGTCCGCCTCAACGGCCTGCTGCCGCGCCTGGTGGACCGTGCGCTGCGCAAGCAGCTGCCCGTCATCCAGCGCTTCGCGCGCCAACCCACCCAAGGAACCGCCTCGCCATGAAAACCCGACACCACCTCCTCGCCATCACCCTCGCCGCCGCCTTGGGCGCGGGCCTGAGCCTGCCGGCCCTGGCCCTGGGCGACGCCGCCCGCCAGCAGCTCGAGGGCATCCAGGCCCGCTGGGCCGAGGTGAACTACAAGCTGCCCGACAAGCAGCGCGAAGCCGCCTTCGCCGATCTCGCGCAGCAGGCCGCGCAGGCCGTGACCGCCGAGCCCGCGGCGGCCGAACTGCGCATCTGGCACGGCATCGTGCTCAGCACCTACGCGGGCGCCAAGGGCGGTTTGGGCGCGCTCGATCTGGTGAAGAAGGCCAAGGCCGAACTGGAAGAGGCGCTCAAGCTCGATCCCAAGGCGCTCGACGGCTCGGCCTACACCAGCCTGGGCAGCCTGTACTACCAGGTGCCGGGCTGGCCGCTGGGCTTTGGCGACGACGCCAAGGCCGAGGCCCTGCTCAAGCAGGCGCTGGCGATCAACCCCGACGGCATCGACCCCAACTTCTTCTATGGCGACTTCCTGCTGCGCAAGAAGCGCTACCCGCAGGCCAAGGCCGCGCTGGAGAAAGCCCTCGCGGCGCCCGACCGAGCGGGCCGCACGGCCGCCGACGAAGGCCGCCGCAGCGAAATCCGCCAGCGGCTGAAGGACATCGAAAGCCGCCTGTGACGCGGCACCGCCGCGCTTCTTGACGGGCATCAAGCCGGCGCGCGCGGGCGCGCCGCAAGCTGCGGGCGGCTTCAAGGAGTTGCCATGCCCCTCAAACAGATCCTCGTCCACATGGACGCGGACGAACGCAGCCTGGAGCGCCTGCGCATCGCCCGCCAACTGGCCCACGCGCACGGCGCCGTGCTGGACGCGCTTTACGCCGCGAGCCTGGTGCCGCTGGCGATGCCATACCCCGAACTTGGCGAGAACGCGGCCAGCCTGCTGCAGCGCGAGCTGCAGCGCTGCGCGCAGGCGCGCGCGGCCTTCGAGCGCGACATGCGCCGCCCCGATGGCACAGCCACCTGGAGTGAGCTGACGGTGTTTCCGCTGATCGAGGGCTTCGCCGAGCAGGCGCTGTTCGCCGACCTGTTGGTACTGGGCCAGCACGACCCGGGCAGGCAGCACGCGCCCGACGTGCCGCCCGACTTCGTCGAAGGGGTGCTGGCCGCCAGCGGGCGGCCCGCGCTGGTGGTGCCTTACACCGGCCAGTTCGAGGCCTTGCCGCGGTGCATCGCCATTGCCTGGAAGCCCGGCCGCGAGGCGATGCGCGCGGTGATCGCCGCGCTGCCACTGCTGCAGCGCGCCGAGCGGGTGCACGTGCTGGGCTGGGGCGCCGAACCGGGGCCGCTGGTGCAAGGCCCCCGGCTGGACCTGCGCGGCTGGCTGAGGCTGCACGGCGTCTCGGTGCAATGGCACCGGGAAGACCAGGAACCCGCGGACCTGGGCGAGGTGCTGTTGTCGCGCGTCTGCGACCTGTCGGCCGACCTGCTGGTGATGGGCTGCTACGGCCACGCACGCGTGCGCGAATGGGTCCTGGGCGGGGTCAGCCGCACCGTACTTGGGTCCATGACGCTGCCGGTGCTGATGTCGCACTGAGGCGGCGCCCCGGGCGCGGCCTCAGGCCAGGTCCGTGGGCCGGATGACCATCACCGGCGACGGCGCGAGCCGGATGATCTGCTCGGCGCCGCTGCCCAGCAGCAGGCGGTTGACGCCGCGCCGGCCGTGCGTGCCCAGCACGATCAGGTCGGCCCGCCAGTCGCGCGCCGCCTGCGCCACCGATTCGCCCAGCCGCGGGCCGAGTTCATCAATGAGCAGCGAATCGCAGGCCACCCCGGCGGCCTTGACGGTCGCCATCGCCTCGTCCAAGGCCTCGCGGGCCCAGGTGCGCGCGGTGCCGAGCAAATCCACCGTGGCCTCGTAGCCGCTCACGTACATCATCTGATCGATGGCGTGCATCACGCGGATCTGCCCGTCCATGGCGCGGGCCAGCTGGATGGCGGCCTCGAGCGCCCTCTTGGAGGTCTCGCTGCCATCCACGGGCACGAGGATTCGCTTGAACGGGTTCATGGAGGTCTCCGCATGGAACGTTGAACGATGGCCCCACTGTGCCTGGGCGCGCGCGGAACCGCTTTGCGATGGATCAACAACGCCCGCGGGCGGCGGGCCTATCGTCACCGGCAGTACCACTTTTCCCCGAAAGGACCGCGCCATGCCCCGCATCGAATGGATTCTGGTGGCCAGTGCCACGCACGCGCGCCTGCTGCAGCGCGAACCCGGTTTGCCCCTGGTGCTGATCGCCACCTTCTCGCATCCCGAAGGCCGGCTCAAGGCCAGCGAACTCGGTGACGACCGCGCGGGCCATGAGCGCGCCGACCGCCGCGGTCAAGGCGGCGTGGCCCTGGAGCCCCGCCTGGACGCGCACCGCAAGGAGCATCAGCGCTTCGCGCGCGAACTCGCCGAGCACCTGGAGGCCGGCGCGCGGTCCCAGGCCTATCGCGCGCTGGTGGTGTTCGCGGGCAAGCCCTTTCTCGGCGAGCTTCGCGACGCGCTGGGCGATGGCGCGCGCCGCCTGCTCAAGGCCAGCCTGCCCGTGGACCTGAGCCAGGTGAGCGCGCTCGAACTGGACCAGCGCGTGCGCGATGAGCTGGCGTCCGCCTGAGGCGCGCGCATGGCCCCCGTCGCCGCCTTCCTGGAAGAGCTCGCGCGGCGTGCCGGTGTTGCCTTCGAGGTGGTGCTGCCCGGCGGCGGCCGCCTGAAGGCGGGCGAGGGCGCCCCCGCCTTCGGCCTGCACTTTCGCAGCGAGGGCGCGCTCGCGGCCACGCTGCTGCGCGGCCACATGGGCCTGCTCGAGGCCTACTTCGATGGCCAGGTCGATCTGGCCGGGCCCCTGAACCGGGCCCTGGCCGCGGGCCTGAGCGCCGGCTTCGACCTACAGGCCTCGGTGGTGAACAGCGTGGAGAACCGCCTGCTCGAGCGGGGACAGAGCAACCGCGACCGCGCCCAGGCCAAACGCAACGCCTGCGCGCACTACGACCTGGGCGAGGCCTTCTATCGGCTCTGGCTCGACGAGCCGCTCAAGATGTACACCTGCGCCTACTGGCGCGAGGGCTGCACCTCGCTGGAGCAGGCGCAGCGCGACAAGATCGACCACGTCTGCCGCAAGCTGCGCCTGGCGCGTGGCGAGCGCTACGTGGACCTGGGCTGCGGCTTTGGCGGCTTTCTGCTGCGCGCCTGGGAGACCACGGGGGCGATCGGCACCGGCATCAACACCGCCACCGGCCAGGTGCAGTGGCTGCGCGAGTCGCTGGAGCGCCAGGGCCTGGCGCCCACGCTGTCGGTGCGCGAGGCCGATTTCCGCGACGTGGGCGAGTGCTTCGACAAGCTGGTGTCCATCGGCGTGCTGGAACACGCCGGCCGCGACCAGCTGGCCGAGGTGATCCAGGCCCACGCCGACTGCCTGCGCCCGGGAGGCATCGGCATGCTGCACTTCATCGGCCACGTGGGACCGCGCGACACCGAGCCCTTCATCCGCAAGCACGTCTTCCCCGGCGGCTGGATTCCCGCGCTCAGCGAGGTGATGCAGGAGATGGAGCGCTGCGGGCTCGAGGTGCTCGACGTGGAGAACCTGCGCCGCCATTACGCGCTCACGCTCGATGAGTGGGCGCGGCGCTTCGCGCAGCGCTGGCCCGAGATCCAGGCGCTGGACCCCGCGCGGTTCGACGAACGCTTCCGCCGCATCTGGACTGTCTACCTCGTGGGCTGCGCCGAACTGTTCCGCTCACCCGTCGGTTGCACCCACCTGTTCCAGGTGCTGTTCAGCAAAGGCAACGCGGGCCGCGCCGCCTACCCCATGACGCGGGACCATGTCTACGCCGTCGATGCCCCAGGCGCGCGCGGCACGTGAAGCGCAGCGCGCGCACGCGGCCCGCGTCCGCGCGGTCGCCGAGCGGCTGCGCCAGGACCCATCGCGCAAGCCCCTGGCCCTGGACAAGCGCACCTCCAACCTGTTCCGCCATCGCCAGCGCGCGGCGCGCCAGCGGCTGGACCTGAGTGGCCTGAACCAGGTGCTGGGCGCCGACACACAGGCGGGCTGGGTGGACGCCGAGGGCATGCTCACCTATGAGGACCTGGTGGCCTGGACCCTGCCGCGCGGGGCCATGCCCGCGGTGGTGCCGCAGCTCAAGACCATCACCGTGGGCGGAGCGCTCGCGGGCGTGGGCATCGAGGCCACCTCGTTCCGTCACGGCCTGGTGCACGAGACCATGAGCGCGCTGGAGGTGCTGCTGCCCGGTGGCGAGGTGGTGCACTGCACGGCCGACAACGAGCACGCCGATCTCTTCCACGGCTTCCCGAACGCCTACGGCACCCTGGGCTATGCGCTGAGCGCTCGGCTTCGCACCCTGCCCACACAGCCCTTCGTGCACGTGCACCACCAGCGCTTCGACGACCCGCGGGCGTTCTTCGACGCCCTGGCCGCGGCCTGCGCGCCCCTGCCGGCGGGTGTCGGCCCCGACTTCGTCGATGGCGTGCTGTTCGGTCCGCGCGAGCAGGTGCTCAGCCTGGCGCGCTTCGTGCCCGAGGCCGCGCGCGCCAGCGACTACACCTGGCTCGACATCTACCACGAGTCGCTGCGGCGGCGCGAGGAGGACACGCTGACCACCGCCGGCTACCTGTGGCGCTGGGACACCGACTGGTTCTGGTGCTCGCGCCGCTTCGGCCTGCAGCACCGCTGGCTGCGCCATCTGCTGGGGCGGCGGTACCTGAATTCGCGCACCTACACGCGCTGGATGCGCTGGAACGCGCGCTGGCGCGCCACGCAGCGCCTGGACCGCCTGCTCGGCCAGCGGCACGAGAGCGTGGTGCAGGACGTGGACATTCCCCTGGCCGGGGCGGTGGCCTTCTCGGAGTTCCTGCGCAGCGAGGTCGGCATCTGGCCGGTGTGGGTCTGCCCGGTGCGCGGCAGCGCGCCGCCGCGCTTCCCGCTGTACCCCCTGCCGGCCGGGCTGTGCGTCAACTTCGGCTTCTGGGACGTGGTGCCGGTGCGCGCGGGGCAATCGCCCGACCACGTCAATCGCCGCGTCGAAGACGCGGTGCTGCGCCTGGGAGGCATCAAGTCCCTGTACTCCGACGCCTTCTTCACGCGCGAGGTCTTCGACCGCACGTACGGCATGGACAGCTACGAGCGCCTGAAGGCGCGCTACGACCCGCAAGGCCGGGCGCCGCACCTGTTCGACAAATGCGTGCGGGGCGCCTGAGCGCGTCGCACGCGCAACTTGATGGCCATCAAGCCGCGGCGATCGGCGCGCTCCTACGCTGGGCATCTCCCCACTTCAAGGACCATTGCCATGCGGACCTCCACCCTTCGAACGATCACCCTGTCGGCCGTGCTGGCCTGCGCCGCTGCGGCGGCCTTTGCTCAGAGCGCACCCCGGCCCGGCGAGGACAACTACCCGCCAGGCGCACCCAATGCGGCCACGCCGAACGCCCCGCCCAGCGGCGCTCGCGTGGGGCCGCGCTACACCCCGGGCTGGTCGATGATGAGCAAGGAAGAGCGCGCGCAGCACCGGGCGCAGATGCGGGCCACCAAAACGCCCGAGGAATGCCGTCACGTGATGGAGGAGCACCACCGCCTCATGGAGCGCCGCGCGGCCGACCGCGGCGCGCCCCTGCGCACGCCCCCGCGCGCCGCCTGTCCCGCGCGCTGAGCCGCGCGCTGGCGGCGTCGCGCTCAAGTGTCCGCGGGCGTCGCGCAGCGGCCCACCGATTGCGCCAGCGCGATGCGCTCGGTGGGCTGGAGGCCCAGCGCCTGGGCCAGCCGGCGCCGGTCGATCAGGGCGCGCACCACCGTGCCCAGGCCATGGGCCGCGCAGTGCAGGTACACGTTCTGCGCGATGCAGCCCGCGTCGGCGCCGGCAAGAAAAGGGCGTTCGTCCGCACGCGCGTCGTGCATGGCCGCGAAGTCGGCCACGTAGACCAGGTCCAGCGGGGCCGAGGCGGCGAAGGCCTGCAGGCCGGTGAAGCCGCGCAGGTCCTCGGCCTTGACCAGGCTCAGCCGATGGGCCTGAGGGTCGTAGCGGAAGGCCCCTTCCGGCAGCACGGCGAACACCGCGACTTCCTGCCAATCGTGGGCCGAGGGCGCGGTGCGCCCATGCTGGGGCGGGCGGTTCACGCCGAACGCGGCCCATAACAGGTCGGACACCTCCTGCAGGCTCAAGGCGTCGGGCAGGAACTCGCGCGTGCTGCGGCGCAGCCGCAGTGCGCTGGCCAGCGTGGCGCCGCCTTCCGTGCGCGCGGGCGGCAGGACGACATCGTCGGTTTCAAGATTGAGCTGGACGGTGGACATGGTCTTTGCTCCATCGGGGACAGGGATGGACGCACCATGACGCCGGGCGCGGCGCCTGTGCTTGACGCAGGTCATGTCCGCGGGCCGGAACGTCGCGCGGGGCACCGGGTGGGCAGCTTGATGGCCGTCAACATGGGCGTCTGCTGCCTGGGCCACAGTGGTCGCCATGGGTCCCCGACCCCTTGGAGCCACCATGAAGATCGCCCACCTCTGCCGGCGCGCGCCGGTCACCATTCCCGCCAATGCCTCGGTGCGTGAGGCGGCCCGCGCCATGCAGGCCGAGCGCGTGGGCGCGCTCGGCCTGACCGACCCGTTCGAGCCCGGGCGCATCGTGGGCGTCGTCACCGACCGCGACCTGGTGCTGCAGGTGCTGGCGGGCGAGCGACCCGTCGACGGCCAGGTGGTGGCCGGCGTGTGCTCGTCCAACCTGCATGGCGTGTCGGCCCAGGCCTCGGTGCACGAGGCCGTGGAAGCCATGCGCCGGCACGGCGTGCGGCGCTTGCTGGTGATCGGCGACGACGGCCAGGCGGTGGTGGGGGTGCTGTCGATGGACGACGTGTTGGGCGTGCTGGCCGACGAACTGGCGGCGCTGGCCGGCACCCTCAAGTCGGGTCTGGCGCGCGAGGGCGAGCCCGGTGGCGAGGCGCGCGCCAGCCATTGAGCCTGCGGCGCCAAGCGCGCCGGCCCAATGAAAAACCCCCGCGGGCCGGATGGACCGCGGGGGCTGGGAAGGTGGTGCCGGAGAGAGGAGTCGAACCCCCGACCTTCTCATTACGAATGAGCTGCTCTACCAACTGAGCTACACCGGCGAAGCCTGGCATTATAGCCAAGCGGGCGAGGGCCTGGTCCGTGGCCGGCGGCTCAGGCCTCGCGGTGGTATTGGGTGACGCGCTCCACCTCGTTCTTGCTGCCCAGGATCACGCTGACGCGCTCGTGCAGCTTGCCGGGCTGGATATCCAGGATGCGCTCGCGCCCGTTGGTGGCGGCGCCGCCGGCCTGTTCCACCAGCCAGCTCATGGGGTTGGCCTCGTACATCAGGCGCAGCTTGCCGGGCTTGTCGGGCTCGCGCTTGTCCCAGGGGTACATGAAGATGCCGCCGCGCGTGAGGATGCGGTGCACATCGGCCACCATGCTGGCGATCCAGCGCATGTTGAAGTCCTTGCCGCGCGGGCCTTCCTTGCCCTGCAGGCACTCGTCCACGTAGCGCTTCACCGGGGCGTCCCAGTGGCGCATGTTGCTCATGTTGATGGCGAATTCCTTGGTGTCGGCGGGAATGCGCACGTCCTCCTGCGTGAGCACGAAGGAGCCCTGCTCGCGGTCCAGCGTGAACATGGCCACGCCGTCGCCCACCGTCAGCACCAGCGTGGTCTGCGGACCGTAGACGCAGTAGCCGGCCGCCACCTGCTTGTGGCCGGGCTGCAGGAAGTCGCCCTCGTCGACGCCGCGGTCGCCTTCAGGCATCTTGAGCACGCTGAAGATGGTGCCGATGCTGACGTTGACGTCGATGTTCGAGGAGCCGTCGAGCGGATCGAAGAGCAGCAGGTACTCGCCTTGCGGGTAGCGGTTGGGCACCACGTAGATGCTGTCCATTTCCTCGCTGGCCATGGCCGCGAGGTGGCCGCCCCATTCGTTGGCCTCGATCAGGACCTCGTTGGCGATGATGTCCAGCTTCTTCTGGACCTCGCCCTGCACGTTTTCGCTGCCGGCGGTGCCCAGCACGCCGCCCAGCGCGCCCTTGTTCACCGCGTGGCTGATGCCCTTGCAGGCGCGCGCCACGATCTCGATGAGCAGGCGCAGCTGCGAGGGGATGTGGCCGTCGACGCGCTGCTTTTCGACGAGGTAACGGGTGAGGGAGATGCGTTGGCTCATGGTCGGGTGTTCTCAGTCGTCGGACAGGGCGCGGGTCACGACCTCGCGCACGTCGTTGCTCAGCTCGGTCTGCGCGGCCACGCGGGCGATGGCCTCGCGCGCGGCGCCGCGGTAGGGCTCGGCCAGCTTCTTCCAGCGGTCCAGCGCGCGCGCCAGGCGCGCGGCCACCTGCGGATTGAAGCGGTCGATCTCGATGACGCGCTCGCTCCAGAACACGTAGCCGGCCGCGTCGGCGCGGTGGAAGGCGCCCGGGTTGGCGTTGCAGTAGCTGAAGATCACGCTGCGCGCGCGGTTGGGGTTGCGCAGGTTGAAGTCGCGGTGCGCCATGAGCTGCTTCACCGCCGGCAGCACGTTGCCGCCGCGGTCGGGCGCGCCGGCCTGTAGGGCGAACCATTTGTCCAGCACCAGGGCCTCGTCGCGGAACATGGCGTGGAAGCGCGTGAGCGCCTCGCGCGCCAGCGGGTGGTCGGCCACCACCAGGGCCGACAGCGCGTTGAAGCGGTCGGTCATGTTGCCGGCGTCCTTGAATCGCTGGTAGGCCTTGCCGGGCCAGACGGCGTCGCCCGAGCGGCGCGCCTGCAGGCACAGCATGGCGAGCGCCAGCCCGGCCAGGGCGCGGCGGCCCGCGCTCAGCGGGTCGGGCCGGTAGGCGCCGTTCTCTTTGTGCGCTTCGTAGGCCCAGGCCCAGTCGGCCTGCAGGGCCTGGGCGAGCTGTTCGCGCATGGCCTCGCGCACCGCGTGCACGCGCTGCGGGTCCACCACCTCGAGCTGTTCGGCGATGTAGGTCTCGCTGGGCAGGGTGAGGGCCAGTTCCTTGAAGGCCGCGTCCAGGCGCTCGTGGCGCAGCACCGCGCGCATGGCCTCGATGAAGGCGGCGTCCAGCGGGGCGTCCACCGCGCCGGGGGCGGCGATGGCCGCCAGCGCGCGGCGCAGCGCCAGGCGCTGGCCGGCTTCCCAGCGGTTGAAGGGGTCGCTGTCGTTGGCGAGCAGGGTCAGCAGCTGCGCGTCGCTGTAGTCGCATTCCAGCACCACGGGCGCCGAGAAGCCGCGCAGCAGCGAGGGCACGGGTTCGCTGTCCACGCCCTCGAACACCAGCGATTGGCTGACCTCGGTGAGCACGAAGAGGCGCTGCTCGGGCGTCAGCGGCAGTTCGCGGCCCTCGGCGTCCAGCAGGCCCAGCGCCACCGGGATCACGAAGGGCTGCTTGAGGGCCTGGCCCGGCGTGGGCGCGCAGCGCTGCGTGAGCGACAGCGTGTAGCGGCGGGCGGCGGCGTCGTAGTGGCCCTCGGCGCGCACGCGCGGCGTGCCGGCTTGGCTGTACCAGCGCTTGAAGGGCTCCAGCAGGCGCGCCAGCGCGCTGTCGGGGTTGGCGTCGGCGATGGCCTGGGCGAAGTGGTCGCAGGTGACGGCCTGGCCGTCGTGGCGCTCGAAGTAGAGCTTCATGCCGCGCGCGAAGCCCTCGCGGCCGACCAGGGTCTGCATCATGCGCACGACCTCGGCGCCCTTTTCGTAGACCGTGACGGTGTAGAAGTTGTTGATCTCGACGTAGCTGTCGGGGCGCACCGGGTGGGCCATGGGGCCCGCATCCTCGGGGAACTGGGCGGTGCGCAGCACGCGCACGTCCTCGATGCGCTTGACCGCGCGCGCCGAGGCTTCGGCGCACAGGTCCATGCTGAACTCCTGGTCGCGAAAGACCGTGAGGCCTTCCTTGAGCGAGAGCTGGAACCAGTCACGGCAGGTGACGCGGTTGCCGGTCCAGTTGTGGAAGTACTCGTGGCCCACCACCGATTCGATGTTGGCGAAGTCGGTGTCGGTGGCGGTGGCGCTGTTGGCCAGCACGTACTTGGTGTTGAAGATGTTGAGGCCCTTGTTCTCCATCGCCCCCATGTTGAAGTCGCTGGTGGCCACGATCATGAAGCGCTCGAGGTCCAGCGGCAGGCCGAAGCGGGCCTCGTCCCAGGCCACGCTGGCCATGAGCGAGTGCATGGCGTGTTCGGTCTTGTCCATGTCGCCGGGGCGCACGTAGACCTGCAGCAGGTGCTCCTGGCCGCCGCGCGAGACGATGCGCTGCTCGCGCGCCACGAGCTGGCCCGCCACCAGGGCGAACAGGTAGCAGGGCTTGCGGTGCGGGTCGACCCACTTGGCGAAGTGGCGGCCATCGGCCAGTTCACCCGACTCGACCAGGTTGCCGTTGGATAGCAGCACCGGGTAGCGCTGCTTGTCGGCGCGCAGCGTGACGGTGTAGCTGGCCATCACGTCGGGCCGGTCGAGGAAGTAGGTGATGCGGCGGAAGCCCTCGGCCTCGCACTGCGTGAAGAAGGTGCCCTGGCTCACGTACAGGCCCATGAGCTGGCTGTTCTTCTCGGGCGCGCAGGTGGTGAAGATCTCCAGCGTGAAGGGCGCGTCGCCCTCGGGCAGGTTGTCCAGCACCAGCTGGCCGCCGTCCATCTTGAACGAGCAGCCGGCGCCGTTGACCAGCACGCGCGCGAGGTTGAGCTCCTCGCCATCCAGGCGCAGCGGCTGCGCGGGCACGGCCGGATTGCGGCGCAGCGCCATGCGGTTCAGCACGCGGGTCTTGGCCGGGTCGAGGTCGAAGGTGAGTTCGACCGTGTCGATCCAGTAGGCGGGCGGGGCGTAGTCTTCGCGGCGCACCACCGTGGTGGGGCCTTCACGCAGGGAACTCATGGGTCACACCCCTTGTTTGAGCGAGGCTTCGATGAAAGGATCGAGGTCGCCGTCCAGCACCTTCTGGGTGGCGGAGATCTCGACGTTGGTGCGCAGGTCCTTGATGCGGCTGTTGTCCAGCACGTAGCTGCGGATCTGGTGGCCCCAGCCGACGTCGGTCTTGGTGTCCTCCAGCTTCTGCTGCTCTTCCATGCGCTTGCGCATCTCGTGGTCGTACAGGCGCGAGCGCAGCCGCTGCCAGGCCAGGTCGCGGTTGCTGTGCTGGCTGCGGCTGTCCTGGCACTGCACCACGATGCCCGTGGGCATGTGCGTCAGGCGCACGGCCGAGTCGGTCTTGTTGATGTGCTGGCCGCCCGCGCCGCTGGCGCGGTAGGTGTCCACGCGCACGTCGGCGGGGTTGATGTCGATCTGGATCGAATCGTCGATCTCGGGGTAGACGAACACCGAGGCGAACGAGGTGTGGCGCCCGCCCGAGCTGTCGAAGGGGCTCTTGCGCACCAGGCGGTGCACGCCGGTTTCGGTGCGCAGCAGGCCGAAGGCGTATTCGCCCTCGATCTTGATGGTGGCGCTCTTGATGCCGGCGGTGTCGCCCGGGGTCTCGTCTTCCACCGTGGTGCTGAAGCCCTTGCGTTCGGCGTAGCGCAGGTACTGGCGCAGCAGCATGCTGGCCCAGTCGCAGGCCTCGGTGCCGCCGGCGCCGGCCTGGATGTCGAGGAAGCAGTTCAGCGGGTCCGCCGGCTTGTTGAACATGCGGCGGAATTCGAGCTTCTCCACCTCGGCCTGGATCTTGGCGGCCTCGTTGGCGATGGTCTGCAGGCCGGCGTGGTCGTCATCGGCGGCCGACATCTCATGCAGCTCGGTGTTGTCGGCGAGCTCGACGCTCAGCCGGTCGAGCACCAGCACCACGTCTTCCAGGGCCTTCTTTTCCTTGCCCAGGTCCTGGGCGCGCTTGGGGTTGTCCCAGACGGTGGGGTCTTCCAGCGCGGATTCGACTTCTTTCAGCTTCGATGCCTTGGCATCGTAGTCAAAGATACCTCCGCAACTCGACCACGCGGGTGGTCAGGTCATCGAGTTGCGTGCGGATGGCGTTGATCTGTTCGGCGTCCATGGCGGTTCCTGCGTGTGTTCGGCAAAAACCTTGATTTTCTCATGCAGGGGCGGTCCTGGCGACGGTCGCCGCCCGTGGCCCCGCAGGCGCGTCAATAGCGCCAGGTGAAACCGAACATCAGGGCCGCGGTGCCCAGGATCTGCACTTCCAGGCCCGCCTTGTCGCTGAGGCGGTAGCCGATGGCCGGGACGATGGCGGGCGAGAAGCCCCCGACGTTGGCGGGCACCTTGTTCTTGTACTGGCCCACGTAGCCGTAGATGACGCCGGCGCTCACCTGCGCGTAGACCTGGGGCCAGCCGTCGATGAGGTCGTCCCAGCGCTTGCCCGCGTACAGATAGCCCGAGGGTTGGCCGAAGGAGTTGCGGAACAGGGACAGGCCGCAGAAGCGGTCGTCGGGCAGTTGGCGGTTCAGCGCCAGGGCGAACACCGGGCGGTGTTCCGGGTCGTGGGACCAGTGGTGGGTGTACGGCGAGGCGAAGAGCTCGTAGCGTGACTGGCCCTCGGGCAAGGGGTCGTCCCAGCCGGGGCAGGCGTTGAAGGCGAAGGCGGGGGCGCAGAGCAGGGCGGCCGTGGCGGCAAAACAATGGAGCGGTCGCATCGGCCAAGTATGCCTTCCCGCCTGTTTCGAGAAGCTCGCGGGATGCAAGAAAACGTGACTCAGCCGCCGCGCAGAAAGTCCTCGATCAGCGCCGCCAGGGCCTCGGGCCGGTCGTGGTGCATCATGTGTCCCGCGTCTTCGATCAGGGCGTGGCGCAGGTTCGGCACGTGCGCGATGCGCTCGCGGAATTCGTCCAGCGTGTAGCGGCCCTTCCACCACAGGCCCAGGCTGTCGTCACTGGCCACCACGCACAGCGTGGGTGCGCCGATGCGGCGGTAAACCTCGATGGCTTCCTCGGGCCGGAACAGCACGGCGTTGGTGACCTTGTGCGCCGGGTCGCCCAGGATGGCCCAACGGCCCTCGGCATTCGGCCGTGCCCACTGGCGCGCCAGCCAGTCGGCCTTGTCCTGCGGCAGGCGCGGGTTGGTTTTCATCAGGCGGCGCGCCACGCCCTCGGCGTCGGCGTAGTCGCTCAGGTCCATGTCGCCCCGGCGCAGGGCGCGGATCTCATCCAGCCACTGGGCGTAGCGCTTGGGCGCCTGCTCGGGCGGCGAGGCCGGCATGCCGAAGCCTTCCAGGTTGACCAGGCGGCGGATGCGCTGCGGCCGCGCGCCCGCGTACAACGTGGCCACATGGCCGCCCATGCTGTGGCCCACCAGGTCCACGGGCTGGTCGCCGGCCAGGGCGTCGAGCAGGGCGTCGAGGTCGCCCAGGTAGTCGGGGAACCAGTAGCTGTCGGGGGCGGCGCCGTTCCATGTGGTGTCGCCGTAGCCGCGCCAGTCGGGGGCGATGATGTGGCGGTCCTCGCGCATCGCGTCCACCACGAACTGCCACGACGCGGCCACGTCCATCCAGCCGTGCACCAGCACCAACGGCGGGCGGGCGGCATCGGGCGTGCCCCAGTGGCGCAGGTGGTAGCGCCAGCCGCGGATGGGGAGAAACTCGCTGCGTGAGGGGCGTCGTGCTTGGTACATTCGCCCGATCATAGAGAGCCCCCGGTCGCGGGGCTTGGAGACAAAGGCATGCCCCACGCCGCCCGCCGCCCAGGCCGTGACACCGCGATCGACCACTACCCCGCGCTGCACGCGGACTTCCGTTGGCAGGTGCCGGCCGAATTCAACATGGCCGAGGTCTGCATGCGCCGTTGGGCCACGGGCGCGGCCAGCGGCCGCCGCACGGCGGTGATCGCCACCGCTCCCGGCCAGGCCGACCGCGAGCACAGCTACGCCGAGCTTTTCGCCCAGGCCAACCGCCTGTCCAATGCGCTCGACGCCCTGGGCGTGCAGCGCGGCGACCGCGTCGCCATCGTGCTGCCGCAGCGCTTCGAAACCGCCGTGGCCTACATGGCCGTGCTGCAGATGGGCGCGGTGGCCATGCCGCTGTCGCAGCTCTTCGGTCCCGAGGCGCTGGAGTTCCGCCTGCGCGACAGCGAGGCCGTGCTCGCCATCTGCGACGCCAGTACCCTGGCCGCGGTGCAGGGCGTGAGCGCCGCCTGCCCGCTGCTGAACGAACTGGTGGCCGTCGACGCGCCCGCCGGGCCCGCGCGTGGCGGCGCGCTCGACTGGGCCCAACTGCTGGCGCAGGAAGAGGAGGCCTTCG
Organism: Hydrogenophaga sp. PML113; assembly: GCF_001777155.1. NCBI lineage: Bacteria > Pseudomonadati > Pseudomonadota > Betaproteobacteria > Burkholderiales > Comamonadaceae > Hydrogenophaga > Hydrogenophaga sp. PML113. The sequence continues at coordinate 208,829 of NZ_MIYM01000004.1, read as the reverse complement.
AACCCGCGCACACGCGCGCCGACGAAGCCGCCGTGCTGATCTACACCAGCGGCACCACCGGCAACCCCAAGGGCGCGCTCATTCCGCACCGCGCGCTCATCGGCAACCTCACCGGCTTCGTGTGCAGCCAGAACTGGTTCGGCTTCGACCCCTTCGACACCAGCCGCCCCAGCGAGGCCGTGTTCTGGTCCCCCGCCGACTGGGCCTGGACCGGCGGCCTGATGGACGCGCTGCTGCCCACGCTCTACTTCGGCCGGCCCATCGTGGCGCACAACGGCCGCTTCAGCCCGCAGACGGCCTTCGAACTCATCGAGCGCCACGGGGTGACGCACAGCTTCCTGTTTCCCACCGCGCTCAAGGCCATGATGAAGGCCTACCCGCGTCCCAAGCGGCAGTTCCGCTTCGTGCTGCAGGGGCTGATGAGCGCCGGCGAGGCCGTGGGCGACGCCGTGTTCAACTGGTGCCGGGACGAGCTGGGCATCACGGTGAATGAAATGTTCGGCCAGACCGAGATCAACTACATCGTGGGCAACTGCGCGCGCCTGTGGCCGGCGCGGCCGGGCAGCATGGGCAAGGGCTACCCGGGTCATCGGGTGGCGGTGATCGACGACAACGGCAAGGAATGCCCCGTGGGCGTGCCCGGCGACGTGGCCGTGCACCGGCTGGACGTGCATGGCGAGCCCGACCCGATCTTCTTTCTGGGCTACTGGAAAAACGAGGCGGCCACGCGCGGCAAGTTCACCGGCGATCCCGCCAACAGCTGGTGCCGCACGGGCGACCTGGCCGTGCGCGACACAGACGGCTACCTCTGGTACCAGGGCCGCGCCGACGACGTGTTCAAGGCCGCGGGCTACCGCATCGGGCCGAGCGAGATCGAAAACTGCCTGGTCAAGCACCCGGCGGTGGCGAACGCGGCGGTGGTGCCCAAGCCGGACCGGGAGCGGGGGGCGGTGGTGAAGGCCTACGTGGTGCTGTCGCCGGGACACATCGGCGATGCCTCGCTGGTCGCCGAACTGCAGTCGCACGTGAAAGGGCGGCTGGCGCCCTATGAGTACCCGAAGGAGATCGAGTTCATCGACGCGCTGCCCATGACCACCACGGGGAAGGTGCAGCGCCGGGTGCTGCGCCTGCGGGAAGAGGAACGCGCACGCGCCGCGTGACGCGCCGGGCGCAAAAAAAGCCCGGCGCTTGCCGGGCTTGAGAGAGCGGTGACAGCAGTGATGGGTCAGCGCTGCGCGGTGCTGGCCGGCTCGGCCACATAAATCTCCACGCGGCGGTTCATGGCGCGGCCCTGGGCCGTGCCGTTGTCGGCGATGGGCTCGCGCGAGCCGCGGCCGTCGGTGCTGATGCGCGTGGCCGCGACGCCCCGGCCCACCAGGTAGTCGCGCGTGGCATTGGCGCGGTCGAAGGACAGCGGGTTGTTGATGGCGTCGCTGCCCGAGCTGTCGGTGTGGCCGATGATGGTCACCTGCGTGGCCTGGTTCTGCTGCAGCGTGGTGGCGAACTGGCCCAGCACGCGCACCAGCGTGGGGCTCAGCGTGGAGCGGCCCGACGCGAAGCCCGCATCGGCTGGCACGTCCAGCTTCAGGCGGTTGTCGGCCGTCTGGCTCACGCCGATGCCGGTGCCCGCCGTGGCCGCTTCCATCTGCTTCTTCTGCTCCTGCATGCGCGTGGACCAGATGTAGCCGCCCAGCGCGCCCGCGCCGGCGCCCAGCACGGCGCCCTGGGCCGCGCCCTTGGAGCCACCGGTGAGGCCGCCCAGTACGAGGCCCGCCGCCGCGCCGATGCCAGCGCCTTTGGCGCTGTCGCTCTGCGTTTCGCTCATGTTCGCGCAGCCGCTGATGGCCAGGGCCGCCGCCACGGTGAGCACGGTCAGGCCGCGCGTGGTGTGGGAAACGGTGTGGGACATGGTGGAACTCCTCGTTGTTGATGGGAAAACAGGCCCGCCGGGCGCCGCTGGCGGTGGATGACTCAGCGCCTAAACTTATACCCCTCCGGGGTTACCGGCCCCGTAGGAATTCTCTGACGTTACAAATCCTTGCATGAACCCCGTCGCACTGGGCCAGAGCCCCCTTCACGTCACCCCCATCTGCCTCGGCACCATGACCTTCGGCGAGCAGGTCGATGAGCCGACCGCGCACCGCATCCTGGACCGCGCCGTCGAGCGCGGCGTGGATTTTCTCGACACCGCCGAGATGTACTCGGTGCCCGCGCGCGCCGAAACGTTCAGCGCCACCGAGACCATCATCGGCAACTGGTTCGCGCGCCACCCTGGCCAGCGCCAGAAGCTGGTGCTCGCTACCAAGGTGGCGGGACCTTCGCGCGGCATGCCCTGGATCCGCGGCGACAACGCGGGACTGAGCAAGGCCGAAATCGTGAAGGCCTGCGAGGGCAGTCTGCGTCGCCTGCAGACCGAGGTGATTGACCTCTATCAAATTCACTGGCCGGCGCGCAACCTGCCGGCCTTCGGCGCGCTCAGCTTCGACCCGAGCAAGGACAAGCCCTGCGCCTCGATCCTCGAACAGCTCGAGGCCATGGCCGAGCTGGTGAAAGCGGGCAAGGTGCGCGCCATCGGCCTGTCCAACGAAACGTCCTACGGCGTGCACGAGTTCGTGCGCCTGGCCGAGCAGCACGGCCTGCCGCGCGTGGCCACGGTGCAGAACCCCTACTGCCTGATCAACCGCAGCCACGAGAACGGGCTGGACGAGACCTGCCATCGCCTGGGCGTGTCGCTGCTGGCCTATTCGCCGCTGGGCTTTGGCCTGCTCACCGGCAAGTACGACGGCACCGGCCTGGTGGGCGGGCACGGCCGCCTGGCGATCTTCGAGAGCATGCGCAAGCAGCGCTGGGGCCGACCCGAGGCGCTGGCCACCGCCCAGCGCTACAACGCGCTGGCCCGCGAGCACGGCCTCACGCCGACGCAACTGGCGCTGGCTTTTTGCTACAACAACTGGCGCGTGGCCTCCACCATCCTCGGCGTGACCACCGTGGCCCAGCTGGACGAGTGCCTGGACGCCTGGGGCACGCCGTTCACGCCCGAGCTGCAGGCGGCGGTGGACAAGATCCGCTGGGACAGCCGCGACCCCGCGCAGTAAAAGGAACGCCCCTGCCGCGCCTCGCGCGACCCCCTCAAGGGGGCGATGCCTGCGGTCCCGGCAGAGCCGGTTCCGCGGCCTATCTGGACAAAGCCTGGTATGCCCAAGCCTCGACATGTTTCCGAGACACCCGCCACGGCCTGGCTCAAGGCGAATGGCGTCGTGTACACCGAGCATCCCTACGAGTACCTGGAGCACGGCGGGGCGCAGCACAGCGCGCAGGTGCTGGGCCTGGACCCGTTCGCGGTGGTCAAGACATTGATCATGCAGGACGAGGCCGCCAGGCCGCTGGCGGTGCTCATGCACGGCAACCGCACGGTGTCCACCAAGAACCTGGCGCGCCAGATCGGCGCGAAATCGGTGGAGCCCTGCAAGCCCGACGTGGCCAACCGCCACAGCGGCTACCTGGTGGGTGGCACCTCGCCCTTTGGACTCAAGCGCGCCATGCCGGTGTTCGTGGAATCGACGGTGCTGGAACTGCCGCGCCTGTGGATCAACGGCGGGCGGCGTGGTTTCCTGGTCGGCATCGATCCGGCCGTGCTGAGCACTCCCCTGGGCGCGAAGCCGGTGCAGTGCGCGCTGGCAGAATGACGCGCGCCCCCCATTCCAACCACAAGAACCGTTGACCGAGGAGATGCCCTTGCAAGCGCTCTATCCCGCGCTGGCCACCGTGGCCGCCTACCTGATCGGGTCCCTGTCCTTCGCGGTGATCGTCAGCCGCCTGATGGGCCTGTCCGACCCGCGCACCTACGGCAGCAAGAACCCCGGCGCCACCAACGTGCTGCGCTCGGGCAGCAAGGCGGCGGCCATCGTCACGCTGCTGCTCGATGCGGTGAAGGGCTGGCTGCCGGTGTTCGTGGTGGCGCACTGGGGCGAGCCTTTCGGCCTGGGCGCGGGCACGGTGGCGCTGGTGGGGCTGGCGGCTTTCCTCGGGCACCTGTATCCCGTGTTCTTCAAGTTCCAGGGGGGCAAGGGCGTGGCCACGGCGGCCGGCGTCATCCTGGGCTTCAACCCCTGGCTGGGCCTGGCCTCGCTGCTCACCTGGCTCATCATCGCCATCTTCTTCCGTTATTCCTCGCTGGCGTCCATCGTCACGGCGGTGTTCGCGCCGGCCTACTACCTGCTGGGCGGCGGCGTGGCCTGGGAGGCCCCGGGCGTGATGGTGCTGGGCCTGGCCGTGATGGCGGTGCTGCTGGTCTGGCGCCACGCCGAGAACATCAACCGCTTGCTGGCCGGCAAGGAAAGCCAGCTCGGAGCCAAGAAGAAATGAGCCAACAAGGGATCCAGCGCGTGGGCATGGCCGCGCGCTACAGCGAAGCCGCCGTGTTCAAGGGCATCGTGTTCCTGGCGGGCATGGTGCCCGAGCGCGGCGACACCGATATCCGCGGCCAGACCGAGGACGTGCTGCAGCAGGTGGAGCAGCGCCTGAAGGAATGCGGCAGCGACAAGTCGCGCATCCTGCGCACCGAGATCTTCCTCACCGACATCCGCGACATCGCGGCGATGAACGAGGTCTGGGACGCCTGGGTGGTGCCCGGCGCCGCGCCGCCACGCGCCACCGTGCAAGCCGCCCTGGCCAACCCGGCGTACCGCATCGAGATCGTGGTGACGGCCGCGCAGGCCTGAGTCAGTAGCGCCGCTCCAGCGTGAGCTGGTCGTTGTTGCGCTGCATCTGGAAGCGCGTGAGGAAGCTGTTGCCCAGCAGCACGAAGGGCATGGGCTGTGGCAGCACGATGGCGGCCACGGCGTGCACCTGGGCGTCGCCCACGCGCACCGAGTCGAGCGTGACGCGGTAGCCCGGCGCGGTGCCGTTGGCCGTCTGCACGCTCACGCGCTGGCCGCGCTGGTAGTCCAGGTTGATGCGCTTGGCTTCCGACTCGCCGATGACGACCTGCGTGGCGCCCGTGTCCACCATGAACTGCACCGCGCGACCGTTGATCTGGCCTTGGGGCATGAAGTGGCCGCTGCCGTCGGCCGTGAGCACCACGCGCTGGGCACCGTTCGCGCCGGCCCCGGTGGCGCCGCCCAGGCTCACGGGCGCTTCGCCCAGGCGCAGGGCCTGGCGCTGGCCGCCGATCTCGACCACGGCCGAGTCGCCCTGCACCGACACCAGGCGCACGCCCTGGTGGGCCTGGCCGGCCGCCATGAAGCGCGGCGCGGCGCCGTCGATGACCACCAGGGCCTTGCTGCCCGAGACGCCCGAGAGCGACACCGACTGCGCGACGACGAGGCCGGCCGACCCCATCAGGAAACAGATCAGCAGCGCGCGAAGGGACCGAAACCCAGACGTGCCGCGGAACCGGCTTTGCCGGGCCGCAGGCGCCGCCCCCGGAAGGGGGGGAGCGCCGAAGGCGCTGCGGGGGGGATTCAATTAGTCGCGGAAGTTGTTGAAGGACAAGGGCAGGTCCTTCATCTCGTTCTTGATGATGGCCATGGTGGCCTGCAGGTCGTCGCGCTTGGCGCCGGTCACGCGCACGGCGTCGCCCTGGATGGCGGCCTGCACCTTGAGCTTGCTGGCCTTGATGGCCTGCTGGATCTTCTTGCCGTCTTCGGTGGCGATGCCGTTGCGCACCTTGGCCACCTGCTTGACCTTGTCGCCGCCCATCTTCTCGACCTTGCCCATGTCGAGGAAGCGCACGTCCACGTTGCGCTTGGCCAGCTTGTTGCGCAGCACGTCCTCGATCTGCTGGAGCTGGAAGTCGGCGTCACCGGTGAGGGTGATCTCCTTGTCCTTCAACTCGATCGCGGCGCTCGTGCCCTTGAAATCGAAGCGCGTGCCGATCTCGCGCGCGACCTGATCGACGGCATTCTTGACTTCAACGAGATCGGCTTCTAGGACGGTGTCGAACGAGGGCATGGCGAGGCGGCGGTGGGTGAGAAAATCGCGGCCATGATAGTCGAGAAGCAGGTGCCTCTACAGGCCTACAACAGCTTTGGCATCGTGGCCAAGGCGCACCGCCTCGCGCGCATCCGCGCCGAGGCCGACCTGGCCGAGCTGCGGGCCTCGGACGACTGGCAGCAACTCACCCGCGAGACCCCCCCTTTCGTGCTCGGCGGTGGCAGCAACCTGGTGATCACGGGCGATGTGAGGCCTTTGGTGCTCAAGGTGGAGATCGCGGGCCGGCGCCTGGTGGAGGAAACGCCCAAGGGCTGGCTGGTGGAGGCTGGCGCGGGCGAGAACTGGCACGCCTTCGTGCAGTGGACGCTGGAGCGGGGCTGGCCCGGGCTGGAGAATCTGGCGCTGATCCCCGGTACCGTGGGCGCCTCGCCGGTGCAGAACATCGGCGCCTACGGCGTGGAACTGCAGGACCGTTTCCATTCGCTGGACGCCATCGACCTGCGCTCGGGCGAGGGATTCACGCTGGACGCCGCCCAGTGTGGCTTCGGCTACCGCGACTCGGTGTTCAAGCACCAGCCCACGGATGCGCGCGACTTCGGCCTGGCGGGCCGCGCGCTCATCGCGCGGGTGCGCTTCTGGCTGCCCAAGGCCTGGAAGCCGGTGCTGGGCTATGCCGATCTGGAGCGCAAGATCGCCGAAACCGGCAATACCACGCCGGATGCGCGCACGATCTTCGACTGGATCTGTGGCATCCGGCGCGCCAAGCTGCCGGACCCGGCGGTGATCGGCAACGCGGGCAGCTTCTTCAAAAACCCCACGGTGACGCTGGACCAATGCGCGGACATCATTGCGCGCGAGCCCAAGGTGGTGCACTACCCCATGCCCGATGGCACGGTGAAGTTGGCCGCGGGCTGGCTGATCGACGCCTGCGGCTGGAAAGGGCGCGGCGTGGGCAACGCGGGCGTGTACGACAAGCAGGCCCTGGTGCTGGTGAACCGCGGCGGGGCCACCGGGGGCGAGGTGGTCACGCTGGCGAAGGCGATCCAGACCAGCGTCTATGAGCGCTTCGGCATCCGGCTGGAGCCGGAGCCGGTGGTGATCTGAGTGTTTTCATCCGGAGGAATGACGATGGCTGGCCACCCCGTTTTCTCGATGAAGTTCGCCCGGCTGTACCCGCTGTACGTGCAGAAGGCCGAGCGCAAGCAGCGCACCCGTGAGGAGGTGGACCAGGTCATCGGCTGGCTGACGGGCTACGACGCGGCGGGCCTGCGCCGCCAGATCGAGCAGGGCAGCGACGTCGAGACCTTCTTTGCCCAGGCGCCCGCGTTTCACCCCAACAGCGCGCGGATCCAGGGCCTGGTGTGCGGCGTGCGTGTCGAAGCGGTGGACGACCCGCTGATGCGCAAGATCCGCCAGTTGGACAAGCTGATCGACGAGCTCGCCAAGGGCAAGGCGATGGACAAGATCCTGAGGAATTGAGCGAGGCACACATGAAACCCACCGAACGCGACCTGCTGCTGCAGACCCTGAAGACCCGGTTCGAGAAGCACCACAAGCGCCACAAGGGCATCGCCTGGGACGAGGTGCTGGCGCGGCTGGAGGCGAACCCCGGCGCTCTGTCGTCCCTGCACCGGATGGAGGCATCGGGCGGCGAGCCCGATGTGATCGGGCGCGACAAGGCCTCGGGCGTGTTCCTTTTCTGCGATTGCTCGGCCGAGACGCCCACGGGCCGCCGCAGCCTGTGCTTCGATCGCGAGGCGCTGGACGCGCGCAAGGAGAACAAGCCGCAAGGCAGCGCCATGGAGATGGCCGCCGAGATAGGCATCGAGATGCTCGATGAGGCGATGTACCGCCGGCTGCAGGAGTTGGGCGAGTTCGACCTGAAGACCTCCAGCTGGATCGCCACCCCGAAAGCCGTGCGCGCGCTCGGCGGGGCCCTGTTCTGCGACCGCCGCTACGGCCAGGTGTTCACGTACCACAACGGCGTGCAGTCCTACTATGCGTCGCGCGGCTTTCGGGGGCTGCTGCGGGCCTGATCGCGGCGCGGGCCGGACGGTGGCCCCAAAAGAAAGGCCCGCCAGCTGGCGGGCCTTTCGAGTGGAAGCGGTGGCCCCGCTTCAGTCCTTGCCGAGCTTGAGCATGTCGGTGCCGTCACCGCCGGTCAGCAGGCCGGTGCGGCTGTAGACGCCCAGCTTGCCGCGCGTGTCGGTGATGTCGAGGTTGCGCATGGTCAGCTGGCCGATGCGGTCCAACGGCGTGAAGGGCGCGTCCTCCACCTTCTCCATCGACAGCCGCTCGGGTGCGTAGGTGAGGTTGGGGCTCTCGGTGTTGAGGATGGAATAGTCGTTGCCGCGGCGCAGCTCGACCGTCACCTCGCCCGTGACCGCGCGCGCCACCCAGCGCTGGGCCGACTCGCGCAGCATGATGGCCTGCGGGTCGAACCAGCGGCCCTGGTAGAGGAGGCGGCCGAGCTTGAGTCCGTTGATGCGGTACTGCTCGATGGTGTCTTCGTTGTGGATACCGGTGACCAGGCGCTCGTAGGCGATGAACAGCAGGGCCAGGCCGGGGGCCTCGTAGATGCCGCGGCTCTTGGCCTCGATGATGCGGTTCTCGATCTGGTCGCTCATGCCCAGGCCGTGGCGCCCGCCGATCTCATTGGCCTTCATGATGAGGTCGACCGGGCTGGCGAAGCTCTGGCCATTGAGGGCCACGGGCTGGCCGTCCTCGAAACGCACCGTCACCTCTTCGGGCTTGACCACGCAGTCCTCGCGCCAGAAGGGCACGCCCATGATGGGGTTGACGATGCGGATGCCCGAGTTCAGGTGCTCCAGGTCCTTGGCCTCGTGCGTGGCGCCGAGCATGTTGCTGTCGGTGCTGTAGGCCTTCTCCACGCTCATCTTGTAGTCGAAGCCGTTGGCGATGAGGAATTCGCTCATCTCCTTGCGGCCACCGAGTTCGTCGATGAAGCGCTGGTCCAGCCAGGGCTTGTAGATCTTGAGGCTGGGGTTGGTGAGCAGGCCGTAGCGGTAGAAGCGCTCGATGTCGTTGCCCTTGAAGGTGGAGCCATCGCCCCAGATGTGGACGTCGTCTTCCTTCATGGCGGCCACCAGCATGGTGCCGGTGACGGCGCGGCCCAGTGGGGTGGTGTTGAAGTAGGTGATGCCGGCCGTGCTGATGTGGAAGGCACCGCACTGCAGCGCGGCGATGCCCTCGTGCGCCAGCTGCAGGCGGCAGTCGATCAGGCGGGCCTTCTCGGCACCATAGGCCATGGCCTTGCGCGGGATGGCCTCGTAGTCGTCCTCGTCGGGCTGGCCCAGGTTGGCCGTGTAGGCATAGGGCAGGGCGCCCTTCTTCTTCATCCACAGCAGGGCGGCGCTGGTGTCCAGGCCGCCGGAGAAGGCGATGCCGACTTTCTGTTGCGTGGGCAGGTGTTGCAGGATGGTGGCCATGTCGGTGTCCTGTGGTGGCTCAGCCGAAACGGCAGATGTAGTGGTAGGCCTCGCTCACGCGGATCTGGAAGCTGCTGTTGCCGGGCACGCTGAACTGCTCGCCCGGGCCGTTTTTCACCCAGGTGCTGCTGCCGGCCAGCAGGTATTCGCAGCCACCGGCCACGCATTCCATGACCTCGGGCGCGCCGGTGTTGAAGGTCAGCGTGGCGGGCAGGATCACGCCCACCGATTGTTTCGTGCCGTCGGCCAGGGTGAGGCTGTGGCTCACGCATTTGCCGTCGAAGTAGACGTTGGCCTGGGTGGCGACGGTGACGCCGCTGATCTGGGTGGTGGTCATGGTGCTGGAGGGCGTGATGAAGGCAAAGCCGCGATTTTAGGTCGCGGCCCCGGGAGGGCGGTCGGGGGGGCCGGCCGCGGCTCAGCGCCGGGCGGCCCAGTCAGTCGGGTCGAAGCCCACGGTGATGGCGCCGTCGCTCCACAGCACCACGGGCCGCTTGATCAGGCTGGGCTGCTCGAGCAGCAGGCGGCGCGCGCTGGCGCTGTCCACCACGGCGGCGCGCGTGGCCTCGTCGAGCCGGCGCCAGGTGGTGCCCTTGCGGTTCACCAGGGTTTCCCAGCCCGCGCTGGCCAGCCAGGCGTCCAGCCCGGCCTCGGGCACGCCCTGCTTCTTGAAATCGTGGAAATGGTGTTCGCGGCCGTTGGCGTCCAGCCAGGCGCGCGCCTTCTTCACCGTGTCGCAGTTCGGAATGCCATGCAGCGTGATCATGGGCGGGATTGTCCGTCAGCCATGTCGGGCCAGGGGGCGGGTGGGACAATCGCGAGATGCTTGAGATCCCCGTTCCCGACCACCCCGTGACGCTGGCCGACTGGCTGGCCCACGCCGAGCGCCTGCACCCGCAGGCCATAGACATGGGCCTGGAGCGCGTGACGACCGTGGCGCGGCGCATGGGCCTGCAACTGAGCTGCCCGGTGATCACCGTGGCCGGCACCAACGGCAAGGGCAGCACCTGCGCCATGCTGGAGTCCATCTACACCCAGTCGGGCTATCGCACGGGCGTCTACAGCTCGCCGCACCTGGTGCATTTCGAGGAGCGCTGCCGCATCGCGGGCGAGGTGGTGTCGGCCGACACGCTGGTGCCCGCCATGGCCGAGGTGGACGTGGCGCGGCGCGGGCAGGGCGGCGAGCCCGAGGTGAGCCTGACCTATTTCGAGTTCACCACCCTGGCCATCCTGCGCACCATCGCGCGCGAGGCGGTGGACGTGGCCATCCTGGAGGTCGGCCTGGGCGGCCGGCTCGACGCGGTCAACATCCTCGACGCCGACTGCGCGGTCATCACCAGCATCGACCTCGACCACATGGCCCTGCTCGGCCCCGACCGCGAGAGCATCGGCCGCGAGAAGGCCGGCATCATGCGCACCGGCCGCCCCGCCGTGGTGAGCGACCCGGCGCCGCCGCAGAGCCTGATCGACCACGCGCGCGAGATCGACGCCGAGCTCTGGCGCGTGGGCGTCGACTTCCACGTCGCGGGCGACCAGCAGCAGTGGGGCTGGGCCATGCACCCCTCGCGCGGCGGGCGCCGCTACAGCGGCCTGGCCTACCCGGCGCTGCGCGGCGCCAACCAGCTGCTCAACGCGGCCGGCGCGCTGGCCGCCATCGAGGCCCTGCGCGCTCGCCTGCCGGTCACGGCCCAGGCCGTGCGCACCGGCTTCGTGCTGGTCGAACTGCCGGGGCGTTTCCAGATCGTGCCCGGCCGGCCCGCGCTGGTGCTGGACGTGGCGCACAACCCGCATTCGGTGGCCGCGCTGGCCGCCAACCTCGACGCCATGGGCTTCTACCCGCGCACGCACGCCGTGTTCGGCGCCATGGCCGACAAGGACCTCGGCACCATGCTGGCGCGCATCGCGCCGCTGATCGACCGCTGGTACCTGACCGACCTGCCCCTGCCACGGGCCAGCCGGGCCGCCGACCTCAAGCCCCTGGTGGAGGGTCTGAAAGGACCCGGGGGACGCGACGCCAGCCTGCACCGCGACCCGCGCGAGGCATTGGCCGCGGCCCTGGGCGCGGCGGACCCCGCTGATAGAATCCTCGTCTTTGGCTCGTTCTACACCGTCGGTGGTGTGCTGCAGGACGGATTGCCGAAGCTCGCGGCGCCGCACCTCGCCGCCTGAACCGTGCCGACCAAGGCCCTCGCGACCCCATGATCAGCTCACGCTCCGGCTCCCAGGGCGGCGCCAACGCATCGCCACCCACCATCGAAGCGGTGCGTCGCCGGGCGCGCCACCGGCTCATCGGCGCCAGCATCCTGGTGGCCGCCGGCGTCATCGGTTTTCCGCTGCTGTTCGACAGCCAGCCGCGCCCGATCGCGGTGGATATTCCGATCGACATCCCCGGCCGCGATGCCGCGCCGCCCCTGGCCAGCACGACCCGGCCCGCCCCCGCGCCCAGCCCTTCGCCGGCCCCGGCCCCCTTGCCGACGCCCGCCCCCTCGTCAGCCCCTGCGCCCAGTCCGGCGCCCGCGCCCGTCCCCAGTCCTGCGCCGGCTCCGGCTCCGGCTCCGGCTCCGGCTCCGGCGCCCGAGCCGCCGAAACGCGATGCCGCCGACGCCGCGCGCGCCCAGGCCATCTTGCGCGGCCAGACCCCGCCCGCCACCGCCGCCGCGACCGAGCGCGTGGTGGTGCAGGTGGGCGCTTTCGCCGACGAGGCCCGCGCCCGCGAAACACGCCAGAAGCTCGAGCGCGCCGGCCTCAAGACCTACGTGAACGTGGCCCAGACGGCGGATGGCAAGCGCGTGCGCGTGCGGGTGGGCCCCTTCGACAGCCGCGCCGAGGCCGAGAAGGCCGCCGCCCGCGTCAAGTCCCTGGGCCTGCCGGCCGCCATCCTGACCCTCTGAACGGAGGGGCGCCATGCTGCTGACCGACTGGGTGCTGCTCACCTTGCTGCTGCTGTCGGTGCTGCTGGGCCTGTGGCGCGGGCTCATGTTCGAGGTGCTGTCGGTGCTGGGCTGGGTGGCCGCCTTCCTGTGCGCCCAGGCCTTCGCCGACGATGTCGTGCCGTGGCTGCCGATCGACAAGGTCGCGCCGCCGCTGCAACTGGCCATCGGCTTTGCGCTGGTCTTCATCGCCGTCGCTTTTCTCGGCGGCGTGCTGGCCTGGCTGGTGCAGAAATTGATCAACACCGTGGGCCTGCGCCCGGTCGACCGCGTCCTGGGCGGCGCCTTCGGCCTGTTGCGAGGCCTGGTCATCCTGCTCGCCGTGGCGCTGGTCATTGCCATGACGCAGATGCAATCGGCCGCCTGGTGGCAGGACTCGCCCACCGCCAACGCACTGAGCGGCGCGTTGCGCCAGGCCAAGCCCCTGCTGCCCGACCCGTTCGCGCGCTACATCCCCTGAACTTCTGAACCCAAGGACACCATCATGTGTGGAATCGTCGGCGTCGTCAGCCAGACCCCGGTGAACCAGCTCATCTACGACGCGCTGCTGCTGCTGCAGCACCGCGGTCAGGACGCCGCGGGCATCGTCACCCAGCAGGGCCGCAAGTTCTTCATGCACAAGGCCAAGGGCATGGTGCGTGACATCTTCCGCACCCGCAACATGCGCGCCCTGCCGGGCAACTGCGGCCTGGGCCAGGCGCGCTACCCCACGGCCGGCAACGCCTACAGCGAGGAAGAGGCCCAGCCCTTCTACGTGAACGCGCCCTTCGGCCTGGTGCTGGTGCACAACGGCAACCTCACGAACGCCCAGGCGCTCAAGCAGGAGCTGTTTCAGACCGACCACCGCCACATCAACACCGAGAGCGACTCCGAGGTGCTGCTCAACGTGCTGGCGCACGAGCTGGAGAAGTGCACGCGCGGCGAGCCGCTCAAGCCGGCCGACGTGTTCGCGGCCGTGCGCGGCGTGCACGCGCGCGTGAAAGGCTCCTACGCGGTGGTGGCCCTGATCGCGGGCCACGGCCTGCTGGCCTTTCGCGATCCCTACGGCATCCGCCCGCTGTGCATCGGCCGCCAGGACGGCAGCGTGATGGTGGCCAGCGAATCGGTGACCCTCGAAGGCACGGGTTTCCACTTCGAGCGCGACGTGCTGCCGGGCGAGGCGGTCTACGTCAGCCTCGAGGGTGAGATGCACGCCGAGCGCTGCGCGCCCGGCGCCGTGCTCAAACCCTGCATCTTCGAATACGTCTACCTGGCGCGGCCCGACTCCGTCATGAACGGCATCTCGGTCTACCAGGCGCGCCTGAACCTGGGGACCACGCTGGCCAAGCGCGTCATCTCCACCGTGCCGCCGAACGAGATCGACGTGGTGATCCCCATCCCCGAGTCCTCGCGCCCGAGCGCGATGGAGCTGGCGCGCCTGCTGGGCCTGCCGTACCGCGAAGGCTTCGTGAAGAACCGCTACGTGGGCCGCACCTTCATCATGCCGGGCCAGGCCGTGCGCAAGAAGTCGGTGCGCCAGAAGCTCAATGTCATCGGCAGCGAGTTCAAGGGCCGCAACGTGCTGCTGGTGGACGACTCCATCGTGCGCGGCACCACCAGCCGCGAGATCGTGCAGATGGCGCGCGACGCCGGCGCGCGCAAGGTCTACCTGGCCAGCGCCGCGCCGCCGGTGCGCTTCCCCAACGTCTATGGCATCGACATGCCCACGCCGGGCGAACTCGTGGCGCACGGCCGGTCGGTGGAGGAAGTGCGCGAAATCATCGGCTGCGACGCCCTGATCTACCAGGACGTGGACGGCATGAAGCAGGCCGTGGGCTCGCTCAACGCCCAGCTCGACGGTTTCGACGCCTCCTGCTTCGACGGCGTCTACGTCACCGGCGACATCACGCCGCAGGACATCGAACGGCTCAACCAGGGCCGCCCGCAAAGCGAGGAGGGCGAAGAAGACACCTCCCGTCTGGCATTGCCGAACGCCCAGGAGGCCTGAGTTGGACGACGCGCTGAGAAAAACCCTGCACCGCGACACCCTGGCGGTGCGCGAGGCCGTCGATCGAAGCCCCTATGGCGAGAACTCCGAGGCGCTGTACCTCACCAGCGGCTACGTGCAGTCCTCGGCCGAGTCCTCGGCCCGCCGCTTCGCGGGCGACGAAGAAGGCTTCACCTATGGCCGCTACGGCAACCCCACGGTCACCAGCTTCGAGCGCCGCCTCGCCGCGCTGGAAGGCAGCGAGGCGGCCATGGGCACGGCCTCGGGCATGTCGGCCATCCTGCTCATGTGCCTGGGCCTGCTCAAGGCGGGCGACCACGTGGTGTGTTCGCAGTCCATGTTCGGCTCGACCATCAAGCTCATCGGCAGCGACCTGGCGAAGTTCGGCGTCGAGTCGAGCTTCGTGCCGCAGACCGACGTGGGCGCCTGGAAGGCCGCGCTGCGCCCCTCCACCAAGCTGCTGTTCGCCGAGACGCCCACCAACCCGCTCACCGAGGTCTGCGACATCCAGGCCCTGGCCGATCTGGCGCACAACGCCGGCGCGCTGCTCTGCGTGGACAACTGCTTCGCCACGCCCGCGCTGCAGCGCCCCATGGATTTCGGCGCCGACATCGTCATGCACTCGGGCACCAAGTACCTCGACGGCCAGGGCCGCGTCATGGCCGGTGCGCTGTGCGCCAGCCAGGCCCTGGTCACCGAGAAGTTCCTGCCCATCATGAAGAGCGCGGGCATGACGCTCGCGCCCTTCAATGCCTGGGTCATGCTCAAGGGATTGGAGACGCTGGACATCCGCCTGCGCGCGCAAAGCGCCAACGCGCTCGCGCTGGGCCGCTGGCTGGAGGCGCACCCCGCGGTGGCGCGCGTGCACAGCCCCGGCCTGCCCAGCCACCCGCAGCACGCGCTGGCCATGAAGCAGCAGAGCGGCATCGGTGGTGCGGTGCTGTCCTTCGACGTGAAGGCCGCCAACCCCGAACAGGCCCGCCAGCGCGCCTTCCACGTGCTCGATTCGCTGCGCGTGCTCTCGCTGTCCACCAACCTGGGCGACACCAAGACCCTGTGCGCGCACCCCGCGAGCACCTCGCACGGCCGCCTCACCGAAGCGCAGCGCCAGGCGGCCGGCATCGGCCAGGGCCTGATCCGCGTGGCCGTGGGCCTCGAACACATCAACGACATGCAGGCCGACCTCTCGCGCGGCCTCGACACCCTCCCGTGAAAGTCCGCACCCGTTTCGCGCCGTCGCCGACCGGCTTCATTCACCTCGGCAACATCCGCTCGGCCCTGTACCCCTGGGCCTTCGCGCGCTCGCAGCAGGGTGACTTCATCCTGCGCATCGAGGACACCGACCTGGAGCGTTCCTCGCAGGCCGCGGTCGACGTGATCCTGGAAGGCATGGCCTGGCTGGGCCTCGACCCCGACGAGGGGCCCTTCTACCAAATGCAGCGCATGGACCGCTACAAGCAGGTGCTGGCGAAGATGCAGGCGCAGGGCCTGGTCTACCCCTGCTACATGAGCGTGGCGGAGCTCGACGCCCTGCGCGAGCGCCAGATGGCCGCCAAGGAAAAGCCGCGCTACGACGGCACCTGGCGCCCCGAGGCCGGCAAGACCCTGCCGCCCGTGCCCGAGGGCGTGAAGCCCGTGCTGCGCTTCAAGAACCCGCAGGGCGGCGTGGTGGCCTGGGACGACAAGGTCAAGGGCCGCATCGAGATCCGCAACGACGAACTCGACGACCTCGTGATCGCACGCCCCGATGGCACGCCCACCTACAACTTCTGCGTGGTGGTGGACGACATCGACATGGCCATCACCCACGTGATCCGCGGCGACGACCACGTGAACAACACGCCGCGCCAGATCAACATCTTCCGCGCCCTCGGCCAGGAGCCACCGGTGTACGCCCACTTGCCCACCGTGCTCAACGAGCAGGGCGAGAAGATGAGCAAGCGCAACGGCGCCAAGCCCGTCACCCAGTACCGCGACGAAGGCTACCTGCCCGACGCGATGGTGAACTACCTGGCGCGCCTGGGTTGGAGCCACGGCGACGACGAAATCTTCAGCCGCGCGCAGTTTCTCGAGTGGTTCGACCTCGACCACCTCGGCCGCAGCGCCGCGCAGTTCGACGAGGCCAAGCTGCGCTGGGTCAACGCCCAGCACCTCAAGGCCATGGCCGACGAAGCGCTCGCGCCACTGGTGGCCGAGCAGCTGAAGAAGCGCGGCCTGGTGGCCGACGAGCGCCTGCCGCGCATCTGCGCGCTGTTCAAGGACCGCTGCGACACCACCGTGGCACTGGCCGACTGGGCCGCGGCCTTCTACGCCGACGTGAGCCCGAGCGAGCAAGAGCGCGCGCAGCACATCACCGAGGCCGTGAAGCCTGCCGTGGCCGCGCTCGCCGCGGCGCTGGCCGCACTGCCCGCGTGGGACAAACCCGCCATCTCGGGCGCGCTCAAGCAGGTACTCGCTGCGCACGGCCTGAAGATGCCGCAACTGGCCATGCCGGTGCGTGTGCTGGTGATGGGCACGGCGCAGACGCCGTCGCTCGATGCGGTGCTCGAACTGCAGTCGCGTGAACTTGTGCTCGAGCGACTTCAGAAAGCATGAATTTCTGGCATATAATGCGAGGCTCGCTAGGACGCAACGCTGAGTGATCAGCGAAACGGAACAGCGAACCCTGTGGGGGTATAGCTCAGCTGGGAGAGCGCTTGCATGGCATGCAAGAGGTCAGCGGTTCGATCCCGCTTACCTCCACCACAGATTCGAAGTCGCGCATGGTGGCGACGGCAGGAAAAGCAGACACTGCCGCTGATACAATGCGAGGCTTCCGTCTAGGTTATGACCCTATCGTCTAGAGGCCTAGGACATCACCCTTTCACGGTGAGTACCGGGGTTCGAATCCCCGTAGGGTCGCCAAACAAGCCGCAAGGCAAGTAGGCACAAGTCGTGGCACTTGGTTCGAGAGAACGAAAGCCGCCTGCCAGGAGTGGTAGTTCAGTTGGTTAGAATACCGGCCTGTCACGCCGGGGGTCGCGGGTTCGAGCCCCGTCCACTCCGCCAGACACATCAACGGGTTACGTGAGAAATCGCGTAACCCGTTTTCATTTTTGCGGCCCATCAGTGCCTGACACCGATCAACCGGTCGGCTCGCCCAGGCGCGCTCACGCATCAGGCCGACCAGAACGGCCTTGCCGCCACTCCCGATGCAGCCTTGCCCGCCCATAGGCCCGAGCAAGACGGTGAATGCTGGGCCTGCACGCCACTCGTGACATCCGGGACCCGGATGTTCGGGTGCGCTGCCATCGGTGCAGTCTTCACCGCGTTGTCACCATTGATCCACCTGTGAGGGGTCAGATTTGACCGCTCAAGCGGAATCATCCAACTGGCCGAATTGAGTGTTGTGCATGTCTGGATTACTGTCTCTCCCAGACGAGTTCTTTGGGCATTCCGCTCGGTTGGCGGGAGTCCCACGGTATCAGGGAGTTGCTGGGAACGTGTCGACCATTTGCAATGGGCATTGCTATTGGATGGCCAGATGCACTCTTTTCTTTTTTAAAGGTGCTGTTATGAATATCCGTCAATCAAGGCTTCTGAAGCTGGTTTTAAGTGGTGTTTTGGCGCTGTCTGCGTTGTTGGGAACGGGTTCGGCGTTGGCGTATAGCGGTAGTTGGACGTCGGTTGCGATCGAGGGTCAACCGTTTTCATACCAAGATGGCGATTTTGTTCGTTATGGGAGGACTGACAGCGCTGGCTGCCCAAACTCTGGTTGTCCGGGCCTTTGGTCCTATAAGGGATTTACAGGCTCAGGCACGGCTACTTGTAGCAATCAGTATTGGGGTGGGGATCCTTATCCCAATCAACCGAAAAATTGCGAAAAATTGACCTACCTCGGGGGGCTTGGCGCTCCCTCGGTAGGTATCCCCCTCAAGTTTGTCGCGGTAGAGGGCAACCCCAACCCGCTCGCGGGCATGGTGACCAACAGCAATTTGGGCTGCCAAACCGCTACTGTCGGCTCATGCGATCGGGCACAGTACATCGGTTGGACGAGCAACGGCAGTGCGTATAACAAGAGTGCAATTCTCAACAATACAATGACCTGCAACTCTGCATCTTTTGGGGGTGACCCAATCAATGGGGCCCTGAAATATTGTTTCTTCCCCAGATGAATGCTACTGCCTCAGAGGGCGGTTGAGGGATTCTCTGTCTTTAATGCCTCCTCGCTGGCAGAACGAATGCAGACCGGTCGTGCAGCCGCAGGGTTGCCGGCCGGCTGGTTTTTTGTTCCCGCGAATGTGGAGCCGCTTGCTGTTCGCCGGTGAGGGGTTTTCGAACCGCAACCAGTGGCGCAGCGGCTACTGCCTGATCACCATTAACCAAACTGTTGTTAGAGCGATTCGATCGCTTGGGTGAATTTGGGGGAATTCTCTGCTTCCGGGTGGTTCAGGTTTTCGAGGGGACTTCAGCGAGGCTCAGCTCACAAGAATCGATTAAGGATCCGCTTGGAGATCCGGTCCAGCGCAAAACGGTCGGCAACGAGGAACTGCAGGCCATTGCCGTCCTGGATCAACAGACGCTTTCCGTCGAGCCGGCGGATGTCGTCCTCGGCCTTGAGCACCAGTTGCGCGGGGCCGCGCTCGGTTTCCACCGTCCAGGTGCTGGGCGTGGCGTAGCCCGAGACACCCAGGATGCGCTGGATGCGGGGCATGAACTCGCGCGGCGCCAGTTCTTCCTCGATCAGCGTCCGCGTGGCGGCGTCGAGCGCCGACAGGCGCTCTATCCACACGAGCTCGTGCCCGTCGCTGCCCACCAGCGACAGGCCCTCGTCGGGCGCGGCCAGGGGGAAGGCGCGCACGGGCAGCACGCCGGCGTGCACCCGCCCATCGGCGGTGGTGAGCTGCAGCGGGCCTTGCGGGTCTCGGCGCAGTGTCCAGTCGATCGTCGTCATGCTGATCTCCGCGTTCAGTCGGTTCCCGCCGTGGCGCCATGCGCCGTGGGGTTGGTGTGGGGTGGGGCGAGGCTTGGCTCGTCTTCCACGTCCACGTTGCGCAGCTGCGCCATGTAGAGCCGCCAGTAGGCGCCCTCGCGCGCCATCAGCTCGTCGTGCGGGCCCACCTCCACCACCTCTCCCCGGTCCATCACCACCAGCCGGTCGGCGCGGCGCAATGTGGAGAGGCGGTGCGCGATGGCGATGGTGGTGCGCCCGGCCACGAGGTTGTCGAGCGCCTTCTGGATTTCCTTCTCGGTCTCGGTGTCCACGCTGGAGGTGGCCTCGTCGAGGATCAGGATGCGCGGGTCGATCAGCAGCGCGCGCGCGATGGAGATGCGCTGGCGCTCGCCGCCCGACAGGCCCTGGCCGCGTTCGCCCACCAATGAGTCGTAGCCGTGCGGCAGGCGCAGGATGAACTCGTGCGCGTGCGCGGCGCGCGCGGCGGCCACGATCTCGGCGCGTGTGGCGTCCGGTTTGCCGTAGGCGATGTTCTCGGCGATGGTGCCGAAGAACAGGAAGGGCTCCTGCAGCACCAGGCCGATGTGGCGGCGGTAGTCGGCCACGGCGAACTGGCGCACGTCGATGCCGTCGACGCGGATGCTGCCGCCGCTGACGTCGTAAAAGCGGCAGATGAGGTTGACCAGCGTGCTCTTGCCCGAGCCGCTGTGGCCCACCAGGCCGATCATCTCGCCGGGCCGTATGGCCAGGTTCATGCCGCGGATGACCGAGCGGTTGCCGTAGCGGAAGTGCACGTCGCTCAGTTCGATGCCACCGTCGATGCGCGGCCGGCGCACGGGCTGCGCGGGCTCCGGCACGTTGGAGACGTGGTCGAGGATGTCGAAGATGCGCTTGGCGCCGGCGGCGGCCTTCTGCGTGACCGAGACGATGCGGCTCATGGAGTCGAGCCGGCTGTAGAAGCGGCCGATGTAGGCCAGGAAGGCGGTGAGCACGCCCACCGTGATGTCGCCGCGCGAGACCTGCCAGATGCCGAAGGCCCAGACCACCAGCAGGCCGAGTTCGGTGAGCAGCGTGACCGTGGGCGTGAACAGCGACCAGGTCTTGTTCAGCTTGTCGTTGACCTCCAGGTTGTGGCGGTTGGCCTCGCGAAAGCGGGCGGCTTCGCGCTTCTCCTGCGCGAAGGCCTTCACCACGCGGATGCCGGGGATGGTGTCGGCCAAGACGTTGGTCACGTCCGACCAGACGCGGTCGATCTTCTCGAAGCCGGTGCGCAGGCGGTCGCGCACGAGGTGGATCATCCAGGCGATGAAGGGCAGGGGCAGCAGCGTCACCAGCGCCAGCCAGGGGTTGATGCTGAAGAGGATGACCGCGGTCATCACGATCATCAGCACGTCGGTGGCGAAGTCCAGGGCGTGCAAGGAGAGGAACACGCAGATGCGGTCGGTCTCCGAGCCAATGCGGGCCATGAGGTCGCCGGTGCGCTTGCCGCCGAAGTACTCGAGCGAGAGCGCCAGCAGGTGCTCGAAGGTGGTGGTGCGCAGGTCGGCGCCGATGCGCTCGGACACCAGCGAGAGCACATAGGTGCGCGCCCAGCCCAGGCCCCAGGCCGTCAGCGCCGCCAGCAGCAGGCCGCCGAGCAGCATGGCCACCTGCCAGGGATCGATGCGCTGGCCGTTCTGGAAGGGGATCAGCACCTCGTCCATGAGCGGCATGGTCAGGTAGGGCGGCACCAGCGTGGCGGCTGTGGCGGCCAGCGTCAGGCCAAAACCCAGGGCCAATTGCGCGCGGTACGGTTTGGCGAATCGTCCGAGCCGCAATAGCACCCAGGTGGACGGCGGCCGGTGCAATTCCGGGGCGTCGATTAATTCGTCGCCAATCGGCGACAAATCACTTTCGTGATTTGGCGACAGCGGTATTGCGCTGGTCGATGACGGGGTGGATTTTTGCACTGCATCATTTAATCCAGTGCTGTGGCGAAGGGCTTGCAGGCGGTCGAATTCTGCAATGAACCGCAGCGCGCGTGTGTTGTGCGTCGCAGTAAAACGCCAAATAGCCAGCCGCTGTTGGGCGCCGTGCACACTGAGCTGCGCGAGGCCTGCATGGTCGTTGTGCTTCAAGCACAATACGCCTCCCAGGGGCCACTCACGCCAGCCGGCATCGGCCCCGCCGGGCTCCCAGCTCAACAGCCGTTGGGTGGTCAGCACCAGCCAGCCGGCGGAAAAATTCAATTGCGAATCGAGGTCAAGCTGCAGCCAACTTGAAACCTGCTCGTTGTCCAGCAAGCGCGCCCGCAGACCGTCTTGAAACGGTTGTGGCAAGGCACTGAACGGCGACGTAAGTTCGGCTAAAGGTGAATTCATTAGAAGTGGACCCATCCGGAAAATGACCGGCGCCCGCGGGCGTATCCGATATTGTCCTAGATGAAACGCCGAGTAAGTCCACAGCGCCCCCACGGCGTTATGCCGTTGAATCGACAACCATGAAACAACCCATTCGTTTTCTGCGCGTCAGCTACCTCGGCGGACCGAACATCTGGACCTACCGCCCGGTGCTCGAGAGCTGGATCGACATCGGGGAGCTCGAGGACTACCCCTCGCACCTGCTGCCCGGCCTGTACGAGCGCCTGACGGCCTGGCTGCCTGGCTTGATCGAGCACCAGTGCGGCGTGGGCGAGCGCGGGGGCTTCCTGCAGCGCCTGCAGGAAGGCACCTGGGCCGGCCACATCCTCGAACACGTGGTGATCGAGCTGCAGAACCTGGCGGGCCTGCAGACCGGCTTCGGCCAGACCCGCAGCACACCGGTGCGCGCCGTCTACAAGATGGTGTTTCGCGCCCGCGACGAGCGGGTGGCGCGGCGCGCGCTCACGCTGGGGCATGAACTGCTGATGGCCGCCATCAACGACAGCCCCTTCGACGTGGCCGCCGCGGTGCACGAACTGCGCGAGCTGGTCGACGACCACTGCCTGGGCCCCAGCACCGCGAGCATCGTCGACGCCGCGACCGGCCGCCGCATCCCGCACATCCGCCTGAACGACGGCAACCTGGTGCAGCTCGGCTATGGCGCGCGCCAGCGCCGCATCTGGACGGCCGAGACCGACCGCACCAGCGCGATCGCCGAGAGCATCGCCAGCGACAAGGACCTGTCCAAGCGCATGCTCGCCGCCTGCGGCGTGCCGGTGCCCGAGGGCCAGGTGGTCGAGAGCCCGCAGGCGGCCTGGGAGGCCGCGCGCGACATCGGTCTGCCGGTGGTGGTGAAGCCCACCGACGCGAACCACGGCCGGGGCGTATCGCTGGAGCTGATGCGCCAGGAAGACGTGGAGGCGGCGTTCGCCGTGGCCGACGCCGAAGGCAGTGGCGTCATGGTCGAGCGCTTCGTGCGCGGCCTGGAACACCGCCTGCTGGTGGTGGGCGGGCGCGTGGTGGCCGCCACGCGCGGCGATGAAGCCTGGGTGACGGGCGACGGCCGCAGCACCGTGGGGCAGCTCATCGACAGCCAGATCAACAGCGACCCGCGCCGCGGCCTGAGCGAGGAATTCCCGCTCAACGCCATCCACCTCGACGAGTACCCCGCCATGGCCGTCGAGCTGCAGCGCCAGGGCCACACCATCGACAGCGTGCCGGCCGCCGGCCAGCGCGTGCTGATCATGCGCAACGGCAACCTCTCGGTGGACTGCACCGACGAGGTCCATCCGGACGTGGCCCGCGTGGTGGCGCTGGCCGCGCGCGTCATCGGGCTGGACATCGCCGGCGTCGACCTGGTGGCGCAGGACATCTCGCGCCCCTTGGCCGATCAGGGCGGCGCCATCGTCGAGGTCAACGCCGGTCCCGGCCTGCTGATGCACCTCAAGCCCGCCGTGGGCCAGCCGCGGCCGGTGGGGCGCGCCATCGTCGACCACCTCTTCGTGCCCGGCGATTCAGGCCGTGTGCCAGTGGTGGGCGTGGCGGGCAGCCGCGGCACCACCGGTATCGCGCGCCTGGTGGCCTGGCTCGCCTCGCTGAGCGGACCCCAGGTGGGCCTGGCGTGCAAGGCGGGCCTGTTCCTGGGCCGCCGGGCGCTGCAGCACGGCGACTTTTCCAAGGCCGGCGCGGCGCGCCGCCTGCTGATGAACCGCGGCGTGCAGACGGCGGTGTTCGAGAACGACCCGCTGACCATCGTCAACGAAGGCCTGGCCTACGACCGCTGCCAGGTGGGCGTGGTGACCGACGCCTCGGGCAGCCCCGCGCTGGCGGCCTGCCACATCCGCGAGGTGGAGCAGCTCTTCAAGGTCATGCGTACCCAGGTGGACGTGGTGCTGCCCGATGGCGCGGCTGTGCTCAACGCCGCCGACCCGGTGGTGGCCGAGATGGCGCCGCTGTGCGACGGCGATGTCATCTTCTACGCCGAGGACCCCGAGCTGCCGGTGCTGGTGGAGCACCTGGCGCAGTACCGCCGCGCGGTCTTCCTGCGCCAGGGCGACATCGTGCTCAGCGACGGCCAGCAGGAGCATGTGGTGGCGTCGCTGGCCCAGGTGTCGCTGGGCGAGGGCGTGGCCCCCGAAGACAAGACGGCCGTGCTGCTCGCCTCGCTGGCGGCGGCCTGGGCCCTGGACATTTCGCCCGCGCTCATGGCCGCCGGCCTGCGCACCTTCGCCCGCGAAGCCCCGATCGCCCACGCCCCCGTCCGCCGCGTGCCGGCGGCGCAGCCGTCCCCC
Organism: Hydrogenophaga sp. PML113; assembly: GCF_001777155.1. Taxonomy (NCBI): domain Bacteria; kingdom Pseudomonadati; phylum Pseudomonadota; class Betaproteobacteria; order Burkholderiales; family Comamonadaceae; genus Hydrogenophaga; species Hydrogenophaga sp. PML113. The sequence goes on along the minus strand of NZ_MIYM01000004.1, from coordinate 184,906 downwards.
GAATCCCTTGCCGAGAAGAGCCTCTGATGGAACTCACCCGCATTCGGGCCCTGCGCGGCCCCAACCTCTGGACCCGCCACACCGCGATCGAAACCGTGGTGCACTGCGGCGACAACGAACGCGCCCTGGCCAGCCTGCCGGGCTTCGAGGCGCGCCTGCGCGAGCAGTTTCCGCACCCGGGCGCGCTGCACAGCGCCGGCGGCTCGCTCTCGCTGGCCCACGTGCTGGAGGTGGCCACGCTGTCGCTGCAGGCCCAGGCGGGCTGCCCGGTCACCTTCAGCCGCACCTCGGCCACCCTTGAATCGGGCGTCTACCAGGTGGTGGTGCAGTACAGCGAAGAGGCCGTGGGCCGCCGCGCGCTGGCGCTGGCGCATGGGCTGATCGAGGCCGTGCTGCGCGGCGAATCTTTTGATCTGGCCGCCGCCGTGGCCGAGCTGCGCGAACTCGACGAGGACGAGCGCCTGGGCCCGAGCACGGGCTCCATCGTCAACGCGGCGGTGGCGCGCGGCATTCCCTACCGGCGCCTCACCACCGGCAGCCTGGTGCAGTTCGGCTGGGGCAGCCGCGCGCGCCGCATCCAGGCGGCCGAGGTGGACCGCACCAGCGCCGTGTCCGAATCCATCGCCCAGGACAAGGAGCTCACCAAGCGGCTGCTGCAGGCGGCCGGCGTGCCCGTGCCGCTGGGCCGTCCCGTGAGCGACGCCGATGACGCCTGGGCCGCCGCGCTCGAGATCGGTCTGCCGGTGGTGCTCAAGCCGCGCGACGGCAACCAGGGCAAGGGGGTCACCGTGAACGTGACGGCGCGCGAGCAGCTCGACGCCGCGTTCCAGACGGCGGCCAACTATGGCGAGGTGCTGGTCGAACGCTACCTGCCGGGCAGCGACTACCGCCTGCTGGTGGTGGGCGATCGCCTGGTGGCGGCCGCGCGCCGCGACCCGCCGCAGGTGGCCGGCGACGGCGTGCACACGGTGCGCGAACTGGTGAACATCGTCAACGCCGACCCGCGCCGCGGCGAGGGCCACGCCACCGCGCTCACCAAGATCCGCTTCGACGACATCGCCCTGGGCTGCCTGGCCGTGCAGGGCCTGCAGGCCGACAGCGTGCCGGCCAAGGGCCGCCGCGTGGTGCTGCGCAACAACGCCAACCTGAGCACCGGCGGCACCGCGACCGACGTCACCGACGACGTGCACCCCGAGATCGCCGCGCGCGCCGTGGCGGCGGCGCAGATGATCGGCCTGGACATCTGCGGCGTGGACGTGGTCTGCGAGACCATGCTCAAGCCGCTGGAAGACCAGGCCGGCGGCATCGTCGAGGTGAACGCGGCGCCCGGTCTGCGCATGCACCTCTCGCCCTCCTACGGCCATGCGCGCGACGTTGGCCAGGCGGTGATCGAGGACATGTACCCCGATGGCGGCGACGGCCGCATCCCCGTGGTGGCCGTCACCGGCACCAACGGCAAGACCACCACCGTGCGCCTGATCGCCCACCTGTTCGCGTCCAGCGGCCTGCGCGTGGGCATGACCAACACCGACGGCGTCTACGTCAACGGCCATCAGACCGACAGCGGCGACTGCGCCGGCCCGCGCAGCGCGCGCAACGTGCTGGCCCACCCCGACGTCGACGCCGCCGTGTTCGAGACCGCGCGCGGCGGCGTGCTGCGCGAGGGCCTGGGCTTCGACCGCTGCCAGGTGGCGGTGGTCACCAACGTGGGCGCGGGCGACCACCTGGGCCTGAACTACATCACCACGGTCGAGGACCTGGCGGTGCTCAAGCGCGTCATCGTGCAGAACGTGGCCGAGACCGGCTACGCCGTGCTCAACGCGGCCGACCCCATCGTGGCCGACATGATCCACAACTGCCCCGGCGAGGTGATCTATTTTGCGCAGGACCGCCAGCAGCCCGTGATGGCCACGCACCGCGCCCAGGGCCGCCGCGTGGTCTACGTGGACAACGGCGCGGTGGTGGCCGAGCAGGGCGGGTTCAGCGAGCGCTTCGAGCTCTCGGGTATCCCCATCACGCGCAACGGCCAGATCGGCTTCCAGGTCGAGAACGCCATGGCCGCCATCGCGGCCGCCTGGGGCGCGGGCCTGGCCTGGGACACGGTCCGCCGTGGCCTGGCCAGCTTCCACAACGACGCCCACAACGCGCCCGGCCGCTTCAACGTGATGGAGTACCGCGGCGCCACCGTGATCGCCGACTACGGTCACAACCCCGACGCCATGCGCGCGTTGGTGCAGGCGGTGGAGGCGCTGCCGGCGCAGCGCCGCTCGGTGGTCATCAGCGGTGCCGGCGACCGGCGCGACCAGGACATCCGCGAGCAAACGCAGATCCTGGGCAAGGCCTTCGACGAGGTCGTGCTGTACCAGGACGCCTGCCAGCGCGGCCGCGCCGACGGCGAGGTGATCGGCCTGCTGCGCGAAGGCCTGGCGGGCGCCCCGCGCGTGCGCGAGGTGCTGGAAATCCGGGGCGAGTTCAACGCCATCGACGCCGCGCTGGAGCGCCTGCAGCCCGGCGACCTGTGCCTGGTGCTGGTGGACCAGGTGGAGGCGGCGCTGGCCCACCTGCAGATGCGCACGCGACAGGAAGCGGTCGTGCCGGCCTGACACCCCGGGTTCTGAACAGATCGCGCACCCGAGCGGCGCCGCGCACAAGGCCTCCACACCGTGGAGGCCTTTTTTATGTTTGCCTGATGGGGGCACCGTGCCCCGAACCACGGCAGGCGCGGCGCCACTCAGACGCCGTTCGCCCGGCTGCCGGCGAGCGCGCCGTGGCACCGTGCTTCGGCGAAGGCTGTCACACCTTCAGGAGGGTTTCATGCAGGCGTTCACCAACGCGGTCAAGGGGGCCTTCGGGTATGGCCCGGTCGCCACCGATAAGTCGCTCACGGCGCTGGTCGTGGCCGGCGCCGACAGCCATCCACCACCCCGCCATGTTCCGGGCACCGAGCCTCAGGCGGGTGAAGAGCCGGAGGCAGACGCCGTGCTGCGGGCCCAAGCCGGTTTGACCGGTTCGCTCTGCGGACTGAACTGGGACCAGCTGCCACCCGGCCTGAAGGGGGGTCTGGGTGGGGCGGCCATGGCCACCAGCACCATGGCAACCGTCCTGGTGAAGGAAGGCTCCGTGCCGCTGGGGGCCGTCGTTGGCTGGGTCGCCGCGGCCGGCGCTGGTGGTCTGGTCATCGGCGGGTTTCTGGACATGGCCTACCGGGCGTCCACAACCGACGGCTCGGCGGAGCAACAGCCATGATCGATTCGCTCCCCGTCCACCCCGATCCCGTCATCGAAGGCGCCATCGCCGCTTCATGTCAGTCCCTCGCCGGCATGGGGACCTTGCTTGAGCAGTGCGCAGACGCGCTGCGGTCCGGCCACAGCCCGGGTGACCTGCGTGGCATGAACCATGAAGACTACGAGGCCTTGTATGCGGTGGCGATGCAGCTCTACGAGGCAGGCGATCACGAGCGCGCCCTGCCCGTGAGCCTGGCCCTGGTGGCGCATGAGGCGCGCTCGGTCAAGTACAGCTACCTCGCGGGCCTGTGCCTGCAGAAGCGCCAGCGCTACCGCGAAGCGGCGGTGATGTATCTGCTGGCGCTGGGCCAGGACGCCACCCACGCGCCATCGGCCTTTCGCATGGGCGAGTGCTGCGCCGCGCTGGGCGAGACCGAAGAAGCGCAACAGGCCTACGAGCACGCCGTGGCCCTGGGGCGCGGCGACGAGCGCTACCACCATCTGCAGACCGAGGCGATGGCGCGGGTGGTGCGTCTGAGTTAGCGGCGCGTGTCGCCACATCGAAATTGCGTCGTTTCAGGAGAGATTCATGCAACGGACCAGCCCGTCAAACCACCTGTCCACCGGACCATTGCCCGCGGTGGTCGCGGCCCAGGGCGCCACCGCCAAGCCAACCGGCTTGGACAACGAGCACCAAGTCCCCCTGGACGCCGATGTTCCGGGGACACAGCCACAAGGCGCGCCGGCGCCTCAACCAGGGCTGCTGATGCAGGTCCTGAGCAAGCTGAACTGTTGCCCCTCGCTGCCAGAGGCACGGCCTTGCCCGGACGGCAAGGCTGTGCGCCAATGTTTGGGCAAGGGCGGGGTGGCCGGGATCACGGCGGGCGTCGCGACAACCATCTTCTTGGGCGTGCCCTTCATGCTGACGGGTCATACGGATGAGTATCTTGGCCGGGCCGTCCTCGCCGTCCTCGGTGGCTGCCTTGCCGGCACGGTGACCTGGGCCATGGGGCACTACGTTGAGCCCCATTGCGCATAACCGCTTCACGCCCGGAGGGCATCGATGGGCCAGAAAAATTCCCTGGGGCACCGCTTCACCCCGCCAGCCAGGACCACGCCGCCGCAGAGCCGCAGCGGCACGGTGGACGTGTCATCGAGCTCGGATGAGCCACCAGCAGAGGACGGCATTGGCGGAACTTCTCCCGACGCGTCCAGCCAACCCGCAACGCGGGAGCGGGTTGAAGCCGCTCAGAACAAGCTGCTGATCGTCCCCGCTTTCCCGTTGTCGATGACCCAGGAACGAATCACTGTTCGAGAGGATGCCACCGGCGAACGCCGGTACCCCAAGTGGCTGCCTTCGGTTGTGGCCTGGGGGTGCTGCGGTGCGGCATTGCTGGCACCTGTGGTCTATGCGGCTGCGTATCTCGACCAGGACGTGGACAGCCTGCCCATCGAACGGCATCCGGCCATGGTCATTCCCTTGACCGGTGTGGCCGGTGGATTGCTTACCGGCGCGATGCGCTATCTCCACCTGCGGCTGTTCGGCTGAGCCGGCAGGCCCCGAGGTTCAGCGCGCCGCCTTTTCCAGCGCGCGCACCTTCACCAAGCCCGTCGACAGCGCCGTGCCACACACGATGACCAGGCCGCAGCCCACCATCCATGCGCTCACCATTTCGCCCAGGAACACCGCGCCGTAGACCAGGGCGAACACCGGGATCAGGAAGGTCACGGTGAGGGCCTTGGCCGGCCCGGCGCGTTCGATGAGGTGGAAGTAAAGGATGTAAGCAATGGAGGTGCACAGCACGGCCAGTGCCACCACGGCCGTCCAGGCACCCGCGCTCACTGGCTGCGCGGGCCACAGCCAGGCCATGGGCAGGGCCAGCGCCAGCGCCGCGCCGATCTGGCTGCCGCTGGCCGAGGCCAGCGGGTCCACGCCCGACAGGTAACGTTTGGTGAAGCTGGCGGCAATGCCGTAGCAGAGCGTGGCCAGCAGGCAGGCGCCCATGGCCACCAGCGACATGACGGAGCCTTGCGCGTTGGTCGCGCCGCGTGCGTCCACGCCCGACTTGCCCAACACCAGCAGCGTGACGCCGACGAATCCGATCACCAGCCCCAGGATACGCGAGCCACCCGGGCGGTCCTTCAGCCAGAGCCAGGCCACCAGCGCGCCGGTGAGCGGCACCGTGGCGTTCAGGATGGCCGAGACCCCCGTGGGGATGTGCAGCACCGCGAACGAAAACAGCAGGAAGGGCAGGCCCGAATTGAGAAGGCCCACCACCAGGATGGGCCGCCAGCGCGCGCGGAAGTCGGTCCAGACGGCGGCCTTCAGGAACATGGGCAGCAGGCACAAGGCCGCGATGCCCACGCGAAGCCCCGCCGTGGGCACAGGCCCGAACTCGGCAGCGCCCAGGCGCATGAACAGGAAGGACGCGCCCCAGAGGGCGGCGAGCGCGACGAATTCGAGCAGCAGCAGGGGTGTCATGCGGGCATGGGGGTGGGTAGGGGGGCTGGCCGCCCGGTGGCTTCGAGCCGCAGCAGGGCCTGTTTGCGCGGCAGCCCGCCAGCATAGCCGGTGAGCCCGCCGCGCGCGCCCAGCACGCGGTGGCAGGGCACCACGACGCTGAGCGGGTTGCGGCCCACGGCCGCGCCGACGGCGCGCACGGCGTTGGGTGCGTCCAGCCGGCGGGCGAGTTCGCCATAGCTCAGCGTGTGCCCGGCTGGGATGGCGCACAGCGCCCGCCAGACGGCGGTCTGGAAGGGCGTGCCGAAGGACAGGTCGAGTGGCAGGTCGAAGGCCTGCCGCCGCGCGGCGAAGTGGTCGGCGAGCTGACGGGCCGTTTCGCGCAGCACGGGATGGTGCGGATCGGGTCGCCACGACGCGACCAGGGCGGGCTCGGGCGCGTAGCGCTGGTCGTGGAACCAGGCACCGGCCAAGGCGCACTCGGTGGCGGCCAGTCGCATGGGGCCCAGGGGGGTGGCGATGGTGGCCTGGGTGAGGGTGTGGGGCAGTTTCATGGCGAATCCGTGGCGGGGGTGGGGGGAGGGGCCGCGCGGTAGAGGCCGGCCCAGGCGCGCAGCACGGCGTAGCTGCGCCAGGGCTGCCAGGCCCGGGCCAGGGCCTCGCAGGCGCGTTCGCGCTCGCGCGGCGTCCCGCTCAAGCCCAGGGTGTTGTGCAGGGCGACGTCGGCCGCGGGCCAGGCGTCGGGCCAGCGCAGCGCGCGCATGGCGATGTACTGGGCCGTCCAGGCGCCGATGCCGGGCAGGGCGGTGAGCGCCCGCGTGGTGGTGGCCAGGTCGGCGTGCGGGCCCAGGTCCAGCGTGCCGTCGGCCACGGCGCGCGCCAGCGCCTGGATGGCGGCCTGGCGCTGGCGCACGATGCCCAGCGCGCCGAGGTCTTCGCCGCTGGCTTCGGCCAGCGCCTGGGGCGTGGGGAAGAGGCGGTTGAGCGCCGGATCGGGGGTGTCCAGCGGCTCGCCGAAGCGCGCCACCAGCCGCCCGGCCAGGGTGCGCGCGGCGGCCACCGTGACCTGCTGGCCCAGCACGGCGCGCACGGCGAGCTCGAAGCCGTCGATGGCGCCGGGCACGCGCAGGCCGGCGCCACCGGGGAAGTGCGTGCCCAGCACGGCGTCGATGGCGTGCGGGTCGGCGTCCAGGTCGCACAGCGCGCGCACGCGCCAGATCAGCGTGGGCAGGGCGGGCAGCAGGCCGTCGCTGGCGTGCAGCCAGACGCGGTGGCGCTCGGGCTCGAAGCGCAGGCCGAACCAGCCGGTGTGCGCGCCCGAGGGCGTGTGCAGACGCAGCGTGCGCCAGTAGCGCAGGGCGGCCAGGTCGGTCGCGTCCACGCCGGGCAGGCGGCGCGCGTCGAGGAAGGCGAGCAGCGGCGCCACGTCCAGCGGCGGGCGCCAACCCAAGGCGATGGCCTGGCTGCCCGCTTCGCTGCTGCTGCCGCGCCGGCGCATGGCCGTGGGGCTCAGGCCGTAGCGCTCCAGCAGCGCGGCGTTGAAGCGGCGAAGGCTGGCGAAGCCGCTGGCGGCGGCCACGGCGGACACGCTCAGGCGCGTGTCGGTGAGCAGCTGCTTGGCCGCGAGCAGGCGGCGCGTGTGCAGCACCTGCAGGGGCGACACGCCCAGCCGGGCCTCGAACACGCGGCGCAGGTGGCGGTCGCTTACGCCCAGCCGGGCGGCCAGGCGCTGCATGGCGGGGCCGTCGTCGCCGGTCCATTGGGCGGGGTCGTCCAGCAGCCGGCTGGCGTGCTGCACCAGCAGCTCGCTGGCGTCCTGCGTCGACCAGGCGCGCGACAGCGGAGCCAGCTCGGGGCGGCAGCGCAGGCAGGGGCGAAAGCCAGCGCGCTCGGCCTGGGCCGCGTGGTCGAAGAAGCGGCAGTTGGCGCGCCGCGGCGTGCGCACCGCGCAGACCGGGCGGCAGTAGATGCCGGTGGAGGTGACGCCGGTGAAGAAGCGGCCGTCGAAGCGGGCGTCGCGCGCGCACAGCGCCAGGTAGCGGGCGTCGTCGTCGGTGGCGGTTCGGGTGTCCATGGCGGCCATGGTAGGCCCGCGTGCGCCGGCCGACCCGCCGTTTCCGGACATGATCCTGTAACAGGGGCCTGGCCCCCGCTTCCTACAATGCCCGCTTTGCCATCACCTCACGGGAGCCCCTGCATGCAAGTGTCCGCCTCCATCTTCAAGGCCTACGACGTCCGTGGCGTGGTCCCGAGCACGCTGGACGAGCGCGTGGCCGAGGCGCTGGGCCTGGCGTTCGGCACCGTGGCGCGCCGCCAGGGCGAGCGCACCGTGGCCGTGGGCCGCGACGGGCGGCTGAGCGGACCGGCGCTGTCGGCCGCGCTGATCCGGGGCCTGGTGGCGGCCGGCATCGACGTCATCGACGTCGGCGTGGTCACCACGCCCATGCTGTACTTCGCTGCCGCCACGCTGTGCCACAGCGGCATCCAGGTCACCGGCAGCCACAACCCGAAGGACTACAACGGCTTCAAGATGGTGCTGGGCGGCCGGGCCATCTACGGCGATGACATCCAGGCCCTGCGCCAGCTCATCGAGCGCGACGGCGGCGAGCGCGCCGAGGGCGGGCGGGTGCGCCACGTCAACGTGGCCGGCCCCTACCGCGACCGCATCGTGGGCGACGTGAAGCTGGCGCGGCCGATGAAGATCGTGGTGGACTGCGGCAACGGCGTGGCCGGCGCCTCGGCGCCCGCGCTGTTCCGCGCCCTGGGCTGCGAGGTGATCGAACTCTTCAGCGAGGTCGATGGCAACTTCCCCCACCACCACCCCGATCCGAGCAAGCCCGAGAACCTGCGCGACGTGATCCGCGCCCTGGCCGAGACCGACGCCGAGCTGGGCCTGGCCTTCGACGGCGACGGCGACCGCCTGGGCATCGTCACCAAGGACGGCCACAACATCTTCCCCGACCGCCAGATGGTGCTGTTCGCGCGGGACGTGCTGTCGCGCGTGCCGGGCGGCGCCATCGTCTACGACGTCAAGTGCTCGCAGCGCCTGGGCCCGGCCATCGAGGCCGCCGGCGGCGTGCCGCACATCTACAAGACCGGCCACTCGCTGATCAAGGCGCGCATGAAGGAGCTGGACAGCCCGCTCGGCGGCGAGATGAGCGGCCACATCTTCTTCAAGGAGCGCTGGTTCGGCTTCGACGACGGCAGCTACGCGGGCGCGCGCCTGCTGGAGATCCTGAGCCGCCACCCCGACGCCAACGCCGTGCTCAACGGCCTGCCCACCAGCCACAGCACGCCCGAGCTCAACGTGGCCTGCGCCGAGGGCGAGCCGCACGCGGTGGTGAAGGCGCTGGTGGACCTGGCGCGCTTCGAGGCGCCGGCGCGGGTCTCCACCATCGACGGGGTGCGCGTGGACTGGCCCGACGGATTCGGGCTGATCCGCGCCTCCAACACCACGCCGGTGCTGGTGCTGCGCTTCGAAGGCCAGACGACCGAGGCGCTGCACCGCATCGAGGCGACGATGCTGGACCTGCTGAAGCAGGCCAAGCCCGACGCCGTCGTGGGCGCGAGCGCGCATTGACAAATATGAACACCCCCGCGGCGCTTCGCGCCACCCCCTCAAGGGGGCAATGCCAGCGGCCCGGCAAAGCCGGTTCCGCGGCATTTCCCGATGAGGGCACGCATGGCTGAGGATCTGCTCAATGACGTGACCGTGGTGCTGGTCACCTTCCACAGCGCGCACTGCCTGGACGCGCTGGACGGCCTGCTCGCCCACTGCCCGAACATCGTCATCTCCGACAACGGCAGCGGCGATGGCACGCCCGGGCAGGCGCGCGCGCGCTGGCCGCGCGCCACGGTGCTGGAGCATGGCCGCAACCTGGGCTTCGGCACGGCCAACAACCGTGCCATCGCGCAGGTGAAGACGCCCTTCGCCTTCCTGCTCAACCCCGACTGCGAGGTCACGCCGGACGGTCTGCGCGAGCTGGTGCGCGCCGCCCAGGCGATGCCCGAGGCCGCCGTCGTCGCGCCGCAGCTGGAAGGCGCGCCGGGCCGGCCCGACGTGAACTACCGCTGGCCCAGCACGCTGTGGCCTTCGCGCGGCCCCGGTGCCGAGGGCCCGGCCTGCGTGGGCTTCGTGGTCGGCGCGGCCATGCTGTTTCGCCTGGCACGCTTCGAGGGCGTGGGCTTCTTCGACGAGCGTTTCTTCCTGTACTACGAAGACGACGACCTCTGCCTGCGCCTGTTCCAGCACCAGCGCCCGCTGGTGGTGTGGCCCGCCGTGATGGCGGTGCACCGCGCGCGCGGCTCCGTCAAAGGCAAGGCGCCCTGGAAAAGCGAGTACCTGCGCGGCTACCACCACGCGCAGTCCAAGCTGATCTACACGGCCAAGCACCGCTCGCCCGCGCAGGCGCGGCGGCAGCGCTGGAGCGTGTTGCTGGGCACCACGGTGGCGCTGCCGCTGCGCGCCATCGCCTGGTCGCCGCGCCTGCTGGCGCGCATGGCGGGCCGCTGGATGGGCTTGGCGCGCTGGCGGCCGTAGCGGCCGGCGCGGGGCCTCAGAAGGCGTTCCAGATCCGCAGGCGCAGCTTGTCCCAGGTGCGCCGCCAGCGCGGCCGCTCGCGCTGACGCTGTAGCACGTCGGTCAGGCTTCCGGCGCTGCGGATATCCTCGGGCGCGCGCAGCTCGGGACGCTCGCGAAACCAGCGCTCCACGACCTCGGGGGCCCATTGCCCGGCCGTGAGCTGCACGCGGCCCCATTGCTTGGGGCGGTGGTAGATGTCCTTGCCGGCGTACAGGCGCGCCAGGTTCTTCTGGCGGTCGCGGTACTTTGGCTTGTTGAGGTTCTGGTGCGAGAAGCGCTCCAGCTTCTTTTCGATCATCTCCATGCCGCCCAGGTAGCTGAAGTGCCAGCCGGCGTCGGGAATCACCACCTCGCGCATCGATTGCCTCAGCGCCTTGTCGTTGCGCAGGTCTTCGGGCGTGTGGCGCAGGGCATCGGCGCCACTGACGGCGATGGCCTTGCGCCAGAACGGCTCCGAGATCATGAGGTAGTCGCAGTAGAAATAGAGCATGAGCTGCTCGAAGACCTGAACCTCGCCCGCGGGCACGGGCCCGATCTTCTCCGGCCGCAGGATCTCGTCGACATCGGCGATGACCACCACGTCGTCGTCGGCCGCATCGGCATAGCCCTGGCGCAGGGCATCGCGCTGGCGGCGCTCGCGGTCCCAGGCCGTCTTGCAGCCCGCGAAGCTCTCCTCGCTCAAGGGGAGGTAGCGGATCTTGGGCATGGCCCAGTCGAAGCGCGCCGGGTCGAAACTCAGGGCCTTGGCCTGCCCCGCGAAGGTCAGCGAGGCCTCGACGATGACGAAGACGTCGACGCGGTCCCAATGCGCGCGCAGCCTCAGATCCAGGCAGTCTTCGCCGTCGTAGGTGAAGCAGTCGTAGACCCTTGGCGCGGCGCCGGGATCCCGGGGTTCGAAGAGAGGCAGGCTCATGGGAAGGGCCGTTTCGTCGGTGTCACAGGCGCGCGCCGCGCCGCAGTCGCATGTCCAGCTTCAGTCGCCAATAGGCCAGGGTGTCCACCCAGGGCACGTGCAACTGGGGCCGCTCGCGCGAGGGGTTGCGCAGCGCGGGTTGGATCAGGTGTTGGTCGAACAGGCCCATCACGCGCTCGGGGTTGTAGAGCGGCGTGTAGCGGTCCCAGGAACCCGCGCGGACGGCGGCGGGGTCCAGCGATTCGATGCGGCGCACCAGGTCGTCGGCGTCGCGGTAGGGCCAGCCGGCGTCGCCCAGCACGTCCAGGTGGTGGCGGTGCTTGCTGCGCGCGTAGGTCAACACCGGCTTGTTGCGGACGGAGAACTCGCCGCAGGCCAGGCCGAAGGACTCGCCCTGCAGGCGCGCGTGCAGCATGGCGTCGCAGCTGTTGATGAAGCGCGTCTTGAACACCAGGTCGCTGGTGCCGGGCAGGAAGCGGGCGCGCGGGTGGTCGACGAAGGGCTCGATGTTGAGGAAGAGGAACCAGGTGTCGTCGCGCGTGGCCAGCACGCGCTTCACCGCCTCGATGGCCGCCGGCACGTCGAAGCTGTGCGCGCCGCCGTGGCAGCCCAGCACCTTGGCTTTCGTGGGAATGCCCAGTTCGGCGCGCAGGTCGCTGTCCTCGGCGGGCAGGCTCACGATGTGCGGCACGGCCGGGATGCGGCCGGCGCTGCAGCGCCGGCTCAGCCACTCGGAGATGAAGGCGTAGGACGCGCCATGCATCTGGCGCGGGTGCGTGGGGAAGACCGCGTGCACCATGGTGGGCACCGTGTGCGACATCAGGCCATCGTTCTTGCCCGATTTGATCGCGTACAGCAGTTGCGCGCCGTGGCGCTGCAGCAGGCCGTCGAGTTCGCCGCGATCGCGGTACGCGGCCACCTCGAAGCGCGCGCGGAACTTGGCGATCGCCTGCCCGTCGTTGCCCGGGTGGGTGGCGTCGTGCAGGATCACGGCGCGGTGGCCCAGCACCGCCTCGGCACCGACCGCGTAGTCGTACAGGGCCACCTCGGTGCCGCGCAGCGAGATCTGGTTGGAATGGAAGGCGATGGTGAGGCGGGTCATGCGGACACCGGCGCGCGCCGCGCGCGCAGGCTGGCCATGGTGAGCGCGCTCATGAGAATGAGGCAATGGTTCTCGGTCGACAACCAGAACGAGCTGTGCGAGAGGCAGGCCGCCGCCAGCGTGGCCACGAAGGCCAGGGAGAAGGCGCGCCGCGGCAGGTCGTGCCGCCAGCCCTCGCGCGCGATGGCGGCGATGAACCACAGGAACAGCAGCAGGCCGATGGCGCCCTGTTCGACCAGGAAGAAGAGAAACTGGTTGTGCGGGTGCGGGCACACCACCGAGCACCACTCGGTGCTGGTGAAGTGCTGCTTGGCCAGTACGGGATAGGACGCGGTGCCGTGGCCGAACACCGGGGCCTGGAGCGAGGCGTCGAGGGCGAAGCGGGCCATCTCGACGCGCGCGCCGGTGGAGGTGACCACGGCGCCGGGGGTGTTGTCCAACTGAGCGGTGCGCATGTCTCGCCACGCATTGGCCACTCGTTCCTGGAACACTGGAGAGGTGGCGAAAACCAACGCCCCCACGGCCACCAGGCCCACCACGGCGCCGAGAACGGCGCGCCTGGAGTGCGCGAAGGCCAGTGTGACGGCGAACACGCCACTGGACGCAGCCCAGGCAAGGTAGCCCGTACGACCCTCGGACAGGAAGAGGATGGAACCGGTGGCGAGCACCCAGAGTGCGCCGGCGAGCCACCGCCACACGGTTTTGCTGGAGGTGATGGCGACCAGGGCAGCGATCGTGGCGAACACCGTCATCATCAAGCCTTGCGAGATGTGGTCTTTGAACACCGTGTGGTCATTGACCCGTCCGAAGCGGCTGGCGCGCGTCCAGGGAATCTCTATCCACACGCTGAGCCACGTGACCGCCAGTGTGAACAGCAGGGCCAGCATGAAGGCGTGCCAGCAGCGCCGGCGGGTGGCCGGGTCCTGCAGCAGCGCGATGAACATCGGCACCATCAGGAATTTCAGGTACTTCTGCACGGCGCCCAAAACCCCCTGGGGGTCGGCCGGCGACCAGGCCACGGCGATCACGATCCAGGCGAACAGCGCGAGCGCGGGCGCAGCCAGCGGATTGCGCAGGGCCTCGCGCAGCTCGGCGCGCGCCGGCGCGCCGGCGAGCGAGAGCAGCCACAGCAGCAGGGTCAGCAGCAGGGCCACGTTGGCCAGGGCCACGGACATGGGGAAGGCCAGGAAGCACAGCACCAGGGTGGCGCGGGCGCCAGTGGAACAGGCGTGGGTGAAGCTCATGGGAGGGTGTCGTCGGGCCGCTCGTAGGCCGTGGTGAGGTGGGTCCAGTCGGCTTCGTCCCAGTGGTACGGGTGCACGCGCGTCGCTTCCTTGCGCAGCGAGCGATGCAGCCGCGCGAGGTTGTCCGCTTTCCAGGCGTCGCCCGGGCGCACGGCGCATTTGTCGAAGTCGACCACCCAGGCACGGCCAGGCGCGTCGAGCAGCAGGTTGTGGGCGTTGAGGTCGGCGTGGAAGACCTGTCGGTCGTGCAGGGCGCGAATGGCGCGGCCCAGGGCCGCCCAGTCCGCTGGCGTGGGGCGCGCGGACTGCAGTCGCTGCACGAGGTTGCGGCTGCCCGGGATCAGGCCGACCGCAATGTCGGCGCTGTAGACCAGCCCGTGGGAGCGGTGGCGCGCGAGCGCGGCCTCGGGCACGGGCAGCCGCCAGGACCGCAGCAGGCGCAGCAGCGCGAATTCGCGCATGGCGCGGCTGCGGTGCGCGGGCTCGCGCAGGAAGCGGTCTTCGCTCAGGCGGGCCATGAGGCCGCCGCGCCGGTAGTGGCGCAGCACCAGGCCCTGGCCCTGGTGCTGCACGAGCCGCGCCTGGCCGCGGCCGCTGCCGGTGGCCAGGTGTTCGGCGGGCGCCTCGGCCTCGAACAGGTGGGGCGCGTCGGTCGCGTCGACGCGGCGCGGGTCGTGCCACAGCGTGTCGCCACCTTGCGCGGTGACCCGCACCGGTCCGAGCGCCGAGCCGTCGACATCGCCCAGCCGCGCGCGCAGGTGGGCCTGGGTGCGCCGCGCCGCGCCGCGGTGGGCGTCGATGAGGCCGCGCGCCGCCGCGCCGCGCGCGGCCCAGGCGGCGGGGTCGCGCAGGGCCTCGTCCACCGCGCGCTCCAGCGTGGCCGCGTCGTGCACCGCCAGCCCGGCGCCAGCGGCCTGGGCGTCGGCGAACAGGGTGGGCGCGTTGGTGGTGTGCGGGCCGAACAGGAAGGCCTGGCCCAGGGCCATGGGCTCCAGCGGGTTGTGGCCGCCCACGGGCGCCAGCGTGCCGCCGACGAAGCACAGGCTGGCGTGGCGGTACCAGTGCATCAACTCGCCCATGGTGTCGGCCAGCAGCACGCTGGTCTGCGGCTCCACGGCGTCGCCCGCGCTGCGGCGCGCGAAGGCCAGGCCGCGGCGCCGCAGCTCGGCCGCCACGGCGTCGAAGCGCTGCGGGTGGCGCGGCACGAGCACGAGCAGGGCGTCGGGGTGGCGCTCGCGCAGGCCGCGCCAGGTGTCGAGCCAGGCGGCTTCGTCGCCTTCGTGCGTGCTGCCGGCGACCACCAGGCGACGCGATCGCAGTTCGGGCGGCAGGGCCTGCGCCTGCGCGGGCGGGGCGGCGTCGAACTTGAGGTTGCCCGTGAGCGCCAGCCGCTGCGCCGGCACGCCCAGCGCGCGCAAGCGCTCGGCCGAGGCCCCGTCGGCGGCGGCCACGTCGAGCCGGGGCCAGGCGTGCCGCATCAGACCCGGCCAGCGGCTGTAGGTGCGCGCGGACGCCTCGGACAGGCGCGCGTTGGCCAGCAGCACCGGCAGCGCCCGCTCGGCGCATTCGAACAGCCACTGCGGCCACAGCTCGCGCTCCACCAGCACCAGGGCCTGCGGCTGCAGCCGGTCGAGAAAGCGGCGCACCGCGCCCGGCGTGTCCAGCGGCGCGAAGCGGTGCGCGATGCGATCGCCCCAGGCGGCGCGCAGCGCGGCCGCGCCCGTGGGCGTCTGCGTGGTGACGGTGAGGGCGTGCGCGGGCCAGTCGCGCAGCAGGGCCTCGATCAGCGGCCGCGCGGCCTGCACCTCGCCGACCGAGGCCGCGTGCAGCCACAGGCCGCCGAAGCGCCCGGGGTCGATGGGGAGGTGGCCCAGGCGTTCACCCAGGCGCTCGCGGTAGCCGGGTTCGCGCCGGCCGCGCCACCACAACCAGCCCAGCAGCCAGGGCGCGAGCGCGCGGCTCAGGCCCCGGTAGGCCCTCAGCGTCGCGGTGGCGCGCGGCGGGTTCAACGCCAGTGTTCGGCCACCCATGGCGTGGGCAGCACGCGTCGGTACCACTTGCCGCTCACGCCGGCGATGGCGTCGGGCGGGTTGGGTTTGCCATGGAAGGCGATGATTCGGGCGCCCGGCGGGATCTCGGGCGGCTTGAACCAGCCCATGAGGCCGCGCTGCATGCAGTGGCGCTTGAAACTCACGCACCAGCCCTCGGGCCAGAAGCTCACCTTGCCCTGGCGGCCCAGGTAGCCGGTGATGTACTCCTGCTCGTTGCGCACGTCGGCGATGGACTGGGGGTAGCCCGTCTTCAGGTGCTCCAGCGCGTCGGTGTGGGCGCCGATGGTGTAGAGGTAGCACGAGGTATTGCCCGTGCCGTCCGTCTTGTCCCATTCCTTGATCACGACGAACTCGCCGGGCTGATCGAAGAAAGGGTCGAGGCTGTCGACGATGACGATGTCCAGGTCCAGGAACAGGGTGCGGCCGCTGAGGTCGTACAGCGGGTCGGCGAAGCTGGTGAGCTTGAGCCAGCCGTGGCCGAAGGTCCAGGGCTTGCGCTGGTCGAACTGATCGAAGCCCACGGCGGGAATCGGCTTGACCTCGATGCCCGAGTGGATGCCGGTGGCGTCGTCGGTGAGGCAGACGAAGCGGAAGGGCCGGCTCAGATGGCGCGACACCATGCTGTGGAGCTTGTTGACGTATTCAGGGCCGTACTTGCGGCCCCATTTGATGCACAGCACGTTGACGGCTTGCACGTCATCTCCTGCAGGGTGAAAAACGGGCCCGCCCGGTTGGGGCCGGGCGGGTGGGCAATCGGGGGAGTGTATCGGCTCCAGGGTGGGCGGCTCGCACGCCGCCCACCCGGTGGGACCGGTGCTCAGCGCGCCAGCAAGGCGTCGACCGCCTGCAGGTCGGCGGGCGTGAGCTCGCCGCTGGCCTGGCGCAGGCGCAGGCTGCCCAGCAGCACGTTGTAGCGGGCCTGGGCCAGGTCGCGCTTGGTCTGGTAGAGCTGGCTCTGGGCGTTGAGCACGTCGATGTTGATGCGCACGCCCACCTGGTAGCCCAGCTGGTTGGCTTCGAGCGCGCTCTGGCTGGAGGTCTCGGCCGCTTCCAGCGCCTTCACCTGGCCCTGGCCCGAGACCAGGCCGAGGAAGGCGCTGCGCGTGCGCAGGTCCACCGTGCGGCGGGCGGCGTCGAGGTCGGCGCGGGCCTTCTCCTCCAGCGCCAGGGTCTGCTTCACGCGGTTCTGGATGGAGTAGCCCGCGAACAGCGGCATGTTGAACTGCACGCCCACGCTGGCGTTGTTGTTGCGCACGTTGCCCGGAATGCCCTGCACGCCGGACGGCGCGCGCGCCACCTGGTACTGGCCCACCAGGTCTACCGTGGGCTTGTGGCCGGCCTCGGCGCGCTGCGTTTCAAGCTTGGCGATCTCCAGGTTGCGCTGCGCGCTCAGGATCACCGGGTGCCGGTCGCCCGCGCGGTCCAGCCAGGCCTGCGGCGTGGCGGGCTCCAGCGGCGGCAGGTCCACCGGCGTGGCCAGGGGCAGGGGCGTCACACCGCTGCGGCCCACCAGCTGGTCGAGCGCGAGCTTCTTCACCCGCAGGTCGTTCTCGGCCGCGATCTCCTGGGCGATCACCAGGTCGAAACGGGCCTGGGCCTCGCGCGCGTCGGTCACGGTGGCGGTGCCGACCTCGAAGTTGCGCCGCGCGGCGGCGAGCTGCTGTTCCACCGCGGTCTTTTGCGCGCGCACGAAGGTGAGCGTGTCCTGGGCGGCGAGCACGTCGAAATAGGCCTGCGCGGCGCGCACGATCAGGTCCTGCTCGGCTTGCACGAGCTGGGCCTGCGCGATGTCCTTGGACAGGATGGCCTGGTCGTTGGCGAGCTTGTTGGCCGGCCGGTACAGCGGCTGGCTGGCCGACAGCGTCACGTTCTGGCTGTTGCTGGTGCCGTCGAGCAGCTTGTTGCTGCTGTCGCGGTTCGCCCAGCTGGCGCCCGCGCCCAGGCCGACCTGGGGCAGCAGGCCGGCGCGCGCCTGGTCGGCCTGGGCCAGGTTGGCCTCGTACAGCGAGCGCGCGGCCAGGTAGGTGGCGTCGAAGCCGCGCGCGGCCTCGAACAGCTGGACCAGGCTCTGGGCCTGCGCGCCGGACGCCGCCCCCAGCGCCAGGAGCGCGGCAACCGCCAAGGGACGAAGGGGAACAGCAACAGTCATGGGTAGCTCCTCAGAGACGACGGTCCGGGGGCACCGCGGAACCGGCTTTGCTGGGCCGCAGGTGCCGTCCCCCTCCCGCCGAAGGCGAGAGAGGGGGAAGCCGCGAAGCGGCGCAGGGGGTGCTTCATATCAGTAGCGTGGGATCGACAGGTCGCGTTCGCGCGACCACAGGTCGATGCCGCCGTGCACGTTGACCACGCGCGTGTAGCCCTGGTCTTGCAGGAAGCGGGCCACCTGGGCGCTGCGCCCGCCGTGGTGGCACAGGCAGGCGATGGGGCGGTCGCGGTCCAGCTCGGCCAGGCGCGCGGGCACGCTGCGCATGGGCATGGCCAGCAGTTCGTAGCCCGGGCCGGGCGGCACGCTCGCGGTCTGCAGTTCCCAGGGCTCGCGCACGTCGAGCAGCAGGGGCGCGGCGGCGCCGTCCGCGGTTTCCTGGCGCAGCCAGTCGTCGAGCTGGGAGGGGGTGATGGCTTGCATGCGGTGGCGCCGGTTCAGAAGCGGAAGCGCGATGGCTCGGGGAAGTGGCGCAGGCGCGGCGCGAGGGTGTCCCAAGGCTGGGCGCTGCGGTAGTCGGCCTCGCCGGCGCGGGTGATGAAGGTGGCGCGCATCACGGGCTCGTCGCCCACGATGGCGGCGAGGCGCCCGCCCGGCGCCAGCAGGCCCAGCAGGGCGGGCGGCACCTCGGCCAGCGAGCCGCCGAGCAGGATGGCGTCGTAAGGCCCGTCGGCGCGGCAGGCGGCGAAGCCGTTCGCCGCAGCGTCGGCCTGGCGCACCTCGACGTTGGTGACGCCGGCCTGCATCAGGCGGGTGCGGGCCTGCGAGGCCAGCGCGGGCTCGATCTCCAGCGACAGCACGCGCTGCGCCAGGCTGGCCATGAGGGCGGCGGTGTAGCCGCTGCCGGTGCCGATCTCCAGCACCTTGTCGGTGGGCTTGAGGGCCAGGTCCTGCACCAAGCGGGCCTGCACGCGCGGTGCCAGCATGCACTGGCCATCGACCGCGGGCTGGGTCAGGGGCAGTTCCATGTCGGTGAACGCCAGGGCCCGGTGGGCGGCGGGGGCGAAGTCCTCGCGGCGCACCCGGCCCAGCAGCTCGAGCACGCGGCCATCGAGCACCTCCCAGGGGCGGATCTGCTGCTCGATCATGTTGAAGCGGGCCTGTTCGAGGCTGTTCGCGGTGGTCATCTCATTTCTCCAATGGGGTCGGCACAACCGGTGGATTTTAGGAGGCGCCCTATGGCGCACTGTCCTGCGGGGGCGTGGCGGCGGGCGGCAGCCCGGCCTTTCGGCGCAGCCAGGCGGCCAGGTCGTCGAGGTAGCCGTAGACCACCGGCACCACCACCAGCGTGAGCAGCGAGGAGGTGATGACGCCGCCGATCACGGCCTGGCCCATGGGCGCGCGCTGCTCCGAGCCTTCGGTGAGCGCGAAGGCCAGCGGCACCATGCCGAAGACCATGGCCAGGGTGGTCATGAGGATGGGGCGCAGCCGCACCTTGGCCGCCAGCAGCAGGGCTTCGTCGCGCGGCAGCGGCGGGCCGCCGGCGCGGCCCTCGCGCGCGCGGATGGCGAAGTCCACCAGCAGGATGGCGTTCTTGGTCACCAGGCCCATGAGCAGCACGATGCCGATGATGGAGAACATGCTCATGGTGGAGCCGAACATGAGCAGCGCCAGCACCACGCCGATCAGCGTGAGCGGCAGCGAGGTCATGAGCGAGAGCGGCTGCAGGAAGCTCTGGAACTGGCTGGCCAGGATCATGTAGATGAAGATGATGGCCAGCGCCAGCGCCGACAGCGCGTAGCCGAAGGACTCCTTCATGTTCTTGGTGGAGCCGCTGAACTCGGTGCGGTAGCCCGGCGGCAGGGCGATGCCGTCGACCACGCGCTGGATCTCGGCCGACACCTCGCCGGCCGAGCGGCCGTAGACGTTGGCGCTGAAGGACACCTCGCGGTTGAGGTTGCGGCGGTTGATCTGGTTCGGACCGGTGCCTTCCACGATGTCGGCCACCTGCGCCAGCGGCACGGTGCGCACGCTGCCGTCGGCCGCGTTGCCCACGCTGAGCGGCAGCTGCAGCAGGTCCTGCGTGCGCTGGCGCTGCGGCGGGGGCAGGCGCACCACTACGTCGTAGGTCTCGCCGTTCTGGGCGCGCCAGTTGCCAACGGTGGTGCCGGCCACCAGGGTGCGCAGGCTGTTGCCGATGGCCTTGGTGGACAGGCCGAGGTCGGAGGCCAGGTCGCGCCTGAGCACCACGTCCACCGTGGGCTTGTCGGGCTTGAGGCTGGAGTCCAGGTCCACCAGGCCGACGATGGGCCGCAGCCGCTCGGTGATCAGCGCGCTCAGGCGCTCCAGCTCGTCGAGGTCGTCGCCCTGCAGCGAAAACTCGATCTGCTTGCCGCCGCCCACGGCGTCGAGCAGGCCGGCGTGCGTGACGGTGATGCCGGGCACCGCGCGCAGCCGGTCGCGCAGCAGGGCCGACATGGCGTCGGCGCTGAGCGTGCGGTCCTTGCGGTCCACCAGGCGCACGTAGGTGCTGGCGTACATCGAGCCCTGCGCGTTGCCGGTGTTGATGGTGGTGAGCGTGTACCGCACCTCGGGGAAGGTGCGCAGGACGGCCTCGACCTCGCGCGCCTTGGCCTCGGTGGCGGGCAGGGAGCTGCCTACTGGCGTGTGGTAGCTGACCGAGGTCTCGGAGAAGTCCGCCTTGGGCACGAACTCGGTGCCCAGCAGCGGCAGCAGGGCCAGGCTGGCGACGAAGGTGGCCAGGGCCAGGGCCAGCGTGGCCAGCTTGTGCCGCAGCGACCAGCGCAGCGCGGCCTGGTAGCCGTCGGCGAGGTCGTCCTGGAAGCGGTCGAACCAGTGCGTCACGCGGCCCAGGGTGCGGTCGTAGAGCGAGCGGCCAGGCGGCTGGCCGTGCGTGTCGATGGCCGGGTCGTGCCACACCGAGGACAGCATCGGGTCCAGCGTGAAGCTCACGAACATGGAGATCAGCACGGCCGCGACCATGGTGATGCCGAACTCGTGGAAGAACTTGCCGATGATGCCGCCCATGAAGCCGATGGGCAGGAACACCGCCACGATGGACAGCGTGGTGGCCAGCACCGCCAGGCCGATCTCCTGCGTGCCTTCCATGGCGGCCTGGTAGGGCGTCTTGCCCATCTGCACGTGGCGCACGATGTTCTCGCGCACCACGATGGCGTCGTCGATCAGCAGGCCCACCGAGAGCGTGAGCGCCATCAGCGTGATCATGTTGATCGTGAAGCCCAACGCGTTCATCACGAAGAAGGTGCCGATGATGGCGATGGGCAGGGTGAGCCCGGTGATGACCGTTGAGCGCCAGGAGTTGAGGAACAGGAAGACGATCAGCACGGTGAGGATGGCGCCCTCGATCAGCGTCTGGCGCACGTTCTGCACCGACACGCGGATCGGTCGCGCGCCATCGGCGATGGGCTCCAGCCGTACGCCGGGCGGCAGCTCGGGCTTGACCGCGGTCAGTGCCGCGTTCAGGCCGTCGACCACCGCGATGGTGTTCTCGTCCTGCGCCTTCTGCACCTGCAGCAACAAGGTGCGCTGGCCGTTGTAGAGCGACAGGCTCTCGACTTCCTGGGTGCCGTCGCTCACGCGCGCCACCTGGCCCAGCTTGATGGGCAGGCCGCCGCGGCGGGCGACGATGATGTCGTCGAAATCGCGCGGGTTGGCCAGGCGCGAGAGCACCTGCACCACGCGCTCGGACTCGCCGGTCTTGAGCGTGCCCACGGGCAGGTCCTGGTTTTCGCTGAGGACGGCGGCGTTGATCTGCTCGGTGGTCACGCCCATCGCCCGCATGGCGGCCGGGTCGAGTTCGATGTTGATGGCGCGCCGCGTGGCGCCCACCAGCGTGACCGAGCCCACGCCGCGCACGTTCTCCAGCCGCTTCTTGAGCACCTGGTCGGCCCAGGTGGACAGCTCCACGGCCGACATCGCGCGGCCGTCCACCGCCTCGGGCACCACGGCCACCGACCAGATGGAGCGGCTGGCGGGGTCGAAGCGCAGCACGCGCGGCTCGTCCACCTCGTCGCGCAGCAGCGGGCGCAGGATGCCGATCTTCTCGCGCACGTCGTCGGCGGCCTTGCGGCCATCCACGGTGAGCTGGAACTCGATGATCACCACCGAGTTGCCTTCGTAGCTGCGCGAGGTGAGGCTGTTCACGCCCGCGATGGCGTTGACGGCTTCCTCGACCTTCTTGGTCACCTCGGACTCGACGATCTCGGGCGAGGCGCCGGGGTAGGTGGTGGTGACCACCACGACCGGAAAGTCGATGTTGGGGAACTGGTCCACCTGCAGGCGCTGCAGGGAGAACGCGCCCAGCACCACGAAGGCCAGCATGACCATGGTGGCGAAGACCGGGTTGCGCAGCGAGACCTGGGTGAACCACATGGCGTGTCGCGCTCCCGGGGCTCAGGGCTTGGCCGCGGCGGCCAGGTTCACGCGCGTGCCGTCGCGGATGGCGCCGGCCGTGGCCGCCAGCACGGTGTCGCCCTCGGCCAGGGCGGGCACCGCCTGGTGGGGCACGCCGTCCACGCTGCCCGTGGGCGCGGGCGTCAGGGCCACGTGCTTGACCACGCCGTCGCGCAGCACCTGCACGTAGGGCTCGGGCCGGTCGTTGCGGATGGCCGACACCGGCACGGCCGGGGCCTCGACCGTGCCGGCCACGATCCCGCCGCGCGCGAACAGGCCCTGGCGCATGCCCGGCTGGGCGGTCAGCCGCAGGTAGACCAGCACGCTGCGGCTGCCGGCCTGCACGCTGGGGTTGATGCGCGCCACCGCGGCGTTCACCGGTTCGGGCAGGCCCTCCACCACCAGGCGCGCGCGCTGGCCCGGGGCGATGCGCGCGGCGTCGGCCGGGCTCAGCGCGGCCTCTACCTCAAAGGCCGAGAGGTCCACCACCTCGAGCACGCGGGTGTCGACGCCCACGCGCTCGCCGTTGCGCACCGGCCGGCTGGCGATCTGGCCGGCGATGGGCGAGCGCAGCACCGTGTCGGCGAGCGATTTGCGTGCGATGTCCAGCGCGGCCATGGCCGCGCGGTGGTTGGCCTCGGCCGCGGCCAGGTTGGCCTGCGAGGTGTCCAGCGCGGTGGCCGAGATGAAGCCCTGCTGCACCAGGGCCTGGTTGTTGTTCTGGTTGCGCTGCGCGATGCGCACCTGCGCCAGCGCCGACTCGGCCTGCTGCTCGGCCTGTCGCACGCGCGCCTGCGGCTCGGTCGGGTCGATGCGCGCGACCACCTCGTTGGCGGCCACGCTGTCGCCCTCGCGCTTGTTCAGGCCTTGCAGCTCGCCGGCCACGCGCGCCTTGATGGCCACGGTTTGCACCGCCACCAGCGAACCTGAGACCTCGGCCGTTTGCTGCAGCGCGAGGCGGCGCACCGTGAACACGTCGCGCGCGGCGACCTCGTAGACCGGCGCGGTCTGCAGGGCCTGGGCGGCGGCGTTCGCCTGCGCGGCCTGGGCGCTGCGCTTGTGCAGCGCGCGCACCACGCCCAAGGCCAGCGCGGCCACGGCCAGCCCGGCCAGGGCCCAGTAGAGGGTCTTTCGCAGACGGGAGGTGGTCATGGGGAAACCTTCGCGCGGCGCGCTGTGGTGCGGGCCCTTTTGGGCGGTCGTGCGGGGCTCATCGCGGGCGTTTGAGCATGCCGCTCAGGATCAGGTCGACCTGGGTGTCGATGAAGGTCAGGGGATCGATCTGCTGCGAGGGCGGGGCGCAGGGCGTCATGGCGTGTTTCCACATGAGCAGGAAGATCATGGGCGCGATCAGGCTGTAGACCGCGTAGTCGAGCGGCATCTCGCGGAAGTCGCCGCGGTCGATGCCGCGCTGCAGGATGCGCTTGATCAGCTCGTGGCCCGGGGCGACCACCTCGTTCTGGTAGAAGCTGGCGATCTCGGGGAAGGTGCCCGCCTCGGCCATGACGAGCTTGGTGATGCCCGACGCGGGCGTCATGCCCACGCGCTCCCACCAGGTGTGCATGGCGTAGCGCACCAGCTCCACGCTGTCGCCCTGGAACTCGGCCAACTCGTTCGACCATTCCGGAAAGCGGCCCGCGACGGTTTCGCGCACCACGGCCTTGAACAGGTCTTCCTTGCTGGGGAAATACAGGAACAGCGTGCCCTTGGACACCCCGGCGCGCGCGGCCACCTCCTCGACGCGCGTGGCGGCGAAGCCCTTCTCGACGAACAGGGCCAGGGCCGCCTCGATCAGCTCACCCGGGCGCGCTTCCTTGCGGCGGGCGCGGCGCGGGACCTCGGCGGGCGGTGACGGGGGGGGGGCGGGCATGGGGCGCTAGTTACTGACCGATGGGTTATTAATATACCCCAGCCGCCCATGCGGCGTGCCGCCTGGGCCCAGTCGGGGCCGGCGCCAGCGCACGCCCGCCGGCGCGGGCTCAGCCCAGCTTGATGCCCACCCGCGTGATCCGGCTCGCGTCCATCTCGCGCACGCTGATTTCGGCCTTGCCCAGTTCCGCCACGTCGCCCACCACCGGCGGGCGGTGCAGTTCGTTGCGCAGCCACTGGCCCACCGTCTGGTCCGATTCGCCGGGTACCGGCAGCCCGTAGAAGCCGCACAGCCCCTCCAGCGGCGTGTTGGCGTCGAGCACGAAGTCGCCGAACACCAGGCGGGCTTCTTCGGTGTCGTCCAGGTCCGGCAGGGCCACGTGGGCGCGGCGCGCCGCCAGGCCGATGGTGGAGCCCTGCAGCAGCAGGGACGTGAGCACCACCACGAAGGCGACGTCCAGGAACCCGTGCGCGCCGGGCACGCCGGCCATCATGGGGAACACCGCCAGCACGATGGGCACCGCGCCGCGCAGGCCCACCCAGGCGATGAAGCCGATTTCGTGCGGCGAGAAGTGAAAAGGCCTGAGGCACAGCCACACCGCCACCGGCCGTGCCACCAGCATCAGCACCAGCGACACGCCCAGGGCCGGCAGCAAGGTGTCCATCATTTCGCTGGGCGACACCAGCAGGCCCAGCAGCAGGAACATGCCGGCCTGCGCCAGCCAGGCGTAGCCGTCCATGGCCGAGAGCGAGGAGCGCACCAGCCGGCGCGCGCGGTTGCCCGCCACCACGCCCATGGCGTAGACCGCCAGGAAGCCCGAGCCGCCCAGCCAGGTGGTGAGCGCGAACACCGCCAGCCCACCCGAGACGATGAGCAGGGCGCGGATGCCGCCGCCGCCGTCGGCGCCGCGCCCCAGGCGCTTGAGCAGCTCGGCCAGGCCCCAGCCGCTGCCCAGGCCCATGGCCGCGCCCCAGCCAAACTGCAGCAGCAGCGACCAGGCGATGCCGCCCAGCGTGACCTCGTTCGCCACCGCGTTGCCCAGGGCCAGCGCCACGCCGATGAAGGCCAGGGTGAGGTAGACCGCCATCGGGTCGTTCATGCCCGACTCGATCTCCAGCGTGGCGGCCACGCGCTCGTTGAGCCGAACGCCGGACGACTTCAGCAGCGCAAATACCGCCGCCGCATCGGTGGAGCCCACGATGGCGCCCACCAGCAGGGCCATGGGCCAGGACAGGGCCAGCAGCCAATGAGCCGCCGCGCCGGTGATGGCCGCGGACACCAGCACGCCCACCGTGGCGAGCAGCATGGAGGGCCTCAGGCCGGTGCGGAAGGTGGCCAGTTCGGTGCGCAGCCCGCCGTCCAGCAGGATCACGGCGAGCGCGACGTTGCCGACCCAGAAGGCCAGGCGGAAGTCGTTGAAGCTGAAACCGCCGGGCCCGTCCTTGCCGGCCAGCATGCCCGCGACCAGGAAGACCAGCAGCAGCGAGAAGCCGGCGCGCGTGGACACCACGCCGGCCAGCACGCTGACGAAGACCAGCGCGGCGGCGGCGAACAGCGGCAGGGAGAGGGCGTCGAGCAGGTGGTGCACGCCCGCACGCTAGCAGAAAGCGTGCACGCCGCTCAGCGGGTTGCACCGGGGCGCGCGGGCGCCCGGCTCAGGCGATTCAGTTGAACGCCGCGATGCCGGTGATCGCCCGGCCCAGGATCAGGGCGTGGATGTCGTGCGTGCCTTCGTAGGTGTTGACCACTTCGAGGTTGACCAGGTGGCGCGCCACGCCGAACTCGTCGCTGATGCCGTTGCCGCCCATCATGTCGCGCGCCAGGCGGGCGATGTCCAGGGCCTTGCCGCAGCTGTTGCGCTTGAGGATGGAGGTGAGCTCCACGGGCGCCGTCCCCTCGTCCTTGAGGCGGCCCAGGCGCAGGCAACCCTGCAGTCCCAGGCTGATCTCGGTCAGCATGTCGGCCAGCTTTTTCTGGATCAGCTGGTTGGCCGCGAGCGGGCGGCCGAACTGCTGGCGGTCCAGCACGTACTGGCGGGCGCGGAAGTAGCAGTCCTCGGCGGCGCCCAGCGCCCCCCAGGCGATGCCGTAGCGCGCGCTGTTCAGGCAGGTGAAGGGCCCCTTGAGGCCGCGCACCTCGGGGAAGGCGTTCTCTTCCGGCACGAAGACGTTGTCCATCACGATCTCACCGGTGATGGAGGCGCGCAGGCCCACCTTGCTGTGGATGGCGGGCGCGGACAGGCCCTTGGCGCCCTTTTCCAGGATGAAGCCGCGGATCGCGCCGTCGTCGTCTTTGGCCCAGACCACGAAGACATCGGCGATCGGGCTGTTGGTGATCCACATCTTGGCGCCCGACAGGCTGTAGCCGCCGGCCACCTTCTTGGCGCGCGTGACCATGCTGCCGGGGTCGGAGCCATGGTTGGGCTCGGTCAGGCCGAAGCAACCGATCCATTCGCCCGTGGCCAGCTTGGGCAGGTACTTCTGCTTCTGCGCCTCGGTTCCGAACTCGTTGATGGGCACCATCACCAGCGAGCTTTGCACGCTCATCATGGAACGGTAGCCCGAGTCGATGCGCTCGACCTCGCGCGCCACCAGGCCGTAGCAGACGTAGTTGAGCCCGGCGCCGCCGTAGGCCTCGGGGATGGTCACGCCCAGCAGGCCCAGGTCACCCATCTCGCGGAAGATGGCCGGGTCGGTGACTTCCTTGCGGAAAGCCTCGGTCACGCGCGGCAGCAGGCGTTCCTGGCAGTAGGCGTGGGCGGCGTCGCGCACGGCGCGCTCGTCCTCGGTGAGCTGGCCGTCGAACTGGAAGGGGTCTTCCCAGCTGAAGCTGGCTTTGGCTTTCTTGGGCGAGAGCATGTCCTGTCTCCGTGTGCGTTGGGGCAATCGAAGGATTGTCCGCCGTGGCGCCATAGCTGTCTAATATCGATCCTGTATCCAAGAATACAAACGGAAAATCGATGGAGAAGGCCATGGAGTTCCGCCACCTGCGCTGTTTCCTCGCCCTGGCCGAGGAGCTGCACTTTGGCCGCGCCGCCGCGCGCCTGGCCATGACGCAGCCACCGCTGTCGCTCAACATCCAGCAGCTGGAGGCTTCGGTGGGCGCCCCGCTGTTCGTGCGCAACAGCCGGGGCGTGGCCCTCACGCCCGCCGGCCAGGCCTTCGTGCCACGCGCGCGGGCCCTGTTGGAGGCGGCTGGCGCGGCCGCGCGCGAGGCGCGCGAGGTGGCCCAGGGCGTGAGCGGCCAGCTGCGCGTGGGCTTCGCGGGCACCGTGCTGTACCGGGGCCTGCCGCAGATCCTGCGCGGCTTCGCCCAGCGTCACCCGCGCCTGAAGCTGGTGCTGCGCGAAATGAGCTCCAGCGACCAGCTCATCGACCTGCAGCACCAGCGGCTGGAGGCCGGCTTCGTGCACACCACGCGCGTGCCGCCGGGCTGTTCGCAGGTGCTGGTCTCGCGCCAGGCCTTCGTGGCCTGCGTGCCGGCGGGCCACGCGCTGGCGCGCAAGCGGCGGCTGGCGCCTGCCGCGCTGGCCGGCCAGCCCTTCGTGGCGATCTCGCGTGCCGTCTCGCCCGACTACCACGACCGCCTGCTCGCCCTGTGCGCCGACCACGGCTTCGAGCCCGACGTGCGCTTCGAGCTGCGCCACTGGCTCAGCGTGGTGTCGGTGGTGGCGCAGGGCCTGGGCGTCTCGCTGGTGCCGGCCGCCCTGCAGCAGGCCGGGCTGCCGGGGGCCGCCTTCGTGCCGCTGCAGGGCGATTCGCCGCCGTACGAGACGCATTGCCTCTGGCGGGACGGCGGTGAAAGCGCCGCGCTGGCGGCCTTTCTCGATGTCGTGCGGAGCCAGCGTCCTGTTGCGCCAGGGCACTAGTGCGTGAGGGGCCGCGTCGCCGAACAGAGCAGCAGCTCGTTGGGTCCCACCCACCCACGCTCACCCGTGAACGGCTGCAGCGCCGCCGCCATGGCCTGCCAGGCCGCCGCCTGGGCCGACGGGTCCAGCGGCGCGAGCAGTTCCATGATCGGCGAGCCCGAGTCCCGGACGAAGGCGATGTAGGTGGCCACGTCGGGCAGCGCGAACGGCGCCGCGAGCGGCTCCACCGCGATGTCGGCATACCCCGCCGCCGCCAGCAGGCCAGCCAGCCGGCCGGGCTCGGCCAGGCTGAACAGGCCGCCCGCGGTGTAGGGCGATGCCCCGCCGTTCAGGCCCCGGTGCTGGCGGGCCAGCCTCATCAGGGTCGTGATGCAGGGGTTGTGCGCGGGCTCGCCGAACACCAGGGCGGCGAAGCGCCCGCCCGGCCGCAGGGCCTCGAACGCCGAGGCCAGGGCGGCCGCGGGATTCGCGCAGAGCATGAGGCCGAGCCGGCACAGCACCGCATCGAACGGCGCCTCGCCTGGCACGGCCTGCTCCGCATCCGCGACGGCGTACCGCACATGGGCCAGCCCTGCCGCGCCCAGGTTGCGTTGGGCGAAGGCCAGGATCCTGGGCGAGATGTCGGTCGCCAGCACATGGCCGGTGGGGCCGACGGCCTGGGCCACGTCCTTGGTCTGATCGCCCGCACCGGCCGCGAGGTCGAGGACCCGCGCGCCGGGCCGCAACCTCAGCCGGGCCAGCATGGCCGCGGTGGCCGGGGCCAGCCAGGCGTGGATGAGCGGGGTGCTGCGGTTCCAGCCGTCGGCCGCGCGGTCCCAGGCGCTGGCGGCGCCGCTGGCACCCGGGCCGGTGGCCCCTTGTGGTGTTGGGAGGTTCATGGTGCTGTCTCCGGGTGATCGGGGCACCCAGCGTAGGCCCGCGCGGCGACCGCTGGAAGGCGCGGATTTGCACAAGGGGGCCGCAGTGGTGCATAACGGGCCATGCTCGACTGGAACGACCTGCGGTACTTCGTGGCGGTGGCGCGGCACGGCAGCACGCTGGCCGCGGGCCGCGCGCTGGGGGTCGACCAGTCCACCGTGCAGCGGCGTGTGGGCGCCTTGGAGCGGCATATCGGCCGCGCCCTGGTTCAGCGCCACCCCAGCGGCTACCGGCTCACCGATTTCGGCACCGAGATGCTCGACGCGGCCCAGCGGGTCGAACAGTCCGTCGCCGCCTTCGAGCAGGCACTGGTGGTGTCGCGGCGCAATGTGGCGGGCGTGATCCGCCTCACCTGCCCCGAGCCGCTGGTGAGCCGGCTCACGCAGTCGGGGCTGCTGGAGCGCTTCCATGCGAAGCATCCCGCCTACCACGTGGAATTCGTGATGAGCGACAGGTACGTCGATCTGCGCACCGGCGAGGCCGACGTGGCGCTGCGCTCCGGCGACACGGACGATGGCGCGCTGGTCGGCCGCAAGCTGGGCGATTCGCTGTGGGCGGTCTACGCGAGCCGGGACTATGTGGCGCGCCACGGCCAGCCGGCCTCCATCGAAGCGCTCGAGGCGCACCCCCTGGCGGGTTTCGACGAGAGCATGGCCAGGCACCGGGCCAGCCAGTGGCTGCGCCAGGTGGCCCCGAACGCGACGCTGGTGGCGCGCAACGACAGCGTGCTGGGCCTGCTGTTGTCGGTGAAGTCGGGTGTGGCCATTGGGCCGCTGCCCACCGCCCTGGGCGACGCCGACCCGCAACTGGTTCGGGTGCTCGGGCCGGTGCCGGCCCTCGCGCGCGATTGGCGGCTGCTCGCGCTGCCCGAGATCCGCCAGACGGCGCGGGTCAGCGCTTTCTTTGAGTTCATGGTGGCGGAGATCGAAGCGCTCCGGCCCGTGCTCACCGGCTAGGTAGGCGCCCTGGCGGCGGCCCAAGGCCCCGCTGCGGCGCCGTGAAAGCCGCGGGTGGTCTACTCACGGTCTGGCAAGGACCACTGGAGATTCACGATGAGCGACAAACAGGTGCTGGTGCTGGGTGGCGGCTGCTTCTGGTGCACCGAATCGGTCTACAAGGAAGTGCGCGGCGTCACCGACGTGGAGTCGGGCTACAGCAACGGGCACCTGAAGCAGCCCAGCTACGAGCAGGTGTGCACCGGCGGCACCGGCCACAACGAGGTGGTGCGCCTGGAGTACGACCCCGACGAGGTGAGCACGCGCGAGCTGCTGGAGATCTTTTTCGTGGTGCACGACCCGACCACGCCCAACCGCCAGGGCAACGACGTGGGCACGCAGTACCGCAGCGGCATCTACTTCACCACGCCCGAGCAGCAGGCCGAGGCGCGCGCCATCATCGACGAGCTCACCCGGGAGGGCGCCTTCGGCCGTCCCATCGTGACCGAGGTGCAACCGCTGGAGAACTACTGGCCGGCCGAGGACTACCACCAGGACTTCTTCGAGCGCAACCCGCACCAGGGCTATTGCATGGCGGTGGCCGCGCCCAAGGTGGCCAAGTTCCGCAAGACCTTCGCGCGGCTGGCGAAGTAGGGCGCCGCGCCGCGGCTGGCCGGCCCGGGAAACGTTGCGCGCGGCGAAAGGGTTCAACGGCGGCTTGTTTGATCGCGCGCGCGGCCATGGGTAGCTTCGGGGCTCCACCACACCCGAGTGCCCATGCCCTACGTCGTCACCGAAAACTGCATCCGATGCAAGTACATGGATTGCGTCGCGGTCTGTCCCGTGGACTGCTTCCGCGAAGGCGAATCGATGCTGGTCATCGATCCGGACCTGTGCATCGACTGCGGCGTGTGCGTGCCCGAATGCCCCGCCCATGCGATCGCGCCGGACGCCAGCGCGGCCGGCTGGGTGGCGTTCAACGCCCGGTACGCGTCCGCGTGGCCGGCGATCGAGCGCCCGGGCGAACGGCCCGCCGATGCGGCGAACTGGGACGGTGTTCCCGGAAAACTCCTCGCCGCCTTCGGCACCGCCGACCCGGCCCACGCCTGACACAAGGAAACCCATGGCCAGCGTACTGCGCGAAACCGTCTCGTCTGTTCACCACTGGAACCAGGAACTCTTCACCTTTCGCACCACCCGTTCGTCGGCGCTGCGCTTTCACAGCGGCCATTTCGTGATGCTCGGGCTGGAGGTCGACGGCCGTCCGCTGATGCGGGCCTACAGCATCGCCAGCGCGCACTACGCGGAGCACCTGGAGTTCCTCAGCATCAAGGTGCCCGGGGGGCCACTGACGTCGCGCTTGCAGAACATCCGGCCGGGCGACGAGGTCTTGGTCAGCAGCAAGCCCGTGGGCACGCTGGTCATCGACGACCTGCTGCCGGGTGAACACCTGTACCTGCTGGGCAGCGGCACGGGCCTGGCGCCATTCATGAGCATCATCCGCGACCCGGTGGTGTACGAGCGCTTCCGCAAGATCGTGCTGGTGCACTCGGTGCGCAAGGTGTCCGACCTGGCCTACGCGCACACCATCACCGAGGACTTGCCGCGAGACGAGTTCCTGGGCGAGATGGTGCGCGAGCAATTGGTCTACCTGCCCACCGTCACGCGCGAGGCCTTTCACACGCAGGGCCGCATCACCGAGCTGATGGACACGGGCGCGCTGGCGCGCCTCGCCGGCCTGCCGGCGCTGGATGCGGCCAGCGATCGCGTGATGCTGTGCGGCAGTCCGTCCATGCTGGCGGACCTGACGGCGCGGCTCGACGCGCGCGGCTTCATGGCGTCGCCGCAGACCGGCCACGCGGGCCACTACGTGATCGAGAAGGCCTTCGCGCAGCGCTGAACGGGCCGCCGGCGCCGCCGCTCAGGCGCGCGCGGCGTCGCGTTCCCGCCCGCGCACGAACAGCCGGGCGACCGAGGACAGCGCCAGCAGGTTCGGGTCGCGTTCGCGCGCCTTCATGAAGCACAGCCCGATGGTCTGGCGCGCGCCCTGACCCTCGGCCAGGGGAACGAAGCGCACCAGGTGCTGGTACATCGCGCGGATGCGCCCCGGCACCACGGCGCAGGCCATGCCGCTGGCCACCAGGTTCAGCTGCGTGAAGATGTCCTGCACCTCCATCACCACCGTGGGCCGGAAGTCCGGGAAGCGCTCGGCCAGGCGCTCGGCCGAGAACGGTCCCTCGGCCAGGGTCACGGTTTTTTCGCCGGCGTGATCGGCCAGCGTGATCGCGTCCAGCGCCGCCAGGGGCGAGGACAGGGGCGCGGCGAAGCAGGGCTCGTCCTCGAACAGCGGCAGGCAGACCAGGTCCGTGTCGGCCGGGCTGATCTCGGCGAACACCGAGTCGACCAGCCCCTGGCGCAGGCGCGGCAGCAGTTCGTTGCGCGATTTGCCCAGGACCAGTTCGCACTGCACGTTCGGCCGGCGTTGGTTCATCGCCTTGATGAGTTCGGGCAGCAGGTGGCTGGTGAGGGAGTACAGCGAACCGATCTTGAGCCGGTCCGACGAGTAGCCCGCGGCCGCGCGCGTGGCTTCGATGCCGCGCTCCAGCCGCCCCAGCACGTCCTGGGCCACGCCGGCCAGCGTGTGGGCGGCTTCGGTGGGCACCAGCACGCGACCCTCGTGGCGAAACAGCGAGCAGCGCACGCTGTCCTCCAGCGAGTGCAGCGCGCGGTGCACGCTCACCGCGCTGGTGTTGAGCGCATCGGCGGCCGCGCTGAGCGTTCGATGTTCCAGGTAGGCCACCAGCACCTCGAGCTTGCGCGAGGAAATGTCTTCACCCAGACGGACCATGGGGACTCCTAACGGACGAGGATGACCACCTTGCCCTTGACGCGCCGCTCCATCACGTCGCGCAGCGCCTGGCCGGCCTCTTCCATGCGGTAGCTGCGTGTCACGGGAGGGCGCACCGCGCCGCTGTTGCGCAGCGCGAACAGCTCGCGCATGTGGGCACGCGTGGTCTCCGGGTCGCGGCGCAGGAAGGCGCCCCAGTACACGCCCATGACGGACGCGCCCTTGAGCAGCGGCAGGTTGAGCGGCAGGCGCGGCACCTCGCCAGCGGCGAAGCCCACCACCAGGTGGCGCCCCTCCCAGGCGATGCCGCGGAACGCCGTTTCGCTGAGGGCCCCGCCCACGGGGTCGAAGATGACCTGCGGACCGCCGGGGACCAGCCCGCTCAGGCGCTCGCGCAGGTCCTCGCTGGCGTAGTTGATGGTGTCGTCTGCCCCATGGGCCACGCACAGGGCCAGCTTCTGCGCGTCGGACGCTGCGGCTATCACCCGCGCGCCCATGGCCTTGCCGATCTCCACCGCCGCGATGCCCACGCCGCCGCCGGCGCCCAGCACCAGCAGCGTCTCGCCCGCCAGCAGGCGGGCGCGGTCTTTCAGCGCGTGCAGGCTGGTGCCATAGGCCAGCACGAAGGCGGCCGCCTGTTCATAGGGCATGTCCTCGGGCAGCGGCACCACACGCTCGGCCGCCACCACGGCCTCTTGCGCGAAACCGCCGAAAGCGGCGCTGCCGACCACCCGATCGCCCACCCGGCAGCCGCTGACGCCCGGGCCCAGCGCCAGCACCCGGCCCGCCACCTCGCCACCGGGCGAGAAGGGCAGTTCGGGCTGCACCTGGTACTTGCGCTGGATGATGAGGGTGTCGGGGAAGTTCACGCCAGCGGCGTGGACCTCGATGAGGACTTCGCCCGGGCCGGGCGTGGGCGAAGGCAGCTCGTCCACCACCAGGGATTCCGGCAATCCCCATTGTCTGCAAACCACAGCTTTCATCGTGTCTCTGTCGGTTGGAGTTCGCGGTCCAGTATAGCCACGAGGCGCTGTCCGGGCCATCTGAATAGAATTCCTATTCTGCACAGCGGAACCAAATGAGGACGCCATGGGACGCACCGCCAAACCACTCAAGACCCGCCGCTCCGACGCCGAGGGCGACCGCCGTTTCGTGACGGCGCTGGCGCGTGGCCTGGACGTGCTGCGCTGCTACCAGCCATCGGAGCGATGGCTGCCCAACCAGGAGATCGCGCACCGCACCGGCCTGCCCAAGGCCACGGTCTCGCGCATGACCTACACGCTCACCGCGCTGGGCTACCTGGAGCACTCGCCCGAGCGCGAGATGTATGCGCTGGGCTTGCCGGTGCTGGGCCTGGGGTTTCGCGTGCTGTCGCACTTCGAGCTGGGCCGCATCGCGCGGCCCTTCATGCAGGCCCTGGCCGACGAGGCCGGCGCGGCCGTGTCGCTGGCGGTGCGCAGCGGCGGCTGGGCGGTTTACGTGGCGCATTGCCGGTCGGCGGCGCCGCTGACCCTGGGGTTGGATGTGGGTGCGCGCCTGTCGCTGGCGCGCTCGGCGATCGGGCGTGCCATGCTGTTCTCGCTCGATGCCGACACGCGCGACAAGGCGCTCAAGGCCCTGCGGGCGGAGGCGCCCGCCGAGTGGGAACAGGGGCGCGGCGGCCTGGCCGAGGCACAGGCGCACCTGGAGCGCCATGGCTACGTGCGTTCGTCGCCGGGCGCGGACATCGGCGCCGTGGCGGTGACGCTGGACCCGGGCGACGGCCGCGACCGGTTCGGTCTCAACTGCGGCGGGCCGGCCAGCAGCATGGACGCGGCCAGACTGGCCTGCCTGGGGCCGCGGCTGATCGAGACGGCCGCCCGCATCGAGCGCGCGATCCGTTCCGAGAACTGAAAACGAGCGGCGGCAAACGGAAGCTTTCTGCCGTCGCAAATGCCCGGAGGTGGGGGGTGTCCCGGTTTACCGGCGTCGGCTGGCTGGCTAAACTGAATTCAAGTCCTTCATCAATTCTGCCCTGCGGAACTTGACGAACAGGCCCGGACGCCGAGCTCCTTTCGGCGCCATTCCCAACCGGAGCCCCCCATGCGACGTCGTGAATTGCTTCTTGCCACCGGCGCAGCAGGCGCACTGCCGCTGCTCGCCGCCGCCCAGGCCTTTCCGTCCCGGCCCGTGCTGCTGTACTGCCCGTTTCCCGCCGCCGGGCCGACCGATCTGATGTTCCGCGCCCTGGCCGAAGCGGCCGGGCGGGCCCTCGGCCAGTCCATCGTGGTCGAGAACAAGCCGGGCGCCGCCGGCACCATGACAGCGCCCACGATGCGGACCGCGCGGCCGGACGGCTACACCCTCACGCAATGCCCGATGGGCATGTTCCGCGTGCCGCACATGCAGCGCACGCAGACCTTCGACCCGGTCCGGGACTTCACCTTCATCATCAACCTGACGGGCTATACCTTCGGCATGGTGGTGCGCGCGGACTCGCCGTTCAAGACCGTCAAGGACCTGGTGGACTACGCCAAGGCCAACCCGGGCAAGATCACCTACGGCTCCACCGGCATCGGCGCGGGCCCACACTTGGCCATGGACGAGTTCGCCTCGCGCGCCGGCATCGAACTCACCCACGTGCCCTACAAAGGCAGCGCGGACATGCTGCCGGCGCTGCTGGGCGGCCACATCATGGTGGGCACCGACACGACGGGCTGGGCACCGCACGTGGACAGCGGCAAGATGCGTTTGCTGGCCACCTACGGCAGCCAGCGCACCAAGCGCTGGCCCAACGTGCCGACGCTCAAGGAACTGGGCTACGACACGGCGTCCGATTCGCCGTTCGGCATCGTGGGCCCCCGAGGCATGGACCCGGCCGTGGTCAAGGTCCTGCACGACGCCTTCCGCACCGGTCTGAACGATCCCAAGGTGATGGAGATCGTGGACCGCTTCGACCAACCCGTCATCTACATGAACTCGGCCGATTACACGGCCTGGGCCGCCAAGACCTACGCCGAGGAGGCGCGCACCATCGAGCGCCTGGGCATGAAGAACTCGCTGTGAGGCGGCCGGCATGAACCGCTTCCTGTCACCCGAGGGCCTGGCCCGGCCGAACGGCTTTTCCCACACGGCGCGCACCACGGGCCGCACCACCGTCTTCGTGTCGGGGCAGGTCTCGTACGACGCCAGCGGGCGCGTCGTGGGCGAGGGCGACCTGGCGGCGCAGACGCGTCAGGTCTACCGCAACCTGCAGGCCGCGCTGCAGGCCGAGGGCGCGTCGATGCACGACGTGGTGAAGACCGTGCTGTTCGTGCGCGACCTCGATCCCGACAAGGCGCGCGCGATCCGCGAGGCGCGCTCGCCCTTCCTCAACCCGGAGGGCTTGCCGGCCAGCACCATGGTGGGCGTCGCTTCGCTCGCGCGGCCGGAGCTTCTGCTCGAGGTCGAGGCCATCGCGGTGCTGGACTGAGATGAACGGTGCAACGCATGGCAAGGCCACCGATGGCCTGAGCCTGGCCGGCCGGTCCGTGCTGCCCGCGCAGATGCGCGTGGTGGTGCTGGGCGCGGGCGTGATGGGCCCGGGCATCGCGCTG
Source organism: Hydrogenophaga sp. PML113 (assembly GCF_001777155.1). Taxonomy (NCBI): domain Bacteria; kingdom Pseudomonadati; phylum Pseudomonadota; class Betaproteobacteria; order Burkholderiales; family Comamonadaceae; genus Hydrogenophaga; species Hydrogenophaga sp. PML113. The sequence continues at coordinate 148,738 of NZ_MIYM01000004.1, read as the reverse complement.
GTGTTCGCCGAACACGGCATGCCGGTGGACCTGTGCGAGGTGAGCCAGCCGGCGCTGGACGCGGGCATGGCCGCGCTGGCCGACGCGCTGCTGCTCAAGCAGGAGGCCGGGCTGTGCACGCCCGAATCGGCCGCCCGCGCGATCGCCCGCGTCACCCCGCGCCTGGAGGCGGGCGAGGCCCTGGGCCGGGCCGACCTGGTCATCGAGGCCGTGCCCGAGAACCGCGAGATCAAGCGCGGCGTGTTCGAGCGCATCGCGGACGAAGCGCCGCCGCACGCGGTGGTGTGGAGCAACACCTCGACGCTGGACGTCTTTGGCCTGGCGCCGGCGGCGCTGGCGCCGCGCCTGCTGGTGGCGCACTGGTTCGCGCCGCCGCACATCCTGCCGCTGGTGGAGGTGGTGTGCCAGCCGCCCGTGCCCGAGAGCCTGCGCGACGAGACCCTGGCGCTGTTGCGCGCCCTCGGCAAGGCGCCGGTGCTGCTCGACAAGTTTGTTCCCGGCTTCGTCATCAACCGCTTGCTGCGCGCCCTGGGCCGCGAGGCCTTCGCCATGATCGAGGACGGTGTGATCTCCATCGCCGCGCTCGACGTGGCGGTGCGCACCAGCCTGGCGCCGCGCATGCAGGTGCTGGGTCTCATGCAGCGCTACGACTACACCGGGTTGCACCTGAGCCTGCGCAACCTGGGCGACCCCGACATCGTCGACGCGCCGGTGAACCGCTCGCCCGCGCCGCTGCGGGAGCGGGTGGCGCGCGGCGAACTCGGCGTCACCAGCGGCAAGGGCTTCTACGACTACGCCGGCCGCACCCCGCTGCAGTTGCAGCGCGAGCGCGATCTGCGCCTGTGGCGGGCGATGCACGGCCTGGCCGAGCTCGTCAGCGATCCGCACCCCATCTGAACCCCCCTGAATGATGCCCTCCGTTCCTGCCGACACCCGGCGCCTGCAACCCCTGGTCGATCCGCGTTCGATCGCCGTCTACGGCGCCTCGGCCGACCTCACGCGCCTGGGTGGCATGCCCGTGGCCCTGCTGACCGAGCGGGGCTTTCGGGGCGCCATCTATCCCATCAACCCGAAGTACGGCGAGATCGCCGGCCTGCGCTGCTACCCCGACATCGCCTCCACGCCCGAGCCGGCCGACCTGATCGTGATCGCCGTGGCCGCTCCCGAGGTGGTGCCGGTGCTGCGGCAGGCGGCCGCGCGCGGCATCCGCGCCGCGGTGGTCTTCGCCGCTGGTTTCGCCGAGGCCGGCGACGCCGAGGGCCTGGCGCTGCAGGCCGAGCTGGTGGACGCCGCGCGCGAACTCGGCATCGTGGTGGCCGGCCCCAATTGCATGGGTTTTGGCAACCTGGACAGCCACGCCTACAGCACCTTCACCGCCATCTTTCGCACGGTCGAGCCACCGCCCGCGCCGCGGGACACCGGCCTCATCACCCAAAGCGGCAGCCTGTGCTCGGCCATCTACGCGGCGGGGCGCCAGCTCGGCGTGCGCTTCGGCGTGGTGATCAACACCGGCAACGAGGCCTGCGTGGAGTTCGCCGAGTACCTGGAGTACCTCGCCGATCGCCCAGGCACCGAGGCCATCGTCGGCTACATCGAGGGCCTGCGTGATGGCCCGCGTTTCGAGCGCGTGGCCGCGCGGCTGCGTGACGAGGGCCGCTTGCTGGCCCTGCTCAAGGCGGGCGAGACCGACAAGGGTGCACAGGCCGCGGCCTCGCACACCGCCGCCCTGGCCGGCAGCGGCGCCGTCTACCGCGCCGTCTTCGAGCGCCTGTGTGTGGTGCCGGCGCGCGACATCCTGCACACGGCCGACATCGCCTACCTGGCCCGTTTCCGGCAGCGCGCGAGCGGCCGGCGCGTGGCGGTTCTCACCATCTCGGGCGCCATCGGCGCGCTGCTGGCCGACGCCTTCACCCAGGCCGGCGTGGAACTGCCGGAGTTCTCCGCTTCGCTGCGCGATGCGTTGCACGCGGGCATTCCGCGCTTCGGTATGGTGCGCAACCCGGTGGACTTCACCGGCAACATCGTCAACCGCCACCAGTTCAGCGCCGAGGCGCTGCAGCACATCTTCGACTCGGGCGAGGCGGACTTCGCCGTGCTGTACGCGCCGGGTTTCCTGATCGACCGCATGGCCGAAGGCATCGCCGAGGTGTCGCGCCGCGCGGGGCGGCTGGTGGCGGTGATTTCCACCGGCCAGGTGGCGCGCCGCGGCGCGCTCGAAGACGCTGGCATCCCGGTGTTCGACGACACCACGCGGGCCGTGCAGGCGCTGGCCAGCCTCGCCCATTGGCACGAGAACCGGCGCCGCTACGCGTCGATGCCCACGGTGCGGGTCTCGGCGGCCGGGCCGGGCCTCGGCGCGACCGCCCTTGGCCTCCTGCGCGAGGCGTGCGAACAAGGCCGAACGCTGCTCGACGAGCACCAATCGAAGCGCCTGCTCGCGGCCCTGGGCGTGCCCACGGTGGCCGAACGCGCGGTGCGGGACGCCGACGCCGCGGTGCAGGCGGCGCGCGCCATCGGCTACCCCGTGGCGCTCAAGGTCTTGGGCGCCGACCTCGCGCACAAGTCCGACGTGGGGGGGGTGCGCTTGCACTTGCGCGACGAGGTGGCCGTGCGCGAAGCCTATGAACGTGTGCAGCAAGCGGTGGCGCAGCGCGCGCCGCGGGCCCGCGTGGAAGGCGCGCTGGTGCAGGCGCAGGCCGCGCCTGGCGTGGAGCTGCTGGTGGGCGTGGCGCGCGACCCGGTGTTTGGGCTGGTTATGAGCCTGGGCCTGGGCGGTCTCTGGACCGAGGTCCTGGGCGACGTGGTGCACGCGCCCCTGCCGGTGGGCCGCGAACTGGTGCCCGCGCTTTTGCAGCGCCTGCGCGCCTGGCCGCTGCTGCGAGGCGCGCGCGGCAGCGCCGCGGTGGACCTGGCCGCGCTGGCGCGGGCCGTCGAGGCGGTGTCCGACGCGGCCTGGGCCTTGCGCGAGCACATCGACGAACTGGAGATCAACCCGCTGATCGCGCGCGGCGACGGCGCGGTGGCGGTGGATGGGCTGGTGCGGCTGCGCGCGGCACCCGATGTGTGTCACGTCGAGCCGCCGGTGGAGCTGGCCGAATGAGCGCCGGCGAGCGCGTGGCGCTGGTGACCGGGTCCACCAGCGGCATTGGCCTGGCCATCGCCCGGCGCCTGGCGCGCGAGGGTTTCCGCATGGCCTTGCATGGCTTCGCCCCGCCCGAGGGCGTGGCCGCGATCGAGGAGGCGCTGAGGAAGCTGGGCGCGCCGCAGGCCCGCCACTTCGAGGCCGACCTGCTGCAGCCGGCGCAGATCGAGCGGCTGATGGCCGCCGTGGCACAGGACCATGGCCGCCTGGACGTGTTGGTCAATAACGCCGGCATCCAGCACGTGGCGCCGATCGATCAATTTCCGCCCGAGCGCTGGGACGCCATCCTTGCCGTCAACCTGAGCGCGGCGTTTCACACCACGCGCCTGGCGTTGCCCTTGATGCGCGCGCGGGGCTGGGGCCGCATCGTCAACATCGCCTCGGTCAGCGGCCTGGTGGCCGCGCCCATGAAAGCGGCCTACGTGGCCGCCAAGCACGGCCTGGTGGGCCTGACCAAGGTCACCGCGCTGGAGACCGCCACCGAGGCGATTACCTGCAATGCCATCTGCCCGGGCTGGGTGCTCACGCCCCTGGTCGAGCGGCAACTGCAGGCGCGCCACGCGGCTGAGGGCGGCAGCCGCGAGGACGTCGTGCGCCAGCTGCTGGTGAAGCAGCCCTCGCAGGATTTCGTGACGCTGGAGCAGGTGGCCGCGCTGGCGGCCTACTTCGTGTCGGATGAGGCGGCGCAAACGCGCGGCGTGGCCTGGAACCTGGACGGCGGCTACGCCGCGGCCTGAGCGCCCGGTGGGCGCTCAGGCCCTGTCCGTCATTCGTTGGGCGCGAAGCTGCACAGCCCGCCGCGGAATTCGGCCGAGGTGAAGACCTCGGGCAGCACCGCCGCCAATTCGTCCGGGTCCATCTGGATGCCGTTGGCCTTGAGCAGCGGCGCGGCCTCGTCCACCATCGCGCGCCAGTCCTTGATGAGGCGGTAGGGCTCCACCGTGTCCGGGCAGGGCTGCTCGCCCAGGGCCCTTACCAGCAGCTCGGTGAAGTTGGTCACGCGAAAGCCGTGCGTGTGGCCTTCCTTGGACAACTGCAGGTGGCAGCCATGGAACAGCGACACCAGCGCGTCCACGTTGTTCTGCCGGCACAGCGCCAGCGTGTCCTGGCGCACGTGGGCCTTGAGCTCGGGCGAGCGGTCGGAGCCCGAGGCGCCGCACATGTAGCCGGGCTCCTCGGCCTCGGCCACCACCGTCAGGCCAGGGATGGCGCGCAGCAGGCGCAGCACCGCCTGGCCCACCTCGGGCAGGCCGCGGTGGGTGTGCACCACCACGCGCTCGTTCACTGGCGTTGTGAAGCGCCCGATCAGTTCGGCTTCGTGCTCGAGCAGGAATTGGGTGATGTGGTCGAAATCGAAGGCGACTTCGCGGTAGCCCTTGATCGTTTCCCCCAGGTGGATCTGGCACGAGGGGCACCAGCTCAGCACCTTCTGCGGCGTGAATTCGCCGAAGCGCTGCAGCGTCTGCTCGGACACGCGCCCGCCCTTCTTGAGATCGCCCTCCCACTTGCTGTAGACGATGCCGCAGCAGGCCGAAGGGCCGCCCATCACTTCGTACTCGACGTCCAGGCGGTCCAGGATGGTCATCACGTTGAACAGCACGTGCGGCGTGCGGATCGGATTGCAGCCGGTGTAGAAGACGACATCCACCGGCCGGGCCTGCGGCGGCCTGAGCAGCCGCGCCACCTCGGCCGGCAGCAGCTGCATGGAGACCATGATGCGGATGGCCCGCGCCATCTTGCGGAACACGTGTGGCGTCGGGTTGTCCACTTGGGACACCTTGGAACAGCTCATCATCACCAGGCGGCGCGGGTTGATGCCCTCGGGGCAGGCGGGGATGCAGTCGCCGCAGCCATTGCATTGGCGCACCCAGGTGGCGGAGGCCGGCGGCAGCGGTACCGAGTCGCGCATGAAGTCGAGCACGCCGGAGACGACCTGGCCGGGGTCGGCCTCGGCCAGGCCGGGCGCGAACGGCCGCACCGGGCAGACCTCGACGCAGGCGCCGCAGCGCGTGCAGGCGGACAGCATGTCGGCCCAGGCCTGGTCGACGTAGTCGCTGAAGCCGGCTTGGGCGGGGGTGGGGGTGTTCATGGGGGACTCCTCGAGGATCGCTTCAGCCGCCGAGGCGCACCGCAATGGCTTCGATCTCCACGCGCACCGAGGCCGAGCCCAGGCGCGCCTCCACCGCCGAGCTGGCCGGTGGGGCGGGAGAGTCGGCGAACAGCTGGTTGCGCACCTCGCTGAACAGCGCGTATTCGCGGATGTCGGTGAGGAACACCGTGAGCTTGCGGATGTCGTCGCGCGTGGCGCCATGCTCGGCCAGCCGGGCCAGGATCTTGTCGAACACGATGCGTGTCTGCTGCGCGGTGTCGTAAGGCGCGGCGGTGCCCGCGGTGGCACCGGAGACAAACATCAGGCGGGCGCCGGCGATGTCAACGCTGTGAACGGGAAGGAATCGGGGGGTGTCGGGCATCGGGGTCCTTGAGCGGCGGCGGGCCCGCCGCGAGTGGGTGCGACGAGGTTACGCACGCGGCACCCCCGCTTCAATTGCGGGCGGCTCTCGATGCTTTCGATTGGCGGAACGGTGCGCGGCGCGCCGCGCCTCAGCGGTGGTGGTCGGGGTCGATCAGGCCGGCCTCGACGAAGCGCTCGCGCACGGCCCTGTCCTTGAGCGCGCCGCAGCGCTCAAGGACCTGCAGGGTGTTGGCGCAGAGCTGGCGCGTGCGGGTGGCCAGGCCCTCACCGCCGCACAGCCTGCCCAGCACGCGTTCGCGCGCGGCGACGCCCAGTCCGGCTTGTTCCAGCCATTCCCCGTGGAGGCGGGGATCGCGCGCGTGAAAGGCCGCCATGACCCGCGGCAGCTGGCCGCCCCAGTGCGCGCGCGCCGGCGCGTCCAGGCCCTTCCACACCAGCGCGAAGGCCTGCGCGAAGTAGCGCGCGTGCACCCACTCGTCTTCCAGGTGGGCCAGCAGCAGGCGCTGCAGGCCCGAGTGCGCGGTGCCGCGCATCGAGTCGACGATGGCCTTGGTGATCATGGTCTCGCCGACGAAGCCGACCATGAACCAGGCCAGGTCGCGCTGCGCCGGCGGGGCCTCGGCCACCCAGGCCTCCAAGGCCGCGATCTTCAGGCTCGGTTCGTCGCGCGCCGCCAGGGAGAAGCACTGGCGCAGCGCGCGGCTCGCGTGCGCGGTGAAGAAGGCGTGGTAGCCCTCGTCGGTGTAGAGCTTGAGCGCGTCCAGCGCCATGGGCTCGGGCAGGAAGTCCTTCAGGCGGTTCTGCGCGATGGCCTGCGCGGCGGTGTTGACGATGCGGTGCTCGGTGAGCGTCATGTCGTCCAGGAACTGCACCAGCCGCGCGGCGGCGAGGCGGTTGCGCTCGGCCAGGCCGAGCGGGCGCAGGGCCGGGTGGGACAGCAGTTCGTCCTGGGCGCCGAAGACGAACCAGCGCACGCTGGCCAGGTCTTCGCCCCGGCCGAGCGCGAAGTCGGTCAGCGACGGCTTGGCGCGCACGGCCGAGGTGGCGATCCAGTCCTTGAACGGGTCGTCGTCGGCTGGGCGCATGACGCGGGGCCCGGGTTCAGGCGGCCAGCCGGCGCTGCAGCACCGGCCAGCAGACGATCACCGCCAGACCCAGCAGCACCAGGGCGGCCGCGCCCAGCTTCCAGCCGGGCAGCGACTCCCCCAGCGACAGGGCCGAGGCGCTCATGCCGAACACCGGCACCAGCAGCGCCAGGGGCGTGACGGTGGCGGCCGGGTGGCGCCCCAGCAGCCAGTTCCAGACGCCGTAGCCGAACAGGGTGTTGCCCAGCGCCTGCCACAGCACGCTGGCCCACACCACCGCGCCGGCCGAGCGCAGCGACTGCGCGATCAGCGCCGGCCCCTCCACCATCAGCGATATCGCCAGCAGCGGCGGCACCGCGAACACGCTGCTCCAGACCATGAAGTGCAGCATGTTCACCCCCCCCAGCGACTTGACCACCAGGTTGGATGCGGCCCAGAAGAACGCGGCGGCGAGGATGATGCCCAGCCCGAGCAGGGTGACGCTGGCGTCCAGGTGGGCGGCGATCACGCCCAGGCCGGCGATGGCCAGCAGCAGGCCGGCGACCTGGTAGCCCCGCACGCGCTCGCGCAGGAGCCACAGCGACAGGCCGATGGTGAAGAACACCTGCACCTGCACCACCAGGGAAGCCAGGCCGGGTGAGATGTGGCCGTTGATGGCAAAAAACAGCAGCCCGAACTGCCCCGGGCCCAGCAGCACACCGACGGCGGCCATGGAGCGCCAGTAGGCCTTGGGTCGCGGCACGAACAGCAGCCAGGGCAGGGCGGAGAAGGTGAACCGCAGGGTGGCGAACAGGAAGGGAGGCAGTCCGTCCAGCCCCCAGCGGATGACGACGAAGTTCGTGCCCCAGACCGCCACGACGGCCAGGGCAAGCAGCAGGTGCGGGGTAGGCAAGGTCGGTGCGGGTGGGGAGGGAGCGGGCAGTGTAGTCAGGCGCCGCGCGGCGGACCGGCCGGGGCCTTGCATGGGGTTATTATTTGCAACTCTGTTGCGATAACCTCGACGCCATGGCCCGCTTCCCCGCCGACACCGATGCCGTGCCCGCCGCCTTGCAGGCGCGCCTGGACGCCGCCGGCCTGCGCCGCACCCTGGCCACGCGCGCGGCCCTGGGCGTGTTCCTGGCCCGCCCGGGCCAGGGGCTCACGCACGCGCAGGTGCTGCAGGCCCTGCGCCAGCGCGGGCACGGGCCCAACCGCGTGACGCTCTACCGCTTGCTCGATCGCCTGGCCGCCTGCGCCGTGCTGGCGCGCCACAGCGACGACCGGGGCACCTGGCGCTACCGCCTGCAGGACCCCGCCGCGCCGGTTTCCCCGCGCGGCGCACCGGCGCTGCGGCCACGTTTCGAATGCCGGCGCTGCGGCCAGGACCGCACGCTGGACGACACGCCCACCGCCCTGGCCTGGCTGCGCGGCCTGCAGCGCGCGCTGGCGCGCCAGGGCGTGGTGGTCGAGCGCGCGGAACTGGCCCTGCTGGGCGTGTGCGCGCGCTGCGCCGATACCGACACCCTTTCCCAACCCCGGAGCTGAACCATGAAAGCCCTCGCCATCCCCGCCGTCCTCGCTGCCTTGCTGTCCGCTGGCGCGGCCTTCGCGCAGCACTCGCAGAAAGAAATCCAGGAAGACATCCAGCGCCACCGCGCCATGGCGGCCGCGCACGAAGGCGCGGCCAAATGCCTGGAGGCGGGCAAGGGCGAGAAGGCCTGCCAGGCGGCGCTCGCCGAGGCCTGCAAGGGACTGGCCCTGGGCAAGTACTGCGGCCTGCGCCACGCGCATTGACGCACCGCGCCTGGCCCGCCCGCACCCGGTGCCGGCGGGAGCGGGCGATACCATCGCCGGGTGAACCTGGCCCAGCACCCTCTCTTCGTCTCCCTCACACCGGTCTTCCTGCTCATCGCGCTGGGTTACCTGGCGGGTCGGCGCGACTGGATCCGCGACACGGCGGTCAAGGACTTGTCCAACCTCGTGTTCCTGATCCTCATTCCCTCGCTGCTGTTTCGCACCATGGCCTCGGTGCACCTGGAAGAGCTGGACCTGCGGCCCGTGCTGGCCTACTTCCCGGTGGTGCTGCTGGTCTTCTTCACCGCGGTCGCCTGGCGCGGCTTCAGCCGTGAGAGCGTGGTGGTGGCCATGGCGGGGGTGTTCTCCAACATGGTGATGATCGGCATCACCCTGGCCGAGTTGGCCTATGGCAAGCCGGCGCTGGTGACCATGCTGACCCTGGTGTCGGTGCACGCCTTCATCCTGCTCAGCGTGGGTTCGGTGGTGCTGGAGCTGGTGGTCACGCGCGAGGCGCGCGAGCGCGGCGAGACCACGCCGCCGCTGTGGGCCACGCTGGGCTCGGTCATCAAGGGCACGGTGATCCACCCGATCCCGCTGCCCATCCTGTGCGGCCTGCTGTACGCGCAGACCGGCTGGGCCCTGCCCGTGGTGGTGGACAAGCCGCTGCAGCTGCTGGGCAGCGCCTTCGGCCCGATCGCGCTGGTGCTGGTGGGCGTGAGCCTGGCGCGCACGCCGCTGGCCGGGCACTGGCGGCCCGCGCTGGGTGTGTCGCTGGTGAAGAACCTGCTGCTGCCGCTGCTGGTGGGTTTGTCGGCCTGGGGGCTGGGCATCACCGGCCTGCCGCTGACGGTGATGGTGGTGGCCGCCGCCCTGCCGGTGGGCGCCAACGTCTTCCTGTTCGCGCAGCGCTACGACACCGCGCAGGCGCTCACCACCGCGAGCATGGGCCTGTCCACCGGGCTCGCGCTGTTCACCCTGAGCGTGGTGATGACGGCGATGGCCTGGCTCAACCCGCTCGCGGGCTGAGCCGCGGGCCTCACTGGCTGATCTTGCGCGCCTCTTCCACCTGGTATTCGAAGTAGCGCTGAAAGCCGAAGGCCAGACTGCCCATGAAGGCGATGGTGCCCGTCAGCAGCAGCAGCACCAGGGCGATCATGGTCAGCCAATTGGTGTGGCTGCCCGCACCCCCAGGGGTTGCGGGGTTGAACCAGCGGTCCCACTTCTCGGCGTCGGCCAGGGCGTAGACGATGCCCGTGAGGCAGGCGGCGGCGATGCTCAGGCCCAGCAGGGGGATCAGCACCCAGGAGAGCTTGTCGTCCTGCCCGTAGGCCAGCACGCGCTCCACGCCGTACCAGCCCAGGGCCGTGGGCAGGGGGTGCAGCCAGCCCACCCAGTCGCCCAGGCCGCGCAGGTAGAAACGGTGCAGGCCCAGGGCGCCGCCGATGAGCGCCAGCCAGACGGCCAGCGTCTTGTTCTTGCGTGCCGCCACGTTCAGCCCTCCTGCGGCGGGGTGTGGTGCGCCTCGCCCAGCGGCTTTTCCATGATCACGATATCCAGCCAGCGGCCGAACTTCCAGCCGCAGGCTGCCACCGTGCCCACAGGCGTGAAGCCCAGCGCGCGGTGCACGCCGACGGAGCCGGCATTGCCCGAATCGCCGATCACGGCCATCACCTTGCGGATGCCGGCGCGCTGCAGCACGGCCAGCAGCTCGGCCAGCAGCAGGCGGCCCAGGCCCCGGCCGGCGGCCTCGGGGGCGAGGTAGATCGAGTCCTCGACCGAGAAGCGGTAGGCCGGGCGCGGCTTGAACCAGTTGCCATAGGCGTAGCCCAGCACCTGGCCCTGCTCTTCGATCACCAGCCAAGGCAGGCCCTTGCCCAGCACGTCGGCGCGTCGCTGGGTCATCTCGGCCGGGGTGGGCGGGGTGGTCTCGAAGGTGCCCGTGCCGTGCAGCACGTGGTGTTCGTAGATGCGGGTGATGGCGGCGAGGTCGTCGTCGGTGCTGGGGCGGATCAGGGGCATGGCGGGTGGCCGGAAGAAGAGCGGCGTGGCGGAATCGGCGGCGGGCTATAATCGCCGGCTTTGCGGTGTTTCGCTGGCCGGGTGGTCAGTCGTGTGTCTCAGGCACCGCGGAAATTGCTGTGAAGCAGCGGATCGAAAGATCCGGCGGCACCCCGGAAGGCCCGGTCGGTGCCCAACCACCCGAAGGATAAATCATGGTCGTCATTCGACTCTCCCGCGGCGGTGCCAAGGCCCGTCCGTTCTACACCATCGTCGCCGCCGACAAGCGTGCGCGCCGCGACGGCAACTTCATCGAGCGCCTGGGTTTCTACAACCCCAACGCCAAGGGCGGCGAAGAGAAGCTGCGCATCGCCACGGACCGCCTGAACTACTGGCTCGGCGTCGGTGCCACCCCGTCCGACACCGTCGCGCGCCTGGTCAAGGAAGCCAAGGCCGCTGCGCCGGCCGCCTGATCGCGCCATGTCCGCGGCCCTGGTCGCGTCGGCCCTGCCGGCCGATGCCGTTGAACTGGGCCGCGTCCAGGATGCCTGGGGCATCAAGGGCTGGGTCCGCATCCAGCCCCACAGCGCCGACACCGACGCGCTGTTCGCCAGCCAGGACTGGTACCTCCAGCCGCCCGAAGCCTGCTTCGCGCGCGGCTTTTCTGCTTTCAAGGGCTGCGTGGCCGTGCGGGTGGCCGAGCTCAAGGCCCACGCCGACGGCCTGGTGGCCCGGCTCGAGGGCGTCGACGACCGCAACCTGGCGGAGTCGCTCAAGGGCTGCCGCATCAGCCTGCCGCGCAGCGCCTTTCCCGAGCCCGAAGAGGGCGAGTACTACTGGGTCGACCTGATCGGCCTGCGGGTGGTCAACCGCGAGGGCGAGGACCTGGGCGTGGTGCGCGACCTCGTGAGCACGGGACCGACCTCGGTGCTGGTGCTCGAGTACCTCGAGACGGTGGACGGCGAGGAGCGCGCCGCCGAGCGGATGATCCCCTTCGTGGCCGCCTACATCGACGACGTGGACCGCGCCGCTGGGCGCATCACCGCCGACTGGCAAAAAGACTACTGAGCGGGGCAGGCGCCCATGCGCTTCGACGTCATCACCCTGTTCCCCGAGCTGTTCCAGCCCTTCCTGGCGCACGGCATCAACCGGCGGGCCTTCGAATCGAAGCAAGTCGACGTGCGCCTGTGGAACCCGCGCGATTTCGCCGAGGGCAACTACCGGCGCGTGGACGACCGCCCCTTCGGTGGCGGCCCGGGCATGGTCATGATGGCCGAGCCGCTGTGGCGCTGCCTGCAGGCCATCCGGGCCGAGCGCGCCGAGCCCGAGGGCCAGCGCGCGCCCGTGGTGCTGTTCTCGCCCGTCGGTGAGCGGCTGGACCACGCGGGCGTCGAGGCCTGGGCCGCCGGGCCGCGGGGCGCGGTGCTGGTCTGCGGCCGCTATGAGGGCATCGACCAGCGCTTCATCGACGCCTGCGTCGACCTGCAGCTCAGCCTGGGCGATTTCGTGCTCTCGGGCGGCGAAATCCCCGCCATGGCCCTGCTGGACGCCGTGGCTCGCCTGCAGCCCGGCGTGCTGGGCGACGAGGGCAGCCACCAGCAGGACAGCTTCAACCCCGCGCTAGACGGCCTGCTCGACAGCCCGCACCACACCCGGCCCGAGGTCTGGCAGGGCCCGCACGGCCCCCTGGGCGTGCCACCGGTGCTGCTGGGTGGGCACCACGGGCAGATCGAGCGCTACCGCCGCGAGCAGCGGCTGGCGCTGACCGCGCGCCAGCGGCCGGACCTGATCGCCCGGGCCCGGGCCGAGGGCCGGCTGGGGCCGGACGACGAGCGCTTTCTGCGCGGCCTGGGCTGAGCCGGCGGTCCGGATTCCCCGCTCTGGCGGGTCTGGCTATAATGGTGGGCTTTTCGATCCTCTGGCCGGCCGCCGCGACCGTTTCCTCAGTCAGTCCTGACCCACGGATTCGCGGCCTTCAGTGCAGCGCGGCCACGATCGTGGAACAGGAAACATGAACCTCATCCAGACCCTCGAGCAGGAAGAGATTGCCCGCCTCGGCAAGACCATCCCGCCCTTCGCCCCCGGCGACACCGTGATCGTCAGCGTCAACGTCATCGAAGGCACCCGCAAGCGCGTGCAGGCCTACGAAGGCGTCGTGATCGCCCGCCGCAACCGGGGCCTCAACTCCAGCTTCATCGTGCGCAAGATCTCCAGCGGCGAAGGCGTGGAGCGGACCTTCCCGCTGTACAGCCCGCTGATCGCCAAGATCGAGGTCAAGCGCCGCGGCGACGTGCGCCGCGCCAAGCTGTACTACCTGCGCGAGCGCAGCGGCAAGTCGGCCCGCATCAAGGAAAAGCTGGGCGCCTGATCCGGCACCGCGCAAAAGCCGCTCCATGGAGCGGCTTTTTTGTGTCCATGACCGAACCCATCGTCCGCATCCCGCCCTTCGATCCCCGCACCGTGCCGGTGGTGGCCACGGGGGCGAGCGAAGGCCTGCCGCCGCCGTCGCCGCACCGCCTCACGCCCGACGGCCTGCGCGCGCTGTTCGAGGCGCCGCCGGTCTGGACACCCGAGCTGTGGCGCGAGCGCCGCTTCGCCGAGCGCGAGCCGGCCGACGCAGCCGTGCTGCTGCCCCTGGTGGTGCGCGACGAGCTCAACCTGCTGCTCACCCAGCGCACCGCCACCCTGTCCACGCACTCGGGCCAGATCGCCTTCCCGGGCGGCAAGGTCGATCCGCAGGACGCCGACGCCATTGCCGCCGCCCTGCGCGAGGCCGACGAAGAGGTCGGCCTGCCGCCGCAGAACGTGGAGGTGCTGGGCACGTTGCCGGTCTACATCACTGGCACCGCCTTCCACGTGACGCCGGTGGTGGCGCTGGTGCGGCCCGGCTTCACGCTCAAGCCCAACCCGCACGAGGTGGACGACGTCTTCGAGGTGCCGCTGCGCTTCCTGATGGACCCGCGCCACCACCGCCGCCACCTCATGAATTTCGACGGTACCGCGCGCGAGTGGTACTCCATGCCCTGGCACGACGGCCAGCGCGAGCGCTTCATCTGGGGCGCCACGGCGGGCATGCTGCGCAACCTGTACCGCCTGCTCACGGCCTGACCGGGGCCTGGCGCGCGGCGCGGTCGCGTCTGTTGAGCGGAGGGGCGCGTGTGCCCACTATCATCGGCCCATGGGTTTTCTGGCCATTCTGCTGGCGCTGCTCATCGAGCAGGCCCGTCCCCTGTCGTTCGACAACCCCGTGCACGCCGGTCTGCGCGCCTGGGGCCGCGGCGTGCGCCGCAACCTCGATGCGGGCCAGTCCTCGCATGGGTGGCTGGCCTGGCTGCTGGCCGTGGGCGTGCCGGCGGCGCTGGCGGCGCTGATCTACCACGCCCTGTGGGAGCTCAGCGGCGTGCTGGCCCTGGTCTGGACGGTGGCGGTGCTCTACGTGACCCTGGGTTTTCGCCAGTTCAGCCACCACTTCAGCGAAATCCGCCGCAGCCTGGAGGACGGCGATGAGCGTGGCGCGCGCGAGCAACTGGCGCGCTGGCTGCGCGTGGACGCCAGCACCCTGCCGCGCACCGAGTTGCTGCGCCAGGTGATCGAGCACTCCGTGCTGGCCGCGCACCGCCACGTGTTCGGCGTGTTCGTGTGCTTCCTGGTGTTCTGGGTGATCGGCCTGGGGCCGGCGGGCGCGGTGTTCTACCGGCTGGCCGAGTACCTGTCGCGCAACTGGCGCGAGCGCCCCGACGGCACGCCCAGCGCGGCGCTGCGCCGCGCCGCGGCCACGGCCTGGCGCTGGATCGACCACGTGCCCGCGCGCGTCACGGCCCTGGGCTTCGCGGTGGTGGGCAATTTCGAGGAAGCCGTGGCCAGCTGGCGCGCCGACGCCGAGCGCTTCGCGCCGGGCAGCGACGGCGTGGTGCTGGCGGCCACCTCGGGCGCCATCAACGTGCGCCTGACGCCGCAGGACCCGGCGGCCCCGCCCCCGGACGAGACCGACCCCGGCGCGCGCCCCGAGCCCCAGCTCGCCCACCTGGGCAGCGTGGTGGGCCTGGTGTGGCGCGCGGTGGTGCTGTGGATGCTGCTGCTGGCGCTGCTCACGCTGGCGCGGGTGTAGGCCGCGCGGGTCGACGCGCCACTGAACCGGTTTTGCTGGGCCGCGGGCGCGCGCCCTTGAGGGGATCGCGCGCCGCGCGGCAGGGGTGGGCCGGTCAATACGTCCGCTTGTTGCTCAGCTCATCGAACAGTTCGTCGTAGAGCCGGTAGCGGTTCTGGTCGATGGCCAGCGGGTCCGCCGCCGGATCGGCGCCCACGTGGGCGCGCACGCCGCAGCCCGGCTCGTGCCGGTGCGTGCAGTTGTAGAAGCGGCAATCGCCCAGCGCGGCGCGCAGGTCGGGCATGAGCTGCGCGAGTCGTTCGGCCTCAAGGTGGTGCAGGCCGAATTCCTGGAAGCCCGGCGAGTCGATGAGCGCGCTTTCGCGCGCCGGCTCCAGCCAGTACCAGGTGGTGGCGGTCGTGGTGTGGCGCCCGGTGTTGAGGGCGCGCGAGATCTCGCCGGTCTGCGCGCCGGCCTCGGGCACCAGCCGGTTGACCAGCGTGCTCTTGCCCACGCCGGAAGGGCCCAGCACCAGCGTGTGGCGGCCGGTCAGGCGCTGGCGCAGGGCGTCCAGCCCGTGGCCGTCGTGAAGGCCCAGCGGCAGCACGGGCGTGCCCATGCGCCGGTAGGGCTCGAGCCGCGCCCAGGCCTGGTCGAAGGACTCGCCCAGGTCTTGTTTGTTGAGCACGATGCAGGCGCTGATGCCCTCGGCCTCGGCCGCGAGCAGGGCGCGCGTGAGCTGGGCCTCGGAGAACACGGGCTCCGCGGCGAGCAGGATCAGCACCTGGTCGAGGTTGGCCGCGAAGGCCTTGGTGCGCATCTCGTCCTGGCGGTAGAAGAGGTTGCGCCGGGTCTCGATGCGTTCGATGCTGCCCTCGTCGCCACTGGGCTGCCAGGCGACGATGTCGCCCACGACCACGGCGCTTTTCTTGCCGCGGGGGTGGCACAGGGTGCGCTGGCCGTTCTCGTCCTCGACCAGGCAATGGCGGCCATGGGCCGCCACCACACGGGCCAGGCGCGTGCCGCCCATCAGGACGCGAGCAAGGCGTTGACCGCCGCCGCGCAATGGAAGTCGCTGACCGAGACGCCGTTCACGTCGTGCGTATTGAAGCGCAGGGTGCAGCGGTTGTAGCCGAAGGCCGCGTCGGGGTGGTGGTCCTCGCGGTGGGCGATCCAGGCCATGGCGTTCACGAAGGCCATGGTCTCGTGGTAGTTGGCGAAGCGGAAGGTGCGCTCGATGGCGCCGTCGATCAGTTTCCAGCCGTCGGCCTCGCTGCCGTTGAGCTGGCTGAGCTGGGTGACGATCTCGGTGGCGTTGAGCGCGCGGCGGTTCTGGTGGATGGGGTGCATGGTCAGGCGCTCTCAGGCGGCGGTCAGGCGGGCCAGGCGTTCGCTGGCGGGGGGGTGGGAATAGTAGAAGCGCGCGTACAGCGGGTCGGGCGTGAGCGTGCTGGCGTTGTCCTGGTACAGCTTGAGCAGGGCGCTGGCGAGGTCGACTCCGCGCGTCTTGTCCTTGGCGAAGGCGTCGGCCTCGAACTCGTGCCGGCGCGACAGCTGCGCGGCCAGCGGCGACAGGAAGTAGGTGAACAGCGGCACCACCAGCAGGAAGAGGATGAGCGCGAGCGCGTCGTTGGGCGCGCGCAGGTCGGGCTCCACGCCGAGGCCGGTGAAGAACCAGGCCTGCGAGGCCGCCCAGCCCAGGGCCGCGAAGCCCACGAAGCTGAGCGCGAACAGCAGCAGCACGCGCTGGGTGATGTGGCGCAGGCGGTAGTGGCCGAGCTCGTGCGCGAGCACGGCGTCGATCTCGTCGGGGTTGAGCTGCTTGAGCAGGGTGTCGAAGAACACCACGCGCTTGGCCGCGCCGAAGCCGGTGAAGTAGGCGTTGGCGTGCGCGCTGCGCTTGCTGCCGTCCATGACGAACAGGCCCTGGGCCGAGAAGCCACAGCGCGCCATGAGGGCGTTGACGCGGGCCTTGACGGCGTCGTCGGCCAGCGGCTCGAAGCGGTTGAACAGCGGCGCGATGAGCGTGGGGTAGAGCACCAGGGCCAGCAGGTTAAAGACCATCCACACGCCCCAGGCCCAGAGCCACCAGGTGCTGCCGGCGGCGCCCATGAGCCAGAGCACCAGCGCGGCCAGCGGCAGGCCGATGGCCGCGCCGATCAACGCGCCCTTGAGTCCGTCGGCGACCCACAGGCCCAGGCCCATCTTGTTGAAGCCGAAGCGCTCCTCCAGCCGGAAGGTGGCGTACCAGGAGAAGGGCAGGCCCAGCAGGCCGCCGATGAGCGCGAAGGCGGTGATCAGCGCGAGCTGCTGCCACAGGCCAGGGCCCAGCCAGTCGAGCAGGCCGAGGTTGAGCGCGTTCAGGCCGCCGAGCAGGGTCCAGCCGATCAGCAGGGCGGTCTCGAAGGCGGTGCTGAGCAGGCCGAAGCGCGTCTTGGCGATGGTGTAGTCGGCGGCCTTGCGGTGGGCGTCGAGCGGGATGGTGGCGTCGAAGGGCGCGGGCACCTGATCGCGGTGGCGGGCCACGTGGCGGATCTGGCGGCTGGCGAGGGCGAAGCGGGTCAGCAGGCCCAGCACCAGCAGGGCGCAGAAGAGGGCGGTGAAAGCGAGGGAAGCGGTGTCCATGAAGGCGCCAGTCTACCGGTGCCCCCGCCGGCCCGCCGGGGCCGGCGGATGACGGAAAATCGCGGGATGACCTCCAATCCCGCCGACATCGCCGCCCCCGAAGTGCCCACGCTCGCCAAGAGTGACCAGAACCTGGTCTGGATCGACTGCGAAATGAGCGGTCTCGATCCCGAGAAGGAGCGCCTGCTGGAAATCGCGGTGGTGGTGACCGGCCCGCAGCTCACGCCGCGCATCGAAGGCCCCGTCATCGTGGTCCACCAGAGCGATGAGCTGCTCAACGCCATGGATGCCTGGAACAAGGGCACGCACGGCCGCAGCGGTCTCATCGACAAGGTGCGCGCCAGCACGGTGAGCGAGGCCGAGGCCGAGCAGCAGCTCATCGACTTCATCTCGCGCTACGTGCCGAAGAACAGCGCACCCCTGTGTGGCAACACCATCGGCCAGGACCGCCGCTTCCTGGTGAAGTACATGCCCCGGCTCGAGGCCTACCTGCACTACCGCAACGTCGATGTGAGCACCTTGAAGGAACTGGCCAAGCGCTGGCGCCCCGAAGTGGTCGACGCCTTCAAGAAGCGCCAGCTGCACACCGCCCTGGCCGACGTGCACGAATCCATTGACGAACTCGAGCACTACCGCGCGCGGTTTCTGCGCTGATCGGGCCGGGTCCGTGCCTTGCCGGCCCCTGCCGGCGGCGGGGTTGCCCGATGCCACCGCCGCCCCCCCTTGCGGGTCCGTCACCCCGGCCTTGCATGACAATAAAGTGACTTTCACGCCGATTTCACATGAAAAAGAAATCCCGCCCCTTCATTGAGCGCCACTTCGAGACGCTGCAACTGGCCACCGCGGTGGCCTTTCTCTTGCTTGTGGGGCTGTACGCCTCGCTCACCGGCGCGGCCGACGCCGGCCTGAGCCGCACGGCGGTCTGGCTGCTGATCGTCTCGGCGGCCGTCGGCGCCTACATGGCCATGAACATCGGCGCCAACGACGTGGCCAACAACATGGGCCCGGCCGTGGGCTCGGGTGCCATGACCATGGGCTGGGCAATCGTCGTCGCGGCGGTGTTCGAGGCGCTGGGCGCCATCGTCGCGGGCGGCGAGGTCGTGGGCACCATCAAGGGCGGCATCATCAATCCGGCCGACATCACCGACCCCACGCTGTTCGCCTGGGTCATGTTCGCCGCGCTGCTGGCCGGCGCGCTCTGGCTGAACCTGGCCACGGCGCTGGGCGCGCCGGTGTCCACCACGCATTCCATCATCGGCGCGGTCATGGGCGCAGGCATCGCCGCCGGGGGCTGGGGGCTGGTGCATTGGCCGACCATCGGCGCCATTGTCGTCAGTTGGGTGGTGTCTCCGCTGTCGGGCGCGCTGTTCGCTGCCCTGTTCCTCTATGTCATCAAGCGCAGCGTCACCTACCGCACCGAGAAGACGGAGGCGGCCGCGCGCGTGGTGCCGGCGCTGATCGCCTTGATGGTGTGGTCCTACACCACCTACATGCTGCTCAAGGGCGTGAACCAGATCGTCAAGGTGCCCTTCCCCGTGGCCGTGATCGTCGGCCTGGGCACGGCGGCGCTGGTGTGGGGCCTCATCCGCAAACCCATCGAGCGCATCGCGCTGCGCCAGGAGAACTCCAAGGATGGCGTCAATCACCTCTTCACCTGGCCGCTGATCTGCTCGGCCGCGCTGCTGAGCTTCGCCCACGGCGCCAACGACGTGGCCAACGCCATCGGCCCCCTGGCCGCGATCTTCGAGGCGGTGAAGGCCGGTGCCATCGCCACCAAGGCCGGCACGCCCCTGTGGATCATGGTGCTGGGCGCGCTGGGCCTGGCGGTCGGCCTGGCGCTGTATGGGGCCAAGCTCATCCGCACCGTCGGCAAGGAAATCACCGAACTCGACCAGATGCGCGCCTACGCCATCGCGATGGCCGCCACGCTCACGGTGATCGTCGCCTCGCAGCTGGGCATGCCGGTGTCGACCACGCACATTTCCATTGGCGCGGTGTTCGGCGTGGGCTTCCTGCGCGAGTTGCTCAAGGTGAACTACGCCAAGATGGAGGCCGTGGTGCGCGCCGGCCACCAGGGCGCCGACCGCGAGGAGGTCGAGGCCTACATGCAGCGCTTCGAGGCCGCCGAGGTGCAGGAAAAGAAGCAGATGCTGGCCGAGATGAAGCAGCGCGCCAAGGTGCGCGGCCTGGACGGCGCGGTGTTCGCCAAGGGCGAACGCAAGGCCTTCAAGAAGGCCTACAAGAAGGAAATCGTCAAGCGATCGGTGGTCATGCGCATCGTGGCGGCCTGGATCGTGACCGTGCCGGCCACGGCGGTTCTGGCCGCGCTGCTGTTCCATCTGGTGGCCGCAGTCATGTCCTGATGGGTGCAGGGCTTCGGGTTTTCCCGAATTTGTGCGAGAATAGCGGGCTTCGCTGGTAACGGCGAAGCCCTTTGTGCATTGGCCTCACACACCCCGGCCCCCGAACACCGCCCGCCATCCGACGCGAGCGAGCAGGGGCCACCGCTTCCGGGCGGACCGTTTGTGGTTGATGTTGTGTAACCACGAACGGATCCGACGCCCCGGGGCCTGAAACTCCCCTTCGCGCGGCATTCGGTCATTGGCGCCCCATTGCTTTTGCGGGGCGCAGGAACTGACATGAGCGACGCTTTCGAAGCGCGCGGCGAGACCTCGCCCGCGATCTCTCCCGAACAACAATCCACGGCCCCGGTGGAAACCACGGCTCCCGTGGACGCCAGCGCTTTTGCCGCGCTGGGCCTGGCCCCCGAACTGGTGGCTGCCGTGGCCGACCTCGGCTTCACCCAGCCCACGGCGGTGCAGGCGCGTGTGATGCCCCTGGCCATCAAGGCCGAGGGCGCCGAGCGCTACGCCGACCTGATGGTCTCCAGCCAGACCGGCAGCGGCAAGACGGCGGCCTTCCTGCTGCCCGTGTTGCACACCCTGATCCAGCAGCAGGCCGCGCGCGAAACGGCCGAGCGCGCCGAGCGCGAGCGCCTGGCGGTCGAGGCCGCCTTGCGCGGCGAGGTGCCGCCCAAGGCGCCCAAGCGCAAGAACCCGCTGCTGCCGCGCCACTTCAAGGCCGCCACGCCGGGCGCGCTGGTGCTGTGCCCCACGCGCGAGCTGGCGCAGCAGGTGGCGCACGACGCCATCGACCTGGTGCGCCACTGCCGCGGCCTGCGCATCGCCAGCGTGGTGGGTGGCATGCCCTACCAGCTGCAGATCGCCAAGCTGCAAAACGCCGACCTGGTGGTCGCCACGCCGGGCCGACTGCTCGACCTCCAGCGCTCCATGCAGCTCAAGCTCGACCAGGTGCAGTTCCTCGTCGTCGACGAGGCCGACCGCATGCTCGACCTCGGCTTCTCCGACGACCTGGCCGAGATCAACGCCCTGACCGCCCAGCGCCGCCAGACCATGATGTTCAGCGCCACCTTCGCGCCGCGCATCCAGCAGCTGGCCATGCGCGTGATGCACGACAACGGCAAGCACGTGCAGAAGGTGCAGATCGACAGCCCGCAGGAGCAGCACGCCAACATCAAGCAGGTGCTGTTCTGGGCCGACCACGCCGATCACAAGCGCAAGCTGCTCGACCACTGGCTGCGCGACGCCTCCATCGACCAGGCCATCGTCTTCGCCAGCACGCAGATCGAGTGCGACGGCCTGGCCGGCGAACTGCAGCAGGCCGGCTTCGCGGCCGTGGCCCTGCACGGCGCGCTCAGCCAGGGGCTGCGCAACCGCCGCCTGATGGCGCTGCGCAACGGCCAGGTGCAGATCCTGGTGGCCACCGACGTGGCCGCGCGCGGCATCGATGTGCCCACCATCACGCACGTCTTCAACTTCGGCTTGCCCATGAAGGCCGAGGACTACACGCACCGCATTGGCCGCACCGGTCGCGCCGGCCGAGACGGCCTGGCCGTGACCTTCGCCGAATTCCGCGACCGCCGCCGCATCGCCGACATCGAGGCCTACACCCAGCAGCGCTTCAAGGCCGAGGTGGTGCCGGGCCTGGAGCCGCGCGAGCGCCCGCCCGCGCCGCGCCGCGACGGCTGGTCGTCCGAGCGCCGCGGCGGTGGCGGCCGGCCGGGTGGCCGTCCCGCTGGCCGGGGCGAGGGCTGGGGCCCGTCGCGCGGCGAAGGCCGTGCGCCCTACGCTGAGGCGCGCCCCTTCCGTGGCGAGGGCCGGCCTTTCCAAGGCGAGGGCCGCCCCTTCCAGGGCGACGCCCGCCCCGCGCGCGGCGATTCGCGCGCGCCGTACCAACAGGAGCCGCGCGCGCCCTACAACAACGACACGCGCGCCCCGCGTGGCGACGTGCGCTTCTCGCGCGACGACCGCCCGGCCCAGGCGCGCGGCTGGGGCCAGCGCCCCAACGCCGGTGGCGGTGCGCGCGAGGGCGGTTTCGGCGGCCCGCGCGGTGGCGGCTTCGGCGAGCGCGCGGGTGGCCCGCGCGGCCGCCGCGACCGCTGAGTCTCCCGGTTCCCCGGCCCTTGGGCCGCGGGCCCCTCAGGTAGGGGTGTTGCGCGTGCGCGCCCGTGGTTCTCCGGCCGCGGGGACGCTGGCTTCCAGCGGCACGAAAGGCGCGCGCGCCTCGTCCGCCAGGCCTTCGGTCAGGGTCTGCAGCAGTTCGATCAACTGGCCGCGCTGCGCCGGCGTGAGCGGCGACAGCAGGCGCTGGTAGGCGCGCTCGGCCGGCTCTCGCGCGGCGGCCAGCAGTGCCTCGCCGTCGCCGGTCAGGCTTACCGTCATCTGGCGCCGGCTCACGGACGAGCGCTCGCGCCTCACCAGGCCGCGCTCCTCAAGGCCCTTGAGCACGCGCATGACGGTCACCTTGTCGAAGGCCAGGGCGCGAGACAGCCGCGTCTGGTCCAACCCGGGTTCGGCCGCCACCACGGTGAGCACACCGTACTGCGCCGGCGTCAGGCCCACGCTCGCGCAGGCGTTTTCAAACACCGCCGCCGATATCTGGTGGGTGCGGCGCAGCAGAAAGCCGGGGCGCTGGTAGAGATCGGTCAGGGTCATGATGTTCGTCGGACGAGCGGGATTCTACGGATGTGCGGGGGGCGAACTTCCGCCAACATCAATAGCATGCTAACGATAGGAGGTCGTCCATGGTTGCCGATTTCTCGTTCCTGCGCCGCGGCCTCGTCGCCGCCGCGCTGCTGGCCACGGCGGGCCTGAGCGCCGCGCAGGAAGGCCCGCTGCGCCTGATCGTGCCCTTTACCCCGGGCACCGGCATCGACCTGATCGCCCGCACCGTGGGCCCGAAGCTGTCCGAGCGCCTCAAGCGCCCGGTGGTGGTGGAGAACCGCGCGGGCGCTTCCGGCAACATCGGCACCGAGGCCGTGGTGCGCGCCGCGCCCGATGGCAGCACTCTGCTGGTGAGCGTGAACACGCTGGTGATGAACCGCAGCCTGTACCCGCAAATGCCCTTCGACCCGGTGCGCGACCTGCAGCCGGTGGGCCTGACGAGCTGGGGCCAGCTCATCCTGGTGACGCACCCGCGCTCGGGCTTCAAGACGGCGGCCGATCTGATCGCCGCCGCGAAGCAGGCGCCGGGCAAGCTGAACTACGCCTCGCCGGGCGTGGGCACGCCGCACCACCTGTCGATGGAGCTGTTCAAGAACACCGCCAAGGTTTTCCTCACGCACATCCCCTACCGCGGCACGGGCCCGGCGGTCACCGACATGATCGGCGGGCAGGTGGACGCCATGTTCCTGCCCATCCACGTGGCGCTGCCGCAGGTGCGCAGCGGCCGCCTGGTGGCCCTGGGCATCGGCAGCGACAAGCGCCACCCGCTGCTGCCCGACCTGCCCACGCTGAGCGAGGCCAAGGCCGGCGAGGTGAACGTGGACATGTGGTACGGCATCTTCGCGCCCAAGGGCATGCCCGCCGCGCAGGTGGCCGCGCTCAACCGCGAGATCAACGACATCCTGCGCGCCGAGGACGTGAAGAAGGCCTTCGAAGGGCAGGGCATGGACCCGGCGAGCGACACGCCCGACGGCTTCGCGAAGCTGGTGGCCCGGGACGCGGACCGCTGGGCCGCGCTGATCAAGGCGCAGGGCATCAAGGCCGAATGAGCGCCGCCGGGCCGTTCCCCTGGCGCGAAGCGACGCGCTGCGCCGAACGGAGGCTTGTCCAATGAAAGCGGGCGACACGATGAAGATCGCGGTGGTGGGCGGCGGCATCGCCGGCCTGGCGTTCGCGCTGGGCCTGAAGCAGCGCGGGCTGGCCTGCGAGGTGTACGAGGGTGTGGCCGAGGTGAAGGAGCTGGGTGTGGGCATCACGCTGCTGCCGCACGCCATGCGCGAACTGTACGCCCTGGGCCTGAGCGCCGAGCTGGAGGCCATGGCGATCGAGAACCGCGAGAGCGTGTTCTTCAACCGCTGGGGCCAGTATGTGTACAGCGAACCGCGCGGCCGCCACGCGGGCTACCCGCTGCCCGAACTGGGCATTCACCGCGGCAAGCTGCATGGCGCGCTCTGGCGCGCCGCGGTTCAGCGACTGGGCGCGCAGCGCCTGCTCACCGGCCACCGCTGCGTGGCGATCGAGCCCGACGCGCGGGGCGCCACGCTGCGCTTCGAGAACGGCGCGGCCGCGCGTGCCGACCTGGTGGTCGCCTGCGACGGCGTGAACTCGGTGGTCCGCCGCCACTTCCATCCCCAGGACCCCGTCTGCTACGCCGGCATCAACACCTGGCGCGGCGTCACGGTGCACAAGCCCATCCTGGATGGCAAGAGCTATCTGCGCATCGGCAGCATCGACACCGGCAAGATGGTGATCTACCCGATCGTCGACAACGTGGACGGCCAGGGGAACCAGCTCATCAACTGGGTGGCCGAGATCCGCGACCCGCGCGCGCCCATGAACGACTGGAACAAGCCCGGTCGGATGCAGGACTTCCTGCCGATCTTCGAGGCCTGGCGCTACGACTGGCTCGACGTGCCCGCGCTCATCCAGGGCGCGCAACAGGTGTTCGAGTACCCCATGGTCGACAAGGACGCCTTGTCCCACTGGGGCGAGGGCCGCGTGACGCTGATGGGCGACGCCGCCCACCCCATGTACCCGCGCGGCTCCAACGGCTCGGCCCAGGCGCTGATCGACGCGCGCACCCTGGCCGATGAGCTCGCCGCCACGCCGGCGGACCCCGAGGCCGCGCTGCGCCGCTACGAGGCCGCGCGCCGGCCGGCGACGGCGAAGGTGGTGGAGACCAACCGCACGCTGCCGCCGGACTTCATCATCATGAAGGCCGACGAGCTCAGCGGCGGCCAGCCCTTCACGCGCATCGACGACCTGATCAGCCAGGACGCGTTGCGCGAGATTTCCGAAAACTACAAGCGGATCGCGGGGTTTTCGCTGAAGGCCTGAGCGCGGGGCTCAGTCCTCGCCGCTGATGGTGACCAGCAGCTGGATCACCTCGGCACACTCTTCCTGGATGCGTTGCACGGGGTAGAGCTCGGCCGCGCTCGCGCCGGCGGGCACGCGCTCGCGCAGCGTCTCGGCCTGCAGCAGGATGGCCGAGATGCGCTCGAACAACTCGGAGGTGATGGCGTTCACATCCACCGCGGCGGCCACGGGTGCCGCCATGGGGGCGGGCGCGGGTGCCGGGGCCCGGGCCGGCGCGGCCACGGGCGCCGGAGCGCTCGCGGCAGCCTGGCGCATCGGCAGCGGGCGCTCGTCGAGCTCGATGTACTCCATGGCGTCGCCGTTGAGGATCTGCTCCAGCCGCAGGCGGATCAGGTCGCGGTCGATCGGCTTGGTGAAGAAGTCGAGCACACCGGCCTCGAACGCGCGCTGGCGGTACGAGGCGGTGTTGTGCGAGGTCACCATCACCACCTTGGTGTGGGCCAGCGCCGGCTTCTCGCGCATGCGGGCGATCACCTCGTAGCCATTGAGGTCGGGCAGCTCGGCGTCAATGACCAGCAGGTCGGGCTGGTGCTGGGCCAGCTTGGTCAGGGCGTCGTCGCCGCGCACCGCGAAATGCAGCTGCGCGATGTCGAGCAGGGTGCGCGCCAGCAGGTGCACCATGCCCGGGTCGTCGTCGACGATGAGGATCTTGTGGCGCCGGGGCGCCGGGTTCAGCGGGGATGGCGTCATGGCGCGCTCCAGGGGCGATCGGAAAGGTCCGGGCCTGCGCCAGGCGCGTGCCCTGCCGGGTTTTCGGCGGTTGGCCGGCGTTCTTGAGCGACCGGGCCACGCCGCCCGTCAATGGTGCCACGGCGGGGCCCCCGTGCGGGGGCGGGCTCAGCCCGGGCGCCCATCCGGTCGGGGCTGCCCGTACCAGCGCAGCAGCCGCAGTCCCCAAGGCCCGACCGCCAGCAGCCACAGCCCGGCGGTGGCGGCGGTCAGGCCGCCCACCCAGGCCGGTGGCGCCACCGCCGCGGCGATGCGCAGCAGCGTCGCCAACTGCAGCAGCAGGAAGGCGGACCAGGACAGGCGATCGGCCACCAGCGCGCGGCCGCCGTGGCCACAGGCCACCCGCGTGACCATGGCCAGCATGAGCGAGCCCAGGAACCCCATGGTGGTGGCGTGCAGCGCCGCCAGCGGCGCCACGGGCGCGCCGCCGATCCACGCCCAGATCTGCCCGAGGCCGTCGATCGACAGCCCCAGGCCCAGCCAGACGAAGCCCAGGTGGAGCATCGCCAGCAGCCGGACCGCCAGGCTTTGCACCAGGCTCCACACGAAGGCCAGCCACAGCAGCACGAAGCCGGCCACCAGCAGCGCGAAGCCCTCGAAGGCGCCCCAGGCGGTGGCGTCCAGGCCCGCCCAGGTGAGCCAGGGCCCCAGGGTCTTGAGTGCCACCGTGGCGACCAGGACATACAACACCCACATCGGCCGCCACAGCCGCACCAGCGGCAGGGCGCTGGAGGTGAAGAAGGGCACCATGCGGTGCACGACCGTCACGTAGACCAGCGCCACGAAGCCCCACAGCCCGGTGTGCAGCCAACGCCGCGCGGCCTCGGGATCGTCGTGTCCCACGCCCCAGGCCAGGCCCAGCAGCGTGAGCGCGCCCACGGCCCAGCCCAGCGCGACCAGCCGGGCGTGCACGGTGTCGTCGGCGTCGCTGGCGCGCAGCAGCCCCAGGAAGCGCGCGCCGGCCAGCGCCTGCCCGGCGGCGGCCAGCAGCAAGGCCAGCACCGCCAGCCGGACCGACAGATGGACACCGAGCAGCCACAACGGCCAGGCCAGGGCCTGCAGCGCCACCGCGGGCAGCACGGCGCGCGCCGCGGGCCCGTCCACGCCCAGCCACTTGGGGCCGGCCGTGAACAGGAAGCCGGTGAAGAACAGCGGCATGAAGCCATGCACCATGAGCGCGCCATGCCCCAGGCTGGGCGACACCGCCAGCGGCCCCGCCGGCAGCCAGCCGAGCCGGGCGCACTGCACCCACAGCCACCACAGCGAGCCCAGTACCAGCACCGCGGTGGCGCCGGCGAAGGCCAGCCGGTGCGGCGCCCGCATCAGGTGGACGGGGCGCCAGCGCAGGGCGGCCGGTTCGAGCGGTGCCGGCCGGGCGGCGGCCAGGGGGATGGGGCGGGGAGCGTGTGCCATGGCGGGGCGCGGTCAAGACAGGGAAGGGGCCGGCCGTGCGGGCCGGCCGACCAGGACACTGTGCCGCCGACGGGTGCGCTCCACCATCCTTCCGTGGAAGGTGCCCCGCGCCCGCCATCCTCCGGAAGAACGATGGCCCGGCCACGACCCCGGCGGTGCGTGGACAGCGCGCGGGGCCGGGCCGACAATGCCAAGGCACCCTTTGCTGTCACCATGCCTTCCGTTGCCCGAGCCTGGCCTCGCCAGCTCTCCACCAAGTTCGTGCTCATCGGCCTGGCGCTGCTGCTGCTGGCGCTGCTGTCCATCGGCCTGACGATGTGGGTCACGCGCCAGATCGAAGGCGGCGCGGCCGCGGTCAACGAGGCCGGGCGCCTGCGCATGCAGGCCTGGCGCCTGGCCAGCGCCTGGCAGGGCGGGCGCGATCCCGCCCAGGTGCCCCTGCTCGTGGCCGAGGTCGACCGCACGCTGGCGCTGCTCGACCAGGGCGACCCGCAGCGCCCGCTGGCCGTGCCCTGGAGCGAGGCCAGCCGAGGGCATTTCGCCGATATCCAGGGACGGTGGGAGGCCCTGCGTCCGCTGTGGACCGCCCCGGGCGACGCCGGGCGCGAGGCCACGGCGCTCACGGCGCGCATCGACGGCCTGGTCGAACGCATCGACGCCCTGGTGCGCGCCATGGAATCCACCATGGCGCGCTACACGGCGGTGCTCAACCTGTTCCAGTTCGTCATGATGGCCATGGCGGTGGCCGCGGCCGTGGTCTCGCTCTATGTGGGCCAGCTGTTCGTGATCCACCCTCTCAAACGGCTGCGGGCCGGCCTGCGCCAGATCGAGGCGGGCGACTTCACCGCGCGCGTGGAGGTGGACTCGCACCAGGAGTTCGCCGAGCTGGCGGCCGGGTTCAACCACATGGCGCAGACCCTGCAGGGGCTGTACCACGGCCTGGAGCGGCAGGTGCAGGCCAAGACGCGCGACCTCGAGGCCAAGCGCGCGCGCCTGGCGGCGCTGTACGAAGTGAGCTCGCTCATCGTCAACGCGCGCACGCTCGATGAACTGGCGCGCGGCTTCGCGCGCAAGCTGCGCGCCGTGAGCGGCGCCGACGCGGTGGCCATCCGCTGGAGCGACGAGGGCTCGCGGCGCTACTTCATGCTCGCCAGCGACTGCCTGCCCCAGCAGCTGGTGGAAGACGAGCGCTGCCTGGAGGCCGGCGAGTGCGCCTGCGGCCAGCCCGCGGCCACGGCGCGCACGCGCGTGATCCCCATCGCCACCGCCGAAGACCGGCGCCTGGGCGGTTGCGCGCAGGAGGGCTACGTCTGCCTGATCGGCATACCCATTCGTCACCAGGCGTACCTGCTGGGCGAAGTGAACCTGTTCTATCGCCATGAAGCCCTGCTGGGCGAGGACGACCGCGGCCTGTACGACGCGCTGGCGGGCCACCTGGCCAATGCGGCCGAGAACCTGCGCGTGCAGGCCCTGCTGCGCGAAGCCGCGGTGAGCGAGGAGCGCGGCCTGCTCGCGCGCGAGCTGCACGACTCCATCGCGCAGGCGCTGTCCTTCCTGAAGATCCAGGTCGCCTTGCTCAAGGCCGCCGTGCAGCGGGGCGACGAGGCCGCGGTGCCGGCCATCATCGAGGAGATCGAGGCCGGTGTGCGCGAGAGCACCAACGACGTGCGCGAACTGCTGGTGCACTTCCGGACCCGCACGCCCGATGGCGACATCGAGGACGCGCTGCGCACCACGCTGCGCAAGTTCGAGCTGCAAAGCGGCCTGAACGCGCGCCTGGACCTGCAGGGCCATGGCGTGGCCCTGCCGCCGGACACCCAGCTCCAGGTGCTGCATGTGGTGCAGGAGGCGTTGTCCAACGTGCGCAAGCACGCCGGCGCGAGCGAGGTGTCGGTGGGCGTGCAGCGCGGGCCGCGCTGGCGCTTCACCGTGCGCGACAACGGCCAGGGTTTCTCGACCGACGGCGCGCGCGACGCCGACACCCACGTGGGCCTGCACATCATGCGAGAGCGCGCCCAGCGCATCGGCGCGCGGGTCGAGGTCCAATCCCGCCCCGGCAGCGGAACCGAGGTGTCGCTCGACGTGCCCGCCCCCGCCGCGGATCTGCCCGCCATGCCATGAGCGAGCCGGTCATTCGCCTTCTCGTGGTCGATGACCACCAGCTGTTCCGCCGCGGCCTGATGGCCCTGCTGGCGCAGGAGCCCGGCTTTTCGGTGGTCGGCGAGGCCGGCGACGCCACCGCGGCGATGGGCCTGGCGGCCCGGCTGCGGCCCGACCTGGTGCTGCTCGACAACCACATGCCCGGCGTCACCGGCGTCGACGCGATCGCCGCGCTCAAGACCGCCGCGCCCGAGGCGCGCGTGCTCATGCTCACCGTGAGCGAGAACGAAAGCGACCTCGCGCGCGGCTTGCGCGCGGGCGCCGACGGCTACCTGCTCAAGACCATCGACACGGCCGACCTCGCGGCCTCCATCCGGCGGGTGTTCGAGGGCGATTCGGTCATCAGTCCCGAGATGATGGGCAAGCTGGTGGGCCTGCTGCGGCGCGGGCCGGCGCAGCACGAGGCGGGCGCGCCAGCGCCCGCGCCGCTGGAGCCGCCGCCGTCCGACCCGATCCACTCCCTCTCGCCGCGCGAGCGCGAGATCCTGCGCCTGATCGCGCGCGGCGACAGCAACAAGCACATCGCGCGCGCCCTCGACATCGCCGAGACCACGGTGAAGATCCATGTGCAGCACATCCTGCGCAAGCTCGAACTGAGCAACCGCGTGCACGCGGCGGTGTACGCCACCGAGCGCGGACTGCTGGCCTGAACCGCTTCAGGGCGCGGCAATGCCTCGTCGCGCGCGCATGGCGGCGCCGATGCGCGCGAGCGCGGCGCCATCGAGCAGCCGCTCGGCCATCGGCAGCAGCTCGGCCTCTTCGCGCTCGATGTGCCGCTCATACGCGGCGATGAACGCCTCGGCCATGGCCTGCGACAGCGCCGCGCCGTCGCCGCCGCGCACGCCCTCCAGCCCGGCCTCCAGGGGCCGCCACAGGTTCTCGAGCGCGCGGTGCTCCAGCGCCAGCGCCTGCGTGAGCCGCAGCACCGCGTCGCGTTCGGCGTCGTGCGCCGCGTCCCGCAGCGCCGGAAACAGGTCGGCCTCCTCGTCCGCATGGTGGTGCGGCGCGGCCTGGCGGAAGTAGCGCAGAACGGCCTCGGCCGCTTCCACGGCGCCGCGGTCCGCGCCGTGGCGCGGCAGGTGCCCGCACAGGCGCCGCAGCGTCTCGCACTGCGCCTGCACGCGGCCGTGGCAAGCCGACAGCATTTCCAGCGGCACTTCGGTGGTGGCGGTGTCCCGGGCCTGACCGGGCAGGGCGATGCGCATGACCATGGCGCATCCTAGGCCCGCGGGGCCGCTGTGGACCGGGCATAGCTCTTTGGGAGGATGCCAGGGTCCTTCTTCCGGGAGGCCGCCATCGCTCATGCGCAGGATGTTGCGAACGCCGCGGCGCCAGCACAGTGGCCGGCATGGTCAAGGGAGCGATCTCATGAACGGCGACACCGCAAGAACCCGCCAAGCCTGGTCCGTGCTGATCGTGAGCACCTGGGCCTTCACCGTGTGCTTCATGGTCTGGATGATGTTCGGCGTGATCGGCATCCCGATCCGGCAGATGCTGAACCTCAACGCCACGCAGTTCGGCCTGCTCACGGCCACGCCGGTGCTCACGGGCTCGCTGGTGCGCGTGCCGCTGGGCATCTGGACCGACCGCTACGGCGGGCGCATCGTCATGACGCTGTTGATGGCGGCCACCGTGCCCGCCATCTGGCTCATGGCCTACGCCACGCAGTTCTGGCACTTCCTGGTCATCGGCCTGTTCGTGGGCCTGGCCGGCGGCTCCTTCTCGGTCGGCACGCCCTACGTGGCGCGCTGGTTTCCCAAGCAGCGGCAGGGCATGGCCATGGGGGTGTACGGCGCCGGCAACAGCGGCTCGGCGGTCAACAAGTTCGTGGCGCCGGTCATCCTGGTGGCCTTCGGCTGGCAGATGGTGCCGCAGGTGTACGCGGCCATCATGGCCGGCACCGTGCTGCTGTTCTGGCTGTTCAGCCACAGCGACCCGGCGCACCTCGTGCCCAACCAGGTGAGTTTTGCGCAGCAGCTCCAGGCGCTCAGGGACCCCCGGGTGCTCAAGTACTGCCAGTACTACAGCATCGTCTTCGGCGGCTACGTGGCGCTGGCGCTGTGGATGGTGCAGTACTACATCGGCGAGTACGGCCTGGACATCCGCCTGGCCGCGCTGCTGGCGGCCTGCTTCTCGTTGCCCGGCGGCGTGCTGCGCGCGGTCGGCGGCGTGCTCAGCGACCGGTACGGCGCCCACAAGGTCACCTGGTGGGTGCTGTGGGTGAGCTGGGTCTGCCTGTTCCTGCTGAGCTACCCGAAAACGCAGTTCACCGTCAGCGCCGTCGACGGCCCGCGCAGCTTCACTATCGGCCTCAACGTCTATGCCTTCACCGCGCTGATGGCCGTGCTGGGCGTCGCCTTCGCCTTCGGCAAGGCCAGCGTCTTCAAGTACATCGCCGACGACTACCCCACCAACATCGGCGCCATCAGCGGCATCGTCGGCCTGGCCGGCGGCCTGGGCGGCTTCGTGCTGCCCATCCTGTTCGGCGCGCTGCTCGACCTCACCGGCATCCGTTCCAGCGCCTTCATGCTGCTCTATGGGGTGGTGTGGGTGTCGCTGATCTGGATGTACTGGACCGAGGTGCGCCGCACCGACGTCCTGCGCGGCGCGGGGCCCGCCGAACCGTCGCCCGCGCACTGAGCGCCCCTGCAGGAGAAGCCCATGAGCAGCAGCACCCGGACGACGGCCCCCACCGGCCGCGTCCTCACCATCTGGACACCCGAAGACAAGGCCTTCTGGGAACGCGAAGGCGAAGCCATCGCCAAGATCAACCTGTGGATCAGCGTGCCCGCGCTGTTCCTGGCCTTCGCCATCTGGCAGGTCTGGAGCGTGGTCGCCGTCAGCCTGCCGGCGCTGGGCTTCAACTACTCGACCGACCAGCTGTTCTGGCTGGCGGCGGCGCCGGCCCTGTCGGGCGCCACGCTGCGCATCTTCTATTCCTTCATGGTGCCCATCTTCGGCGGGCGCCGCTGGACGGCCATCTCCACCGCCCTGCTGCTGATCCCCGCGATCGGCATCGGCGTCGCGGTGCAGGACAACACCACGCCCTACGCCACCATGCTGGTGCTGGCCCTGCTGTGCGGCTTCGGCGGCGGCAACTTCAGTTCCAGCATGGCCAACATCAGCTTCTTCTTTCCCAAGGAGCGCAAGGGCTCGGCATTGGGCGTGAACGCCGGCCTGGGCAACCTGGGCGTGTCGGTGGTGCAGTTCCTCAGCCCGCTGGTGGTGACGGCGGGCATCTTCGGCATCTTCGGCGGCGAGGCCCAAACCATCGTGAAGAACAACGCCACGGTGCAGGTCTGGACGCAGAACGCGGCCTTCATCTGGGTGCCCTGGATCGCGCTGGCCTCGCTGGCGGCCTGGTTCGGCATGAACGACATCGCCGATGCCAAGGCCTCCTTTGCCGCGCAGGCCGCGATCTTCCGGCGCAAGCACAACTGGCTGATGTGCGTGCTCTACCTGGGCACCTTCGGCTCCTTCATCGGCTATGCCGCCGGCTTCCCGCTGCTGATCAAGAGCCAGTTCCCCGGCGTCAACCCGCTGGCCTACGCCTGGCTCGGCCCGCTGGTGGGCGCCCTGGTGCGGCCGTTCGGCGGCTGGCTGGCCGACAAGCTGGGTGGCGCGCGCGTGAGCTTCTGGAACTTCGTGGTGATGGCCCTGGCCGTGGGCGGGGTGCTGCTGTTCCTGCCCAAGCAGGGCGCCGGTGGCCACTTCGCGGGCTTCTTCCTCATGTTCCTGGTGCTCTTCCTCACCACCGGCATCGGCAACGGCTCCACCTTCCGCATGATCCCGGTGATCTTCCTGAACCAGGCGCTCAAGGGCGTGGACCCGCGCGATGCAGAGGCTGTGGCGCGCGCCACGCGCGAAGGCAATACCGAGGGCGCGGCCGCGCTGGGCTTCACCGCCGCCATGGCCGCCTACGGCGGCTTCTTCATCCCCAAGAGCTACGGCACCTCGATCACCCTCACCGGCGGACCCGAGGCCGCGCTCTACCTGTTCATCGTCTTCTATCTGCTGTGCATCGCGATCACCTGGTGGCAGTACAGCCGCCGCAACGCGCCCATGCCCTGCTGATGCCCCGGGAACCAAGGAGTCCGACATGAGCCATTTCCTCGACCGCCTGATGCATTTCAAGCTGCCGCGCGAGCCCTTCGCCGGCGGGCATGGGCAGGTCACCAACGAAGACCGCACCTGGGAGGACGCCTACCGCAACCGCTGGGCGCACGACAAGATCGTGCGCAGCACGCACGGCGTGAACTGCACCGGCAGCTGTTCCTGGAAGATCTACGTCAAGGGCGGCATCGTCACCTGGGAGACGCAGCAGACCGACTACCCGCGCACGCGCTGGGACATGCCCAACCACGAGCCTCGCGGCTGCGCGCGCGGGGCCTCCTACTCCTGGTACCTCTACAGCGCCAACCGCGTGAAGTACCCCATGGTGCGCGGGCGGCTGCTGCAGCGCTGGCGCGCCGCGCTGGCGGTGGCCAAGGACCCGGTGGCCGCCTGGGCCTCCATCGTCGAGAACCCCGAGGCGCGGCGCGATTACCAGCAGGTGCGCGGCATGGGTGGTTTCGTGCGCAGCAGCTGGGACGAGGTGAACCAGCTCGTGGCCGCGGCCAACGTCTACACCATCCGGCGGCACGGGCCCGACCGCATCATCGGTTTCTCGCCCATCCCGGCCATGAGCATGGTCAGCTACGCCGCGGGCTCGCGCTACCTCTCGCTCATCGGCGGCGTGTGCATGAGCTTCTACGACTGGTACTGCGACCTGCCGCCGGCGAGCCCGCAGGTCTGGGGCGAACAGACCGACGTGCCCGAATCGGCCGACTGGTACAACAGCTCGTACATCATCGCCTGGGGCTCCAACGTGCCGCAGACGCGCACGCCCGACGCGCACTTCTTCACCGAGGTGCGCTACAAGGGCGCCAAGACGGTGGCCGTCACTCCCGACTACTCCGAGGTCGCCAAGCTCGCCGACCTGTGGCTGCACCCCAAGCAGGGCACGGACGCGGCGCTGGCCATGGCCATGGGCCACGTGGTGCTCAAGCGCTTCTACTTTCCCGAGAACGGCCCCCGATCGAGCTACTTCGACCACTACGCGCGCCGCTACACCGACCTGCCCATGCTGGTGGTGCTCAAGGACAAGACCCTGCCCGACGGC
This sequence comes from Hydrogenophaga sp. PML113, assembly GCF_001777155.1. Lineage (NCBI taxonomy): Bacteria > Pseudomonadati > Pseudomonadota > Betaproteobacteria > Burkholderiales > Comamonadaceae > Hydrogenophaga > Hydrogenophaga sp. PML113. Next base: position 114,689 of record NZ_MIYM01000004.1, on the reverse strand, counting down.
CGCGTGGTGCAGGTGCCCGACCGCTACCTGCGCGCCAGCGACTTCAACGGGCGCCTGGGCCAGAAGAACCACCCGGAATGGAAGACCGTGGCCTTCGATGCCGATGGCCGCGCCGTGCTGCCGCAGGGCAGCATCGGCTTTCGCTGGGGCCCCGAGGGCCGGGACGACGCCGGCCGCTGGAACCTGGAGAACAAGGAGGCGCGCCATGGCGCCGAGGTCCGCCTGAAACTCTCGGTGCTGGAAGACAGCGAGCAGGCGCATGAGGTGGTTGACGTGGGCTTTCCCTACTTCGGCGGCCAGGCCTCGCCGCATTTCGCGGGCAATGACTCGGCCGGGGCGGTGAACCTGGCGCGCGTGCCCGCGGTGCGCCTGCGCCTGGGCAAGGCCGGTGAAGAGCGCCACGCGCTCGTGGCCACCGTGTTCGATCTGCAGGTCGCGCAGTACGGCATCGACAGGGGCCTGGGCAGCGGCGCAGCGTCGTTCGACGAGGACGCGCCCTACACGCCGGCCTGGCAGGAGCGCATCACCGGCGTGCCGCGCGAGCAGGTGATCACCGTGGCCACGCAGTTCGCCGACAACGCCGACAAGACCCAGGGCAAGTCCATGGTCATCATCGGCGCGGCCATGAACCACTGGTACCACGCCGACATGAACTACCGCGGCGTGATCAACCTGCTCATGATGTGCGGCTGCATCGGCCAGAGCGGGGGCGGCTGGGCGCATTACGTGGGCCAGGAGAAGCTGCGCCCGCAGACCGGTTGGACCGCGCTGGCCTTCGCGCTCGACTGGATCCGCCCGCCGCGCCAGCAGAACAGCACCAGCTTCTTCTACGCCCACACCGACCAGTGGCGCTACGAAAAACTCGACCTCGGGGAGATCGTGAGTCCCCTCGCCGATAAGGCCGCCTGGGGCGGCAGCATGATCGACTACAACGTGCGCGCCGAACGCATGGGCTGGCTGCCCAGCGCGCCGCAGCTCAAGACCAACCCCCTGCAGGTGGTGGCCGACGCCACCGCCGCGGGAATGGACCCCAAGGACTACGTCGTCAAGGCGCTCAAGGACGGCACGCTGGAGATGAGCTGCGAGGACCCGGACGCGCCGCAGAACTGGCCGCGTTGCCTCTTCGTGTGGCGCTCCAACCTGCTGGGCTCCAGCGGCAAGGGCCACGAGTACTTCTGCCGCCACCTGCTGGGCACGCAGCACGGCGTGCAGGGCGCCGACCTGGGCCCGGACGACGCGAAGCCCACCGAGGTGCGCTGGCACGACACCGCCCCCGAGGGCAAGCTCGACCTGCTGGTCACGCTCGACTTCCGCATGAGCACCACCTGCCTGTACAGCGACGTCGTGCTGCCCACCGCGAGCTGGTACGAGAAGAACGACCTCAACACCAGCGACATGCACCCCTTCATCCACCCGCTGTCGGCCGCGGTGGACCCGGTGTGGCAAAGCCGCAGCGACTGGGAGATCTACAAGGGCTTCGCCAAAGCCTTCAGCGAGGTCTGCGTGGGCCACCTCGGCGTGGAGAAGGAGGTGGTGCTCACGCCGCTGATGCACGACAGCCCAGCCGAGCTGGCCCAGCCCTTCGAGGTGAAAGAGTGGAAGAAGGGCGAGTGCGATCTCGTTCCCGGCAAGACCGCGCCGCAGATCGCCGTGGTCGAGCGCGACTACCCCAACGTGTTCAAGCGCTTCACCGCGCTGGGGCCGCTCATGAACCAGCTGGGCAATGGCGGCAAGGGGATCGGCTGGAAAACCGAGCAGGAGGTCACGCAGCTCGGCCAGCTCAACGGCTCCACCAACGAGCCGGGGGCCACGCACGGCCTGCCGCGCATCGTCAGCGACATCGACGCCTGCGAGGTGATCCTTCAGCTCGCGCCCGAGACCAACGGCCACGTGGCCGTCAAGGCCTGGGAGGCGCTGGGCAAGGCCACCGGGCGGGATCACCGGCACCTGGCGCTGTACCGCGAGGACGAGAAGATCCGTTTCCGCGACATCCAGGCGCAGCCGCGCAAGATCATCAGCTCGCCGACCTGGAGCGGCATCGAGAGCGAGACCGTGTCCTACAACGCGGGCTACACCAACGTTCACGAACTGATCCCCTGGCGCACGCTCACCGGGCGCCAGCAGTTCTACCAGGACCACCCCTGGATGATCGCCTTCGGCGAGGGCTTCAGCAGCTACCGCCCGCCAGTGGACCTCAAGACCACCGACGCGGTGCAGGGCCGCCAGCCCAACGGCCACACCGAGATCGTGCTGAACTTCATCACGCCGCACCAGAAGTGGGGCATCCACAGCACCTACAGCGACAACCTGATCATGCTCACGCTCAACCGCGGGGGCACGGTGATCTGGCTCAGCGAGACCGACGCGCAACGCGCCGGCATCGTGGACAACGACTGGGTCGAGCTGTTCAACGTGAATGGCGCGGTGGCCGCGCGCGCGGTGGTCAGCCAGCGCGTCAACCCCGGCATGGTGATGATGTACCACTCGCAGGAGAAGATCATCAACACGCCGGGCTCGGAGATCACCGGCGTGCGCGGCGGCATCCACAACTCGGTCACGCGCATCGTGCTCAAGCCCACGCACATGATCGGTGGTTACGCGCAGTTGAGCTACGGCTTCAACTACTACGGCACCATCGGCACCAACCGCGACGAGTTCGTGGTGGTGCGCAAGATGCGCCGGGTGGACTGGCTCGACACGCCGCGCGACGATCACCTGGCCCGCGCCTATCAGGCCCAGGGCGAGAACCCCTGAACGCGGCGGGAGCACCACATGGCTTTGCCCCACGCCGCCGCCGCCGAGGTGATCGCCGCCGGCCCTCTGGGCCCGGCGCTCGCCGCGTCCTCGTCGCGCACCCTGGTGCGCGACCGTGGCCTGCAGATCTTCCGGCTGGTGCTCACGGCCGGCCAGGTGCTCGCGCCGCATCGCGTGCGCGACCGCATGGTCATCCAGTGCCTGGAAGGCCGCCTCGAGTTCGATGCCATGGGTCGCCGGCTCGTGCTGGGCGCGGGCGACCTGTGCCACATACCTCCCGACGAAGAGCACGCCGTGCGCGCCATCGAGGCCTGCTCGGCCCTGGTGACGCTGTTCGGCGTCGACACCCACGAATCCCCCGCCCCAGGAGAACAAGCATGAAAGTGCGCGCACAGATCGGCATGGTGCTGAACCTGGACAAGTGCATCGGCTGCCACACCTGCTCCGTCACTTGCAAGAACGTCTGGACCACGCGGCCCGGCGTCGAGTACGCCTGGTTCAACAACGTGGAGACCAAGCCCGGCATCGGCTACCCCAAGGAATGGGAGAACCAGGACCGCTGGAAGGGCGGCTGGGTGCGCCGCGCCGACGGCGGCCTCGAGCCGCGCCAGGGCGGCCGGTGGTCGCTGCTGATGAAGATCTTCGCCAACCCGAACCTGCCGCAGATCGACGACTACTACGAGCCCTACACCTTCGACTACGACCACCTGCAGTCCGCGCCCGAGATGCGGCACGCGCCGACGGCGCGGCCGCGCTCGCTCATCACCGGCCAGCGCATGGAGAAGATCGAGTGGGGCCCCAACTGGGAAGAGATCCTCGGCGGCGAGTTCGCCAAGCGCAGCAAGGACCCCAACTTCGACGGCTTCCTCGACGCGCAGAAGGCCATGGTGGGCGAGTTCGAGAACACCTTCATGATGTACCTGCCGCGCCTGTGCGAGCACTGCCTGAATCCCGCCTGTGTCGCCTCTTGCCCCTCGGGCTCGATCTACAAGCGCGAGGAAGACGGCATCGTGCTGATCGACCAGGACAAGTGCCGCGGCTGGCGCATGTGCGTGAGCGGCTGCCCGTACAAGAAGATTTACTACAACTGGAAGAGCGGCAAGGCCGAGAAGTGCACCTTCTGCTATCCGCGCATCGAGGCCGGCCAGCCCACGGTGTGCAGCGAGACCTGCGTGGGCCGCATCCGCTACCTCGGCGTTCTGCTTTACGACGCCGACCGCATCGCCGAAGCGGCCAGCGCCGAGCAGGAGATCGATCTCTACCGCTCGCAGCTCGACATCTTTCTCGACCCGAACGACCCGGCCGTGATCGAGCAGGCGCGCGCCGACGGCATTCCCGAGGCCTGGCTGGAGGCGGCGCGCCACAGCCCGGTGTACCAGATGGCCGTGCGCTGGCAGGTGGCCCTGCCGCTGCACCCCGAGTACCGCACCCTGCCCATGGTCTGGTACGTGCCGCCGCTGTCGCCCATCACGGCCGCCGCCAACGCGGGCCAGCTGGGCATCAACGGGGAGATCCCCGACGTCTCGCAGCTGCGCATTCCCCTCAAGTACCTGGCCAACCTGCTCACGGCCGGCGACACGCAACCCGTGGCGCGCGCGCTCGAGCGGCTGCTGGCCCTGCGCGCCTACCAGCGCAGCAAGCACGTGGAGGGGGTGCTCAACCAGAGCGTGCTCGACCAGGTGAGTCTCACAGTGGCGCAGGTGGAGGCCATGTACCGCGTGATGGCCATCGCCAACTACGAGGACCGTTTCGTCATCCCCAGCACGCACCGCGAGTACGCGGAGAACGCCTTCAACGTCAAGGGCGGCTGCGGCTTCAGCTTCGGCAACGGCTGCAGCGAGGGCGTGACCGAGACCAGCCTGTTCGGCAGCGAGAAGCGCCGCACGATTCCCATCCAGGCGGAGATCTGACATGAAGAACCCTTTCGCGCCCGCACCCGCGGCCCCGCGCACCTTGCGCGTTCTGGCCCGCTTGCTGAGTTACCCCGACGAGGCCTTGCGCGCCCACGCCGCCGACATGGCCCAGGCGCTGGCCGGCGAGGGCGCGCTCGCCGTGGCGCGCCGCGGCGAGCTTGAGCTGCTGCTGGCGCGCCTGGCGCGCCGCCCCGCGCTGGCGGTGGAGGCCGAATTCGTGGAGCTGTTCGACCGTGGCCGCAGCACCTCGCTGCACCTGTTCGAACACGTGCACGGCGATTCGCGCGACCGCGGACCGGCCATGATCGATCTGATCCGCACCTACGAGCAGGCCGGCCTGCTGCTGCGCGAGGACGAGCTGCCCGACCACCTGAGCGTATTGCTCGAGTACGCGTCCACCCAGCCGCCGGCGCAGGCGCGCGAGCTGCTGGCCGAGACGGCCCATATCCTGCGCGCCCTCTTCAGCGCCTTGCTCAAGAAAGGCAGCCCCTACGCCAGCGTGCTGGCCGCCGTGCTCGAGCTCGCGGGCGAGCGCGCCGAGCCGGTGGCCGTGCCCGAGGACGAGCCGCTCGACCAGACCTGGGAAGAGCCGCCGGTCTTCGACGGCTGCTCCACCGCCGGCCAGGCCCGCCCCGGCGCGGCGCAAGCCGTTCGTTTCGTGCGGTCCGCCACCCAAGGAGTGCAGCCGTGAACACCTTGCACAACATCCTGTTCAGCGTCTATCCCTACATCTGCCTGTCGGTTTTTCTCATGGGCAGCCTGGCGCGCTTCGACCGCGACCAGTACACGTGGAAGAGCGATTCCTCGCAACTGCTGCGCGCCGGGCAGCTGCGCTGGGGCAGCAACCTCTTCCACGCCGGCATCCTGTTCCTGTTCTTTGGCCACGCCGTGGGCCTGCTCACGCCGCACTGGGTCTACGAACCCTTCATCTCGCCGGCGCACAAGCAGATGCTGGCGGTGGTGGCCGGCGGCGTGGCTGGCGCGGTCTGCTTCGTGGGACTCACGCTGCTGCTGCACCGGCGCATCTTCGATCCGCGCATCCGCCTCACCAGCCACCGCACCGACCTGTTCATCCTGGTCATCCTGTGGGTTCAGCTGGTGCTGGGCTTGATCACGCTGCCGTTCTCCCTCGGCCACAGCGACGGCAGCGTGATGCTGGTGCTGTCCGACTGGGCGCAGCGCATCGTCACCTTGCGCCCCGACGCGAGCGGCCTGCTGAACCTGGCCTGGCCCTACAAGGTGCACCTGGTGCTCGGCATGACCATCTTCCTGCTGTTCCCGTTCTCGCGCCTGGTGCACGTGTGGAGCGGCTTCGCCACCGTGGCCTACCTGCTGCGTCCCTACCAGGTGGTGCGCAGCCGGCGCCTCGGATTGCCTACCCGACAGGAGCGCTGAGCCATGACCGGACACGAACCCAGCGGCTGCGGCAGCGGACACTGCGGCTGCGCCGCGAACGCCGGCGCCCCGGCGGCGGCCAGCACCGAAACCCCCAGCGTCAACGGCGTCCGGCTGGTCGGCCCGGGCGAACGCCTGGCGCCCGACGAGTTGCGCGAGCGCGCCCACACCGAGCTGCTGCGCCAGGCCGCGGTGCGGCGGGGCCGTCTGCCCGCGCAGGATGTGCACACTGCGCCGCCACTCAACGCGGACCAGCGCGCCGCCATCGAAGCCATGCTCGACGATGAGGTGACGGTCCCTGTGCCCGACGCCGAGTCCTGCCGGCGCCACTACGAGGCGCACCGCCAACGCTACCTGGTGGGCCAGGCCCGCCACGTGCGCCACATCCTGTTCGCCGTCACGCCGGGGGTGGACGTGCACCGCCTGGCCCAGCGCGCCGAGGCCGCGCTGCTGGAACTCACGCGCAAGGACGCCGAGCCCGGCCGGTTCGAGGCCCTCGCGCGCGAGCTGTCCAACTGCCCGAGCGGTGCCCAGGGTGGCGACCTGGGCTGGATCGCCCCCGAGGATTGCGCGCCCGAGCTGGCCAACGAGCTCTTTCACCTGCGCGACAGCGCCTGGGGCATGGGCGTGCACCCGCGCCTGGTGCACTCGCGCCATGGCCTGCACATCGTCGAGGTGCTGGGTCGGCGCAATGGCACGCTGCCGCCCTTCGAGGCCATCGCCGATCGCATCGCCGACGAGTTGGCGCTGCAGGCGCGCGCCGTGGCCTGGCGCCAGTACATGCAGATCCTGGTGGGCGAGGCGACGCTGCGTGGCATCGCGCTCGACGGCGCGGGCTCGCCGCTGGTGCAATGAGCGCCCGGGCCGGCGCGGCGGCGGGGCCCGGGTGGCTGCCGATCGGGCCGACGTGCGCCGCGCCGTGGAAGCGGGTACCCTGCGGCTTCACGCAGCCATGGGGCGTGTGCCCACGCCCGAGGACACCCACACCATGAACAGAGAACCCGCCGCGCGCGAGCTGTTGCCCCAGCTGGACCCCCAGCCCATCAGCGAAGAGGTGCTGCGCGAAAAATACCTCAAGGATGGCGAAAGCACGCGCGAGCAGCTGTTCGCCCGCGTGGCGCGCGCCCTGGCCAGCGTGGAAGCGCCCGAGCTGCGCGCCGGGTTCGAGGCGCGCTTCCTGGCGCACCTGCGCCAAGGCGGCATCGGCGCCGGGCGCATCATGAGCGCGGCCGGCACCGAGCTGCAGGCCACGCTCATCAACTGCTTCGTGCAGCCGGTGGGCGACTCCATCCAGGGCCGCGACGAGGCCGGCTACCCGGGCATCTACGAGGCGCTGCGCGAATCCGCCGAGACCATGCGCCGCGGTGGCGGCGTGGGCTACGACTTCTCGCGCATCCGCCCGCGCGGCGCGCGCGTGAAGGTCACGGCCTCGGTCGCCTCCGGGCCGTGCAGCTACATCAACGTCTTCGACCAGTCCTGCGCCACGGTGGAAAGCGCGGGCGCGCGGCGCGGCGCGCAGATGGGGGTGCTGCGCATCGACCACCCCGACGTGCGCGAATTCATCACCGCCAAGCGCACGCCCGGGCGCTGGAACAACTTCAACGTCTCGGTGGCCGTGCCCGACGCCTTCATGGACGCGGTGCTGGCCGACGCGCCCTGGGACCTGGTGCACCGCGCGCAGCCCGGCCCCGACCAGCTCGCCCGCGGCGCACGCCAGCGCGACGACGGCCTGTGGGTCTATGAGACCGTGCGCGCCCGCGAGCTGTGGGACGTGATCATGCGCTCCGCCTACGACTTCGCCGAGCCCGGCATCCTGTTCATCGATGCCATCGGGCGCGACAACAACCTGCGCGCGATCGAGAACATCGAGGCGACCAACCCGTGCGTGACGGCCGATACCTGGGTCATGACCGAAGACGGGCCGCGCACCGTGGGCGAGCTCGTGGGCAGGGACTTTCATGCCCTGGTCGATGGCCGCAGCTACGCGGTGAGCGGTGCGGGTTTCTTCGCCACCGGGCGCAAGCCCGTGTGGCGCCTGCGCACGCGCGAGGGCCATGCGCTGCGCCTGACCGCTGACCACCGCGTGCGCCGTGTGGCGCGCCGCACGCGCTACGGCATGGCGCTGGACTGGACCGAGGCGGCCCAGCTCCAGACCGGCGACGAGATCGTGCTCCACAACCACCGCGCCTGGCGGGGTTGGGCCGGTGCCGGCACGCGCGAAGAAGGCTACCTGCTGGGCCTGTTGATCGGCGACGGCACGCTCAAGGCCGACAAGGCCACCCTGTCGGTCTGGGCGCCCGAGCTGCGCGTCGTCGGGCAGGACACCCTGTCCTTCGCGGCCACAGGTGCCGCTGGCATCGTTCAGGCGGCCGAGGCCGCCGCGGCCACGCTCGCCCACCGGGCCGATTTCGGCGGATTCCAGCGGCCCATCGCTGGCCGGGGCGAAGCGCGCCTGTCCAGCGTTCCCCTGCGCGACCTGGCCTTTTCGCTGGGCATGGCCCCGGGCCAGAAATCCATCACGGCGGCCATGGAGCGGCGCTCCTCCGATTTCAGCGAAGGTCTGCTCGGCGGCCTGTTCGACGCGGACGGCAGCGTGCTCGGCTCACAGGACAAGGGGGTGAGCGTGCGCCTGTCACAAAGCAGCGAGACGCTGCTGCAGGCGGTTCAGCGCATGCTGCTGCGCCTGGGCATGGCCTCCACGGTGTACCGCGAGCGGCGGCCTGCCGGCCTGCGCCGCCTGCCGGACGGCCGCGGCGGCGCGGCCGAGTACGCCACGGCGGCACAACATGAGCTGGTGATCAGCGGCGACAACCTGCTGGTGTTTGCCGAGCGCATCGGCTTTCGGGACACCGACAAGGCGGCCCGTCTGGAGCAGGCGCTGGGCGCCTATCGGCGCACGCCCAACCGCGAACGCTTCGTGGCCACGGTCGAATCGCTCCAGGCGGATGGCGAGGAGGTGGTATACGACGCGACGGTGGACGACGTGCACGCCTTCGACGCCAACGGGCTGGTGGTGCACAACTGCGGTGAGCAGCCCCTGCCGCCCTACGGCTGCTGCGACCTTGGCCCCGTCATCCTCACGGGCTTCGTGCGCCACCCCTTCGGCGTGGGTGGCGACCCGGTCTTCGACTTCGATGCCTTCGAGCGCACCGTGGCCCTGCAGGTGCGCGCGCTGGACAACGTGCTCGACCTCACCTATTGGCCACTGCCTGAGCAACGCGCCGAGGCGCAGGCCAAGCGGCGCATCGGCGTGGGCTTCACCGGCCTGGGCGACGCGCTCATCCTGCTCAAGCTGCGCTACGACAGCGAGCCCGGCGTGGCCATGGCCGCGCGCATCGCCGAGCGCATGCGCGACGCGGCCTACCGCGCCTCGGTGGAGCTGGCCAAGGAGAAGGGAGCCTTTCCCAAGCTGGACGTGAACAGCTACCTGGCCAGCGGCACCTTCGCCAGCCGCCTGCCGGCCGATATCCAGCAGGGCATCCGCGCGCACGGCATCCGCAACAGCCACCTGCTGTCCATTGCACCCACCGGCACGGTGAGCCTGGCCTTTGCCGACAACGCCTCCAACGGCATCGAGCCCGCCTTCTCCTGGACCTACACGCGCAAGAAGCGCGAGGCCGACGGCGGCACGCGCGAGCACGAGGTCAGCGACCACGCCTGGCGCCTGTGGCGCGCGCTCGGGGGCGAGACGCAGGCCTTGCCGCCGTACTTCGTGTCGGCGCTGGAGATGGGCGTGGATGGTCACCTGGGCATGATGGCCGCGGTCCAGCCCTTCATCGACACCTCGATCTCGAAGACCGTCAACGTCCCCGCGGACTACCCCTTCGATGACTTCAAGGACCTGTACCTCAAGGCCTGGAGCGGCGGCTTGAAGGGCCTGGCCACCTACCGGCCCAACGACATCCTGGGCGCCGTGCTGTCCGTGCCGGGCGCGGTCGAGGCCGAGGCGTCCGTGGCGCCGTCGCCCGGCGACCCCATGCGCAGCGTGATCGAGCAGCGCCCGCTGGGCGCGCTCGACGCCGTGGCCGAGAAGATCGAGTACTGGACGCAGGAGGGCCACCACACCACCTACATCGTGGTGTCCTTCCTGCCCGTGCCGGCGGCCGAGGGGCCGGGCACGCAGTCGCGCGCCATCGAGTTTTTCATGCCGGTGGGCCAGCGCGCCGAGTCGCAGCAGTGGATCACCGCCAGCATGCGGCTGCTGTCGCTGGCCGCGCGCGGCGGCTTCCTGGAGCGCGCGCTGCGCGACATGCGCAAGGTGGCCTGGGACCGCGGCCCCGTGCGCCTGGGCACGCGCACACGCGAGGACGGCGCGGTGATCCCCATGTGGCACGACTCCGAGGTGGCGGCGCTGGCCTTCGCGGTGCAGAACATCCTGGAGCGCCGCCGGGGCGTCGTGGGCGCGGCGTCCGTCGCCACGCCCGCCGCCGCGCCCTCGGCGGTGGCGCTGTCGGTGCCGGGCCAGATGGCCGGCCGCAAGTGCCCCGAGTGCGGCGCCCACGCCATGATCCGCAAGGACGGCTGCGACCACTGCACGGCCTGCGGCTACGTGGGCTCCTGTGGCTGAGCGCGACCCGCGCGCGCATGGCCTGTGGGCGGCCTCGGCACCGCCCGCGCCCGAGGCACCGCCCCTGCTGGGGCACCGCTCGGTGGACGTGGCCATCGTCGGCGCCGGCTACACCGGTTTGTCGGCCGCGCTGCACCTGGCCGAGGGCGGGGCTTCGGCGCTGGTGCTGGAGGCCATGGACATCGGCCACGGCGGATCGGGCCGCAACGTGGGCCTGGTGAATGCGGGCCTGTGGGTCATGCCCAAGGCGCTGCCCGAGCGCCTGGGCCCCGTGTACGGCCCGCGCCTGCTGCAGCGCCTGGGCGAAGGGCCTTCGGTGGTGTTCGATCTGATCGCGCGCCACGGCATCGCCTGCGAGGCGTTGCGCCAGGGCACGCTGCACTGCGCGGTGGGGGCTTCGGGCTGGCGCGAACTGGGCGAACGCGCGCGCCAGTGGGGGGCGCTCGGGGCACCGGTGGAGCTGCTGGACGCACCCGCCGCCGCGCGGCTCACCGGCACCCACGCCTACCGCGGCGCCTTGCTCGACCGGCGCGCCGGCACCCTGCAGCCCCTGGCCTACGCGCGCGGCCTGGCGCGCGCCGCGCTCGCGGCCGGCGCCTCGCTGCACACGCGCTCGCCGCTGGCCTCGCTGCGGGACGAGGGCGCGCGCTGGTGCTTGAGCACCGCGCAGGGCGCCACGGTGCACGCGCGCTGGGTGCTGGTGGCCAGCAACGCCTACAGCGCACCCGATGGTCCCTGGCCCGCGCTCGACGGCGAGCTGGTGCGCTTCCCGTACTTCAACCTAGCGACGCGTCCGCTGGGCGAGCGCGAACGCGCCGCCATCCTGCCGCAGCGCCAGGGCGCCTGGGACACGGCCATGGTGCTCTCCTCGTTCCGGCTGGACGCCGCGGGGCGGCTGGTCTTCGGCAGCGTGGGCGCCCTGCGCGGCGCGGGCCGCGCCATCCACACCGGCTGGGGCCGGCGCGCGCTCGCGCGCCTCTTCCCGGCCTTGCGCGGTGCCGAGGTGGAGCACGAGTGGTACGGCCAGATCGGCATGACGGGCGACGCGCTGCCGCGTCTGCACCGCCTCGCGCGCGACACCTGGTCCTTCAGCGGCTACAACGGCCGGGGCATCGCGCCGGGCACGGTGTTCGGCCGCGAATTCGCGCGCCTGGTGCTGGGGCAGCTGGGCGAGGCCGACATGGCCCTGCCCGTGACGCCGCCACGCGCCGCGCCGCTGCGCGCCGCGCGCGAGGCCTTCTACGAATTCGGCGCGCGCGCCGCGCACCTGGCGCGGGCGCGCTGGTGAATCGGGCTCAGTGCGCTTCCGCCGTTTTCGCGGCGTTGATGGCGGCGCGGACGTCGCCGTTCGTGCCGTTGAAGAACAGGTTGAGCACCACCGCGGCCACCGCCGTCAGCAGGATGCCCGACTCGAGCAGGGGGTGCAGGCCATGGGCCATCTGCTGCGACCAGCGCGGCGCCACCAGGGGGATCAGGCCGAAGCCGATGGACAGCGCGACGATGTAGAGGTTGTTGCGGTTGCCCTGGTAGTCCACCGTCGACAGGATGCGGATGCCCGAGGCCGCCACCATGCCGAACATCACCAGGCCCGCGCCGCCCAGCACGAAGGTCGGGATGGACTCGACGAAGGCCGCCATCTTGGGCAGCAGGCCCAGCACCACCATGATGGCGCCACCCGCCACGCAGACCCAGCGGCTGCGGATGCCGGTCACGCCCACCAGGCCGACGTTCTGGCTGAAGCTGGTGTAGGGGAAGGTGTTGAAGAGGCCGCCGATCAGTGTGCCCAGGCCGTCGGTGCGCAGGCCGGCCGCCAGGTCCTTCTGGTCGATCTTCTTGCCCGTCATGTCCGACAGGGCCAGGAACATGCCCGTCGATTCGATCATCACGACGATCATGACCAGGGCCATGGTCAGGATCATCACGGCGTCGAAGGTCGGCATGCCGAAGGCGAGGGGCGTGACCACCGCGAACCAGTCGGCCTTGGCCACCTTGTCGAAGTTCATCGCGCCCATGGACGCCGCGATCGCGCAGCCCGCGACGATGCCCAGCAGCACCGAGATGTTGGCGATGAATCCCCGGGTGTACTTCACCAGCAGGAGGATCACCAGCAGCACGGCCGCGGCGACGGCCATGTGGCTCAGCGAGCCATAGTTCGGGTTGTTCACCATCGGGATCGGCCCCGGCAGAACGAGGGCGGGCGCGCTCGCGCCGCTGGCCACCGCCGCGGCCTGGACCGCCTTGGCGCCGTCGACCATGGCCACGAGCTTGGGCACGTCCACGCTTTGCGCCAGGGGCGCCGGGCCGCCCATGGCCCAGCCCACGCCCACGCGCATCAGGCTGATGCCGATGATGGCGATGATGGTGCCGGTCACGACGGGCGGGAAGAAGCGCAGCAGCTTGCTCACCATCGGCGCGATGAGCATCGAGATGACACCGGCGCCGATGATGGCGCCGAAGATCGCGCGGGCGCCGTCCACGCCCGGCATGGCGTTGGCGAAGGCCACCATGGGCCCGACCGCGGCGAAGGTCACGCCCATCATCACGGGCAGCTTGATGCCGAACCAGCGCGTCACGCCCAGGCTCTGGATCAGCGTGACCAGGCCGCAGACGAAGAGGTCGGCGGAAATCAGCATGGCGACCTGCTCGGGCGAGAGCTTGAGCGCCCGGCCCACGATCAGCGGGACCGCCACCGCGCCGGCGTACATCACCAGCACGTGCTGCAGGCCGAGCGCGGCCGTCTGGCCGACGGGGAGTTTTTCGTCCACGGGGTGGACAGCGGGGGTGGACATGGGGTCGTCTCCTCAAGCCTCAGCGGTGGCGAGCGTCCTGGCGGAACGGATCCAAGGGGGAAGGCGGCCAGGGCTGACCGGTTCTTCCCCCCACCACAGCGGGCTCTGTGAGGAGCAAGGGTCGCGATCCCCGTCAAGGGAACCCGCGGCGACCGAATGGCAAAAAGTGTATACAGTTCTGTGTGCCATTCACCTTCGGATAAACCCGTGTCAGGCCGATGGGACGGGGTCGCCGGCCGTCCGACCGATCTCGACCCCCGACAGCCGTTCGAGTGCGCGGACCAGGCCGGAATGGTCCCAGGCCGCGCCGCCCTGCGCCACGCAGGCGCTGAAGAGCTGCTGGGCGGTGGCCGTGCCCGGCAGCGCCAGCCCGAGCGAGCGGGCGGCGCCCAGCGCCAGGTTCAGGTCCTTCTGGTGCAGGGCGATGCGAAAACCGGGCTCGACGTTGCGCTGGACCATGCGATCGCCCAGGACCTCCAGGACGCGCGAGGTGGCCAGGCCGCCCAGCAGCGCCTCCCTCACCTTTGCCGGGTCCGCGCCGGCGCGCGCCGCGAACAGCAGGCCCTCGGCCACGGCCTGGATGGTGAGCGCCACGACGATCTGGTTGGCCACCTTGCAGGTTTGCCCATCGCCGCTGCCGCCCACGCGCGTGATGTTCTGGCCCATGGCCTGGAGCACCGGCTTCAGGCGCTCGAAGACCTCGGGCTTGCCGCCGCACATGATGGACAGGGTGGCGCGGCGGGCGCCCACCTCGCCGCCGGACACGGGCGCGTCCAGGTAGTCGCAGCCCAGCGCCTCGATGCGCCGGGCGAAGGCCTGGGTGTCCACGGGCGAGATGGAGGACATGTCGACCACCACCTTGCCCGGCGTCAGGCCTTCGGCGAGGCCGTCCGGGCCGAACAGCACCGAGGCCACGTCCGGCGTGTCAGGCAGCATGGTGATGACGATGTCGGCCCGCTCGGCCACGCCGCGCGCGTGGGTGCATTGCGTGGCCCGGCTGTCCGCGATCTCGGCCGGCACCTTGCCGCGCGCGAACACATAGAGGGCGTGGCCGGCGCTCAGCAGGTGGCCGGCCATGGGGCGGCCCATGACGCCGAGGCCGATGAAGCCGATTTTCAAGGGGGGTGTGCTCATTCGTGGTCTTTCAGGTGGTGGGTGCGGATGCCGTCAGGCGGTCGAGCCAGCCCAGGCCCGCTTCGGTGCGGCCGGCGGGCTTGTATTCGCAGCCGATCCATCCGGCGTAGCCGAGGCGGTCGAGGAGGGCGAACAGGAAGGGGTAGTTGATTTCGCCGGTGCCCGGTTCGTGGCGGCCCGGGTTGTCGGCGAGCTGGATGTGGGCGATGCGCGGCAGCCGCTTCTCCAGCGTGGCCGCGAGCTCGCCTTCCATGCGCTGCATGTGGTAGATGTCGTACTGCAGAAAGGCGTTGTCGGCGCCCAGCTCGTCGAGCAGGTCCAGCGTCTGGTCGCTGCGGCTCAGGTAGAAGCCCGGTATGTCGTGGCTGTTGATCGGTTCGAGCAGCAGCTTGAGGCCCGCCCGGCGCAGCCGCTCGGCGGCGAAGCCCAGGTTCGTGAGCAGGTTGCCGCGCAACCTCGCCGGGTCCGCGCCCGCCGCGACCTGGCCCACCAGGCAGTTCAGCTGCCGCACGCCCAGGGCCTGGGCGTAGTCGATCGCCAGGTCCACGCCGGCGCGGAACTCGTCGCCGCGCCCGGGCAGGCAGGCGATGCCGCGTTCGCCGGCCGCCCAGTCGCCGGCGGGCAGGTTGTGCAGCACGAGCCGCAGCCCGTTGTCGTCCAGGCGGCGGCGGATCTCCTGCGGCGCGTGGTCGTAGGGAAAGAGGAACTCCACGGCCTCGAAGCCCGCGTCGCGCGCCAGCGCGAAGCGGTCGAGGAAGGGCACCTCGTCGAAGAGCATGGTCAGGTTGGCCGCGAACCGGGGCATGTCGGGTCTTTCCTTGGGGTGGTGGGGAGGGCGGCTCAGTCGGACCAGGTGGCGGCGATCGCCGTCGGCGAGTCGGCGCGGTCCTGCGCGAGCGCTTCGAACTCGCTCACGTTGTCGATCTCGGTGCCCATCGCGATGTTGGTCACGCGCTCGAGGATCACCTCGACCACGACGGGCACCTCGAACTCCGCCATCCAGGCCTCGGCCTGCGCGATGGCGGGCGCGATCTCGTCGGGCCGGTGCACGCGGATTGCCTTGCAGCCCAGGCCTTCCACCACCTTCACGTGGTCGACACCGTAGCCGCGGGCCACTTCGCCGGCGGGCATGTTGACGTTGTCGAAGGCCAGCTGCACGCAGTAGTCCATGCCGAAGCCGCGCTGCGCCTGGCGGATCAGGCCGAGGTAGCTGTTGTTGACGACGATGTGCAGGTAGGGCAGCTTGAACTGCGCGCCCACGGCCAGCTCTTCGATCATGAACTGGAAGTCGTAGTCGCCCGAGAGCGCGACGAGCTTGCGCTGGGGGTCGGCCGCGCGCACGCCGAGCGCGGCCGGCACGGTCCAGCCCAGCGGTCCGGCCTGGCCGCAGTTGATCCAGCGGCGCGGCCCGTAGACGTGCAGGAACTGCGCGGCGGCGATCTGCGACAGGCCGATGGTGGAGACGTAGGTCACGTCCTGGCCAAACGCCCGGTTCATGCACTGGTAGACGCGTTGCGGCTTCAGGGGCACGTCGTCGAAGTGGGTCTTGCGCAGGTACTGGGGATCGGCCTTGCGGCTGTGGCATTGCGCCGCCCAGGCGCCGCGCTCGCGCAGCCGGCCGCCGGCGCGCCGCTCCTCGGCCACCTGGATGAGCAGTTCCAGCGCGGCGCGGGCGTCGGAGACGATGCCGTAGTCGGGCGCGAACACGCGCCCGATCTGCGTGGGCTCGATGTCGATGTGGATGAACTGGCGGCCCTTGCAATACACCTCGGGGCTGCCGGTGTGGCGGTTGGCCCAGCGGTTGCCGATGCCGATCACGAAGTCGCTGGCCAGCAGGTTGGCGTTGCCGTAGCGGTGGCTGGTCTGCAGGCCGCACATGCCGGCCATCAGCGGGTGGTCGTCGGGTATCGCGCCCCAGGCCATCAGCGTGGGGATCACCGGAATGCCCGAGAGTTCGGCGAAGCGCACCAGCAGGTCCGAGGCTTCGGCGTTGATGACGCCGCCGCCGGCCACGATCAGCGGCCGCTGTGCAGCGTCCAGCATGTCGAGCGCCTTCTCGATCTGGCGGCGCGTGGCGGTGGGCTTGTACACGGGCAGGGGCTCGTAGGTGTCGATGTCGAACTCGATCTCCGCCATCTGCACGTCCAGGGGCAGGTCGATCAGCACCGGGCCGGGGCGGCCCGAGCGCATCAGGTGGAAGGCCTGCTGGAAGGCGCGCGGCACCTGGGCCGGCTCCATCACGGTGGTGGCCCATTTGGTGAGCGGCTTGGCGATGGCGGCGATGTCCACCGCCTGGAAGTCTTCCTTGTGCAGCCGGGCGCGCGGCGCCTGCCCGGTGATGCAGAGGATGGGGATGGAGTCGGCCTGGGCCGAGTACAGGCCGGTGAGCATGTCGGTGCCGGCCGGCCCCGAGGTGCCGATGCACACGCCGATGTTGCCGGCCCTGGCGCGGGTGTAGCCCTCGGCCATGTGCGAGGCGCCCTCGACGTGGCGGGCCAGCACGTGGGCGATGGTCTGTCGCTCGTGCAGCTGCGCGTACAGCGGGTTGATGGCGGCCCCCGGCACGCCGAAGGCCTGGGTCACGCCTTCCTTCTCCAGCACCAGCACCGCGGCCATCGCGGCCTTCATCTTCGCCATATCCGGCTCCTTGGTTGGGACGGACGCGATGGTGGTGCGGCGCGGGCCGGCTGGGAATTCCAGCCAGGGGATATGTCTTATTCCGGGTGGGAATGCGGCCCTTGGCGTGTATACATTTCGGTATGGACAAAGTTGCAGGCATGCAGATCTTCGTGCGCGTCGTCGAGACCGGCAGCTTCAGCAAGGCGGCGGCGGCGCTGGGCACCACCCAGCCCACCGCCACCAAGGCCGTGGCCGAGGCCGAGGGGCGCCTGGGTGTTCGGCTGCTGCACCGAAGCACGCGCGGCGTCACGCCGACCGAGGCGGGCAGCCTCTACTACGAGCGCTGCAAGCTGATCACGCGCGACGTGGAAGAGGCAGAGAACATTGCCGCGCTGCTGCAGAAGGCGGCGACGGGCACGCTGCGCATCAGCGCCTCGGTGGCCTTCGGGCGGCGCGTGATGGCGCCGCTGGTGCTGCGCTACATGCGCGAGCAGCCGATGCTGCAGATCGACCTCAGCTTCGATGACCGCTACGTCAACCTCGTGGAGCAGGGGGTGGACCTGGCGGTCCGCATGGGCCGCCTCGCGGATTCCACGCTCGGAGCGAGCTACCTGGGCACCAATCCCTGGATGCTGGGCGCCGCCCCGGCCTACCTGTCGCGGCGCGGCCGGCCGCGCTCGCCGGGCGAGCTTGCCGCGCACGACTGCCTCATCTACAGCAGCGTGCAGGGCGATGCGCGCTGGCTGTTCCACGGCGCCTCGGGAGAGGACGAGTCCGTGCCCGTCAAGGGGCCGCTGCGCTCGAACAACCTGAGCGCGGTACTGGCCGCGTGCGAGGCGGGCTTCGGGCTCGCGGTCCTGCCGTGGTACGTGGCGCGCGATTCGGTGGCGGCGGGCCGTGTGGTTCCGCTGCTGGAGGGCCACGCCCTGCCGTCGCAGGAGATGCACGCCGTGTTTCCTTCGCCCAAGCTCGTGCCGCAGAAGGTCAAGTCCTTCATCGCCTGGCTTCAGGCGCAGCTCCAGGACGGCTGGTGGCAACGCGCGCCCTGAGGCCCGCTTGACCCGTCGCCCGTCCGCCCCACCGCCCCACCGCCCCACCGCCCAGTTCAAGGGACCGAACCCATGGCCAAGAAGCCCGCCGCGAACCCCAGGCCCGCCGAGGCGAAACGCGCCCCGCGCACCGAGGCCAGCGCCACCGACCAGATCACGGAGTCCATCACCGGCGCCATCGTCGAACGCCGGCTGATGCCCGGCACGCGCCTGGTCGAGCAGCAGATCGCCGACGTGTTCTCGGTGTCGCGAACCATCGTTCGGCAGGCGCTCAACCAGCTCAGCCGCGACCGGCTGGTGACGCTGGAGCCGGCGCGCGGGGCCTTCGTGGCCATGCCCAGCATCGACGAGGCCCGCCAGGTGTTCCAGGTGCGCCGCCTGGTCGAAGGCGGCATGGTCCGCCAGCTGGCCGCCCAGGTCAGCGACGCGCAGATCGCCGAGTTGCGCATGCACCTGAAAGAAGAGCGCCAGGCCGTGGTGCGATCGGACGTGCCGGGGCGCACACGCCTGCTGGCGGACTTTCACGTGGTGCTGGCGCGCCTGCTGGGCAACGAGGTGCTGGCGGAGATGATCGCGGACCTGCTGTCGCGTTCGCAGCTGATCGCGCTGATGTACCAGTCCGGGCATTCGGCCGAGCACTCGCAGGCCGAGCACGTGGACATCGTCGAGGCCCTCGCCCGGCGCGACGGGCGCGCGGCCTCGCGCCTGATGGAGCAGCACATCACCAGCGTGGAGCGCAACCTGCAGCTCGACCCGCGCACGCCCGACCTGGCGGCCGTGCTGCGCCGGCGGGCCTGAGCGGCGGGCGGCAGAAGTTCTGCTTATCCGCGCATTAGAAATTTGCGCTTCAGTCGCGCGGCCTCGTTGCCCACAATGGGCCGGACTTCAACGAGACCGCCCCATGCAAAGACGACAACTGATCCACGCCATCGGCGCCGCCGCCCTCATGGGCGGGCGGCCCTCCTGGGCCCAGGAGGCCTATCCCGCGCGCGCCATCCAGGTGCTGGTGGGCTTTCCCGGCGGGGGTGCCATGGACGTCGCCACGCGCGTCGTCACCAACGCCCTGGCCGACGAGGGCCTCAAGCCACTGGCCATCATCAACAAGCCCGGCGCCTCCGCCACCATCGCCACCGGCCAGGTGGCGCGCGCGTCCGCCGACGGCTACACAGTGCTGCTGTCCACCTCGGCCAACCTCGGCATCGCGCCCTACCTGTACGCCCGGCTGCCCTACGACGCCGACAAGGAACTGGTGCCCGTGGCGCAGTTCGGCGTGGCGCAAAGCGTCATCTACGGCTCGCCCGCCCTGGGCACGCGCGACCTGAACGCGCTGCTGCGCCGCATCGCGGCCACACCGGGCCGCCTGAACTACGCCTCGCCCGGCAGCGGCACCACCGCGCACCTGGCTTTCGAGAGCCTCAAGGCCCAGCGCAAGCTCTTTATCGTGCACGTGCCTTTCCGGGGCAGCCCGGCGGCCATTACCTCGGTGCTCAGCGGCGAGCTGGACATCGGCATCGACGCCATCGGTCCCACGCTGAGCCACATCAAGGCCGGCAAGATCGTGCCGCTGGCGCAGACCGGCTCGAAGCGCTCGGCCTCCCTGCCCGATGTGCCGACGCTGGACGAGCTCGGCGTGCGCGGTATCCCCAGCGGCACCAACCTGGGCTTCATGATGCCCAGCGGCACGCCGGCGGCGGTGCTGTCCCAGTGGAGCGGCGCGATGAAGCGCGTGCTGGCCACGCCGGCCGTGGCCGAGCAGCTCGGCGCGGTGGGCGTGGACGTGGCCTACCGCGACGCGCGCGACTACGCCGCCACCATGGCCAGCGAGCAGAAGCTGTGGCAGGCCGCCGTCAAGTACTCGGGCGCGGCCGCCAGCTGAGAAGGTCCGCATGTCCGAACGCCTCTTCCGTTTCGCGGTCATCGCCGACAGCCACGTCAACCCCTCCGACGAAGACCTGATCTCGCCCTACGAGTCGCACCGGCTCACCAACGCGCGCCTCGCGCACACCGTCGAGGTGCTCAATGCCCTGGCGCCGGACTTCACGGTGCACGTGGGCGACATGATCCACCCCGTGCCCGAGGCCGTGTCCTACCCCGACGCGGTGGCGCGCTTCAAGGCGGCGGTGGGCCGGCTCAAGGCGCCCCTGCACCTGGTGCCCGGCAACCACGACGTGGGCGACAAGCGCGCGGACTACGTGCCCGCCGGCGAGATCTGCGAGCCCTACGTCGAGCTCTACCAGCGCCACTTCGGCGAGCACTTCTACGCCTTCGACCGGGGCGACTGCCACTTCGTGGTGATCAACACCTCGCTCATCAACTCGGGCCTGGACGCCGAGGCGCGGCAGGCCCGCTGGCTGGAGCAAGACCTGCAGGCCCACGCCGGTCGGCGCACGCTGCTCTTCGTGCACTACCCGCCCTTCATCGCCCGTGCCGACGAGCACGGCCACTACGACAACATCGACGAGCCCGGCCGCTCCTGGCTGCTGTCGCTGGTGGCGCGGCACCGGCTGGCGGCCGTGTTCACCGGCCACGTGCACAACTTCTTCTTCAACGAGCACGCGGGCACGCCGATCTTCTCGCTGCCGTCCACCGCCTTCGTGCGCGGCGACTACTCGGAGCTGTTCGCCGTGGGCCAGCCGAGCGAGCACGAGAACGGCCGCAACGACGTGTCCAAGCTCGGCGTGCTGGTGGTCGACGTGTACCCGGACCGGCTGGTGCCGCAGTTCATCCGTACTCAGGACCGGCCCGAGGGCGCCGCGCCCCAGGTGCAGCGCGACTGGCCCCAGCTGCCGCCCGCCGCCGCCGGGCGCGAACCCGGCCTGGGCCTGGACCTGCGCTACCACTGGGGCGAGCTGCACCAGATCCCCTACAGCAGCATGCTCGACGAGTTCCGCCGCAAGCAGGCGCGCAACGACTACCCCATCCTCGCGCTCTGGGAGATGGGCATTCGCGCGCTGCGCGTGCCGCTGGACGACCTGGCCGACCCGGCCTCGCGCGCGCGCATGCGGGCCCTGGCCGCGCTGGGCAGCCGCTTCACGGTCTTCCTGTTTGGCTGGCCCACGGACGAGCAGATCGAGCTGCTGCGCCAACACCAGGGCCTGCTGCGGGCGCTGGAGCTCATCGTGAAATGGCCGCTGGCGCCGGACCTCGGCGGGCGGCTCGGCGCGCTGCGCGCGCGGGTCGGTGTGCCGCTGCACCTCTCGCGCTTCTGGAGCGCCTCGGGCCAGTCGCGCGACGGCAAACAGATCAAGCTGCTGGTGGACCACGGCTTTGCGGGCCCGGCCGATCCGGCCGCGGAGGCGCTGCTCGAGGCCACGCGGGGCCAGGGCTTCGACGGCCTGGTGTTCCGCGTCGCGGCCGACACCGACGTCGACGAAGGCATCACCGGCGCCGCCGCCTTCGCGGCGCGCCACGGCCTGCGCGCGCAGGTGCACGTGCGGCTGGCGTCCGACAGCCCGGCCCAGGCGCGGACCGATGCGCAGGCCAACGGCGTGCGCGCGCTCGGCGCGGCCTTCACCAGCCGCGGCTGCCCGCAGGCCGACGTGTTCCTCGACACGCTCAGCGACGTCGACCGCGGCTACTTCCCGCGCGCCGGCCTGGTGGACCGCCGCTTCAACCCCAAGCGCGAAGGCCAGGCGCTGCGCAACCTGCACGGCGCGCTGAGCGAGCTGCCCGCGATGGACACACCGCGCTGGGTGCGCGACCCGCAGTTCCTGGTCGGCGCCGCGCGGATGGACCGGTCCCAACTGCTGCTGGTGCTGCCCCTGGGGGGCGCCGCGCTCATGCAGCTGCCCGACTGGCTGGACACGCAGGACCTTCGGGTGCGGCGCTGGCTGGACCTGGCGAGCGGCGAGGAGCGGCCCTGGCCCGCGTCGGACCCCGATACCGCGAAGGTGCTCGATGGCCCCTGCCTGATCGAGCTGGCGACCAGCCGCGTGGCCGAGCGCGCCCTGGCCTGAGGCGGCGCGCCCGCCGCGGGCGGACGCGGCCACCATAATCGGCCATGCCCACCCTTCGCCAGCTCAAGGCCCTGGCCCTCATCGGCCAGACCGGCAGCTTCACGCGCGCGGCCGAGAAGCTCTTCATCACGCAGTCGGCCGTGAGTTCGCTCATCCGCGAACTGGAGGAAGAGATCGGCATGCCCCTGGTGCAGCGCGGGCGGGTCATCAGCCTGACCGAGGCCGGCGAGCACCTGCAGCGCGCCGGCCAGCGCGCGGACCTGGAGATCGACCGCGCCCTGAAGGACCTGCGGCTGGGCGGGGCGGCGCAGCGCGTCGTGCTGCGCGTGGCGGCCGGTTCGCTCTCGTCGGCGGCGCTGCTGCCGCCGGCCATTGCCTGCCTGCAGGCCAGTGACCCGCAGCTGAAGATCGCGCTCTTCGACCGCCCCGTGGGCATGCTGGGCGACATGCTCCTGCAGGGCGAGGCCGACGTCGCCGTCGGCTCCATCGATTCGCCGCTGCGCCTGTCGGGCGAGCTGCGCTCCACGCTGCTGTTCGAGGACCGCATCGCCGTGGTGTGCGCGCGCGGCGGCGCACTGGACGAACAGGCCGAGCGGGCCGGCGGACTGGGCTGGAGCGACCTGCACCACACCGACCTGGTGCTGGTGGGCCGCACCGGCGGCCAATGGAACCTGCTGCTGCAGGACCAGCTCGCCGCGCACGAAGGCCTGGCCATCGGCTACGAGGTGCAACTGCTCTCCACCGCGCTGGAGCTGGTGCGCGCCCGGCTCGGCGTGGCCGTGCTGCCGCTGTACGCCACGCGCCACCTGGCCGAGCGGGACTTCTGCGTGGCGCCGCTGCTCAAGACCAGCGCGGGCTGGAGCACCTACTTCGTGACCCGCCAGGGACCGCCGGACGCGGCCAAGGCGGCCTCCATCGAACGCCTGCGGGAGGCGCTGCGCGCGCAGGCGCCCGCCAGGCCACAGCGCGCGCCGCGCGGCAAGGACTGAAGCCATGGACAGACGAACCCTTCTCCAGGCGCTGGGCGCCGCCTCCCTGGCCCGCGCGCCCCTGGCGCAGGCAGCGGACGAGGTGCCGCCACCGGCCGTCGGCACCGCCCTGGCGCTGCCCGACGCCCCGCTGTTCGATGGCAGCGCCTTCAAGGCCTCGGCGGCGCAAGGGCAGGTGGTGCTCGTCTACTGGTGGGCCAGCTGGTGCCCCTTCTGCGGCGCCACCAACCCCTTCATCCAGAAGCTGTGGGACGCGCAGCGCCCACGCGGCCTCTTGATGCTTGGCCTGGCGGTCGACAAGCGCATCGAGGACGCGCGCCAGTACATGGCGCGGCGGGGCTATACCTTCCCCACCGCGCACTACACGCCCGCCATCGAGCGCGTGATGCCCCGCCCGGGCAAGGCCATACCCGTCACCTGCGTGCGCGGTCGGGACGGGCGGGTCGTGATGTCGGAGGTCGGGCAGCTGTTCGAGGAAGACGTGCAGCAGATCGCCCGTTTCCTCTAGCGCGTCAGATGAAGCGCTGGCGCAGCCGCGCCGAGGCCAGGTCGATGAGGGACACCGTCACCACCAGGATCAGCAGCACCGCGCCGGTCTGCGCGTACTGGAAGCTGCGGATCACCTCGTACAGCACCACGCCGATGCCGCCGGCGCCGACCATGCCGACCACCGAGGCCGAGCGCACGTTCGATTCGAAACGGTAGAGCGTGAAGCCCATCCACAGCGGCAGCACCTGGGGGATCACGCCGTGAACGACCTCCACCAGCTTGTGCGCGCCGGTGGCGCGGATGCCCTCCACCGGGCGCGGGTCGATGGCCTCCACCGCCTCCGAGAACAGCTTGGCCAGCGTGCCCGTGGTGTGCACCGCCAGCGCCAGCACGCCGGCGAAGGGACCCAGGCCCACGGCGACGATGAACAGCATGGCGAACACCATCTCGTTGATCGCGCGGCAGGCGTCCATGAGGCGGCGCATGGGCTGGTGCACCCAGGCCGGCGCGATGTTCGAAGCGCAGAGCAGGCCGGCCGGCACGGCGGCCAGCACCGCCAGCACCGTGCCCCAGACGGCGATGTGCAGGGTGACCAGCATCTCGCGGGCATAGATGCGCCAATCGTGGAAGTCCGGCGGGAAGAAGTCGCGCGCGTAGGTGGCGATGTTGCCGGCGTTGTCGACCAGGGCGAAGGGCTGGATCTCGGCGCCCCGCCACGACCAGCCGAGCAGCACCGCCACCGCCGCCCAGGCGGCCCAGGTGCCCGGGCCGGGCCGCTCGGCGGCGGCGCGCTGGCGCAACTGCGCGAGCGAGGCGGCGCTGGCGTTGATGGGGTGCGCGGCGCTCACGGCTGCAGCTGAGCGAGCTTGGCGTCGATCTCGGCCAGGGCCTTGGCCTTGGCGCCGGCGTCCAGCGCGGCGTCGTTCTCGACCTTGTTGCGGTCCTTGTACAGCTCCAGCTGGCGGGTGGGGATCAGCTGCGCGTTGGTCGAGGCGCGGAAGCCGCCGTAGTTGTAGATGTTCTTGAGGATCGCCTTCTCCTGCTCGTCGGACTTGGCGTAGTTGACGACGAAGTTCGCCAGCTTGGCCTTGACGGCCGGGTCGAGGTCCTTGCGCCAGACGAAGGGGTCGCTGGCGATCAGCGGGCTTTCCCAGATCACGCGCAGCTGCGCGAGCAGCTCGGGCTTGTTGGCGCGCAGCTTTTCGATCTCTTCGGTGTTGTTGGTGGCCACGTCCACCTGTTTGGCCAGCACGGCCTGGATGTTGGCGCCGTGGCTGGCGTTGCGGATGGTCTTGAAGCGGGTGCGGTAGTCCACCTTGTTCTGGGCGAACACATAGAAGGTGGGCACCAGGAAGCCGGAGGTGGAGTTCGGGTCGCCGATGCCGAAGTTGATGGACTTCGAGTGCTTGAAGACGTCGTCGAGTGACCGGTACGGGCTGTCCTTGTGCGTGATGAGCAGCGCCTTGTAGCCGAAGCTGCCGTCGGCGAACATGACCTGCGCGAACACCTCGCCGTTGGCGCGGTCCACCGCCTCCATGGCCGACTTGTTGCCGAACCAGGCCACCTGCACCTTGTTGAAGCGCATGGCCTCGATGACGCCGGCGTAGTCGGGCGCGTAGAAGGATTTGACCGTCAGGCCGGTCTTCTTCTCCATGTCGCGGAAGAAAGGCTCCCAGCGCTCGCGCTGGGTCGAGGCGGTGTCGGTGGCGATGATGCCGAAGTTGATCTCCTGCGCGTGCAGCGTGGCGCTGCTGGCGATCAGGGTGGCGGCGAAGGCGAAGAGGGCTTTGTGTTTGAACATGGTGGTGGCTTTGGCGAAGGGAAACGGAAGGGCCGCGCGGGGACCGGTTCAGGCGGCCAGCGCGAGCGGCGGCGCTTCGGCGGCCGCGGCCGAGAAGCCGGGGCCGTCGTGCAGCAGCTCGTCGGCCGCGGTGCCGTACAGCTGCTGCAGGAAGCTGGGGGTGAGGGCTGCGCTGGGGCCGTCGTAGACCAGTTCGCCGTCGCGCAGCGCCAGCACGCGGTGGCAGTAGCGGCGCGCCAGGCTGACCTGGTGCAGGCTGACGATCAGCGTGAGCCCGGCGTCGCGGTTGAGGGTGGCGAGCTGCTCCATCACGCGCAGGGTGGATTGCGGGTCCAGCGAGGCCACCGGTTCGTCGGCCAGCACCAGTTCGGCGCCCTGCACCAGCACGCGGGCGATGGCGGCGCGCTGCTGCTGGCCGCCGGACAGCGTGGACGCGCGCTGGAAGGCCTGGGGCGCCAGGCCGATGGTGTCCAGCGCGTCGAGCGCGCGGGCCCGCTGCGCCAGCGTGTAGCGGCCGAGCAGGCCGCGCCACAGCGGCGCGTCGGCGGCCAGGCCGGTGAGCACGTTGTTCATCACGCCCAGGCGGCCCACCAGGTTGAACTGCTGGAAGATGACGCCGATGCGCCGGCGCAGGGCGCGGATCCGCGGGCTGTTGCGGCCGCCCTCCTGCAGCGCCTGGCCGAAGACCTCGATGCGGCCGGTGCCGGGGTCGGTGGTCTCCAGCCCGCTCAGGCAGCGGATCAGCGTGGACTTGCCGGAGCCCGAGGCGCCGAGCAGGGCCACGCGCTCACCGCGGCGGACGTCGAAGGACACGCCGCGCAGGGCCGCGCGGGTGCCGTAGGTGCGGCGCAGGTCTTGCGCCCGAAGGACGGGATGGGTCATGGCGCGAGTCTTTCGAGCCCGCGTGACCGTTCCGTGACGCGGATGGTCTCAGGGGGCCATCCACGCCATTCAAATTTCTCCAGCCAGGTATTGAAGAAAGCTATGCATCACGCGCGACGGCCGCCCCGCGCGCGACAGGGACCGGGCCCTGCACCGGCGCGCGCTCAGCGCGGCAGCACCGGCCCATAGCGCTGAAGGAAGGCCTCGACCGCCGCGTGGAAGCGCTCCAGGTCCGCGTCGGTGAGCGGCAGCGACAGCACGGTGAAGCCGCGCCGCGCCAGGTAGAAGCCCTGTTCGAGCATGTGGAAGAAGAACAGGTCCTTGACGAAACGCTCGCCGGCGGGGACGTCGTCCACGCAGCGGATCGCGGCGCCTGTGCCGTGCAGGTTCATGAGCGAGCCCAGGCCGGTGAACTGCAGCGCCAGGCCGTGCGCCCGGCAGCTGGCGTTGAGGCGCTCGCGCAGCGCGTCGCCGCGCGCGTTGAGGGCCAGGGCCGCCTCGGGCGTGTAGACGCGGCTCAGGCCCGCGATGCCGGCCGACATGCTCAGCACGTTGTTGTTGAAGGTGCCCGCGTGGCCCAGGTGGCCCGGCGCGCGCGGGTCGAACATCGCCATCACGTCCGCGCGGCCGCCGAAGGCGCCGAAGGACATGCCGCCGCCGATGTACTTGCCCAGGGTGGTCAGGTCGGGCCGGATGCCCAGCTGGGCCTGCCGGCCGCCGGGCGCCAGGCGCGAGGTCATGACCTCGTCGAAGACGAGCAGGGCGCCGGCCTCGCTGGCCAGTCGGCGCAGTTCGTGCAGGAAGCCGGGCTCGCCGACGATGCAGCCGCCCGCGCCCTGCAGGGGCTCGACCACGATGGCGGCGAGATCGGCCGCGTGCTCCTTCACCAGGGCCGCGGCGCCGGCGCTGTCGTTGTAGGTGCCGATCACGAAGGGGAAGGGCACGTTCACCGGCGAAGGCCCGGCCGCGAAGGTGAGCACGCCGCCGTGGTACGCGCCCTTGAACACCATCACCTGGCGCCGGCCGGTGAAGTGCCGGGCGGCGGTGATGGCCAGCAGGTTGGCCTCGGTGCCCGAGTTGGTGAAGCGCAGGCGCTCCAGCGAGGGGAAGCGCTGCGTCACCAGGCGCGCGAGTTCGGCTTCGAGCAGGTTGTGGCCGGTGAGGTTGATGCCGCCGTCCAGCGCGGCATCGATGGCGGCGCGGATCACGGGGTGGCTGTGGCCGTACAGGCCGGCGGTGAACTCGCCGAGGAAATCGGTGTATTCGTGGCCGTCCGCGTCCCACAGGCGCGCGCCCTCGCCGCGTGCGATGGCCAGGGGGAAGGGGTCGTAGAACAGCACCGAGCGGGTGTTGCCGCCGGGCATGACCTCGGTGGCGGCCTGGTAGCGGGCCAGGCTTTCGGGGTGGCGCGCCGCGTAGGCCTCGCGCAGCCGGTCCAGTTCGGTGTCCAGGTTCATGGGGTGTGCTCCAGTCGGTTGGCGTAGGCCACGAAGAAGTCGAGGCTGGCCGGGTTCTGCATCGCGTCGGGGCTGGCCACCTTGTCGGGCGCGGCGCCCAGCAGCAGCTTGCGCACCGGCACCTCCATCTTCTTGCCGCTCAGCGTGCGCGGGATGTCGTCGACCTGCACCACCTCGTTGGGCACGTGACGCGACGAGGCCTTGCGGCGGATCTGTTCCGTGATGCGCTGGCGCAGGGCGTCGTCCAGCGTGAGGCCGGGCTGCAGCACCACGAACAGCGGCATGAAGGACGGGCGACCCAGGTACTCCAGGTCCACCACCAGGCTGTCGCGCACCTCGGGCAGTTCCTCCACCACGCGGTAGATCTCGGCCGTGCCCATGCGGATGCCGAAGCGGTTGATGGTGCTGTCCGATCGGCCGTAGATGACCGAGGTGTGGCGCGGCGTGAAGCGGATCCAGTCGCCGTGCCGCCAGACCCCGGGGAAGGTCTCGAAGTAGCTCTCGCGGTAGCGGCGGTCGTCCGCGTCGTTCCAGAAGCGCACCGGCATCGAGGGCATGGGCTGGGTGATCACCAGTTCGCCCACCTCGTCCACCACGGGCTGGCCCGCGTCGTTGAAGGCATGGGCCGCCACGCCCAGTTCGGCGCATTGGATCTCGCCCGCGTGCACCGGCAGCGAGGGCGCGCAGGCCACGAAGCCCGAGGCGATGTCGGTGCCGCCGCTGATCGAGGCCAGCCACAGGTCGGGCTTGATTGCCTCGTAGGCCCAGTGGTACGCGTCCACCGGCAGCGGCGAGCCGGTGACGTTGATGGCGCGCAGGTGCTTGAGCGGGCCGATGTCGCGCGGGCGCAGGCCGTCCTTCTTGGCGGCGATGAGGTAGGCCGCGCCGCAGCCGAGCAGGGACACCTGGCGCTCGTCGATGAAGCGCCACAGCGCGCCCGGGTCCGGCCAGTTGGGGTTGCCGTCGTAGAGCACGATGCTCGCGCCGGTGAACAGGGCACCGACCTGGAAGTTCCAGACGATCCAGCCGGTGCTGCCCAGGAACAGCAGGCGGTCGCCGGGCCGCAGGTCGTGCTGCAGCGCGCAGGTCTTCAGGTGGGTGAGCACGATGCCACCGTGGCTGTGCACCATGGCCTTGGGCAGGCCGGTGGTGCCCGAGGAGTAGACGATCCACAGCGGGTGGTCGAAGGGCAGGCGTTCGTAGCGCGGCGGCGCCGGCGTGGCGATGCAGTCGGCCCAGGCCAGGCGGTCGCGCCAGGCCGGCGCGCCGCGCTGCGCCTGCAGCGGGCCGGGCACCTGCACCACGTGGCGCACGCTGGGCAGGGCGGCGAGCAGTTCGTCCACCTGCGGCACGCGGTCGTGCCGTTTGCCGTTGTAGCTGTAGCTGTCGGTGGCGAAGAGCAGCGTCGGTTCGATCTGGCGCAGGCGGTCCAGCACCACGGTGGGACCCATGTCCGGGGCGCAGCTGGACCAGATGGCGCCGATGCTTGCGCAGGCCAGGAAGGCCACCACGGTCTCGGTGCGGTTGGGCATGTAGCTGGCCACGCGGTCGCCGGGGCCGACGCCCAGTGCGCGCAGGCGCGCGGCCAGCGCCGCGGTGTCGCGCTCCAGTTCGGCCCAGGACACCTCGCGCCAGGGCGCGTCCTCGCTGCGCGCGAGCAGGGCGGGGCGTTCGGTGCTGGCCTGGCGGAAGATGTTCTCGGCGTAGTTCAGGCGGGTGTTCGGGAACCAGGTCGCGCCCGGCATCTCGCGCTGGCCGAGCACCGGCGTGAGCGGGCCTTCGCCCACCACGTCGAAGTAGCGCCAGATGGAGGCCCAGAAGTCCTCGATGTGATTCACCGACCAGCGCCAGAGCCCGTGGTAATCGGTGGTGCGCACGCCCTGATGCTCGGCCAGCCAGGCCTGGTAGTGCGCCAGCCGGCTGGCGGCGACCTGTTCGGCCGAAGGGGTCCACAGGAGTTGGCCGTAGCCGTCGGGGTGGGGGTCTGCTTGCATGGGGCCATTCTGGGCAGCCGCGGGTATCCTCACAGTTCACCCGATGACAGTTCAGCCAAGGGTTTTCCCTTGAATTCGCGCCGCTCCAAAGCCCCTTCGCCCACGCTCGACGGCCTGCTGGCCCAGTCGCCGTGGTTCCGCGCGCTGCCGCCGGCCGTGCAGGCCGGGGTGCGCGGCGACCTGATCGAGGTGGTGGTGCCCCTGGGCGAGTCGCTCGGGCGCCGCGGCGATCTGCCCGGCCACTGGTACGGCGTGATCGACGGGCTCTTCAAATGGTCGGTGTCGAGCGCCGATGGCCGCAGCGTCTCGCTGGGCGGGCAGCTCGGCGGCAGCTGGTTCGGCGAAGGCACGCTGATCCGCCAGAAGCCCCGCAACGCGGACGTGGTGGCCCTGCGCGACAGCCGCGTTGCGCTGATGCCGCTGGACACCTTCCTGGCGCTGCGCGACACGCAGCCCGCGTTCAACGAGTTCCTGCTGCGCCAGATCAACGAGCGCCTGCACTGGTTCATGGGCAAGCACGCGGACCACAGCCTGCTCGACGCCGACGCCCAGGTGGCGCGCGCCCTGTGCGGCCTGCTGCACCCGCTGCACAACCCCAGCGAATCGCCGCAGCTGCGCCTGTCGCAGGAAGAGCTGGCCAGCATGGCCTCGTTGTCGCGGCCGCGCTGCAACCAGGCGCTGAGCCGGATGCGCGCGCAGGGCTGGATCCGCACCGGCTACGGCGGCATCACGCTGCTGAACGTGGACGCGCTGCTCGACATGGGCAGCTGAGAGGCCGGCGGCCCGCCCGGCCTCAGGCCGGATCGAAGCCTTCCACGCCCGCCATCACCTCGCACAACACGTCGATGAAGGCGTTGATGCGGGCGGGCCGGAAGCGGCCGGCGACGGACACCGCCTCGATGGCGATGGGCTCGAGCTCCCACTTGGGCAAGATGCGCTTGACCCGGCCGCTGGCGATGTCCGGGCCGCACAGCCAGCGCGCGCTCGCCGCGATGCCCAGGCCCTCGAGCATGGCGCGGTAGCTGGCCAGCAGGCCGTCGGTGGTGAAGGGGGTGCGGATCGGCACGGTGCGGCGCTCGGTCTGGTCCTGCGTGTGCATGGGCAGGCGGTCCATCACGTAGGGAATCAGTCCCACGAAGGGCAGGGACGACAGGTCTTCCGGCGTGCGGACGCGGTGCCGCGCCGCGAAGGCCGTCGAGGCCACGAGCACGCGCCGCATGCGACCGATGGGTCGCACGTGCAGCGACTGGTCGGCGCTGCTGCCGACGCGGATCCAGCAGTCGCAGGCCTGGCCCACGATGTCCACCGGTCGGTCGGTGAGCCGCAGCTCCACCTCCACCTGCGGGTAGCGTTCGCGGAACAGGCGGACGGCGTCCATCAGGAAGGCGTGCCCGTAGGCGTGTGGTCCGATCAGCGACAGCTTGCCCTTGGGCAGGCCGGCGCTGACCTTCAGCGCGTCTTCCCACTCGTTCCAGGCGTCGGCCCAGGCCACGGCGCGGCGCTGCAGTTCCTCGCCTTCGGCCGTGAGGTCGAAGCGGTGCGTGGAGCGCGTGGCCAGGCGCGCGTTGAGCAGCTGTTCCAGGTCGCGCAGACGCCGGCTCACGGTGGGCTGCGTGGTGCCCAGCGCGCGCGCGGCGGCCGACAGGCTGCGCCGCTCGGCCACGGCCAGGAAGGTGGTGATGAGCTGCAGGCGATCGAGTTTGGCCGTCATACGTGTGGCGTATCAAGCTTATCGGGGTCGGCATACTACTCGGCCGCGGGCCTTTGCCAAATACTGCGCGGACCCATTTCCCACCCCACAGGTCCGCCCATGAAACTGTCCCGGTTCCTTCTTTGCTCCGCCCTGACGGCGCTGGCCGCGCTGCCCGCGATCGGCCACGCGCAGGCCGCCAAGGCGCCACTG
Source organism: Hydrogenophaga sp. PML113 (assembly GCF_001777155.1). Lineage (NCBI taxonomy): Bacteria > Pseudomonadati > Pseudomonadota > Betaproteobacteria > Burkholderiales > Comamonadaceae > Hydrogenophaga > Hydrogenophaga sp. PML113. The sequence continues at coordinate 82,998 of NZ_MIYM01000004.1, read as the reverse complement.
CGCCTGGTCGTCGGCTACACGGCCGGTGGCTCCTCCGATGCGCTCGCGCGCATGGTCGCGGAGAAGCTCAAGGACGAGCTCGGCACGGCCATCATCGTGGACAACCGCCCCGGCGCGGGCGGGCAGATCGCGGCCGAATACGTGCGCGCGTCGGCGCCCGATGGCAACACCATCCTGGTCGCCAACAGCCACATGATGGTGATGCTCCCGCTCACCACCAAGGGGGCGAAGTACAAGCCCGCCGAGGACTTCGCGCCCGTGGTGCGGCTCACCAGCTTCTTCGAGGCCCTGTCGGTGCCCAGCGGCGTGCCCGCGACCTCGATCGCCCAGTGGCTGGACCTGGCGCGCAAGAACCCGCAGGCCGGCAACTTCGGCGTGCCCGCGGCCGGCAGCGTGTCGCACTTCCTCGGCTACCGGCTCGGCCAGGACAACAAGGTCGACCTGCAGGCCATTCCCTACAAGGGCGCCGCGCCGCTGGTGCAGGACCTGCTGGGCGGCCAGATCCAGGCCGGCATCCTGCCCATCCTCGACGTCGCGCCGCACCACCAGGCCGGCAAGCTGCGCGTGCTGGCGGTGAACGGCGCCAAGCGCGCGCAGCTGTTGCCCACCGTGCCCACGCTGAAGGAGCTCGGCATCGCCGGCTTCGACACGCTGGAGTGGACCGCGCTGCTGGCGCCGGCCGGCACGCCAGCGGCGCTGGTGGAGCGGCTCAATGCCGCGACGCGCAAGGTGCTCGCCACGCCCGACATCCAGGAACGCCTGCTCAAGCTGGGCATGGAGGCCAACCCCAGCAGCCCCGCCGAACTCGGCCAGCTGCTGGCCAGCGACCTCGCGCAATGGGCGCCGGTGGTCAAGGCCTCGGGCTTCACCGCGGACTGACGCCGAGGTGAACATGCAGACAGCGACGGCCCGCCGCAGGGTGGGCGACACGCCGGCGGGCGGATCGGTTCTCGGCTTCTACGCGCCCAAGGGCACACCGCGCCCGCCGCGCGTGGCGCGCGCCGAAGGGGTGTTCCTGTGGGACGAGGATGGCCGCCGCTACCTCGACGCCACCTCGGGCGCCGTGGTCACCAACATCGGCCATGGCAACCCTGCGGTGCTGCAGGCCATGCAGGCGCAGGCGCGCAAGGTCACCTTCGCCTACCCGCGCTTCTTCGAGAGCGAAGACAGCATTGCGCTGGCCGACCGCGTGTGCGCGCTCGCGGGCCCGGGCCTGGACCGCGCGTTTTTCGTCTCGGGGGGCTCGGAGGCCAACGAGTCGGCGCTCAAGCTCGCGCGCCAGTACGCGGTGGTCAGCGGCCAGCCCGGGCGCTGGAAAGTGATCTCGCGCAACCCCAGCTACCACGGCGCCACGCTGGGCGCGCTCACCGTCACCGGCGACGCCAGCGCGCACGCGCTCTACGGCCCGATGCTGCGCGCCCAACCCAAGGTGGCGGCGCCGCTGTCCTACCGCGTGCCGGACGGCCACAGCGTCGAGTCTTTCGAGGCGGCCTGCGCGCAAGCGTTGGAAGACACCATCGTGCGCGAAGGCGCCGACAGCGTGCTCGCCTTCATCCTGGAGCCCATCGGCGGCCTGTCCACCGGCGCGGTGGTCTCCTCGCCGGCCTACTTCCGCGCCGTGCGCGAGATCTGCGACCGCCACGGCGTGCTGCTGGTGTTCGACGAGATCATGTCGGGCGCCGGCCGCACCGGCCGCTTCCTGGCCGCGCACCACTGGCCCGACGCGCGGCCCGACCTGGTCACGCTGGCCAAGGGCCTGGCCGCGGGCTACACACCGCTTGGCGCGGTGCTCGCGCCCGAGCGCATCGTCGACGCGGTCGCCGCGAGTGGCGGCTTCGTGCACGGCCACACCTATTTCACCAACCCACTGTCCTGCGCCGTGGCCAACGCGGTGCTTGACGAGGTGGTGCGCCAGGACCTGGTGGCGCGCGCGCAGGCCGCGGGCGCCTACCTGAAGGACCGGCTGCATGCGCTGGCGGCGCGCTCCCCGCTGGTGGGCGACGTGCGCGGCCTCGGGCTGCTGGGCGCGATCGAGCTGGTGGCGGACAAGGCCAGCCGCCGGGCGCTGCCGGTGGACTTCAACGCCCCCGCGCGCCTCACGGAGCACGGTCTGCGCCATGGCATTGCGCTCTACAACCGGCGCGCCAACCGCGGCGAGTTCGGCGACTTCCAGATGATCACGCCGCCGCTGACCGCCAGCGACGCCGAACTCGACCTGCTGGTGGAGTTGCTGGAGCGCGCGTTGGCCGACCTGCACGACGAGGTGCGCGGGCGGGGCCTCGCTTGAGCGCGGGCATCCCGCCGCACCGGGCCATCGCGTTGCCCGGCCTGCACGCCTATGCCAGCGCCGTCAGCGTGGCGGCCGGCGAGGCCATCGGCTTTCACGTGAGCAGTTCGGTGCCCTACCGCTTTTCCTTCTGTGCGCTGGGGCCCGACGCCGACGACGCCTCGCGCGACCCGGTGCTGCACGCCGGGGGTGAGCACCCGGCGCGGGTCCAGGCCATCCACCCCGGCTCCTACGTGCACATCGAGCGCGGTCTGCCCGAGGGCGCGCTCGAGGCGCTCACCCTGGAGTGCTGGCTCATGCCCTGGGGCTTCGGCGAGCGCCAGGCCGTGATCGCGCAATGCGACGACGAGGTCGCCGACGAAGGCGTCGGCCTGTTCATCGAGGCCGACGGCACGCTCGTGCTGCGGCTGGGGCGTTCGCGGCTCAGCGGGCCGGTCCTGGCGCCGCGCCGTTGGGCGCACCTGGTGGCCGTGCTGCACCAGGGCCACCTGTCGCTGTGGATCGACGGCCGCCGGGTGGCGCAGGGCGCGGCGGGCCCAGGTCGGCCGGGCCGCGCTGCGCTGCGCCTGGGCGCAGCGTCGGCGGGGGGCGTGGCCACGCACTTTCTGGACGCGGACCTCGTGATGCCGGCGCTCTACGGCCGCGCGCTCGGCGCCGCCGAGATCGCCCAGCGCTGCGCGCAGCGCGGCCAGCAGGCCGCGCAAGGCCCCGGCCTGCTGGCCTGCTGGCCCTTGAGCGAGCAGCGCGGCGAGCGCATCGCCGACGCCAGCGGGCAGGGCCGCCACGGCCGCCTCATCAACCACGGCACCTGGATGATCGTCGGCCCGGCCTTCGACCCCGCGCGGGTGCCGCGCTTTTCGCGCCGCGAAGGCGAGTACGCCGCCGCCAGCGACCGCCTGCGTGGCCACGGCCTTCGCTTGGCGAGCGACGACCTCGTGGATTGCCGCTGGGCCGAATCGCACCGCGTGACGGTGCCGCGCGGGGCGAAGCCCGGCATCCACGTGGGCCGCTTCGAATGCGAAGTGGACGGCCGGCCCGTGCGCTACGACGTGAGCGTCGTCGTGCGGCCAGCCGCCGATGCCGCGCCCGCGCCGCTGCTGGTGCTGTGCGCGACCAACAGCTGGCGCGCCTACGCCGCCTCGCCGTTCGCGCGCAACGTGTCGGGCCCGGCGCACTGGCCACGCCGCGCCGCGCCGCTGCCCAACAGCCACCCCGACGCCCCCGAGTACAACCACTACACGCCCCACCGCAAGGGCCAGCCCACCTACTACGCCGGCCTGCGCCTGCCCTGGCCCAACGCCGCGCCCGACGCCTTCTACGCGCCCGAAGGCAGCGGCTTCAGCCAGGGCCCGCGCCTGGAGCGCTGCCTGCACCGCTGGCTCGACGCGCAGGGCTACGCGTACGACGTGGTGAGCGACCTCGACCTGCACCGCGACCCCGGCCTGCTGCGCCGCTACCGCAGCGTGGTCATCAACGGCCACAGCGAGTACTGGTCGGCGCCGGCCTTCGAGGGGCTGGACGCCTACCTGCGCGGGGGCGGCAGCGCGGTGGTGCTGTCGGGCAACTCCCTGTACTGGCGCGTGAGCTTCGACGAAGACGCCACGGTGATGGAGCAGCGCAAAACGCTGACGCCCGCCGACGACCACGAGGCGGCGCTGGACAAACACGCGGCGCCCGGCGGCGTGCACGGCGAGCAATACCACAGCCAGGACGGCGAGCGCGGCGGGCTCTGGCGCTTCAACGACCGCTCGTGCAGCGATCTGATCGGCCTGGAAACCGCGGGCTGGGCCTTCGCCGACGCCGCGGATTTTGGTGTCTACCGCGTGCGCGACGCCGGCCACTTCCTGTTCCACCGGCCGCACGAGACCGGCCTGCGCGCCGGCGACAGCTTCGGCCACGGGCCCGGCGGCGCCCTGCCACGCGCCATCGGCCACGAGTGGGACCTGAGCATCGCCACGCTGCGCCGCATGACCCACCACATCCCGCGGGGCGCCGAGCTGCCGCGCGATCATCCCGGCCTGCAGGTGCTCGCCGAAGGCGTGCGCCGCGTGCCGGGCCGGCTGGACGCCTACCTCGACTTCTTCGAGGGCGCCACGCAGTCGCTCGACGGCCTGTCCGCCGAGATGGTCTACTGGGAGCGCCCCCAGGGCGGCCGCGTGTTCAATGCCGGGGCCGTGGGGGCCAGCTGGGTGCTGGGGGCCGATGAGGCGTTCGGTGCCTTGCTGCGCAATGTGCTTCACCACTTTGGAGTCGAGCCCGCATGAACCCAGCCACGCTCCTGGTCGAGGTCCACGACGGCGTCATGGCGCTCACGCTCAACCGCCCCGAGAAACGCAACGCCATCGACAACGACCTCGCGCGCGCGCTGCTGGCGGCGATCGCGCTGGCCGAGCGCGACGACACGGTGCGCGTGCTGCTGCTGCGGGGCGCCGGACCGGCGTTCTGCGCGGGGCGCGACATGGGCGCGCCGCCGACGGAGGACGACCTGAGGCTGGTGCAGGCCGTGGCGCAGGCCCTGGTGTCCCTGCCCAAGCCGGTGGTGGCCGCCGTGCAGGGCTGGGCTGTTGGTGCGGGCCTGGAGTGGGCGCTCGACGCCGACGTGGTGATCGCCGCCGAGGGCGCGCGGTTCAAGCTGCCCGAGGCCTCGCTGGGCGTGTTCGTCACCGGCGGTCTCACGGCCACGCTGCCCGCGGCCGTGGGGCTGGCGCGCGCCAAGGGGTTGATGCTGCTTGGCGAGCCGATCGGCGCCGCGCAGGCCCAGGCCTGGGGCCTGGTGTGGCAGGTGGTGGCCGACGACGCGCTCGACGCCTCGGCGCGGCGGGTGTGCGCGCGTCTCGCGCAACTGGCGCCCGAGGTGGCCGGGCGCTTCAAGAAGGTGCTCAACGAATTGGGCCTGGCCCACTTCCAGCGCGCGATCGAGGCGGAAAACGCGGCGCAGCGCGGGCTGCCACCCTGACAAGAAAAAAGGCCTTGCGGAGCAAGGCCTTTTTCAGTTTTGTGGTGGAGACGAGGAGGATCGAACTCCCGACCTTCGCATTGCGAACGCGACGCTCTCCCAGCTGAGCTACGTCCCCACGAATCGCGCATTCTAGCGAATCTTTTGTCAGGCCATTCCGTTGCGGCTGGCGAGTTCCACGAACAGCGCGGAGTGGTCGAGGTCGGACAGGCCGTGGTCCGCCGCCTCGGCGAACAGGCGCTCGAACAGCGCGGTGATGGGCGCCTCGAAGCCGATCTCTTTCGCCGTGCCGAGCGCGTTGCGCATGTCCTTCAGCTGCACCGCCATCGCGGCGCGCTTGCCGAAGTCGCGCTCCACCATGCGCTGGCCGTGCACCTGCAGGATGCGGCTGTCGGCGAAACCGCCGGTGATGGCCTGGCGCACCTTGGCCATGTCGGCGCCGCCCTTCTCGCACAGCAGCAGCGCCTCGGCCACGGCGCCGATGGTGATGCCCACGATCATCTGGTTGGCCAGCTTGGCGAGCTGGCCCGAGCCGTGCGGGCCCACGTGCGTGACGCGGCCCAGCACCTCCAGCACGGCGCGCGCGCGCTCCACGTCGGCCGGTTTGCCGCCGGCCATGATGGCCAGGGTGCCGGCCTCGGCGCCCACGGTGCCGCCCGAGACCGGCGCGTCCAGGTGGTGCACGCCCAGCGCGGCCAGGCGGGCCGCGTGGTCGCGCGCCTGGCGCGGCTGGATCGACGACATGTCGATCACCAGGCTGCCACGGGGCAGGGCCTCGGCCACGCCCTGGCGGAACAGCACGTCCTCCACCACCTCGCCGTTTTCGAGCATGGTGATGACGATGTCGGCGCCTCGCACGGCGTCGGCGGCCGTGTCGGCCACGCGCGCACCCAAGGGCGCGAGACGCTCGGCCTTGGTGCGCGAGCGGTTCCAGGCGCCCACGGCGCAGCCGGCTTCGCACAGGCGCCGGCCCATGGGGAAGCCCATCAGGCCGATGCCGAGCATGGCGACGGCGTGGGAGGGAGTGGTTGCCGGGGCGGCGGGGGAGTCGGTCACGGTGCGTGTCCCTTCAGGGCAGGGCGCGGAGGCGGTGTTCGGGCAAAAAAAATCGCGGTCCCCGGCTCGCGCCGAGGACCGCGCAAGTGGACCGGCTATCGAGATAGCTGGGGACCACGGAGTTGAACGGTGTCGTCCTCGGCGGGTTCGGCCGAGGCGTGGGCGATCTGCTCGGCCAGGGTGCCGCAGGCATTTTCGGCGTGTTCGGCGATGAGCGATTCGGCCCCGTCCGCGTCGCCCTGGGCGATGGCGCGGGCAATGGCCTCGTGTTCGTCCCACACGGGCTCGCGCAGGTGCTCCAGCTGCAGCGCCAGGCCCATGGCGCGGCGGATGTGCTGCCAGTGCAGCAGCGCGCTCTGCTCAATCAGCGGGTTGCCGGCGGCGCGGTAGATGGCGGTGTGGAAGGCCAGGTCGGTGTCGATCAGGGCCTTCACGTCGTCACGGCGCTCGGCGGCGCGCCCGGCCTTGAGCACGGCCGGGTCGATGACGGTGCGCTGCTGGGCGGCCAGTCGCACGGCCAGGCGGTCCAGCGCCACGCGCACCTGGTAGACCTGGGCGATCCAGCGCCCGTCCAACGGCGTCACCTGCAGGCCGCGCACGCGGCCGGGGTCGCCGCTGGTCTGGGGCGCGTCCTGCACGAAACCGTCCTTGCGCAGCAGGCGCAGGGCCTGCATCACCGGCTGGCGCGACACCGCGAAGCGCTCGGCCAGCTCTTCCTGGCGGATGCGCTGGCCCGGCCGCAGCGCGCCCGAGCTGATCGCGTCGAGCAAGGCCCGGTAGACCTGGTCGGCCAGATCGGGCGTCGATTCGATCCTGAACAACTGCGCGGTCATGGGGGCGGGCGTGTGGTGCGAATTCTGTATACGGAATTCGCGCAGCATACCCCAGGCGGTGCCGGCGCCAGCGTCCCCAGAGGGAATACCCCAAGCCCCCATGACACAATCGCCCGCCATGCAATCGCCCTTCCCCCGAGACCCGGCCTGGCTGGACCGCGAATACAACAACCGCGCCCGGGTGCCCGAGCACCCGGCGTACTTCGAGCGCTGGGCCCGGGACTCGAAGCAGGTGCGCGAGCGGGGTGGGGCGCTGATCGATCTGCGCTATGGGCACGGGCCCGCCGAACAGCTGGACGTCTTTCCGGCCCAGGGGGGCGCCGGCGGCGCCGCGCCGGTGCTGTTCTTCATCCACGGCGGCTACTGGCGCGCCCTGGACAAGTCCGACCACTCCTTCCTGGCGCCACTGTTCCAGCGCCTGGGCGTGTGCGTGGTGATGCCGAACTACGCGCTGTGCCCGGCCACCACCGTCCCGGGCATCACGCTGCAGATGGCGCAGGCCCTCGCCTGGACGCACCGCCACATCGCGGTGCACGGGGGTGACCCGAGCCGTATCACGGTGGCGGGGCATTCGGCGGGCGGTCAGCTGGCGGCCATGATGCTGGCCTGCCGCTGGCCCCAGGTGGGCGCCGACCTGCCCGCCGCACTGGTGCGCAATGCGCTGTCGGTGTCCGGCCTGTTCGATCTGGAGCCGCTGCGCCTGGCGCCGTCCTTGCAGTCCTCGCTGAAGCTCACGCCGGACCAGGTGCGCAAGGCCAGCCCGGCGCGCCTGCCCTCGCCCGGGCTGCGGCAGGGGCGCGGCGAGCTGGTGGCCGTGGTCGGTGGCCAGGAAAGCGGCGAGTACCACCGCCAGAACCACCTCATCCGCGAGGCCTGGGGCGCCGAGGTGGTGCCGGTGTGCGAGGCACTGCCCGGCCTGAACCACTTCAGCGCGCTGGACGCGCTGGTCGCGCCAGACCACCGCCTGCACACGCTCGCGCGCCACTTGCTGGGCGTGTGAGGCGCATCGCCCCCGAGCTGCCGCGGAACCGGCTTTGCCGGGCCGCGGGCGCCACTCCGTCGAGGGGGACGCGCGAAGCGCGGCGGGGGTGGGGCACGAACTACATCAAGAGGTGCTCGCCCGCGTTGTCCCCGCCCAGGATGACGTAGTTCACCTTGCGGATGTCCAGCAGCTTGGTGCCGCCGGCGTAGCTGATGGAGCTTTGCACGTCCTGCTCCATCTCGATCAGCGTGTGCGCGAGCGGGCCCTTGATCGGCTCCAGGATGCGCTTGCCTTCCACGTGCTTGTACTCGCCCTTGTTGAAGTCGCTGGCCGAGCCGTAGTACTCCTTGTAGAGCACGCCGTCGACTTCCACCGTCTGGCCCGGTGATTCCTCGTGTCCGGCGAACAGCGAGCCGATCATCACCATGCTGGCGCCGAAGCGCACGCTCTTGGCGATGTCGCCGTGGCAGCGGATGCCGCCGTCCGCGATGATGGGCTTGGTGGCCACGCGCGCGCACCACTTGAGCGCGCTGAGCTGCCAGCCGCCGGTGCCGAAGCCGGTCTTGAGCTTGGTGATGCAGACCTTGCCGGGGCCGATGCCCACCTTGGTCGCGTCGGCGCCCCAGTTCTCCAGGTCGATCACCGCCTCCGGCGTGCCCACGTTGCCCGCGATCACGAAGGCCTTGGGCAGCTTTTCCTTCAGGTAGCCGATCATCTTCTTCACGCTGTCGGCGTGGCCGTGCGCGATGTCGATGGTGATGTACTCGGGGCACAGGCCCTGGGCCACCAGGGTGTCCACCGTGGCGTAGTCTGGCGCCTTCACGCCCAGCGAGATGGAGGCGAAGCTGCCCTTGGCCTGCATCTCGCGCACGAAGGCCACGTTGTCCAGGTCGAAGCGGTGCATGACGTAGAAGTAGCCGTTCTGCGCCAGCCAGGTGCAGATGGACTCGTTGACCACCGTCTTCATGTTGGCGGGCACCACCGGCAGGCGGAAACGCCGCCCGCCGAGCTCCACGCCGGCGTCGCACTCCGAGCGGCTTTCCACGCGGCACTTGCGCGGCAGCAGCAGGATGTTGTCGTAGTCGAAAATTTCCATTGAAACCAAGCTCCAGAAAGCTGTTGTCGAACAGATGAGCGCTTGGCCTGGCCGGTTCTCTTGCCGCGGCGGGCAAAAAGAAACCGGGCGCAAGAATCTTGGGCCCGGTGCGCGATTCTAGACCGATGGCCCGTCCCCCGCCCGGTATGGGGTCCATATGCCCCCACGTATGGACCGGCCACCGCGCGGGCGCTTTCTACAATCCCTCGATGCTCCTGGACACCGCCCCGAATCCCTCGCCGCTGGTCGCCGGCCTCAATGCCGAGCAGGCCGCCGCCGTCACCCTGCCCGCCGAACACGCGCTCATCCTCGCGGGCGCCGGTTCGGGCAAAACGCGCGTGCTCACCACGCGCATCGCCTGGCTGCTGCAAACGGGCCAGGTGGGGCCGGGCGGTGTGCTGGCCGTGACCTTCACCAACAAGGCGGCGAAGGAAATGGTCACGCGCCTGTCGGCCCTGCTGCCGGTGAACGTGCGCGGCATGTGGATCGGCACCTTCCACGGCCTGTGCAACCGCTTGCTGCGCGCGCACCACCAGCTCGCGGGCCTGCCGGCCACCTTCCAGATCCTGGACACCCAGGACCAGCTCTCGGCCATCAAGCGCCTGTGCAAGCAGTTCAATGTCGACGACGAGCGCTTCCCGCCCAAGCAGCTGCAGTACTTCATCGCCGGTTGCAAGGAAGACGGCCAGCGCCCGCGCGACGTGCCCGCGCGCGACGAAGAGACGCGCAAGAAGGTCGAGCTCTACGCGCTGTACGAGGAGCAATGCCAGCGCGAAGGCGTGGTCGATTTCGGCGAGCTGATGCTGCGAAGCTACGAGCTGCTGCGCGACCAGGACGCCATCCGCGCGCACTACCAGCGGCGCTTCCGCCACATCCTGATCGACGAGTTCCAGGACACCAACAGGCTGCAGTACGCCTGGATCAAGCTGTTCTCGCCCCCCCCCATGGAAGGCCTGGACGTGGCCGTGGGCAACGCGGTGTTCGCTGTGGGCGATGACGACCAGAGCATCTACGCCTTCCGCGGCGCGCGCGTGGGCAACATGGCCGACTTCGTGCGCGAGTACCGCGTGCAGCACCAGATCAAGCTTGAGCAGAACTACCGCAGCGTCAGCAACATCCTGGACGCCGCGAACCACCTCATCGGCCACAACCAGCGCCGCCTCGGCAAGAACCTGCGCACCGACGCGGGCGCGGGCGAGCCGGTGCGCATCAACGAGTCGCCCAGCGATTTCATCGAGGCGCAGTGGGTGGTCGACGAGATCAAGTCCCTGGTGCGCGAGGAAACGCCGCGCAGCGAGATCGCCATCCTCTACCGCAGCAACGCGCAGAGCCGCGTGATCGAGACCGCGCTGTTCAACGCCGGCCTGCCCTACCGCGTGTATGGCGGCCTGCGCTTCTTCGAGCGTGCCGAGATCAAGCACGCCCTGGCCTACCTGCGCCTGATCGAGAACCCGCGCGACGACACCAGCTTCCTGCGCGTGCTCAACTTCCCGCCGCGCGGCATCGGCGCGCGCAGCGTGGAGCAGCTGCAGGACGTGGCGCGCGCGGCCGGCTGTTCGCTGCACGACGCGGTGAGCGCGGTCACCGGGCGCGCGGGCACGGCCATCGCGGGCTTCGTCGCCAAGATCGACGTGATGCGCGAGCGCAGCGAGGGCAGCCACCTCAAGGGCATCGTCGAGCTGGTGCTGGAGCACAGCGGCCTGGTGGAGCACTACCGCCAGGAGCGCGAAGGCCAGGAGCGCGTGGAGAACCTGGAGGAACTGGTCAACGCGGCCGAGAGCTTCGTGATGCAGGAAGGCTTCGGCCGCGAGGCCGTGGCGCTGACGCAAAGCCCGGCCAGCCAGGGCCTGGACCTGAACGCCCCCGTGCTCGACGAGCCCCTGGCCCCCGACGCCGACACCGGCGAGACCCTGAGCCCGCTCGCCGCCTTCCTGTCGCACGCCGCGCTCGAATCGGGCGACAACCAGGCCCAGGCCGGACAGGACGCGGTGCAGCTCATGACCGTGCACGCGGCCAAGGGTCTGGAGTTCGACTGCGTCTTCATCGTCGGCCTGGAGGAAGGCCTGTTCCCGCACGAGAACGCCATGAGCGACCGCGACGGCCTGGAAGAGGAGCGCCGCCTGATGTACGTGGCGATCACGCGCGCGCGCCAGCGCCTGTACCTGAGCCATTCGCAGACGCGGCTGCTGCACGGCCAGACGCGCTACAACCTCAAGAGCCGTTTCTTCGATGAATTGCCCGAGCACTGCCTGAAGTGGCTGACGCCGCCGCAGCCTTCGGGCTGGGGCGGCACGGGCAGCGCGGGCTGGGGTGGCCACCGCGCGCTGGGCACCCCGGTGCCGCAGCCGGCGTGGTCGCCGGCCTGGAAGGCCGCCAGCGCGCCCGCGCCCGAACCCGATCGCGGCACGCCGATCAAGAGCGGCATGGCGGTGTTCCACAACAAGTTCGGCGAGGGCAAGGTGCTCGCGGTGGAGGGCGCGGGCGATGACGCGCGCGCGCAGGTGAACTTCCCGCGCCACGGCACCAAGTGGCTGGCGCTGAGCGTGGCCAAGCTCACGCCCATCGAATAGGCCAGCAACCAGGCCGTCGAGGCGGCCTGGTTGCTCGGGCGTTCGCGCTGGGCTGGCCGATGCCTGGCCCGGCCCGGCGTTGGGCCGGTTCCCCTACCAGCCCGCGAACACGTCCTCGGCGATGCCGAACGAGGTGCTGGCGCCGGTGCCGCTGGTCACCAGCACCAGGCGAAGGTGGTCGGCCGGCGCGTGGATGAGCGCGTCGGCGCCGTGGCCCGTCGGGTAGACACCGGTCCAGCGCTCCACCACCTCACAGCGGCCCAGCCCGACCACCTCGTGCAGGTGGCCCAGGATGCGATCGTCCACCGCCTCGCTGGCGAAGGGCTCGGGCGTGGCGTGCGGGTGGTGGGAATCGCCCACCACCAGTGTTCCGTCGGCGCTCTGCACGGCGATCAGGTGGATGCCGTCGTCCAGGCTTTGGCTGCATTCGGCGCGCAGTTGCTCCCGCAGTGGCGCCGAACTGGCGAGGTCGGCGTAGCCGTGGTAGCGCACCAGGCTGAGGTCGCTCATCACCGCCGCGCCCAGCCGCCAGCCGGCCGGTGGGCGCACGCGCAGCATCTGCAGACGCGTGAGCCCCAGTGCGTGGTCGGGCAGCAGGCGCCGCGCTACGCCATTGAGTTCGGTGCCGGGACAGACCACGATGCGCTCGGCCGTCCACTGGCCTTGCGCGCCGTGCACCGTGGACCCCTCGATGCCCAGAACCTCCTGCCCCCAGAAGAAGCACACGCCCTGCCCCTGCAGCCAGCGCGCGAGGGCGGGGATGGCCTCGCGCGACTCGACGCGCAGCTCGTGTGGGCTGTACAGCGCGCCCGCTGCACCGCGGGACTTGAGCGAAGGCATGCGCCCGCCCCAGGCCTCGCCGCGGTGCAGTTCACAGGCCTCGCCCATCTCGGTGCCGGCGAACTCGGCCAGCACGTCCAGCGCCCGCGCGCGCTGGGCCACCACCCACAGGCCCTGGTGCACCACCGGGATGCCCGCCTGGGGCGCCAGCTCGGCCCAGAGGTCGCGCGAGCGCCGCGCGCGCCGCCAGGTGTCGCCGGCGCGCTGGCCGGTCACGGTGACGAAGCCGAAGTTGCGGATGGAGGCGCCCACGCAGCGGTGGTCGCGCTCGATCAGCGCCACGCGCAGGCCGCGGCGCAGCCCCATCCAGGCATGGGCGAGGCCGGCGATGCCGCTGCCCACCACGATCAGGTCGAAACGCTTGTCGGTCACGGGAAAGGCGAAGGGGATGCTTCGAATGGACGTCGGGGCGTCATGTTGATTGCACACAATGAAAGCCCGTTGACAGTTCCACCCGCATGAACCCCTCCTTCGACTCACTCTGGGCGCTGTTGGCCGCGCGCGGCCACGAGCGCTACACCGGCGAACCCGTGACCCATCTGGAGCACGCCCTTCAGACCGCCGATCTGGCGCGCCGCGGCGGCGCGGGCGAGGCCCTGGTGGTCGCCGCGCTGTTGCACGACGTCGGCCACCTGATCCATGGCGTGGCGGGCACGCCCAGCGCCGCCGGCGTCGACGACCGCCACGAAGCGATCGCCGCCGACGCGCTGGGGCGCCTGTTCGGCCCCGCCGTGAGCGGGCCGGTCGGGCTGCACGTGATGGCCAAGCGGCGCCTGTGCGCCGATCCGCGCTACCTTCGGGCCCTGTCGGACGATTCGCGCCGCAGCCTGGCGCTGCAGGGCGGTCCGCTGGACGCCGCGGGCTGCGAGGCCTTCGACCGCCTGGCCCACGCGCAGGACGCGCTGCGCCTGCGCCGCTGGGACGACGCGGCCAAGCGGCCGGCGCGCGAGGTGCCGCCGCTGGACACCTACCGGGCGATGGCCGAGGCGCTGCTGCGCTGAGCCCGGGGCTGGCCAAAAAAAGGCCCTCCGGTCAGATGACCGGAGGGCCCGCAGGGTGCGATGGCGAGCGGCTTCAGGCGCCGATCACCCCGCCATCGTTCTTCGTCGTGCCAACCGCGTCGTGCTGGCTGGCTGGGTTGCGCGCCATCGTCCGTGGCTGGCGTGACGGGCGCATGACAGGGGCTGGGGGCGCTCAGGCTGGCCGCGCCAGCAGCGGCCGGCCCATGCAGATGGACGCGCCCGGCGCGACCCCGGGCGCGAGCGTGAAGCCCGGCGGCGCCAGCACGACGATGGTGGAGCCGTGTTCGAAGTGGCCCATCTCCTCGCCGCGCGCATAGGCCGTGTCGCAGGGCAGCTCGTCGGGGCCGCGGTAGCGCGTGTTGAGCGGCAGCGGCAGGGCGCGCAGGCGCAGGCTGGCCACCAGGATGGCGGCCACGGGCACCAGCAGCAGCGGCGTGCCGTCGGCCAGGCGGGTGAACAGCGCCGCGCGCTCGTTGCGGCAGAACAGGCGCTCCACGCGCTTGAGGGCGATGGGGTTCACGTTCCAGGTGTCGCCGCTGAAGTGCGTCACGTGCTCCAGCGTGAGCGCCTCGGGGGCGTGGAAGCGGTGGTACATGGCCGAGGTCAGGCGCAGCGTCACGAACTGGCCGCCGCGCAGGGTGGCGATGGCCGCCTGCGCGCGCGGCGAATCGCCGAGCAGGTCGGTGAGCGCGTACGGAAAGCCCTTGGCCTGGAACACCTGGGCGCAGGGGTCTTCGCCAATGCGCCCGCTGGCGCCGACGATGGCGTCGCAGGGGCTGACCAGCACCGACGGGGTGGTGTCGACGGGCCGCGCACCCTCGCGCAGCTCGCGCGTGAAGCAGTCGTGCAGGCTGTCGAAGCGCGGCTTCTTCGCGTCGCTCAGGTCGAGGTCGGTGAAGGCCTTCCACACCGCCATGGACGCGTCGCGCACCAGGGGCTGTCGGATCCGGCTGAACCAGCCCATGAAGCGCGTGAGCGCCAGGCGCGGCACGCGGTTGGTGAGCAGGAAGTTCAGGTCTTCGCTGAGCGCGAGGCGGCGCAGCTGGCGTTGCACAAGGCCGTGGGGATTCTGTCGCAGGGCTTTCATCGTTGGGTCATCCGGGGGCCATACAAGAGCGGGAACACCACGACGCCCCGAACGCCATGTCCCTTCTGCCTTATGCCTTGCCAGCCGGTTCGCTCCTGCTGGCCTTGCCGTACCTGAAACAGCGCCTCGAGCTCTCGCGCGCCAAGCACCGCTCGCTGGCGGGCCACTCGCGCTGGGCCAAGCGCCTGGCGGGCTGGTTGCCGGGCTACGCCTTCGACGAGCGCCGCTTCTTCCAGGCCGACGGCGCCGACGACGCGCTGGCCGCGCGGCGCCGCGCGGCCTTCGACGCCCTGTGCGCGGGCTACGCCCAGCGCTACGAACGCTCGCTCGCCCTGACCGCCGACGCGCGCGAGGGACTGGCCGACCTGCAGCTCACCGGCGCCTACCGCGTGCCCTTTCCCTTCAGCCCCTACCTGCGCGAGCGCCTGAAGGTCGGCGCCTTCGTGCGATCGGCCGATGGCCTGGAGGTGGAGGACCTCGATGGCAACCGCTTCCTCGACCTCACGGGCTCCTACGGCGTCAACGTCTTCGGCGTGGACTTCTACAAGGCCTGCATGGAAGAGGGTGCGACCATCGGCCTCGAACTGGGCCCGGTGCTGGGCGCCTACCACCCGGTGGTGGCGGACAACATCGCGCGCCTGAAGGCGATCTCGGGCCAGGACCAGGTGTCCTTCCACATGAGCGGCACCGAGGCCGTGATGCAGGCCGTTCGCCTGGCGCGCTACCACACGCGCAAGACGCACCTGGTGCGCTTCTGCGGCGCTTACCACGGCTGGTGGGAGGACGTGCAGCCCGGCCCCGGCAACCCCATGCCGCCGCGCGAAACCTACACGCTCAAGGACATGGACGACAAGAGCCTGCGGGTGCTGCGCACGCGCCGCGACATCGCCTGCGTGCTCATCAACCCCTTGCAGGCCCTGCACCCGAACCGCAACGCGCCGGGCGACTCCACGCTGATGACCGGCCTGCGCCACGCGGGCTATGACCGCGAGGCTTACACGCGTTGGCTCCAGCGGCTGCGCGAGGTCTGCACCGAACGCGGCATCGTGCTGATCTTTGACGAGGTGTTCCTGGGCTTTCGCCTGGCGCCCGGCGGCGCTCAGGCGTACTTCGGCGTGAAGGCCGACCTGGTGACCTACGGTAAGTCGGTCGCGGGTGGTTATCCGGTGGGCGTGGTCTGCGGCCGCGCCGATCTGATGAAGCGCTTCCGCGCCGAGCGCCCCGCCGACCTGTGCTTCGCGCGCGGCACGTTCAACGCGCACCCGCACGTGATGGGCGGCATGCACGCCTTCCTGCGTCGCCTGGAAACGCCCGAGCTGCGAGCGATGTACGCCGGCAGCGACGAACGCTGGAACGCGCGCCGCGAGCGCTTCAACGCCACCATGGCCGACGCCGGACTGCCGGTGCGCGCGGCGAATCTGCACAGCGTGTGGACCTTGGACTACACGCAGCCGGGCCGCTACCACTGGATGTTCCAGTACTACCTGCGCTGGCATGGCCTGGCCTTGAGCTGGGTGGGCACGGGGCGGTTCATCTTCGCGCTGAACTTCGACGACGCGGCCTTCGATGAGGTGGTGCGGCGTTGCGTGGCGGCGGGCCGGGACATGCAAGCCGCCGGCTGGTGGACGCTGCCCGCGGGCGTGGACGCCCAGGCGATCGGCAAGCAGCTGCGCAGGGAAACCCTGTCGGCGATGTTGCGCCAGAAGGGTTGAGCGCTCAGCGGCCCCGGGCCCGTGCGAGGCGTTCGGGCGCAAGGCAGCGAACACCCGCCCCTCACAGGAAGTCAGCGGCGCCCGACGCCCGGGTCGATGAGCTGGCCCTTCATCAGGTACAGCGGCGCCTTGTGGTACAGCTTGATGTCGTGGAACGGGTCGGTGAGGATCTTGGTGGCCCACACCAGGCCCGTCTGGATGTCCTGCAGGAAGAACAGGTGGATGGTGCGGAACAGCAGGCCACCGATGCCCAGCCCCAGCCACAGCGTGCCCACGTGGCGCGTATAGCCCCAGTGGTCCTGGTGCGCCTCGAACAGGCCCATCACCGTCGGGTCGATCCAGACCAGCACCGGCACCAGCGCCCACAGGCTCATGAGCACCACCTTGCGCTGCAGGTTGTAGCCCACCTTGATCTCTTCCTTGTGCTCGTGCGTGGCCTGGTTCACGTGGTCGTAGCCCTTGGGCTCGAAAAAGAAATGGCCGGCCTGGCGCGAGGTCATGGAGACCAGCCAGGCGATCAGCGCGGAAATCACGGGATCGAACCACAGCATCACGTACGCGACCACGAAGCTGATCGCGCTCACCAAATGCAGCGACTGGTTGATGCGGCTGTGGTGGTAGTAGCGGTGGTCGTCCCAGCGCTGGATCTCCAGGGTCTTGAAGAAGTCGTTCAAGGCGGTCTCCGTCGGCAATGAGGAAGCGGGTGAAAGAAGGGGAAAAGCGGCCGCATGGTGGTTGCCGCGCGTGACGGCGCGGTGACATCGCCGGTGTGTCACCGCGCGGGCACGCACGCGTCACGCCGCTGTCGCGGTGTCATCAATCTGCCGCGAAGCCGCCGCACCATGCCCCCCATGTCCGACACGAGCGCCGAAACGATCCTGGTGGAGGCCTTCCCGGCGGCCCGCCCGTCCCTGCGGCTCGCCGTGGTGACGGAGACCTGGCCGCCCGAGATCAACGGCGTGTCGCTCACGCTGTCGCGCCTGGTGCAGGGCTTGCGCGCGCGCAACCACGAGGTGCAGCTCATCCGCCCGCGCCAGACGCGCGAGGACGCCGCGCGCAGCGACCCGGGGTTTCATGAGGTGCTCATGCGTGGCATGCCGATCCCACGCTACCCCGAACTCAAGCTCGGCCTGCCCGGCAAGGGTGCGCTGGTGCGCGCCTGGACCTTGAGGCGGCCCGATCTGGTGCACATCGCCACGGAAGGCCCGCTGGGCTGGTCGGCCCTGCAGGCGGCGCGCCGCTTGCGCCTGCCGGTCACGTCCGACTTCCGCACCAACTTCCACGCCTACAGCCAGCACTACGGCGTGGGCTGGCTCAAAACGCCCATCGTGGCCTACCTGCGCAAGTTCCACAACCTCACGCGCTGCACCATGGTGCCCACGCAGAGCCTGCGCGCGGAGTTGCAGGCCATCGGTTTTCGCAACGTCAGCGTGGTGGCGCGCGGCGTCGACACGCAGCGGTTCAACCCCGCGCGGCGCAGTGCCGCGCTGCGCGCCAGCTGGGGCGCCGGCGACGGCACCCTGGTGATGGTGGCCGTCGGCCGTCTGGCGGCCGAGAAGAACCTGGGCGTGGTGCTGCAGGCCTACGAGGCCATGCGCGCGCAGAACCCCGACGTGAAGCTCGTCTTCGTGGGCGACGGCCCGCAGCGCGCGGCCCTGCGCCAGCGCTGCCCCGAGGCCCTGTTCGCTGGCATGCGGCGCGACGAGGACCTGGCCGCGCACTACGCCAGCGCCGACCTGTTCGCCTTCGCGAGCCTGACCGAGACCTTCGGCAACGTCACCATCGAGGCCCTGGCCAGTGGCCTGCCGGTGCTGGCCTTCGACACCGCGGCGGCGGGCGACTGGGTGCGCGGCGGGCACAACGGCTGGCTGCTGCCGGTGGACGACGAAGCCGCCTTCGCGCGCCAGGCCGCGCTGCTGGCGCGCGACCCGGCGCTGGTGCGCACGGCCGCGTCGCAGGCGCGCGCGCAGGTGGCGGCGCTGGACTGGCGGCACATCGCCGGCCAGGTGGAAGGGATCTTCCTGCAGACCGTGGGCTGGCCGCACGCGCTGCCCGAGGGCTGGAGCCCGTCGCTGGCACTCTGAGCACCGCCCGCGGTCCGCTCGAGTGCCATGCCATCAGATTCACGAGGTTTTCACGAGGCCTGCGTAGCCTTTCCGCCTGTCGCATTTCCCAACCCCACAGGACATTCCATGACCCTCGACTTCGATAGCGAAGACCTGCCCACCAACACCAGCCAGAACGAGCACTTCCAGAACGTGGTGAACCGCGCGGTCAACCGCCGCGGCTTCCTGTTCAAGACCGGTGTGGGGGCCGCTGCCGTGGCCTTCCTTTCCGCTGGCCTCGCGGGCTGCGGCGGCGGCGGCGACGCCGACCCGACGCCCGCGCCGCCCGCGGCCGACCCCGACCTGCTGGGCTTCACCGGCATCGCCATCGGCACCGACGACAGCGTGCACGTCGCCCCGGGCTACACGGCCTCGGTGCTGGCGCCCTGGGGCACGCCGCTGTTCTCCAGCGGCGCGGGTTCGACCTGGGCCGGCGACGCCAGCGAAGACGCCGCCGCGCAGGCGCGCCAGATGGGCGACAACCACGACGGCATCCACTACTTCGCCCTGGCCGGCCGCAGCGACGAAGGCCTGCTGGTGATGAACCACGAGTACACCAACCCGCAGTACCTGTTCACCGACGGCGTGGTCAACAGCCTGGACGACGCCAACAAGGACCTCAACGCGCACGGCGTGAGCGTGGTGCACATCCGCCGCACCGCCGGCGTGTGGAACATCGTGCTGGACTCCACCTACAACCGCCGCATCACGGGCGATACGCCGATGCAGCTGACCGGTGCCGCCGCCGGCCACGCGCTGCTGCAGACCACGGCCGACGCCACCGGCACCGTGGCGCTCGGCACGCTGAACAACTGCGGCAACGGCTTCACCCCCTGGGGCACCTACCTGACCTGTGAAGAGAACTTCAACCAGTACTTCGGCACCACCAACACCGCGGTCCCCGGCATGACGCGCAACGCCAACCAGCTGCGCTACGGCCTGGCCGGCGCCGGCACCTCGCGCAAGTACGAGCAGTACCACGACCGCTTCGACTGGCAGAAGGAGCCCAACGAGGCCAACCGCTTTGGCTGGATCGTCGAGATCGACCCCTTTGACCCGGCCTCCATGCCCAAGAAGCGCACCTCGCTGGGCCGCATCAAGCACGAGAACGCCGCCTACGCCATTGCCGCCGACGGCCGCGTGGTGGTCTACATGGGCGATGACCAGGCCAACGACTACATCTACAAGTTCGTGACCGCCGGCCACTACATCGAAGGCGACACCGCCAACAACCGCGACCTGCTCGACACCGGCACGCTGTATGTGGCCAAGTTCAACGCTGGCGCCGTGGCGAACGACATGATGGGCACCGGCGAGTGGATGCCCATGACCACGGCCAACCCGGCCCTGGCCGCCTACGCCACGCAAGCCGAGATCCTGGTCAATACGCGCCTGGCGGCCGACGCCATGGGGGCCACGCCCATGGACCGCCCCGAGTGGGTGGCGGTGCATCCGCAGACCCAGGAGGTCTACGTCACGCTGACGAACAACTCCGGCCGTTCGACGACCGACGACGCCAACCCGCGCACGGCCAACGTCTACGGCCAGATCATCCGCTGGCGCGAGACCGGCGGCGACCCGACGGCCCTGACGTTCGAGTGGGACCTGTTCGTGCTGGCCGGCAACCCCACCATCGCCCAGGCCAATCCCTTGAACAAGGGCTCGGCCAACGTGACCAGCGACAACACCTTCAACAGCCCCGACGGCCTGGGCTTCGACCGCGATGGCCGCCTGTGGATCCAGACCGACGGCAACTACAGCAACACCGGCAACTACGCCAACCAGGGCAACAACCAGATGCTGTGCGCCGATCCGCGCACCAAGGAAATCCGCCGCTTCTTCGTCGGCCCCGTGGAGTGCGAGGTGACGGGCCTGAGCTTCACGCCCGACAGCAAGACGCTGTTCATCAACATCCAGCACCCGGGCGAGGGCGGCAACAGCCACTGGCCCGAGGGCGGGGCGGCGCTGCCGCGCTCGGCCACCGTCGTCATCACCAAGGACGATGGCGGCGTGATCGGCACCTGATCCGGCGCTCGCGCCAGAACACAGCCCGCACCGTTGGCCGGTGCGGGCTTTTCTTTTGGGGGCGCCCGCGGCGGGGCTCAGGCCGAGCGGGAAGCGTCCGGCTCGGGCGCGTCGAAAGCGAAGCTGTCGCGCACCGTGAACCACAGCGAGGTGTGGAACATCGAGGCCATGAACAGCACGATGGGGTAGACCACCACCTGCATCACCTCGGGCCCTCCGACGATGGAGCCCAGCATGCCCAGGAGCAGGCCGGTGAGCATGAACACCACCGTCCAGCCGGCGACGAAGAGCAGCATCGCGCCCCTGTTGCTCCAGCAGGCCACCAGGCTGAAGAACAGGCTCTTGGCCGGCGGCACGCCGTGCCAGAACACCAGCGCCGGCGCGTGCCAGAAGGCCATCAGCACGGGCAGGTAGGCCAGCAGGGCCGCCCACAGGCCGGGGCGGCCGACGGCGGCGCCCACCATTTCGGGCGTGACCTCGGCGGTGCCCTCGGGCAAGGGGGTGGGGGCACCGTCCGTGAACAGCGCGCCGACGCCCATCACCAGGAACAGCGCCACCGCATACATGGCGCCCAGCAGCAGCATGCCGCGCCGGCGCTCGGTGCCGCCCCGAAAGGCCGTGAGCAGCAGCGAAGGCATGGGGAAGCGGCCTTGCTCGGCCTCGCGCGTGGCGGCCATCAGGCCCAGCGTGGCCGCAGGCACCAGCGCCGCTGCCACCGCCGTGCCCAGGATGGGCACGATGGACAGCACCGAGACCAGGGCCATGAACATGAAGAACAGGCCCGACATCGCCAGCGGCTGGCGCAGGAAGGTGCGCATGCCGAGCTTGACCCACAACCAGCCCAGGCTGGCCTTGTTGACCTGGAGCTTCATGCGGCCAAGGCCTCCGGCGCCGCGCTCGCCGCGGGCGCGTTCGGCAGGCGGGCGCGCAGCACGCGCTGGAAGTGGCCCGGGTCGTGCGCCTGCAGCATGGCGGCCTCGCGCGGCAGGTGCAGGTCCCACAGGCGCGACAGCCAGAAGCGCAGCGCGCCCGCGCGCTGCATGGCGGGCAGCAGGCGGCGCTCGGCTGGCGTCAGCGGACGCACGCTTTCGTAGGCCGAGAGGAAAGCCTGCTCCAGCGCGGGCTCGGGCTGGCCGTCGGTGTCGCCGCCGTGGCGCACGCACCAGTCGTTCAGGCACACGGCGATGTCGAACAGCCAGGTGTCCACGCCGGCGAAGTAGAAGTCGAAGACGCCGCTGACCGCGCCGTCCTCGAACATCGCGTTGTCGCGGAACAGGTCGGCGTGGATGGGGCCGCGCGGCAGGGCCAGGTAGGCGCTGCTCTGCGCCACATGGTTCTGGTAGGCCAGCTCGGACTGCAGCAGGGCGGCCTGGGCGCCGTCGATGAAGGGCAGCACCACGGGCACGGTCTCGTTCCACCAGGGCAGGCCGCGCAGGTTGGGCTGGCGGCGCTCGAAGTCGCGGCCGACCAGGTGCAGGCGGGCCAGCAGCGCGCCCACGGCGGCGCAGTGCACGGCCGTGGGCGCCAGCTCGCTGGCGCCGCGCAGCTTGTCGACCACGGCGGCGGGCTTGCCCTGCACGCGATGCAGGATCTCGCCCTGGGCGTCGGCCGCCGGCTCGGGCACGGGGATACCGTGCGTGGCCAAGTGCTTCATCAGGTGCAGGTAGAACGGCAACTGCTCGGCGCTCAGGCGCTCGAACACGGTGAGCACGTGCTCGATCGTCTGGCCGTCGCGTTCGCTGGTGACGAAGTAGTTGGTGTTCTCGATGCCGCCCTGGATGCCGCGCAGCTCGGTGAGGGTGCCCAGGTTCAGTCGTTCGATGAGGGCGGCGGCTTCGGCGAACGGGACCTCGGTATAGACGGCCATGTCAGAAGTTGAAGAGGCGCCAGCTGCTGCGGCCGCTGTTGCCCGAGGGGCGGCCCGCGGTTTCGCCGGGGGTGTTGGCGGCGCCGCGCGGCTGGATTTCATAGGCCGGCGCGCCGTTCTTGGGCTGCACCTGGATGGATTGGGTCTGGCCGTCCACGCGCAGCTCGTCGATGCGGGTGAGCGCGTCCTCGTGGGTAATGCGCTCGATGCGGTCGCCCGGGGCGCGCTGCAGCGGCACGGACTCGGCCGGTGCGGGCTGCTGCGCCAGGGCCGGCGCGGCCAGCGCGGCGAGCAGGACCGCGCGCAGAAGGGAAGGGGTGGAGGCCATCCGCGCATTGTAGGCACCGGGGTGGTCCCGCGTGGCATGGGCCCGCCGCCGGCGCGGCCTTCCCCCACAATGTCGGGATGACCCAGGACGCCACCCGAACCCTGCTGCTGATCGACGGATCGAGCTACCTCTACCGCGCCTACCACGCCATGCCCGACCTGCGGGCCGTGCCCGGCGACCCGACGAGCCCCGCCACCGGGGCCATCCGGGGCATGATCAACATGGTGCAGAGCCTTCGCAAGGAAGTGCCCGCGCTGTTCGCCGCCTGTGTCTTCGACGCCTCGGGCCCGACCTTCCGCGACGCGATCTACGCCGAGTACAAGGCCCACCGCAGCCCCATGCCCGAGGACCTGCGCGCGCAGATCCCGCCCATCCACGAGGTGGTGCGCCTGCTGGGCTTTCCCGTGCTGGACGTGCCCGGCGTGGAGGCCGACGACGTGATCGGCACCCTCGCCCACACGGCGGCGGCGCAGGGATTCGACGTCATCGTCAGCAGCGGCGACAAGGACCTGGCCCAGCTCGTCAACGAGCGCATCGCCATCATCGACACCATGAGCGGCAAGCGCCGCGACCTCGCGGGCGTGCAGGCCGAGTTCGGGGTGCCGGCGCACCTGATGGTCGACTACCAGACCCTGGTGGGCGACGCGGTGGACAACGTGCCGGGCGTGGACAAGGTGGGTCCCAAGACCGCCGCCAAGTGGCTGATGGAGTACGGCTCGCTGGACGCGCTGGTGGCGCGCGCTGGCGAGATCAAGGGCGTGGCCGGCGAGAACCTGCGCAAGGCCCTGGACTGGCTGCCCACGGGGCGCCAGTTGCTGACCATCAAGACCGACTGCGACCTGAACGGCTTCGTGCCCGGCCTGCCCGCGCTGGACGCGGTTCGCCTGGGCGAGCCCGACCACCAGGCCCTGCAGGCCTTCTACGACAAGTACGGCTTCAAGTCGCTCGCCGCCAAGGCGGCGGCGGGCCAGGAGGCGCCGGTGGCGCCGGGCTCGACCGCCGTGGCGCCCGGTGCCACCGAAGGCCTGTTCGATGACCCGCCCGCGCCCACGTCCGGTGCAGCGCGCCCCGCGCTGAGGTACGACACCATCCTGAGCTGGGACCTGTTCGACACTTGGCTGGCGCGCCTGCAGGCGGCCGAGCTGACCGCCCTGGACACGGAAACCACTTCGCTGGACGAAATGGTGGCCGAGATCGTCGGCATCTCCTTCAGCGTGACGCCGGGCGAGGCGGCCTACATCCCGCTGCGCCACGCCGGCCCTGACGCGCCCGAGCAACTGCCCTTCGACGAGGTGCTCGCCCGGCTCAAGCCCTGGCTGGAGGACCCCATGCGGCCCAAGCTGGGCCAGCACGTCAAGTACGACCGCCACGTCTTCGCCAACCACGGCATCGAGGTGCGCGGCTACGAGCACGACACCATGCTGCAAAGCTACGTGCTGGAGGTGCACAAGCCGCACGGCCTGGAAAGCCTGGCCGAGCGCCACACCGGCCGCAAGGGCATCAGCTACGAGGACATCTGCGGCAAGGGCGCGCACCAGATTCCCTTCGCCCAGGTGGACGTGGCTAAGGCCGCCGAGTATTCCTGCGAGGACAGCGACCAGACCCTGGACGTGCACCGCGTGCTGTGGCCGCGCCTGCAGGCCGATGAGAAGCTGAGGTTCATCTACGAGCTGGAGATGGCCAGCAGCGAAACGCTGTACCGGGTGGAGCGCAACGGCGTGCTGATCGACGCGCCCACGCTGGCCGCGCAGAGTCACGAACTGGGCCAGCGCATCGTGGCGCTGGAGCAGGAGGCGTATGCCATCGCCGGCCAGCCCTTCAACCTGGGCAGCCCCAAGCAGCTCGGCGAGATCTTCTTCGACAAGCTGGGCCTGCCCGTCATCAAGAAGACCGCCACCGGCGCGCGCAGCACCGACGAGGAGGTGCTGGAAAAGCTCGCCGAGGACTACCCGCTGCCGGCCAAGATCCTGGAGCACCGCGGCCTGTCCAAGCTCAAGGGCACCTACACCGACAAGCTGGCGCAGATGGCCAACCCGCGCACCGGCCGCGTGCACACGCACTACGCGCAGGCCGTGGCCGTGACGGGGCGCCTGTCCAGCAACGACCCGAACCTGCAGAACATCCCCATTCGCACGCCCGAGGGCCGGCGCGTGCGCGAGGCCTTCGTGGCGCCGCCGGGCAGCGTGATCGCCAGCGCCGACTACTCGCAGATCGAGCTGCGCATCATGGCCCACATCAGCGAGGACGCGGCCCTGCTGCGCGCCTTCCAGGAAGGCCAGGACGTGCACCGCGCCACCGCGGCCGAGGTGTTCGGCGTGGAACTGGAGCAGGTCAGCAGCGAGCAGCGCCGCTACGCCAAGGTGATCAACTTCGGCCTCATCTACGGCATGAGCGCCTTCGGCCTGGCCAAGGCCCTGGGCATCGACAACACGGCGGCGAAGAACTACATCCAGCGCTACTTCGAGCGCTTCGAGGGCGTCAAGCGCTACATGGAGCAGACGGTGGCCTCCGCACAGAAGAAGGGCTACGTGGAAACCGCCTTCGGCCGCCGCCTGTACCTGCCGGAAATCAACGGCGGCAACGGCCCGCGCAAGAAGGCGGCCGAGCGGCAGGCCATCAACGCGCCCATGCAGGGCACCGCGGCCGACCTCATCAAGATGAGCATGGTGGCCGTGCAGGCCGCGCTGGACGACCAGGAGCGCCGCACCAAGATGATCATGCAGGTGCACGACGAACTGGTGTTCGAGGTGCCCGCGGACGAGGTCGATTGGGTGCGCAGCGAAGTGCCGCGCCTGATGGCCGGCGTGGCCGAACTGCGGGTGCCGCTGCTGGCCGAGATCGGCGTCGGCCCCAACTGGGACAAGGCGCATTGACCACGAATCCCTCGCCGCGCTTCGCGCGACCCCCCAGGGGGCAACACCAGTGGCCTGGCACAGCCGGTTCCGCGGTGTTTCTGGGTTGCGCTGCGTCGGGCCCGATTGACCAGAACTTCAGGCCCGCCAACGAGTCAGCTTGACTTTCCACCACCCGTCAGGAGACGACCCATGCTCGAACAAGACATGACCCGCGACGCCGAAGCCCTGCTGGGCGGCCGTGCCGATCAAGCGGGCCCCACCCGCCGCACCGCCCTCAAGGCCGCCCTGGGCGCGGGCTATGCCGCCGCCGCCGCGCCGCTGATGGCCCAGACGGCGATTCGCACCTCGTCCGACGGTTTGACCGTGGGCGAGGTGATGATCGATGTGGCCGGTTTCAAGATGCCGGCCTACCGCGCCGCGCCGGCCGGCAAGACCGGCCTGCCCGTGGTGCTGGTGCTGTCCGAGATCTTCGGCGTGCACGAGTACATCGCCGACACCGCGCGCCGCTTCGCCAAGGCGGGCTATCTGGCCATCGCCCCCGAGCTGTTCGTGCGCCAGGGCGACGCCCAGGGTTACGGCGAAATGGCCAAGCTCATCGCCGAAGTGATCAGCCAGGTGCCCGACGCCCAGGTGATGGGCGACCTGGACGCCACCGTGAAGTGGGCGGCCGCCAACGGCGGCGACACCAGCAAGCTGGGCATCACCGGCTTTTGCTGGGGCGGGCGCCAGGTCTGGCTGTACAGCGCGCACAACCCGGCGGTGAAGGCGGGCGTGGCCTGGTATGGGCGCCTGGTGGGGCAGCAGAACGCGCTCACCCCGAAGAACCCGGTGGACGTGGCCGGCCAGCTGCACGGCCCGGTGCTGGGGCTCTACGGCGCGGCCGACACCGGCATCCCGCTTGACACGGTTGATAAGATGAAATCGGCCTTGGCGGGCGGCAGCGCGGCGGCCAAGGCTTCGACCTTCGTGGTGTACCCAGACGCACCGCACGCCTTCCACGCCGACTACCGGCCGAGCTTCCGCAAGGAGCCGGCCGAGGACGGCTGGAAGCGTGCCCTGGCCTGGTTCAAGCAGCACGGCGTGGCCTGAAACGAGACACCTCGCCGCGCTTCGCGCGACCCCCTCAAGGGGGCGACACCCGCGGCCCGGCCCAGCCGGTTCCGCGGTGTCACTCGGTTCGACCGCCCGTGCTCCGCAGGTCTTGTTCTACCGAGTAACTGAATACTGATATGACCTTGTTGGCCATTCTTATCGGAACGGTCGCGGCCGGTGTCGGCAGCGTGTGGATCGCGGCGCTGCTGGGCTACGCCATGCTGGCGCGCTTCACGCAGCACATGCTCAGCCTGGCGGCCGGCGCCCTGCTGGCCACGGCCTTCATGCACCTGCTGCCCGAAGCCTTCGAGAGCGCGGCCGGCGCGCACGAGCTGTTCGCGCTGCTGCTGGGCGGCCTGGTGTTCTTCTTCCTGCTCGACAAGGCCGAACTCTGGCACCACGGCCACGAGCATGGCCATGAACACGGCCAGGAGGCCGGGGACGGGCACGCCCACCACCACCACCACGGGCACCACCACCACGAGGAGCGGCGCGCCGGCGGCTGGGCCGTGCTGCTGGGCGACAGCGTGCACGCCTTCGGCGACGGCATCCTGATCGCCTCGGCCTTCGTGGCCGACCTGCGGCTGGGCGTGGTGGCGGCGCTGGCGGTGCTGGCGCATGAGGTGCCGCACCACATGGGCGACCTGGTGGTGCTGCGCCAGACCTCGCGCTCGCCGCGCGCGGCCCTGCTCAAGGTGTCGATGGCGGGCACGGTCACGGCCCTGGGCGGCCTGGTGGGCTACGCGCTGCTGGCCTCGCTGGACGACTGGCTGCCGTACTTCCTGGTGGCGGCGTCCAGCAGCTTCGTCTACGTGGCGCTGGCCGACCTGATCCCGCAGCTGCAGAAGCGGCTGAGCCTGCGCGAGACGGTGGCGCAGATCGCCTGGCTGGCGGTGGGCATCGGCATGGTCACGCTGGTGAGCGGCCTGGCGCACGGCGGGCACTGAGCGCGCCGGGCCGGGCGCCCGCTCACAGTTTCTGCGACTCGCTCTCGCTCCAGCGTGGCGGGTTGCCGAAGCAGAAGCGGAAGGTGGCGCCCTGGCCGACGGCGCCTTCGGCCGAGAGCCGGCCGTCGTGCCGCTCGATGATGCGGCGCACCGTGGCCAGGCCGATGCCGGTGCCTTCGAACTCGCTGGGCCGGTGCAGGCGCTGGAAGGGTTTGAAGAGCTGGTCGACGTACTTCATGTCGAAGCCCACGCCGTTGTCGCGCACGAAGAAGCTGGGCGTGCCGTCCTCGGCAATGCCGTCCAGGCCGAACTCGATGTGGGCCTCCTCGCGGTCGCGCGTGTACTTCAGCGCGTTGCCGATGAGGTTTTCCAGCACGATGCGGGCCAGGCGCGGGTCGCAGTCGGCCTCCAGGTCTTGCGCCAGCTCGGCGCGCACGCGGCGCTGCGGCGCGCGCGCCAGTTCGTGGTCGAGCACGCTGCGCGCGAGCTCGCTCAGGTCGATCGGGCTGCGCTGCAGCACACCCTGGCTCACGCGCGCCAGCGCCAGGAGGTCGTTGATGATGGCGCCCATGCGCTGCGAGGACTGCAGCACGCGGTCGAACAGCTGCTGCGTGTCCTCGTCGAGCTTGCCGTCGAGCTGCTCCTGCATGAGGCGCGTGAAGCCGTCGATGGCGCGCAGCGGCGATTTGAGGTCGTGCGAGACGGAGTAGGCGAAGGCGTCGAGTTCGGCGTTGAGCTTCTGCAGCTCGGCCGTGCGCTCGCGCACGCGCTGCTCCAGCGTTTCGTTCAGGCTCACGATCTCGCGCTCGCGGCGCAGGCGCAGCAGCTCGGCGTTGGCGCGGCTGGCGAAGATGGAGATGAGGGCCTGGACGTCGGCCTTCACCGTCACCGGCGTGCGCCACATGGCGATCAGCATGCCGGTGGCCTGGCCATCGGCGTCGCGCAGCGCCTGGCCCAGGTAGGCCTGGAAGCCCTGGGCGCGCAGCTGCGGCGCGTTGGGGTAGTTCTCGGCCAGTTGGGCGGTGCAGGTCATCAGGCCGGTCTGGCGCAGGGTGTCGGCGCAGGGCGTGCCGGCCACGTTGAAGCGGAAGTTGCGTGCGGCGCGGCCGTCGCGCCACACGCCCAGGGTCTGCAGCTCGCCGTCGTCGGTGGTCTCGGCCAGGGCCACGAGGTTGGCGCCGATGGCGTTGCTCAGGGTTTCCGCCAGCGCGCCGAAGAAGGCCTCGCCGGTCTCGGCGGCCACGCCCTTGGCCACTTCGAGCAGCAGGGCCTCGCGGCGCTTCTCTTCGCTGACGTTGACGCTGGAGGACAGGATGCAGGGCTCGCCGTCGATGTCGACGATCTCGGCCCAGACGCGCGAGTCGACCAGCGTGCCGTCCTTGTGCCGCATCTGCGTGTCGTAGCCGTCCACGTGGCCATCGCGGCGCAGGCGCTCGATGAAGCGCTCGCGGTCCTCTGGCGTGAGCCAGGCACCGACCTCGACCGAGGTGCGCCCCAGCAACTCCTCGGGTTCCAGGCCCTGCGCCTTGTCCTTGGCGCGGTTCACTTCCAGGAAGCGGCCGTCGGACAGGCGCGTGATGGTGAGGTTGAGCGGCGCGAAGTGGAAGGCCTTGGAGAACAGCGCCTCGGAGCGCTGCAGGCGGCGGATGAGCTCTTCGCGGCCGGTCATGTCGCTCACCGTGGTGATGATGAGCCGGTCCTCGTCGTCGTTGCCCATCTCGCTGGAGACCATGGCGTCGAACTCGCTGCCGTCGGCGCGGCGGCCGCGGGCGCGGTGCTGGGCGATGTGGCGCTCGGCGATCAGGCGCTCCATGTAGCGCTCGCGCTCCATGGGGTCGGCCCAGAGGAAGGTGTCCTGGCGGCCCAGTACCTGGCTGCGCCGGTGGCCGTAGCAGCGCTCGAAGGCGGGGTTGACGTCGAGGATGGCGCCCGTGCGCGCGGACTGCGCGATCATGGGGCTCGGGCTGGAGCGGAAGATGCGCGTGAAGCGTTCCAGGCTGCGGTCGCGCTCCTGCTCGGTCTGGTGGCGCCGCTCGAGCTCGTGCCGCAGGCGCTGCAGCGCGCGGTGGCTGACGGCGCGGCCGTGCATGACGACCAGGCCCACGACCACCAGGGTGGTGGCCTGCGTGAGCCACACGCGCAGGTTCATCGAGAAGTTGGGCGTGTGCGCGAAGCCGCCCTGGGCTTCGATCCAGCCCAGCAGGCCCAGCAGCGCGGCCGTGACCACCACCGAGGCCAGCAGCGCGCGCCGTCCGAGGAAGATGCCCGCCCCGACCACCGCGGCCACGAACAGGAAGTTGACCGCCGTGCGCACCGAGCCATAGACGACCACCGAGAACGTGGCGGTGGTCAGCACGCCCAGGATGACCAGCGCGGCCACCGGTTCCGGCGAGAGCCGGCGCGTGCGCAGCGCCAGCCAGCAGGCCCAGGCCACGGCCGACAGGGCGCCGGCGAGGGAGGCCTCGCTCTGCTCGGGGGGCGACAGCAGCAGGTCCATCGCGGCGATGCCCAGCGCCGCGATGCCGACCACCATGCAGACCCACAGCAGGGTCTTGCGCAGGTCGGCCGCGTCGGGCGTTTCGGCCCGCGCCGATACGCCGACCGAGTCAGGCCCTTGCATCAGCCTCTCGCACGCGGCGTTCCCTCGGTGTTGCACCAGGCGCTCCAGCTGCCCGGGTACAGGGTGGTGGTGCCCAGGCCGGCGACGGCCATGGCCAGCAGATTGGGCACGGCGCTCACGCCGCTGCCGCACTGGTGCACCACGCCGGCGGGGTCGCGGCCGCCGAGCAGGGCGTCGAATTCGCGGCGCAGCTGGTCGGCGGGCTTGAGGCGGCCATCGGCCTGCAGGTTCTCGCCGAAGGGGCGGTTGAGTGCGCCCGGCACATGGCCCGCCACCGGGTCCAGTGGCTCGACCTCGCCGCGAAAGCGCGCGCCCGCGCGCGCGTCGATGACGGTGGTGTCGGCCCGGCCCAGGCGGGCCTGCAGGCCCGCCGTGTCCACCGTGGGCGCCAGCGAAGGCCCCAGGCGAAAGTCGCCCGCCGGACGGGCCTGCGCCGGGCCGCTGTCCAACGCGCCGCCGGCGGCTTTCCAGGCGGCCAGGCCGCCATCGAGCACGGCCACGGCCTCGTGGCCGCACCAGCGCAGCATCCACCACAGCCGGCCGCAGTAGTTGAGGCCCTGGCGGTCCATGGCCACCACTTGCACGCCCGGGTTCAGGCCCAGCTCGGCCAGCCGGGCCGCGAAGCGCTCGCGGCTGGGCAGGGGGTGTCGGCCCTCGCTGGCCGGGCGGCCCTTGTCGCTGAGGTCGCGGTCCAGGTCCACGTAGATCGCACCGGGCAGGTGCTCGGCCTCGAACTGCGCGCGGCCCGCGGCCGGGTTCATCAGGTCGAAGCTGCAGTCCATCACCAGCACGGGGGCGCCGGTGTCGAGCAGGGCCCGCAGCTCGCGGACTTGTATCAACAAGTTAAGCATGCGCACATTGTGATGCAGATCGCATGCGTTTCCCGTGGCCCGGGGCTAGGGTTCTTCCGCAGGCACGGGCGGCACGGTGCGCGAGCGCAGCACGGTGGCCGCGATGCCGCTGACGACGATCAGCGCCATGCCGAGCCAGCCGATCAGCGGCAGGCGGTCGCCGAACACGGTGATGCCGAACAGCGCCGCGAACACGATGCCTGAGTACTGCAGGTTGGCGACCACCATGGTGGCGCCTTGCGCGTAGGCGCGCGTCAGGCACAGCTGCCCGAACACCGCGAGCAGGCCGATGGGCAGCAGCCACAGCGCGCCGGGCCAGTGCCAGGGGGTGGCGCCGACGAACATCATGCCGAGGAGTCCCGCCAGCGCCGAGCCGAGCGAAAAGTAGAAGACCGTGCGGCTCTCCGGCTCGCCCACCTTGGACAGCGCGGCCACCTGCAGGTAGGCCAGGGCGGCGAACACGCCCGACAGCAGGCCCACCAGGCCGGCGAAGGCCTGGTCATGGTGGAAGCTGGGCCGCAGCATGAGGCCCACGCCCACGAAGCCCGCGATCACCGTGAAGAACAGCGGCGCCTGTTCGCGCACCGGCGAGCCGCGCGCCTGCGTGAGCACCGCGCCGCCGAGCAGGAAGGTGGCGATCCACACGCTGCTCATGTAATTGAGCGTCATGGCCGTGGCCAGCGGCAGCAGGGCGATGGCGTAGAACCAGGCCGTGAGCGAGATGGTGCCGACCAGGCTGCGCCAGGCGTGCATCATGGGCACGCGGGTGGCCAGCGACACGCCCTGCCAGCGCGTCAGGCCCCACAGGAAGGCCATGCCCACGAGGCCGCGGTAGAACACGGTCTCGAAGCTGTTGAAGTGCGCGGCGGCGAACTTGATGCACACGCCCATGCTCGCGAAGAAGAGGGATGCGAGCAGCATCCAGAGCGCCTGCATGCGTCAGCCCCCACGCTCCGCCGCTGCGCGGCTCGCTGCCCCCCGAGGGGGGGCGTTGCGCCTTGGGGCGGCCCGGCGGCGAAACCTGTTCGCGTAGATGCGCATATCAGCCGGCGAAGGCCGTGCCCATCTTCTCGCGGTACCACTCGTGGAAGTGCTGCATGCCGTCTTCCATGGGGCTCTGGTAGGGGCCGACCTCGTTGTCGCCGCGCGCCAGCAGGGCCTTGCGGCCCGCGTCCATGCGCTCGGCGATCTCGTCGTCCTCGATGCAGGTCTCCATGTAGGCCGCGCGCTGCGCCTCGACGAATTCCCGCTCGAAGGCGGCGATTTCCTCGGGGTAGTAGAACTCCACCATGTTGAGCGTCTTGTCCACGCCGATAGGGTGCAACGTGGAGACGGTCAGCACGTGCGGGTACCACTCCACCATGATGTGCGGGTAGTAGGTGAGCCAGATCGCGCCTTGCTCGGGCAGCTGGCCCTGGCGGTAGTTCATCAGCACATCGTGCCAGCGCTGGTAGGTGGGGCTGCCAGCTTGGCCGAGCAGGTTCTGCGCGCCCACCGTCTGCACCGAGTACTCGCGCCGGAACTCCCAGCGCAGGTCCTCGCAGGTGACGAAGTTGCCCAGGCCCGGATGGAAGGGCCCCACGTGGTAGTCCTCAAGATAGACCTCGATGAAGGTCTTCCAGTTGTAGTTGCACTCGTGCAGTTCGACGTGGTCGAGCACCATGCCCTCGAAGCTCAGCGTCTCGCGCGGGCCCATGCCGGCCAGGTCGGCCTCGATGTCGCGGCCGTTGTCCTCGAACAGCAGGCCGTTCCACTCGCGCAGCCGGTAGTTGTTGAGGTTCAGGCAGGGGTCGTGCGCGAAGTGGGGCGCGCCCAGCAGCTGGCCGGCGGGGCCGGCGCCGGCGGGCGTGTGGGTGCCGCTGTAGGTCCAGCGGTGCAGGGGGCAGACGATGTTGCCTCCCGCGTGGCCGGGCTGGTGGCCCTGCAGGTTGCCGCGGCCCTTGAGCATGATGGCCTGGCGGTGGCGGCAGACGTTGGAGATCAGCTCGACGCCCGAGGGCGTGCGCACCAGTGCGCGGCCTCCGCCCTCTTGCGGCAGGGCGTGGTAGTCGCCGATGTTCGGAACGGAGAGAGCGTGCCCCACGTAGCGGGGCCCGCGCTGAAAGATCGTCTCCAGCTCGCGCTGGAACAGCGCCTGGTCGAAGTAACTCGACACCGGGAATTGGCTTTTGGCCTGCTGAAGTTGAAGACTCAAATCAGACATGCTTGTCCTGACCTAAAGACTCCCCCTATGAAGGGGCAGGGAAGCGCTGTGCTCGTCAGACGAATTCGCGCGGGATGGGTGTGGGTGCGTCCCTCCGGGCCCGCAGGGCCCGTCGTTTCGGAAAAAAAGAGCGCGGATTGTACCCCTGGGGTGCATCGGGCGTGGGGCGGCGGAAATGCCCCCTCGCTAAAATGGCCGCTTTGTCTCGAATGCCCCCCAGGGGTTTCTTTCCCACGAGGCCCATGACGCCACCGCCCGCCCGCAAGGCCCCCGCCGAGACACCGCCCGTGGCCCCCAGCTACGAGGCCGCGCTGCAGGAACTCGAGCAACTCGTTGCCCAGCTCGACGCCGGCCAGTTGCCCCTTGACCAACTGCTCTCGCGCTACCAGCGCGGCGCCGAGCTGCTGGCCTTCTGCCGCGACCGTCTGCAGGCGGTGGAGCAGCAGATCCAGGTGTTCGAGGCCGGGCAGAGCAAGCCCTGGGAGGCCGAATGAACGGGGCCCCCCACGCTCCCTCGCTGCGCGAGTCGCGGCCCCCCCAGGGGGCTGAGCCGTCTTGGGGCGGCCCGGCGGCGGCTCGCGCGGTGCTGGACCAGACCTTCGTGCAGTGGCGCAGCGCGCAGCAGGCCGCGGTGGAGCAGGCGCTGTCGGGCTGGGTGCCCCTGGACGCCCCCGCCGGCCTGGGCGAGGCCATGCGCTACGCGGTGCTCGACGGCGGCAAGCGCCTGCGCCCGCTGCTGGTGCTGGCCACCTGCGAGGCCGTGGGCGGCCAGGCCGACGCCGCGATGCGCGCGGCCTGCGCGGTGGAACTCATCCACGCCTACTCCCTGGTGCACGACGACATGCCCTGCATGGACAACGACGTGCTGCGCCGGGGCAAGCCCACGGTGCACGTGAAGTTCGGCGAGGCCCAGGCCCTGCTCGCGGGCGATGCCCTGCAGGCCCTGGCCTTCGAGCTGCTGGTGCCCGGCGACGGCAGCCTGGGCGACGCCATGAGCGCGCGCCTGTGCCGCCTGCTGGCGCTGGCCGCCGGGGCCGACGGCATGGCCGGCGGCCAGGCGGTGGACCTGGCCAGCGTGGGCATCGCCCTGGACCAGCGCCAGCTGGAGGCCATGCACCGGCGCAAGACCGGCGCCTTGCTGCAGGCCAGCGTCACCATGGGCGCGGCCACCGGCGCCGTGGCGCGCGACACCCTGGCCGCACTCGCCGACTACGGCGCCTGCGTCGGCCTGGCCTTCCAGGTGGTGGACGACATCCTCGACGTCACCGCCGATTCGGCCACGCTGGGCAAGACCGCGGGCAAGGACGCCGCGGCCGACAAGCCCACCTTCGTGTCGCTCATGGGGCTGGGGCCGGCCCAGGCCTATGCCGACAATGTGCTGGCGCGCGCCCACGCCGCGCTGGACCGCAGCGGCCTCGAGCGGCCTGGCACGCTGCATGCCCTGGCCGACTGGGTGGCCCACCGCGCCAGCTGAGGCCCGAGAACCGTCCGTGAACGACGACGCTCCATGAACGCACCGATCACCGCCTTGCTCGACACCATCTCATCGCCGGCGCAGCTGCGCCAGCTCACGCGCCCGCAGCTCAAGCCGCTGGCGGACGAGCTGCGGCAGTTCCTGCTCAACAGCGTGGCGCGCACCGGCGGGCACCTGAGCTCCAACCTCGGCACGGTCGAGCTCACCATCGCGCTGCACTACGTCTTCAACACACCCGAGGACCGGCTGGTGTGGGACGTGGGCCACCAGACCTACCCGCACAAGATCCTCACCGGCCGGCGCGACCGCATGGACACGCTGCGCCAGCTCGGCGGCATCAGCGGCTTCCCGCGCCGCGACGAGAGCGAGTACGACACCTTCGGCACCGCCCACTCGTCCACCAGCATCTCGGCCGCGCTGGGCATGGCCCTGGCGGCCAAGGCCAAGGGCGAGGACCGCCGCGCGGTGGCCATCATCGGCGACGGCGCCATGACCGCCGGCATGGCCTTCGAGGCACTGAACAACGCAGGCGTGGCCGACGGCAAGCTGTTGGTCGTGCTCAACGACAACGACATGTCGATCTCGCCGCCCGTGGGCGCGCTCAACCGCTACCTCGCGCAGCTCATGAGCGGGCAGTTCTACGCCGCCGCCAAGCACGTGGGCAAGCAGGTGCTCAAGGGAGCGCCGCCGCTGTTCGAGCTGGCCAAGCGGTTCGAGCAGCAGGCCAAGGGCATGGTGGTGCCGGCCACGCTGTTCGAGAAATTCGGCTTCAACTACATCGGCCCCATCGACGGCCACGACCTCGACTCGCTGATCCCCACGCTGGAGAACATCCGCCAGCTCATGGACGCCCACGAGGGCCCGCAGTTCCTGCACGTGGTCACCAAGAAGGGCCAGGGCTACAAGCTCGCCGAGGCCGATCCGGTGGCCTACCACGGCCCCGGCAAGTTCGACCCCGCCGTGGGCCTGACCAAGCCCGCCACGCCGCCCAAGACCACCTTCACGCAGGTCTTCGGCCAGTGGCTGTGCGATATGGCCGCGGCCGATTCGCGCCTGGTCGGCATCACGCCGGCCATGCGCGAGGGCTCGGGCATGGTCGAGTTCCAGCGCCGCTTCCCCGACCGTTACTTCGACGTCGGCATCGCCGAGCAACACGCCGTGACCTTCGCGGCCGGCCTGGCCTGCGAAGGCCTCAAGCCGGTGGTGGCGATCTACTCCACCTTCCTGCAGCGCGCCTACGACCAGCTCATCCACGACGTGGCGCTGCAGAACCTGCCGGTCGTCTTCGCGCTCGACCGCGCGGGCCTGGTGGGCGCCGACGGTGCCACGCACGCGGGCGCCTACGACATTGCCTACCTGCGCTGCGTTCCCCAGGTGTCGGTGGCCTGCCCGGCCGACGAGGCCGAGTGCCGCCAGCTGCTGTCCACCGCTTTCGCGCAGAACCATCCGGTGGCCGTGCGCTACCCGCGCGGCGCGGGCGTGGGCGCGGCCCAGCCCGAGGGCCTGGACGGCCTGCCTTTCGGCAAGGGCGAACTGCGCCGCAAGGGCCGCCGCGTGGCCATCCTGGCCTTCGGCACGCTGCTCTACCCGGCGCTCGGCGCGGCCGAGCGGCTGGGCGCCACGGTGGCGAACATGCGCTGGGCCAAGCCGCTCGACACCGACCTGCTGCGCGAGATCGCGCGCACGCACGAGGCCATCGTCACGGTGGAAGAGGGCAGCGTCATGGGCGGCGCCGGCAGCGCCGTGATGGAGGCGCTGCAGGCCGAGGGCCTGGCGCTGCCGGTGCTGG
Source organism: Hydrogenophaga sp. PML113 (assembly GCF_001777155.1). NCBI lineage: Bacteria > Pseudomonadati > Pseudomonadota > Betaproteobacteria > Burkholderiales > Comamonadaceae > Hydrogenophaga > Hydrogenophaga sp. PML113. The sequence goes on along the minus strand of NZ_MIYM01000004.1, from coordinate 46,401 downwards.
CGCTGGGCCTGCCCGACAGCTTCATCGAACACGGCGATCCGGCCAAGCTGCTGTCCCTGCAGGGCCTGGACGCCGCCGGCATCGAGCGCAGCGTGCGCGAGCGCTTCGGCGCGCTCCTGGACGGTGCGTCGGGCCTGAAGGTCGTGGCCTGACCCAGGCCGGACTCAGCCTGACGCCAGGCTGAACGCTTCCCCCCGGACAAGCCCTCGCTTCGAGGGAAAACCCCCGAGGTGAGCGCGGGGCCGATTTCTAGAATTCCGTGGCCCTCTGGGGCGCCCGCACGCAGTGGCGGGCCGACATAACCACCACGGAGTTGAAACACATGGACCGTCGTTCTCTTATCCGGCATGCCGGAGTCGCCGGCGTGCTCGCCGCCGGCATCGCGCCTGCGGTGCACGCCCAGGCCACCATCCGCTGGCGCCTGACATCCAGCTTTCCCAAGGCACTGGACACCATCCACGGCGCCGCCGACGTCTTCGCCACCAGCATCAAGGCGATGTCGGGCGGCAAGTTCGAGGTCAGCGTGCACGCGCCGGGCGAACTGGTGCCGGCGCTCGGCGTCGTCGACGCGGTGCAGGCCGGCACGGTGGAGATGGGCCACACGGCGCCCTACTACTTCTTCGGCAAGGACCCGACCTTCGCCATGGCCACGGCCATTCCTTTCGGCCTGAACAGCCGCCAGCTCACGGCCTGGATGTACGACGGCAACGGCCTCAAGCTGTTCCGCGAGTTCTACGACCAGTACAACATCGTCAACTTCCCCGGCGGCAACACCGGCGCGCAAATGGGCGGCTGGTACCGCAAGGAAATCAAGACCGCGGCCGACATCAAGGGCCTGAAGATGCGCATTGGCGGCTTCGCCGGCCAGGTGCTCACGCGCATGGGCGGCGTGCCGCAGAACATCCCCGGCGGCGAGATCTACCAGGCGCTGGAGAAGGGCACCATCGACGCCACCGAATGGGTGGGCCCGTACGACGACGAGAAGCTGGGCTTCCAGAAGGTTGCCAAGAACTACTACTACCCGGGCTGGTGGGAAGGTGGCGCGCAGCTCGAGTTCTACGTCAACAAGGCCGCCTACAACGGCCTGTCGGCCGAACACAAGGCCATGGTCGAGAACGCGGCCTCGCACGCCCACACGGTGATGCAGGCCCGCTACGACGCGCGCAACCCCGCGGCCCTCAAGCGCCTGGTGGCCGGCGGTGCGAAGGTGCTGGCCTTTCCCAAGCCGATCATGGACCTGGCCTTCAAGGAGTCCATGGGCCTGTACGAGGAGCTCAACGCCTCCAACCCCCACTGGAAGAAGATCTACGCCGACTATTCGAACTTCCGCCGGGACCAGAACCTGTGGTTCCGCTTCACCGAGGCCCAGTTCGACCGCTACATGCAATCGGCTAAGCTCTGAGCCTCGCCGGCCCCCGGGCCGGCACCCCGCCACGGCGGGGTTTTTTTCTCGGGCCTTCGTGGCCCCTGTCCCGCGGGTGACACGCCCGCGGGGCGCCCCGGCCAAGCGGCCACCGCCGCGCGGCCCACGCCCATACCCATGGGGTTCACATGCAAGCCTTACTTTCGATCTCTCGACTCATCGACGCCATCAACGACCGCATCGGCCGCCTGATGATGTGGTTCGTTCTCGCGGCCACGCTCATCAGCGCGGTCAACGCCATCGTCCGCAAGGTGTTCGGCACCAGCTCCAACGCCTGGCTGGAGGTGCAGTGGTACCTGTTCGCCGCGGTGTTCCTGCTGGGCGGCGGCTACGCCTTCCTGCGCAACGCGCACGTGCGCATCGACTTCCTGTCGTCCAAGTTCAGCGCGCGCCAACGCAACTGGGTGGACATCGCCGGCATCGTCATCTTCCTCGCGCCCCTGTGCCTGCTCATGATGTACGAAGGCTGGCCCGTGTTCGCGCGCGCCTGGGCGTCGGGCGAGATGTCGTCCAACGCCGGCGGCCTCATCCGCTGGCCGGTGTACCTGCTGATTCCGCTGGGTTTTGCCATCCTGCTGTTGCAGGGCTGCTCCGAGATCGTCAAGCGCGCGGCGTTTCTGAGCGGCCAAGGCCCCGACGTGCTGGCCCACAAGGAGCCCGAAGAGGCCGATTTCCTGGTGCGAGAAATGTCCGAGGCCGACACCGCCTCCCATAAGAAGGCTTGAGCGAGCGCGCCATGGTCGAATTCCTTACCCACAACTTCGTGCCCTTGCTGTTCGGCGGCCTGCTGGCCTTCCTGCTGTCGGGCTTCCCGGTTGCCTTCGCCCTCGCGGCCACTGGCCTGTTCTTCGGCTACGTCGGCATGGAGATCGGGCTCTTTCCGCCCGGCCTGTTCCAGGCCCTGCCGCTGCGCGTGTTCGGGATCATGCAGAACGAGACGCTGCTGGCCATCCCGTTCTTCACACTCATGGGCATCATCCTGGAGCGCAGCCGCATGGCCGAGGCGCTGCTGTCGACCGTGGCCCAGGTGTTCGGCCCGGTGCGCGGTGGCCTGGCCGTGGCGGTGATTCTCGTGGGCGCGCTGCTCGCGGCCACCACCGGCGTGGTCGCCGCCGCAGTCATCTCCATGGGCCTGATCTCGCTGCCCATCATGCTGCGCTACGGCTACAACCGCACCATCGCCATGGGCACCATCACGGCCTCGGGCACCTTGGCGCAGGCCATCCCGCCCTCGCTGGTGCTGATCGTGCTGGCCGACCAGATGGGCCGCTCGGTGGGCGACATGTACGCCGGCGCGTTGGTCCCGGGTCTGATGCTCGTGGGCCTGTACCTGCTGTTCATCGCCGTGGTGGCCATCGTGCTGCCCAAGTGGGTGCCGGCGCTGCCCAAGGAAGCGCGCATCTACTCGGAGCCCAGCGGCGCCTCGGGCCACCGCTCGCTGCTGGTGCTGCTGGTGATCTGCGCGGTGGCCGGCTGGTTCTGGGCCCGCAACCACGAGGCCATCATCAATCCCCTGATCGGTCGCCAGATGGCGCCCGGTGGCGACGAGGTGGTGATCATGTCCATCAGCGTCGCGTCGGTACTGGCGCTGGTGCTGGCGCTGCTCAACCGCCTGTTCCGCCTGGGCCTGCTCTCGCGCCTGGCCGAGCAGGTGACCTTTGTGCTGATCCCGCCGCTGGTGCTGATCTTCCTCGTGCTGGGCACCATCTTCCTGGGCGTGGCCACGCCCACCGAGGGCGGCGCCATGGGCGCGCTGGGCGCGCTCATCATGGCCGCGGGCCGGCGAACGCTGAGCCTCAAGTTGCTGCGCGAGGCGCTGGAGAGCACCACCAAGCTGTCCATCTTCGTGCTGTTCATCCTGATCGGCTCCACGGTGTTCAGCTTCACCTTCAACGCGGCCGACGGCCACATCTGGGTCGAGCACCTGTTCGACAAGCTGCCCGGCGGGCAGATGGGCTTCCTGATCGTCGTGAACTTCCTGGTGTTCGTGCTGGGCATGTTCATCGACTTCTTCGAGATCGCCTTCATCGTGGTGCCGCTGCTGGTGCCCGTGGCCCAGAGCCTGGACATCAACCTGATCTGGTTCGGCGTGATCCTGGCGATGAACATGCAGACCTCCTTCCTCACGCCGCCCTTCGGCTTCGCGCTGTTCTACCTGCGCAGCGTGGCCGCGCGGCAGGACTACACCGACAAGGTCACCGGCCAGCTGATCCCGGCCGTCACCACGGCGCAGATCTACAAGGGCTCGATCGCCTTCATCGTCCTTCAACTGATCATGGTCGCGGTGGTCATGCTCAACCCGGGCATCGTGGTCGGCAGCCTGGGCGCGCCCGTCAAGGTGGACAACCAGGCCGTGCAGGAGCTGCTGCGCGACATGGCGCCACCGTCCGAGGACAGCGGCTACGGCACGGAGGAAGAGACGCCGTCGGCAGAGCCGTCCGCCGACGGGCTCAAGCCCGAGCCCGAAGAAGCGGCGCCGGCGGAGGTCGACCCGAACAAGGCGCTGGAAGACGCGCTGAAACCCAAAGGCAACTGAGGCCGAGCGCATGCAGATCGACGTCAAGATCCTCGACCCGCGCATGGCGGGCCAGCTGCCGGCCTACGCCACACCGGGCAGCGCCGGGCTGGACCTGCGCGCCTGCCTGGACGCCCCGCTGCACCTGGCGCCCAACGCCTGGCAGCTGGTGCCCACGGGCCTGGCCATCCACCTGGCCGACCCGGGCTACGCGGCGCTGATCCTGCCGCGCTCGGGCCTGGGCCACAAACACGGCATCGTGCTGGGCAACCTGGTCGGCCTGATCGACAGCGACTACCAGGGCCAGCTCATGGTGAGCGCCTGGAACCGCAGCGACGTGGCCTTCACCATCGAGCCCATGGAGCGCCTGGCGCAGATGGTCATCGTGCCCGTGGTGCAGGCGCGCTTCAACGTGGTCGACGACTTCGCGGCCGAGAGCGCGCGCGGGGCGGGCGGCTACGGCTCGACAGGACGAGGCTGAAGAACCTCCGCCGCACCAGCCACGCCACCAAGAAGCGCCGCGGAACCGGCTTTGCCGGGCCGCAGGCGCCGCCCCCTTGAGGGGGCGCGCGAAGCGCGGCGGGGGTGTTTCTTGTCAGTGCAGGGTGGGCGGGACCGGCGGCGACTGCGCCGGGTCCGTCACGTCCAGCTGGGTGCGGAAGAAGCCCGCGCCCAGCGTGCCCTGGCCGATCTCTTCCTCCGTGGCCTCACGCACCGCGTGCAGCTTGAGGTGGATGCGGATGGCGATGCCCGCGAGCGGGTGGTTGCCGTCGAGCACCACGTGGTCGGGGTAGATGTCGCTCACGAAGAAGAGGCGGTCGCGCGGCGCGGCGGGGTTGCAACCGGGCGGCAGGCCCTCGAAGCCCATGCCCTCTTCCAGTTGCTTGGGGAAGCGGTCGCGCGGCTCCAGGAACAGCAGCTGGTCGTCGTAGTCGCCGAAGGCGTCGAGCGGCTCCAGGTGCAGGTCCAGCGTGTCGCCGGCCACGTGGCCCTGCAGGGCCTCTTCGATCTTGCCGAGCAGGTCGTTGCCGCCGACGAGGAATTCGACCGGCTCCTCCAGCACGTCGAGTTCCTCGCCCAGCGTGTCCTTCAGGGTCCAGGAGAGCGCCACGACGCACTGGGGCGTCACGGCCATCGGGGAAGCGGCGTCGGATTTCATCGGACAATTCTCCCATGAGCCCCAACACCGGCCCGAGGCCCGCCCCCCTGTCCGACGAACCGCTGGCCCTGCTCGGCGGCCTGAGCCCCGAGCGCTTCATGCGCCGCCACTGGCAGAAGAAGCCCCTGCTGATCCGCCAGGCCATCCCCGGCTTCCAGCCGCCGCTGGCGCGCGCCGCCCTGTTCGAGCTGGCCGGGCGGGAGGGTGTCGAGTCGCGGCTCGTCGAGCACGCCCGCGCCGGCTGGGGCTTGCGCCACGGCCCGTTCGCGCGGCGCGCGCTGCCGCCGCAGAACCGGCCGCGCTGGACGCTGCTGGTGCAGGGCGTGGACCTGCACAGCGACGCCGCGCACGCGCTGCTGCAGCGCTTCCGCTTCGTGCCCGACGCGCGGCTGGACGACCTCATGGTGTCCTGGGCCAGCGAGGGCGGCGGCGTGGGCCCGCATTTCGACAGCTACGACGTCTTCCTCTTGCAGGCCACGGGCCGGCGGCGCTGGCGCATCGGCCGCCAGAAGGACCTGAGCCTGCGGCCCGGCGTGCCGCTCAAGATCCTCCAGCACTTCGAGCCCGAAGAAGAGTTCGTGTTGGAGCCCGGCGACATGCTCTACCTGCCCCCGCGCTGGGCGCACGACGGCGAGGCCGTGGGCGGTGATTGCATGACCTGCTCGATCGGCTTTCGCGCGCCGCAGCGCGGCGGTCTGGCCGGCGAACTGCTGCAGCGCATGGCCGATGCCTTGGAGGACGACACCCTCTACCGCGACCCGGCGCAGGCCGCCACCGCGCAGCCCGCCCGGCTGCCCGAGGGCCTGCAGGCCTTCGCGGCCGACGCGCTGCAGCGCCTGCTGGGCGAGCGCGATGCGCTGGCGCTGGCCCTGGGCGAGGTGATGACCGAGCCCAAGCCCCACACCTGGTTCGACGAGCCCGCCGGCGCCTGGACGCCCGGCGCCTTGCGGCTGGATCGGCGCACGCGCATGATGTACGACGACCGCCACGTGTTCATCAATGGGGAAGGCCTGCGCGCCGGTGGCGCCGACGCGCGCCTCATGCGCCGCCTGGCCGACCAGCGACGCTTGAGCGCGGGCGATACCCGGAGCGCCAGCGCCGAAGCCCTGGCCGTGCTGGCCGACTGGTTCGCGGCCGGCTGGCTGCACCACGAACCCGAGTGAGCGAGGGAGGCCCATGCCCGACACCGAAGCCCGCGACAGCCCCGCGCCCGATCCGGTGGAACTGCCCGAGGGCCGCTTGGTCGGCCGCGTGGCCTTCGCCGACGCGGTGCGCCAGGCCATTGGCGTGGCGGCCTCGCAGGCCTGGCCGATGCTCTGGCTGGTGGACGATGACTTCGCCGACTGGCCGCTCGGGGAGCGCTCGGTCATCGCGGGGCTGAACGCCTGGGCCCAGCGGGGGCGCCGCATGCGCCTGCTGGCGCGCGACTTCAGCGCCTTGCGCACGCTGCACCCGCGCTTCACGGCCTGGCGCACCACCTGGTCCCACCTGATCGAGGCCCACGCCGTGCCCCAGGCCTCGCCGCACGAACTGCCCGGCGTGATCTGGACCGCGGACTGGACGCTGGAACGACTGGACCCGGTGCGCTGCAGCCTGGTGGCCAGCCGCGCGCCCGAGCGCCGCGTGGCGCTGCACGAGCGCCTGGACGAGTGGTGGATGAAGGGGCGGCCAGCCTTCGCGCCGACTACCTTGGGCCTGTAAGGCCGCGCGCGACGCGCGGCGGGGGTGTTTACAGATCCGCGGCGAGCAGCTGAACGATGCGCTGCGCGTTCGCCGACGCGTCGGGCTGGCCCTGCGCGTCGAGCACCGACACCGTGGTCAGCTCGGCCTCGCTCTTGACGACGATGCGGTAGCGCTGCGGCGTGGGCTGCTTGTCGTCGGCGCCGAACATGCGGGCGAAGAAGCCGGGCTTCTCACCCGGCTTGGCCGGTTCCACGTAGCGAACGAAGTAGGTGCCTTCGCTGCGGTTGCGGTCTTCCACCGTGAAGCCGCTGCGGTCCAGCGACAGGCCCACGCGGCGCCAGGCGCGGTCGAAGTTGTCGTCGAATTGCAGCGCGGGCCGGTTGTTCACCGTGGTCACGCGCGCGGCCTGTGACTTCGCGGGCGCGGTGGCGGCCACGGCCTGGGCCTGGGTCTCGCTCACGCCGAGCTTGACCATCAGGCGTCGCAGGAACTCGGCTTCGAGCTCCGGGTCGGCCGGGCGGGGCTGCCACGCGGTCTGGTTCTCGCGCTGGTTGGTGTAGACCTCGACCATGCCGCGGTGGGTGATGTAGATCTCGGTGCCGCCGCTGGCGTTGCGCTCCAGGCGGGTGCGGAACTTGTCGTACTCGCCGGTGGAATAGAGGCTGTCGAACAGGCGGCCGATGGTGCGCCGGATGATGTCCTGCGGCAGCTTGGCGCGGTTCTCGGCCCAGTCGGTTTCCATGATGCCCAGGGTTTCCTGGTCGGTTTCGAGCAGGAAGCCGTTCTCCTGCCAGAAGTCGCGGATGGGCCCCCACAGCTGGCCGGCCGGGCGGTTGACCACCAGCCAGCGCTGCGAACCGGCGCGTTCGATGCGCACGTCGCCCACCTCCACGGTGGCGGTGCCGCTGCCCTGCGCGGCGGCGGCATTGGCCTGGCCGGCCTGGAAGCCGCTGGCCGTGACGGCCGAGCCCGGCACCACGTAGCGCGACTCGCGGCTGAGCTGCGTCAGGTCGGGCGGCACGTCCAGCCGTTTGCCTTCCTGCGCGGTCTTGTAGTCGATCTTGTCCTCTTTGAGGATGGAACAACCCGTGGCGAGCAGCGCGGCGCACGCGATCAGGCCCAGGCGATGGAGTTGGCTCACGGTGCGGACGGCGGACGAAGGCATGGAAGGGCGGGGCATCGGTGGATGGGGGGAATCAGCTCAGCAGGCCGGACTCGCGCAGCGCGGCTTCGACCTGCGGCACGTATTGGCGCGACATGGGCGTGAGCGGCAGGCGCATGGTCTCGCCGCACAGGCCCAGGCGGGCCATGGCCCACTTGAGCGGAATGGGGTTGGATTCGCAGAAGAGCTGCTTGTGCAGGGGCAGCAGGCGCTTCTGGATGGCCATGGCCTGCTTCGCGTCGCCCGCGACGGCGGCCACGCAGAGCTCGTGCATGGCGCGCGGCGCGATGTTGGCGGTGACGCTCACGTTGCCGTGGCCGCCGCAGAGCATGAGGGCGACGGCGGTGGGGTCGTCGCCCGAGTAGATGGCGAAGTTCGCCGGCGCCTCGCGGATGAGCCACTGGGCGCGCTCGATGTTGCCGGTGGCTTCCTTGATGCCGACGATGCCCTTGACCTGGCTCAGGCGCAGCACGGTGTCGAGCTGCATGTCGGCCACGGTGCGGCCGGGCACGTTGTAGAGCACGATGGGCAGGTCGCCCGTGGCCTCGGCGATGGCCTTGAAATGCTGGAACTGGCCTTCCTGCGTGGGCTTGTTGTAGTAAGGCACCACCTGCAGCTGGCAGTCGGCCCCCACGCCGCGCGCGAACTTGGCGAGGTTGATGGCCTCGGCCGTGGAGTTGGCGCCGCAGCCGGCCATGATGGGCACGCGCTTGTTGGCCTGCTCCACCGCGACGCGGATGATTTCGCAGTGCTCTTCCACCGTGACCGTGGGCGATTCGCCCGTGGTGCCGACCACGCCGATGCAGTCGGTGCCTTCGGCGATGTGCCAGTCGACCAGCTTGCGAAGGCCGGGGTAGTCGACGCTGCCGTCGGGGTTGAACGGGGTGGCCAGGGCCACGATGCTGCCGGTGATCATTTGCATGGCGGATCGGTGTGTCAGCGCGGCCGGGCGCGCGCTGGACGCCCTCGAGGGGCGGATAAGCGGAGCATTCTACCCAGCGGCATCCAGGGGGTACCGAGCGGGTGCTGCCTCGCGGGAACGGGTTTCGCGCACCGCCGCCAGGCGCTGCACGAAGCGGTCGGGGGCCGCGCAGAAACCGTCTTCATAGGCCACGATGCGAAGACCGCTGGCGGCCGTGAGCAGTTCCCCGGGGCGCAGCAGGAAGTCGGGCCGCGAGGGCTTGCCGACGCTGGCGTGGTCGATGGCGAAGGTCTCGTAGATCAGCACGCCGCCCTCGGCCACGCTGTCCAGGAGGCGGGGCATCAGCGAGCGCCACAGGTAGTTGGTGACCACCACGCCGGCGAATCGCTGGCCCTCGAAAGGCCAGGGGCCGTTCTCGATGTCGGCCTGCACGGCGCGGCCCAGTCCCTGGATGGCGGCGATGGCCTCGGGGTCCCGGTCCACGCCCGTCACCGGGTGGCCGCGCTGCGCGAACCAGCGCAGGTGGCGTCCGTGGCCACACGCCACGTCCAGCACCGCACCGCCCGCCGGCACCAGGTGGGACCAGCGCCGTACCCAGGCCGATGGCACTGGCGTGCCGTGCATCAGAAGCAGCTCCAGAGCCGGTCGGCGAGGTCCACGAGGAAGTCGGGCCGCTGGTACAGGGCGAACGTGGCCAGCAGGCCCGCGAGCGCCGCGGTCCAGACCAGGCCGCGCTGCCACAGCCGAGCCGCCGCCCGGCCGCCCGAAGGCGGCTCAGCCCCCCCGGGGGGCAGCGACCCGCACAGCGGCGGAGCGTGGGGGTCCATGTTCATGCGCTGGCTCCCACGCGCCGCGGCCCGCGCAGGATCGGCGCCTCGCGCACCGGCAGGTTCACGATGGCCGCGAACACGCCCAGGGCGATGGCGATGTACCAGACGATGTCGTAGCTGCCGGTCCGGTCGTAGAGGTAGCCGCCCAGCCACACGCCCAGGAAGCTGCCGATCTGGTGGCTGAAGAAGACGAAGCCGCCCAGCATGGACAGGTGGGCCACGCCGAAGATCTGCGCCACGGTGGCGTTGGTGGGCGGGATGGTGGACAGCCACAGCAGGCCCATCACCGAGGAGAACACGTACACGCTCAGGGGCGTGAGCGGCGCCCACAGGAAGCCGGCGATGGCGAGCGCGCGCGCCAGGTAAATGAAGGCCAGGATGTGGCGCTTGGCGATGCGCTGGCCCAGCGCGCCAGCGGCGTAGGTGCCGATGACGTTGAACAGGCCGATGAGCGCGAGCGCGTAGCTGGCCACCTGGGGCGACAGCCCGTTGTCCTTGAGGTAGCTGGGCATGTGCACGCCGATGAACACCACCTGGAAGCCGCAGACGAAATAGCCCGCCATCAGCAGCTGGAAGCTGCGGTACTGGAAGGCCTCGCGCAGGGCCTGGGCGATGGTCTGCTCGCGCCTGGCCGGCGCGCTGCCCGCGAAACCGGGCTCGCGCAGGCCCATGGCCAGCGGCGCGATCAGCAGCACCGCCACCGCCAGCACCAGCAGCGCGTTCTGCCAGCCCAGCCCCGCGATCAGCCAGCCTTCCACCGGCACCATGAGGAACTGGCCGAAGGAGCCGGCGGCCGCGGCCACACCCATGGCCCAGGAGCGGCGCTCGGCCGCGATCTGGCGGCCGATCACGCCGTAGATGACGGCGTAGGTGGTGCCGGCCTGGGCCGCGCCGATCAGCACCCCCGTGGTGAGCGCGAACGACAGGGTGGACGTGGACAGCGCCATGCCCGCCAGGCCCAGGGCATACAGGCCGGCGCACACCAGCAGCACGCGGAAGGCGCCGAAGCGGTCGGCCGCCATGCCGGCGAAGATGCCGAACACCCCCCAGGCCAGGTTCTGCACCGCCAGCGCGAAGGCGAAGGTCTCGCGCGTCCAGCCCTGGGCCTGGGTGATGGGCTGCAGCCACAGGCCGAAGCCGTGACGGATGCCCATGGACAAGGTGACGATCAGGGCCCCGCAGAGCAGGACCTGGGTGGCGGAGAGGCGCGGCGCGCCCGGGGTGGCGGTGGTCATCGGCGGATTGTGCCCAAGGGCCATTCGCCCCGGGCGTCGCGGGGGAGGCAGGGGCGATTGAAATTTCTGCGCGTTTTTGTTGCGCGCAGGGCATCGCCGGCCCGCGCCGACAGAAGGGCTGGGAATCCATCCAGTGGTTTTCGCCGTCCGCCCCTACAATCCGCGCCCATGGCAAGCACCCCCTCCACCTATTCGGAAGGCTCCATCCGCGTCCTCAAGGGGCTGGAGCCGGTCAAGCAGCGGCCGGGCATGTACACCCGCACCGACAACCCGCTGCACATCATTCAGGAAGTGCTGGACAACGCGGCCGACGAGGCGCTGGCGGGGTTCGGCAAGAAGATCAAGGTCACGCTGCACGCCGACGGTTCGGTTGGCGTGGAAGACGAGGGCCGGGGCATTCCCTTCGGCCTGCACCCCGAGGAACAGGCCCCGGTGGTCGAGCTGGTGTTCACCCGCCTGCACGCGGGCGGCAAGTTCGACAAGGGCAAGGGCGGCGCCTACAGCTTTTCGGGCGGCCTGCACGGCGTGGGCGTGAGCGTGACCAACGCGCTGTCCAAACGGCTGGAGGTCACCAGCTTTCGCGACGGCCAGGTGGCGCGCCTGGCCTTCTCCGGCGGCGACGTGATCGAGCCGCTGGCCGTGGCGCCGCGCGGCGAGGGCGACCGCAAGCAGGGCACCTCGGTGCGCGCCTGGCCCGATGCGAAGTACTTCGAATCGGCCACGCTGCCCATGAACGAGCTGGTGCACCTGCTGCGCAGCAAGGCCGTGCTCATGCCCGGCGTGACCATGCAGCTGGTGGTCGAGAAGACGAAGGAGACGCAGACCTGGCAGTACAAGGGCGGCCTGCGCGACTACCTGCAGCAGACGCTCACCGCCGATCCGGTGATCCCCATGTTCGAAGGCGAGGGCTTCGCCGAGGCCGGCCACGACAGCTTCGCCGAGGGCGAGGGCGCCGCCTGGTGCGTGGCCTTCACCGAGGACGGCGCGCCCGTGCGCGAGAGCTACGTCAACCTCATCCCCACCAGCGCCGGCGGCACGCACGACAGCGGCCTGCGCGACGGCCTGTTCCAGGCGGTCAAGAGCTTCATCGAGCTGCACGCCCTGCTGCCCAAGGGCGTGAAGCTGCTGCCCGAGGACGTGTTCGCGCGCGCCAGCTACGTGCTCTCGGCCAAGGTGCTCGACCCGCAGTTCCAGGGCCAGATCAAGGAGCGCCTGAACTCGCGCGACGCGGTGCGCCTGGTGTCCAGCTTCGTGCGGCCGGCGCTGGAGCTCTGGCTCAACCAGCACGTGGAACACGGCAAGAAGCTGGCCGAACTGGCCATCAAGGCGGCGCAGACGCGCCAGCGCGCGGGCCAGAAGGTGGAGAAGCGCAAGGGCAGCGGCGTGGCCGTGCTGCCCGGCAAGCTCACCGACTGCGAAAGCCGCGACCTCAGCCACAACGAAATCTTCCTGGTCGAGGGCGACTCGGCCGGCGGCAGCGCCAAGATGGGCCGCGACAAGGAATGCCAGGCCATCCTGCCGCTGCGCGGCAAGGTGCTCAACACCTGGGAGGTGGAGCGCGACCGCCTGTTCGCCAACAACGAGATCCACGACATCGCGGTCGCCATCGGCGTCGACCCGCACGGCCCCAACGACTCGCCCGACCTGAGCGGCCTGCGCTACGGCAAGGTCTGCATCCTGTCCGACGCCGACGTCGACGGCTCGCACATCCAGGTGCTGCTGCTGACGCTGTTCTTCCGCCATTTCCCCAAGCTGATCGAATCGGGCAACGTCTACGTGGCGCGCCCGCCGCTGTTCCGCGTGGACATTCCCGCACGCGGCAAGAAGCCCGCGGCCAAGGTGTACGCGCTGGACGATGGCGAGCTGCACGCCGCGCTCGACAAGGCCGCCAAGGAAGGCGTGCCGGCCGAGAAGTGCCAGGTCAGCCGCTTCAAGGGCCTGGGCGAGATGAGCGCCGAGCAGCTCTGGGACACCACGCTCAACCCCGACACCCGCCGCCTGCTGCCCGTCACCCTGGGCGCGCACGACTTCGCCACCACCGAGGCGCGCATCACCCAGCTGATGGGCAAGGGCGAAGCCGCGGCGCGGCGCGAACTCATGGAACTTCACGGTGACGCCGTGGAGGTGGATATCTGATGTCTGATGTGAACACCCCCGAACTGCCGCTGGCGCCCGCGGCCGAACCCGACGACAGCCTGGCGGCCTACGCCCAGCGCGCCTACCTCGAGTACGCGCTGTCCGTCGTCAAGGGCCGCGCGCTGCCCGACGTGTGCGACGGCCAGAAGCCGGTGCAGCGGCGCATCCTCTACAGCATGGAGCGCATGGGCCTGGGCTACAGCGGCAACGCGGCCGCGCGCCCGGTCAAGAGCGCGCGCGTGGTCGGCGACGTGCTCGGCCGCTTCCACCCGCACGGCGACCAGGCCGCCTACGACGCCCTGGTGCGCATGGCGCAGGACTTCGCGCAGCGCTACCCCCTCATCGATGGCCAGGGCAACTTCGGCTCGCGCGACGGCGACGGCGCCGCGGCCATGCGCTACACCGAGGCCCGCCTGGCCAAGATCAGCGGCCTGCTGCTCGACGAGATCGACGAGGGCACGGTGGACTTCGTGCCCAACTACGACGGCTCCACCACCGAGCCGCGGCAGCTGCCCGCGCGTCTGCCCTTCAACCTGCTCAACGGCGCCAGCGGCATCGCCGTGGGCCTGGCCACCGAGGTGCCCAGCCACAACCTGCGCGAGGTCGCCGAGGCCTGCGTGGCGCTGATCAAGAGTCCCAGGCTCAGCGACGAAGAGCTGTTCGCCCTGGTGCCCGGCCCCGACTACCCGGGCGGCGGCCAGATCATCAGCCCGGCCGGCGACATCGCCGACGCCTACCGCAGCGGCCGCGGCAGCCTCAAGGTGCGCGCGCGCTGGAAGATCGAGGACCTGGCGCGCGGCCAGTGGCAGATGGTGGTGACCGAGCTGCCGCCGGGCACCAGCACGCAGAAGGTGCTGGAAGAGATCGAAGAGCTCACCAACCCCAAGCTCAAGACCGGCAAGAAGGCGATCACGCAGGAGCAGAACCAGCTCAAGGCCAGCATCCTCGCGGTGCTCGACGGCGTGCGCGACGAGTCCAGCAAGGACGCGCCGGTGCGCCTGGTGTTCGAGCCCAAGAGCAGCCGCATCGAGCAGCAGGAGCTCATCACGCAACTGCTGGCGCACACCAGCCTGGAAACCTCGGCGCCGATCAACCTCACGGTGATCGGGCTCGACGGCCGGCCGGTGCAAAAATCGCTGCGGCAGATGCTGGTGGAGTGGATCGAATTCCGCCAGGCCACCATCACGCGCCGCTCCCAGCACCGCCTCGACAAGGTGCTGGACCGCATCCACATCCTCGAAGGCCGGCAGCTCGTGCTGCTCAACATCGACGAGGTGATCCGCATCATCCGCCACAGCGACGAGCCCAAGGCCGCGCTGATCGAGGCCTTCCGGCTCAGCGACCGCCAGGCCGAGGACATCCTCGAAATCCGCCTGCGCCAGCTCGCGCGGCTGGAGGCGATCAAGATCGAGCAGGAACTCAAGAACCTGCGCGAGGAACAGGCCAAGCTGGAGGACATCCTCGCCAACCCCGCGAGCCTCAAGCGCCTGATGGTCAGGGAGATCGAGGCCGACACCAAGGCCTTCGCCGACGAGCGCCGCACGCTGATCCAGGCCGAGAAGAAGGCCGTGGCCGAGATCAAGGTGGTGGACGAGCCGGTCACCGTGGTGGTGTCCAGCAAGGGCTGGGTGCGCGCGCGCACCGGCCACGGCCACGAGGCCTCGGCCTTCGCCTTCAAAGCCGGCGACGGCCTGTACGGCACCTTCGAATGCCGCACGGTGGACGTGCTCATCGTGATCGGCAGCAACGGCCGCGTCTATTCGGTGCCCGTGGCCAGCCTGCCCGGCGCGCGCGGCGACGGCCAGCCCGTCACCACGCTGATCGACCTGGAAAGCGGCACCCAGCCGCTGCACTACTTCGCGGGACCGGCGAACGCGGCGCTGCTGCTGTCCAGCAGCGGCGGCTACGGCTTCATCGCCACGGTGGAGTCCATGGTGTCGCGCCAGCGCGGCGGCAAGACCTTCATCAGCCTGGGCGAGGGCGAGACGCCCTGCGCGCCCTCGCACGCGGCCTTCTCCTCGGGCGGTCAGCCGCTGGTGCCGGCCACGCACGTGTGCTGCGCCTCCACGGGCGGGCGCATCCTCACCTTCGAGATCACCGAACTCAAGCAGATGGACAAGGGCGGCCGCGGCCTCATGCTGATCGACCTGGAGCCCAAGGACACCTTGGCCGGCGCCGCCGCCTACATCCGCAGCGTGAAGATCGAAGGCGTTGGCCGCGGCGGCAAGGAGCGCGAGGAAACGCTGGAGATCCGCAGCCTGAACAACGCCCGCGCCGCGCGCGGCCGCAAGGGCAAGGCGGCGGACCTGGGCTTCAAACCTTCGCGGGTCACGCGGGTCGAGTAAGCCGCGCGGCCACACCGGTTCCTTCCGTTGCCGATGGCCAAGCCCCTGACCCTCGACGCGCTGCGCCGCCACGCGATCGCGCGCAGCCTGTTCAGGCCGCTGGCGCTGCCGGCCGCGGTGCGCCGGCTGGGCTTCGTGCAGGCCGACCCCATGCGCGCGCCGGCGCGCGCGCAGGACCTCATCCTGTTCCAGCGCGTGCGCGACTACCGTGCGGGCGACCTGGAGCGCCGCTACGAGCGCCTGGGCCTGGAGGAAGACGCCTTCGTCAACTACGGCTTCGTGCCGCGCGGCATGCTGGCCCTGCTGCACCCGCGCACGCCGCGCCAGGCCTGGGACGCCGACACCACCCAGCGCGCGCGGGCCGTGCTCGATTTCGTGCGCGAGCGCGGCCTGGCGCACCCGCGCGAGGTGGGCGAGGCCTTCGCCCACCACGGCCGCGTGGCCGGCTACTGGGGCGGCGACCTGAACGCCAGCACGCGCCTGCTGGACCACATGCACTACCACGGCTGGCTGCGCGTGCGCCGGCGCGAAGGCGGCACGCGGCTGTACCAGGCCATGGAGCACGCCGCGCAGGACGACAGTCCCGCCGCGCGGCGGGCGCGCGCCGAGGCGCTGGTCGACACCATCGTGAACCTCTACGCGCCGCTGCCCGCGCCCAGCCTCGGCTACCTGGTCACGCTGCTGCGCTACGGCGCGCCGCAGCTCGCGGCCGAGGCCCGCGCCGTGGCCACGGCCGCGCGCACGCGCTACGGCCACGCGGTGGTCGACGGCACCACCTGGTTCTGGCCGGCCGACGAAAACCCCGCCTCGCGCCGCCACCAGCCGGATGGGACAGGCCTGCGACTGCTCGCGCCCTTCGACCCCGTGGTGTGGGACCGCCGCCGCTTCGAAATGTTGTGGGGCTGGGCTTACCGCTTCGAGGCCTACCTGCCCGCGCCCCGGCGCACCATGGGCCACTACGCGCTGCCGCTGCTGTGGGGAGAACAGGTGCTGGGCTGGGCCAATCTGCGCCTGGAGCGCGGGCGCCTGGTGCGCGAGCTGGGCTTCGTGTCGGGCCGGGCGCCGCGCGACGCCGCCTTCAAGCGCGCGCTCGACGAGGAGCTGGCGCGCTTCGAGGCATTTCTGTCGGGTTATGGGCGCGCCGTGGGCGGGCCCCAGGAGTGAAACGATGCCATCTGGCGAACTCACCGGCGTGGTGATTGCGGTCGCGGTTGGGGTGCTGGCGTTCGCCGTGTCCCGCTACGCCACGAGGTACTTCACCCAGCGGCGCGCGGAACGGGAGAAGGCGAAGCAAGCCGCCGGCCAGAGCCGGCAGGTGCGGCGCGCGAACGCGCGCCGCCAACGCTGAACCTCAGACGCCGAGCCTCAGTTCAGCTCCGCGATCAACTCGATCTCCACGCAGGCCCCCATGGGGAGCTGCGCCACGCCGAAGGCGCTGCGCGCGTGCAGGCCGGCGTCGCCGAAGACCTCGCCCAGCAGCTCGCTGCAGCCGTTGGTGACCAGGTGTTGTTCGGTGAAGGTGGGGGCGCTGTTGACCAGGCTCATGACCTTGACGATGCGCTTGACGTCGTCCAGCGTCTTGCCCGAGGCCTGGCAGGCGGCCTGCAGCGTGCCCATGAGGGCGATGGCGACGCTGCGCGCGGCCTCCTTGCCCTCGTCGGTTTCCATGGTCAGGCCCAGCTGCCCGACCCAGGCCTTGTTGTCCTTGCGGGCGATGTTGCCGCTGATGAACACCAACTGGCCGGTCTGCACGAAGGGCACGTAGGCGGCGGCCGGGGTGGCCACGGGGGGCAGGGTGATGCCCAGTTGCTTGAGCTTGGCGAGTGCGCTCATCGGTCGCTCCTAGGGAATGGGAATGGCGAAAAAGAGCGGGCCATTCTAGTGGCGCCCCATGGGCGTGATGGATGGCTGCGTGCGAGGGACACGCCGCGGCTTCTTTGGCTGGGCCCAACACCTCGACGCTCAATCGGCGTAAGGAAACGCCAAATCCACGCCTGCACGTTGGGCCTCTTCGGCCCAGATGCGCTTGACCACCGCGCGGGGCAGGTACCTGGAGGTATAGAGGAAGGGCTCGACCTCGGTGGCGTACTGACTCTCTTCATCGACGTTGCCGGCTTTGTGAGCGGCGAACGAGGCGCGCATCATCTGGCGGAAATGAAAGGCGTCGTCGCCGGGCCCCAGCCCCGCAATGAGATTGCCTTGCCATATGCGCGAGTAGATGGCGGCGGAGTGGGATTCGGTGTCCCAGTAAACCGTGAAAGAGCTGCCTTCGTACTCTCCGGTGATCATATTTTCCTGGAAGGGCTTGAAGCCTTGACTCGTTCGCAGAAAGATTGCCCGGGGCTCGAACAGCAACACGGGCTTGCCCTTGGCGTTTTTGTAGGGCTCTATGTCGCCCGATGTAATCGCATCGCACCAGCCGTCGCCGTCGATGTCCACCCAGGTTACATCGACGGCGTCTTCTCTTTTCCAGTGCCGAGTCAATCTCGCGACCGTTGCCTCCGAGTCACCTTCCTTACGCAGATATGCCCAAGGAGAAAACGCCTTCCAAGCCTTCATGTCACGCTTACACGTCGGCAGATCAATCGTCAATGATGTAGCTTCGACGTTTGAGGCGCTCGCGCTGATTGGCACCTCCTGTCCGTGGGTAGGGAGGGCAATCACCAGCATCACCATCGCGATCGACATCCAATCAGTTCGCGTCATCACGTCTCCGTGTTGCAGGCTGACTTGTTCCTGCCCTGTGGCGACCGCCGCGCCAGTCGTGCTCGAAGGGCGTTCGCCCTTGAAGCTGAGGATGGCGCGGCGCTCTTCGTCGTAGGCCCAGGTGTTTAGGCGCTCGTTGCGGGCTTGGCCATGGCGGCTCAGTCGCTGTGCGCTGATGCCGGTGAGCAGCGTCGGAAAGCGCGGGTCCTCGTAGTGGTACAGGCGACCGAGCGTGGGTGGCGGGGTGGCGCCATCGCTGGGCTGTGGCCTGGGGTAGATCACCCGCGTGAGGTTGGCGATGGGCTCACCGGGTTTGGCGCTGGAGCCTTCGGGTAAGGAGCCTCCGTGTTCGTAGCCGAAGCGCCCCACGGGCGTGTCGATGCCCTGCACGCCGCGGTAGCGCTGCGGGTCCTGGGCGCTGGCCTTGTCCAGCACATGCAGGCGCAGGCGCCGCCCGGCGGGGTCGATCACTTCGCTGAGCCAGCCGCGCCCGTCGTAGCGCAGGCTGAGGAATTCGCCGCTGGGCGCGCGGATCTGCTCCAGCTGGCCCCGGGTGTTGAAGCGCAGCTGGCGCCCGTCGGCCCAGCGCCAGAGGTACTCGCTGCCGCGCGGCGTGTGCAGTCGGTGCACCAGGCCTTGCAGCGGGTTCAGGCCACGGTAGAGATCGCCTTGGTCCTGGCCTGGGCCTTGGCGTTCGTCTGGAGGCAGGGCGAAGGCGATGCGCGTGCCATCGGCCTGCACGACTTCCAGCGTGCCCGCCAGCGCACCGGTGCCCACGCGCAGCGTGGTCTCGTAGCTCAGGCGCCAGCCGCGCCCCAGCATGTGGCGCTCGGTGTCGGCGCTGTTGTAGTAGCGGATGAGTTCCAGGCCGAGCACGCCGGGCAGCGCGGGCATGTCCACCTCGCGCTGGAACTTGTTGCCGCCCAGCACATTGAGGGGGTTGCCCGCACCGCTGTCCACGCCCGAGGTGTTGCCCAGGGTGGCCGCGCCCGCCCCGCCGCAGGGGCTGCCGGTGCTGGGGGCACCGGCGCAGCAGCTCACGCTGGGGTCGCAGGCGGCTTGGGCCGTCGGCGGCTGGCCGAAGAGCAGCACAAGGGCGAGCAGGCCCAGCCCATGTTGGGCGCGGCTGCGCGCGGCCTTGAGCCCCTCCCACAGGTGATGTCTGTGCATGCCCCGTCCCCCCGATGCGATCCGAAACGCCCGTGCCGGCGGCACGAGCGCGCGATCACATCAGGCGAGGGCCCAGGGCGTCCGGACTGTCGGCGGGGGCTTTAACCAAAATTCACGAATCGCCAGGCCGCGTGCCCACCTGCGCGACGGGTTGGCCCGCGCGTGGCGGAAGGGATCAGGGAGGCGGCGCTGTTGCGCCGGGCATCGCTTGTGTGGGTGTATCCAGGTCACGGCCTTCCAGCTCGCCCGGCGGGGCCACGGTCACGGCCACGTCCAGCGTGTGCTGGGCGCCGCCCTGGATGACGCCGCGCATGGGCGAGACGTCGCTGAAATCGCGGCCGATGGCCAGGGTCACGTAGTCCTCGCCCGGGCTGCCCCAGCCGCAGCGGTTGTTGGTGGGGTCGAAGTCGAACCACTCACCGTCGCCGCCGTCCTCGCGCGGTACGTAGACGGCGGCCCAGGCGTGCGAGGCGTCGGCGCCGATGAGGCGCGGCTGGCCGGGCGGCGGCTGGGTGAGCAGGTAGCCGCTGACGTAGCGCGCGGGCAGCCCCAGGCTGCGCAGGCAGCCGATCATGATGTGGGCGAAGTCCTGGCACACGCCCCGGCCCTGGGCCAGGGCCTCCAGCGGCGGCGTGCTGACCTCGGTGCTGGCGCTGTCGTACTGCAGTTCGCCGTGGATGCGCTCCATGAGCGCGCGCGCCGCCTGCAGCACCGGCGCGCCGGTCGCGAAGGCCGGGCGCGCCCACTGGACGAAGGCCTCGTCGCGTTCCACCAGGGGCGAAGCGAACAGGAACTCGGCCGCGGCCTCGTAGGGCGCATTGACGCGGTAGCGGAAGTGCTCGCGCACGCGCTCCCAGGTCATGCCACGCCAGGGCGCGTCTTCGGGCAGGGGGCGCGGCGCGGCGGTCATCACCGTGCTGTCGGCCAGCACGCTCAAGGTGTCGTGCGGCGCCTGCTGGGCGAAGAAGCGGCGCTGGTTGCCGAAGGCGTCGGTGCTCTGGTGCATCGTGGCCGGCTCGGGCTCGATCGCGATGCGGTGCGCCAGCACGCGCTGCAGCGCGCTGGCGCGCGGGCTCAGGTGCAGCATGTGCTGCGCCATGTCCACCGCGCTTTGGTAGCGGTAGGTGGTGCGGTGCAGGACGCGCAGTTTCATGGCCGTTCAGATGGACAGCGTCTGGCTGCGCCGGTCGGCGTGGCTGAAGTGCAGGCGCGTGATCTCGTCGGAGAGCTCGACCGCCGCGGCCTCGCAGTCTTCCAGCACGCGCAGCAGCGCGCCCCAGACGCGGCGGCCGTCGGCGTCGCGCTGCCAGTTGCTCAGCTCGGCGAGCTGCCAGCCGGCCGGGTCGGGCAGACCGCGCGCAAGTTCGGCGTCCTGCGGCGCCACGCTCTGACCCAGACGGGCCAGGCGCGCGCGCAGGGTTTGCACCACCCAGGCCAGCGAGCGCGGGTTGTCGCGGTCGAGCACCAGCAGGTCGATCAGCGCCACCATGTCGCGGCGCTGCTGGTACTGGGCGTGGAAGGTGATGGTGCTGTCGAACAGCGCCACCATGGCCTCGAAGCCGGCGGGTTCATGCACGCTGCCGGTTTGCAGGCCCAGCGCCAGCGCGCGCGACAGCGTGGCCAGGCGCTCGATGTGGCGGCCGATGGACAGCAGGCGCCAGCCGTCGTCGCGCACCATGCGGTCGGTCTGCGAGCCGGTGATGGCGGCCAGCTGCTGGCTCGCCTCCTGCAGCAGCAGCTGCGCGCCGCCGGTGTTGAAGTCGCCGTTGTCGAGCAGCCGCGCGGCGCCGGCCGCGAAGCCGGTCCGCAGGCGCTCGATCAGGTTCCAGTGCTCGCGCGACAGCCGCTCGCGCACCTGCGCGGCGGCGTTGGCCAGGGCGCCGAGGTTGAAGCCCACGCTGAAGGAGCTGGCGGCGGCCGGGTCCTGCGGGTGGGGCGCCAGGTTGGCCATCAGGGAGCGCGCGAACACGCGCGAGGAGTGCAGGGCGTCGGGCACGTCGGCCAGCACCAGTGCGTTCTCCCGCGAGACCTCGGTCAGCCAGGCCAGCAGGGCCTGCGTGCCGGGTTCCTCGCCGTCGAGCTGGTCGAGCACGGTTTCGGCCAGGCGCACGGTGTTTTCGGCGCGTTCGGTGTAGCGGCCCAGCCAGAACAGGTTTTCGGCCGCGCGGCTGGTGACGGGCTGCTTCTGTTGCGCGATGGCGAAGGAGCTGGGCTGGCCGCTCAGCAGGCTGGTGGGGTCCACCGCGCCGTCGGTGAGCACCCAGCAGTCGGCGCTGCTGCCGCCGCGCTGCATGGCGGCCACCAGCTGGCCGCGCGGCGCCAGGCGCACCAGGCCACCGGGCAGCACGCGCCAGGAACCGGCGCCATCGGCCAGCGCGAACACGCGCAGCATGGCCGAGCGTGGCATGAGCCGGTCGCCCGTCCAGGTGGGGGTCTGCGAGAGCGGCAGCCAGGACTGCACGGTGTGCTGCTCGGGTTGGCGCACCAGGCGGCCGGTCCATTCGTCGATCTCGCGCGGCGTCAGGCCCTGGCCGATCACGGTGTCGGACCCGCCGCCGGGGTAGGTGGCCTTGATCACGCCGTCCCTGAGCAGGGGCAGCACGCCGCGCAGCGCGGCGTCTTCGCCGCACCACCAGGTGGCCAGCGAGGGCAGGGCCAGCGGCTCGCCCAGCAGGTGCTCGCTGATGGCGGGCAGGAAACCGAGCAGCGCGCTGGACTCCAGCGGCGCCGAGCCCGGCGCGTTGGCCAGCACCAGGTGGCCGGCGCGCAGCACCTGCAGCAGGCCGGGCACGCCGAGGGTGGAGTCGGGGCGCAGCTCCAGCGGGTCCAGCCACGGGTCGTCCACGCGCTTGATGAGGGCGTGCACCGGCTCCAGGCCCGCCAGGGTCTTGAGGAACAGGCGCTCGTCGCGCACGGTGAGGTCGTTGCCTTCCACCAGCGTGAGGCCCAGGTAGCGCGCCAGGTAGGCGTGCTCGAAATAGGTTTCGTTGTACGGACCGGGCGTGAGCAGGGCGATGCGCGCGTTCTCGCCTTCGGGCGCCAGGGACTTGATGCCGTCCATGAGCGCGCGGTAGCTGGCGGCCAGGCGCTGCACCCGCAGGCCGGCGAAGGCCTTGGGGAACTGGCGGCCGATGGCGATGCGGTTCTCGAGCAGGTAGCCCAGGCCGGAGGGCGCCTGGGTGCGCTGGCCCACCACCCACCAGCGTCCGTCGGGGCCGTGGGCCAGGTCGAAGCCGACGATGTGCAGCCAGGTGCCGCCGCGCGGGCGCACGCCCTGCATGGCGCGCAGGTAGCCCGGGTGGCCCTGCACCAGGGCGGCGGGCAGCAGGCCGCGCTGCAGCAGTTCGCGCGGGCCGTAGAGGTCGGCCATCACGGCGTTGAGCAGGCGCGCGCGCTGCAGCACGCCGGCTTCGATCTGCGCCCAGTCGCCCGGGCCCAGGATCATGGGAAAGAGGTCCAGCGCCCAGGGCCGCTGCAGGCCACTGTCGTCGGCGTAGACGTTGTAGGTGACGCCGTTGTCGCGGATCTGGCGCCGCAGGTTCTCGGCGCGGCGGTTCAGGTCGGCCAGGCCTTCGGTGCCGGTGTGGTCGAAGAAGGCGGACCAGCTGGGGGCCAGGCCGTGCGGGCCATCGCCCAGCAGCTCGTCGAGGTGTCCCGGGTCGGCCGGCACGGCCAGAGACAGGGCCCATTCGCCCGGCCGCTCGGGGGCCAGGGGGCCGAAAAGGGAATCGTCAGGATCGGCGTTCACGGCGCGCAGTATGCCTGCGCGCCCCTGGCGGGCGGCCGGGCGAGGCTCACGTTCTCAGGTCCAGCGTGCAGGGGAATTCGCGGTTCACGGCGGCGGGCGCCACGCGCAGTCGGCCGGGCGTGTGGCCCATCGGGAAGAAGCGCGACAGGCGGCGGCTTTCGGCCTCGTAGGCGTTGACCGGGAAGCTGTCGTAGCTGCGTCCGCCGGGGTGGCTCACGTGGTACTGGCCACCGCCCAGGGAGCGCTGCATCCAGGTGTCGACGATGTCGAAGGTGAGCGGCGCGTGCACGCCGATGCCGGGGTGCAGGGCCGAGGGCGGCGCCCAGGCCTTGTAGCGCACGCCGGCCACATAGTCGCCGGCCGTGCCGGTGTGGTGCAGTGGCAGCGCGCGGCCGTTGCAGGTAACGGCGTAGCGCCGGTCGGTCCAGCCGCGCACGCGCACCTCCAGGCGTTCGAGCGAGGAGTCGACGTAGCGCACGGTGCCGCCGATGGCGCCTTCTTCGCCCATCACGTGCCAGGGCTCCAGCGCGCCGCGCAGCGTGAGTTCGATGCCGCGCACCGCGAGCTCGCCGATGAGCGGGAAGCGGAATTCGAAGTGCGGTTCGAACCAGGCCATGTCGAAGGCATAGCCGGCCTCGCTCAGCTCGGCCAGCACGTCCTCGAAGTCCAGGCGCAGGTAGGTGGGCAGCATCCAGCGGTCGTGCAGTTCGGTGCCCCAGCGCGCCAGCGGCGCACGGTAAGGCTGTTGCCAGAAGCGCGCGACCAGCGCGCGCAGCAGCAGCTGCTGGGCCACGCTCATGCGCGCATGCGGTGGCATCTCGAAGGCGCGCAGCTCCAGCAGGCCCAGGCGGCCGGCGGGGCCGTCGGGTGAGTAGAGCTTGTCGATGCAGAACTCGCTGCGGTGCGTGTTGCCAGTGACGTCGATGAGGATGTTGCGCAGCGTGCGGTCCACCAGCCAGGGCGGCATGTGTTCGCCATGCACCTGGCGCGCCCGCTCGATCTGCGCCAGCGCGATCTCCAGTTCGTGCAGCTGGTCGTTGCGCGCCTCGTCCACGCGTGGGGCCTGGCTGGTGGGGCCGATGAACAGGCCGCTGAACAGGTAGCTCAGCGCGGGGTGGTTGTGCCAGTAGGCCACCAGGCTGCCCAGCAGCTCGGGCCGGCGCAGGAAGGGCGAGTCGGCTGGCGTGGCGCCACCGAGCACGATGTGGTTGCCACCGCCGGTGCCGGTGTGGCGGCCATCGGTCATGAACTTCTCGGCGCACAGGCGCGTCTGGTGCGCGGCCTCGTAAAGAAATTCGGTGTGCTCCACCAGTTCGCTCCAGTTGTGCGCCGGGTGGATGTTGACCTCGATCACGCCGGGGTCGGGCGTCACCTGCAGCGTTTTCAGGCGCGGGTCGCGCGGCGGCGGGTAGCCCTCGAGCACCACCTTCACGCCCAGCCGATCGGCCGTGGCCTCGACGGCGGCGAGCAGGTCGAGGTAGTCCTCCAGCCGCGCCAGCGGCGGCATGAAGACATAGAGGTGCTGCCCTTGGCCGCCTTTGTCCTTCTCGGCCTTGGGGCCGTTGGCGCGCTGCGGGTCGCGCGCCTCCACGCACAGCGCGGTGCGCGTGAGCCAGCCGGCCGATTCGCCGCGTCGCGGGTGGTGCGAGGACAGGCCCTGGGCCTGGGCCGAGGGGCCGCTGCCGGGCCAGCCGCGCGCCGCCGCCACGTCCGGCGGCGCGCCGGCCGCCGCGTGCGCCTGCCATTGCGCGCGCACGGGGGCGCCGCGCGGCAGCGGCGCGCGCGGCGCGAACGGGTCTTGTTCGATGGTCTGGGGCCGGTCGCCGGCCGCCGCCCAGGGCAGCGAGTCCAGCGGCAGCCGGTAGCCCATGGGGGAGTCGCCCGGCACCAGGTACAGGCGCTCGTCGCGGAAGAACCAGGGGCCGGTGGACCACACCGTGCCGCCCAGGGCCGGGTGGCCGGCGTTGGCCTGCAGCGGCAGCACGTAGCCCACCACGCTGGACAGGCCCTGCTCGAACACGCGGCGCAGGCGCAGGCGCTCCAGCTCGTCGTCGAGCCGGCTGTCGAAGGGGTCCACGTTCACGGGCAGGCGGCGTTCGCGCCAGAGGTAGTACCAGGTGTCTTCGTGGCCCGCGGTGATGTATTGCGTGCTCAGGCCCAGCCGGCGCGCCAGCGCCTGCGCGAAGCGGCGAGCGTCGTCGCTGGTGCAGTGGGCCTCGTCGCGCTCGTCGGCCAGCAGCGCGGGATTGTTCCAGCACGGCTCGCCGTCGGCGCGCCAGAACACCGAGAGCGCCCAGCGCGGCAGCTGCTCGCCCGGGTACCACTTGCCCTGACCCATGTGCACGAAGCCGCCCTGGCCGTAGCGCTCGCGCAGGCGGCCCAGCAGCTCGGTGGCGTAGCCGCGCTTGGTGGGGCCCAGGGCCTCGGTGTTCCACTCGGCGGCGTCGCGGTCGCTGGTGGCCACGTAGGTGGGCTCGCCGCCCTGGGTGAGGCGCACGTCGTGCCGCGTCAGGTCCGCGTCGACCTGGTCGCCCAGCGCGAGCACGGCGGCCCATTGCTCGTCGGTGTAGGGCCGGGTGACGCGCGGCGATTCGTGCACGCGGCGCACGGCCATGTGGTGCTCGAAGGCCACCTCGCACTCGTCCACTGCGCCTTCCACGGGCGCGGCGCTGCCGGGCTGCGGCGTGCAGGCCAGGGGAATGTGGCCCTCGCCCGCGAGCAGGCCGGAGGTCGGGTCCAGGCCGATCCAGCCCGCGCCGGGCAGGAAGACCTCGCACCAGGCGTGCAGGTCGGTGAAGTCGCGCTCGGGGCCGCTGGGGCCGTCGATGGATTTCACGTCGGGCGCGAGCTGGATGAGGTAGCCCGAGACGAAGCGCGCCGCCAGCCCCAGGTGGCGCAGCAGCTGCACCAGCAGCCAGCCGCTGTCGCGGCAGGAGCCGCGCTGCCGCTGCAGCGTTTCCTCCGGCGTCTGCACGCCGGGCTCCATGCGGATGGTGTAGTCGATGTCGCGCCGCAGGCGCTGGTTGATGTCGACCAGGCAATCGATGGTGCGGCGCCGGTCGCGGGCGATGCCCGCGAGGTAGGCCGCCAGCCGCGGCGTGAGCGGCTCGGCCGCCAGATACGGTGCCAGTTCGCGCCGCTGCGCCTCGGCATACTCGAACGGGAACTGCTCGGCCTGCGGCTCCAGGAAGAAGTCGAACGGGTTGTGCACCGCCATCTCGACCACGAGATCGATGGTGATCTTGAACTCGGTGGTGGGCTCGGGAAACACCAGGCGGGCCTGGTGGTTGGCGAACGGGTCCTGCTGCCAGTTGACGAAATGGGTGGCGGGCTCGACGCGCTGCGAATACGAGAGCACCTTGGTCCGGCTGTGCGGGGCCGGCCGCAGGCGCACCACCTGAGGCCCCAGGCGCACCAGGCGGTCGTACCGGTAGTGGGTGATGTGGCTCAGGGCGACGTGGATGGCCATGAAAAGGCTTTCAGGGAAAGGGATGACGCGGGATCGCGCGAGCGCCTCCACGCGGTTGAAAAATCATGCTAGCAAGTCTTGCGCCATTGCGCGATGACGTTTGCGCGCCGGCGCCACCGCGCGCCTGGCGCCCGGGCTGGGCCCTGGCCGGCGGGGTGCTGGGCACGGCCGCGCAGCTGCAGCAGCCGGACCTGTGGGGGTGGGGGGTCTGTATCGGCATCACCGTGGCGGGCCTGCTGGCGCTGGCCTTGCGGGGACGCCTGGCCTGGTTGCTGGCGGGCGCGGCGCTGGCCTTTGGCGGCGCGGGCTTGCGCGCCCTGTCGCTGTCCGAGCAGGCCCTGGCGGGCGCGCTGGAGGGACGCGACATCGCGGTGGTCGGGCGCGTGGCGTCCCTGCCGGTGAAAGACCCGCAGGGGGAGCGCGTCGAATTCATCGTCGAGCGCGCCAGCCTGGACGGCCGGCCCGTGCCGCTGCCGCCGCGCCTGCTGCTGGGCTGGACCGGTGGACCCCCCGCCGGGGGCGATCGTCCCGGCCGCCCGGGGGCCTGGGCGGTGGCGCACCCCAACCCGGGCCTGGTGGCCGGCGAGCGCTGGGCTTTCGAGGTGCGGCTCAAGCGCGCGCACGGCAGCCTCAACCCGCACGGCTTCGACCGCGAGCGCTGGCTGTGGGAGCGCGGCATCCTGGCCACCGGCTACGTGCGCGCCGGCCCGCGCGACCCGGTGCCCCAGCGCCTGGGACAGACCTGGCTGCACCCGGTGGACCTGGCGCGCCAGCGCGTGGCCGACGCCATGGGCGAGCGCCTGGGCCACTCGCGCGCGGCGGGCGTGCTGGCGGCGCTCGCGGTGGGCGACCAGTCGGCCATCGAGCGCGAGGACTGGGCGCTGTTCCGCGACACCGGCGTGGCCCACCTCATGGCCATCAGCGGTTTGCACGTGACCTTGTTCGCCTGGCTTGCGACGGCGCTCATCGGCTGGGCCTGGCGGCGCGCCGCGCCGCGCTGGCCGGCCGTGGCCCGGCGCTGGCCCTTGCCCTGGGTGGCCGGCTGGGGCGGCGTGGCCTGCGCCGCCGGCTACGCGGTGTTCTCCGGCTGGGGCGTGCCCTCGCAGCGCACGGTGCTGACGCTGGCGCTGGTGGTGGGCCTGCGCTTGTCGGGTCGGCGCTGGCCCTGGCCGGCGGTGTGGCTGCTGGCGATGGCCGCCGTGCTGGCGCTGGACCCCTGGGCCTTGCTGTCGGCGGGTTTCTGGCTCAGCTTCGTGGCGGTGGGCCTGCTGTTCGCGAGCGACCCGGCGCGCGAGGCGCCGGCCAGCGGCCTGGCCTGGCGCGGCGCCCAGGCGCTCAAGCGCCTGCTGCGCGAACAGGCGCTGATGACGGTTGCCCTCGCTCCGCTGACGCTGCTGCTGTTCGGCCAGGTGTCGCTGGTGGGCCTGGCCGCCAACCTGATCGCCATTCCCTGGGTCACGCTGGTGGTGACGCCGCTGGCCCTGCTGGGCCTGCTGGCCCCGCCGCTGTGGACGGCGGCGGCGGGGGCGGTGGACGCGCTGGTGCCGCTGCTGCAATGGCTGGCGGCCTGGCCCGGCGCGGTGCTGCACCGGCCGGTGCCGCCCTTGCCGCTGGCCTTGGCCGCCGTGGCGGGCGGTGTGTTGCTGGCCATGCGCTTGCCGGCGGTCGTGCGCGCGGCCGGGGCCTGGCTGGTGCTGCCCGTGCTGCTGTGGGCGCCGCCGCGCCCGCCCGAGGGGGCGTTCGAACTGCTGGCGCTGGATGTGGGGCAGGGCGGTGCCGTGCTGGTGCGCACCGCGCGCCACGCGCTGCTGTACGACACCGGCCCGGCCTGGAGCCCCGAGGCCGACGCGGGCGAGCGCATCGTGCTGCCCTTGCTGCGGGCGCTGGGCGAGCGGCCCGACACCGTGGTGGTGAGCCACCGCGACAGCGACCACTCGGGCGGCGCCAAGGCCGTGCGCGCGGCGTTTGCGCAGGCGCGCTGGCTGTCGTCCTACGACGAAGCGCCGGCGAACCACTGCCTGGCCGGCCAGCGCTGGACCTGGGACGGCGTCGACTTCGAGATCCTGCATCCCGGCCCCGAAGCCTGGGCCAACCGTGGCCTGTCCACCAACGCCATGTCCTGTGTACTGCGCGTGGCGACCCGCCAGGGCGCCAGCGCCTGGCTCACGGGCGACCTGCCCGCCGCGCAGGAGGTGCGCCTGGCGCTGGAGCGGCCGAGCGAGCGCGCCACTCTGCTGCTGGCGCCGCACCACGGCAGCGCCAGTTCCTCCAGCCCGGTGCTGCTCAATACGCTGCGGCCGCGCTGGGTGGTGGTGCAGTCGGGCTACCGCAACCGCTTCGGCCACCCGGCGCGGGTGGTGGTGGAGCGCTACGAGGCCAGGGGCATCCCCTGGGTGGAATCGCCGCGCTGCGGCGCGGCGACCTGGCGCAGCGACCGGCCCGACGAACTGCGGTGCGAGCGGGTGGCGGGGCGGCGGTACTGGCACCAGGACGTCCCGCTCGCGCCGGCGCCGCCCGCGGCCGATTGAGTCGGGGCGAGCGCCCGACCCCAATGGCCTAGGCCATTTCAGTGCCGACCCGGCGAACTTCGGCGCGCGCGCGGCCACACAAGTTCGCCCGGCATTCGTTGCGGGGCTCACCCGCATTCCGTGTCGAGCACCATGTCCAAGTCCTCCTCTCTCTCCTATTTCGCCGCGCGCCTGCAGACCCAGTTCGACGGCTTCCAGCTCAAGCGGCAGGCCATGAACCCCAAGGCCCATCCAGGGGCCGACGCCAGGCTGCGCAGGTACTACAGCAAGCAGGGCAAGATCGTTGACGCGTTGTACGTGCGGGGCGGTGGCCTCTACGTCTCGCGCAACCCGCCGTCTTTCGGCGATGCGGGCAAGGCGTCCAGCCGCTACCGAAAGCTGGTGGGCGCGATCGCCAGCCAGTTTCGCAGCCGCGGTAACCCCAGCGCAGCCAGCCGCGCGAACCAACTGGGCGAGGCCGTGCAGCACCGGCCCACCGACCCGGCGGCTGCGATCGCCTACGGCCGCCAGCTCCGGCAACTGAACCTCGATCTGGTCCTCGCCAGCGCCGACGAGTAAGTCGGCCGCGCCGGCGCGTCGGCCGCTGCACCAGGGGTTTCCCCTGGCCCGCTCCTTGCTATGCTCCCTCGGCAGGAGAGCAGCACCATGAGCCGACCCATGTTCGACGAGATGCACGCCCCGAACGGGGTTGTGCGGGAGCACTACCGGCACTACGCCCGCTGGCTGGCCGAACAAGCCGACGAGTCCATGGCGGCGCGGCGCGAAGAGGCGGAGATGATCTTTCGCCGCGTCGGCATCACCTTCGCCGTCTACGGCGCCAAGGACGAGGAAGGCGCCGGTACCGAGCGGCTCATTCCCTTCGATCTGATCCCGCGCATCATCCCCGCGCACGAGTGGCGCACCATGGAAGAAGGCCTGGTGCAGCGCGTGACCGCGCTCAACCGCTTCATCCACGACGTCTACCACGGGCAGGAGATCATCAAGGCCGGCGTCATCCCGGCCGAGCAGATCTTCCAGAACGCGCAGTTCCGTCCCGAGATGATGGGCGTGGACGTGCCGCACCAGATCTACTCGCACATCGCCGGCATCGACATCGTGCGCGCCCCCAACGCCGACGGCGAGGGCGAGTACTACGTGCTGGAGGACAACCTGCGCGTGCCCAGCGGCGTGAGCTACATGCTCGAAGACCGCAAGATGATGATGCGGCTGTTCCCCGAACTGTTCGGCGAGAACCGCGTGGCGCCGGTGGCGCACTACCCCGACCTGCTGCTGGAGACCCTGCGCGCGGTGAGCCCGGCCACCACGGCCGAGCCCACGGTGGTGGTGCTCACGCCCGGCATGTACAACAGCGCCTACTTCGAACACGCCTTTCTGGCGCAACAGATGGGCGTGGAACTGGTCGAAGGCCAGGACCTGTTCGTCAAGGACAACTTCGTCTACATGCGCACCACGCGCGGCCCCAAGCGGGTGGACGTGATCTACCGCCGCGTCGACGACGACTTCCTGGACCCGCTGGTGTTCCGGCCCACGTCCACGCTGGGCTGCGCGGGCCTGCTGGACGTCTACCGCAGCGGCAACGTGAGCATCTGCAACGGCGTGGGCACCGGCGTGGCCGACGACAAGTCGATCTACCCCTATGTGCCCAAGATGATCGAGTTCTACCTGGGACAGAAGCCCATCCTGAGCAACGTGCCCACCTTCATGGGGCGCAACCCGGAAGACCTCAAGTACATGCTCGCCCACATGCAGGACCTGGTAGTGAAGGAGGTGCACGGCGCGGGCGGCTACGGCATGCTGGTCGGGCCCGCGTCCACCAAGGCCGAGATCGAGGCCTTCCGCCAGGCGGTGGCCGCCCACCCCGAGGGCTACATCGCGCAGCCCACCCTGTCCTTGTCGACCTGCCCCACCTACGTCAAGAGCGGCGTCGCGCCGCGCCACATCGACCTGCGGCCCTTCGTGCTCTCGGGCAAGGAGGTGCAGATGGTGCCCGGCGGCCTCACGCGCGTGGCGCTCAAGGAAGGCTCCCTGGTGGTGAATTCGTCGCAGGGCGGCGGCACCAAGGACACCTGGGTGCTGGAGGATTGATGCCCCCCCGCGCCGCTTCGCGTCACCCCCTCAAGGGGGCGGCACCAACGGCCCGGCAAAGCCGGTTCCGTGGTACCTCTGGGTTGTGCTGCCGCCTCATGCCGGTTTGATGGAGTCCTAGACATGCTGTCCCGCACCGCCGACCACCTCTTCTGGATGTCGCGCTACACCGAGCGCGCGGAAAACACCGCGCGCATGCTCGACGTCAACTACCAGACCTCGCTGCTGCCGCAGTCGGCCGCGGTGGCCCAGGTGGGCTGGGAGGGCCTGCTCACCATCAGCGAGCTGCTGCCGGCCTACCGCGCGCAGTACGGCCAGGCCATCACGCCGCGCAACGTGCTCGACTTCATGGTGCGCGACGAGAACAACCCGTCGAGCATCGTGTCCTGCCTGCGCGCGGCGCGCGAGAACGCGCGCGCGGTGCGCGGCGCGCTCACCACCGAGCTGTGGGAGATGCAGAACCAGACCTGGCTGGAACTCAACCGCGCGCTGCAGGGCAAGGCCTTCGAGCGCGACCCGGGGCAGTTTTTCGAGTGGGTGAAGTTCCGCTCGCACCTGTCGCGCGGCGTGGCCATCGGCACCATGCTGCAGGACGAGGCTTTCCATTTCTACCGCATGGGCACTTTTCTGGAGCGCGCCGACAACACCGCGCGCCTGCTGGACGTGAAGTTCCATGCGGTGCACAGCGACTTCTTCGGCGCCGCCAGCGAGCTCGACCAGGAATACGACTTCTACCACTGGAGCGCGATCCTGCGCAGCGTCAGCGGCTTCGAGGTCTACCGCAAGGTCTACCGCGACGTGATCACGCCCGAGCGCGTGGCCGAGCTGCTGATCCTGCGCGCCGACATGCCGCGCAGCCTGGCCGCCAGCCTGAACGAGGTGGTCAACAACCTGGCCGTGGTCGCCAGCGACCACAGCGGCGAGACCCTGCGCCGCGCCGGCAAGCTCAAGGCCGAGCTGCAGTACGGCCGCATCGATGAAATTCTGGCCACCGGCCTGCACGCCTACCTCACGCAGTTCCTGGACCGCGTGAACGAGCTGGGCTGGCGCATCAGCCAGGACTTCCTGGTGCCGGCGGGCTGAATCGCCGGCCGGACGCGGCCCCGATGGCTCAGTTCACGGGGATCTGGAACACCCCGTTCACCGCGTTGCGGACGTCCGGGTCCTGCTGGCTGGGGTCGTACTCCGGTGCGGCCGGCGCCTCAACCCCTGTGCGGGTGGCCTGGGCCCGGTTCGCCGAATCGGCCAATTGCATCAGGGTCTGGCTGATGCCGAGCAACTGCTCGGCCGTCGCAAAGCGTGGATCGGTTGCGTCACCGCCCGAGGCATTCCACAGGTCCTGGCCCATGCCTCGAAGGGTCTCGACCAGCCGCTGTGTGGCGGGGCTGGCGAGCGCGTGGGCGTGCCTTGGCAGCTGGTCTGGGCCCATGTTCGCGAACAAGGGCTCATAGACGCTGTACTCGAAGTCTCGGACATCGTCGGCGCCCGTCTGATGCAAGCCCTTGAGCAGCTCCTGCTGGGTTTTCACCTTGGCCAGAACCTTCTGGGTCGCCGCCAGGGCGTTCAAGGTCGCGTGCAGGTCGCCCTGGTTCAACTGGTCCAGTACGGGTAGCAAGGCCTCATGGCATTCCCGTACACCCCAATCGAGTCGCTCGTCGATGGCCTGGGCAAGGGTGGGCTCGGCCTGGGTGTTGCCGAAGATGGCCAGGGCCTTGGACAGCGCGGGCAGCTCGGCCGCGCTCAGCTCATCGAGGGCCGCCTGATGGAGCACCAGCCGAGGGACGTGATGGACGATCGCCTCGAATGCCTGCGTGACCTGCGGGTCGGTGCTCAGGCCATGCGCGCCATGGTGCTTCTGCAGCGCCTTCCATTGTCCGGCGGCGTCGATGATGCGGCGCAGACCCTGCGGGTCCACCTGACCGGGGGGTGAGAGCGACAACAGCGCACCTTGGGCGGCGGCCAGGAAGCGCTCCTGCGTGTGTCGCTGGCGTTGCACCGCGACGTCCGCGATGAGGGTGTCGATCAGGTCGGTGCTTCTGGCGACCCAATGGGCGCTGTCGGCCGCTTGCAGCGCGGCTTGGTCTTCGCTGGGCAGGGCGTCCAGCAAGGTCTTGATGTCGCTGGCGGAGACATCGCCCTTGCTGAGGAACCCGTTGAGGGCCGCGCCCAGCACGCTCAGCGCCAGTTGGGTCTCATCCCCGTATTTCGCGGCATGGTTCATGCCGTATTGGCCCATGATGTTTTTGACCACGCCCGACAGACCGTTGTACGTGTCAGCGGCGCGAGGCGACTGTTGCTGGGCCTCCGCGATGGCTTCCTTGAGCCTGGGCAAGAGTTGGGTTCTTCCATCGGCGAAGACGCGACGCTCGACTTCCGCGCTCAACGCCTGGCTCAAGCGCTTGAGAGGCAGCGCCACCGCGGCATCGGTTCCGTCCGCGAACAAGATCTGGAGTTGGGTGCGCAAGGTCTTGAGTTCGGCGGGCGTGAACTGAGCCAGGTGAACCTCGAAGCGCTGGGTCAGCAGCTGATCCAGCGGCACGCCGCGCTGCGTCACGGGCGCGGCGGTGTTTTCGATGGTGCCGAATGCCTTCTTCAGTGTCTTCGAACTGAGGTTTCCCTGAGGATGGATCAGGTTGCCCAGCAGATCACCAACGGCCCGGCTGGTGTCTTTCAGCGCATGACGGTACTTGGGGTCGACCCGCACACCGCCAGGGGTCATGGCGTTGAGGAGGCGGCTCCATCCACGCACCATGCCATGGGCCACCTTGTTCCATCCGGTGCGTTTCGCTTGGGAGGGCAGCACGGTTGCAGCCCGCGACCTCCCATGGAACTTTCCGACAGGGCTGTCGTGGAACACATGGTTGATCGGCAGGGGCAGGTGAGCGGTGGTGGTGTTTCCAACTGGCATGGTTGTCTCTCGCTGAACGTGAATGCGCGGAGGGTTTGGTCGACGCCGGGCGCCAGGCGCGGCGCGGCCGGCTTCAGACTGAAAGAAAGGAGGGGGCGGCCGGGGGGCGCGGATCGGCGCTGGCCGCGGTGGACTGCAGGGCAGCGAAGCGTTCCTGCCACGTCTCCGCCGCATCGATGAAGCGCTGCAGGCGCGACATGATCAGTTCGGCCGTCCAGCCGTGGTTGCCGATGTCCGAGCACAGCACGATCTCGTTGAACTCGACGTCGATGGCCAGCGCGGCGCCGCCGGTGTCGGCGCCGAAGAGGTTGGCGCTGAGCAGTTGCTCGAAGGTGCGTTCGCGATCGCTCGTGGGCACGGGGCCCAGCGTGCAATAGATGTGCAGCAAGTGGCTGCTGCCGCTGGCCTCGAAGTTGACGTCGATGCGGTCGTCGACCCGCAGTCGCGCGCAGCCGTGTTCGTCCAGCCGCAGTTCGGGCACACCCATGACGGCAGATCGACAAGCAGGTGGGCCAGCAACAGTCGCGTGGCTTCATGGGTTTTCTGGCTGGCCTTCTCTTGTGTCCGCTGGGTGCGCGCGGCAGCGGGGGCCATCAGCTTGGCCCATCGGTGCTGAATTTTCTCCAGCAAGGACCTCTGGCGCTTCAAGCGGGGGGCTTGAGGTGGAAGAAGCTGAAGGCCTGCCTTGGTGGGCTTCTCGCGGGAGGTGCGCTTGGGGCCGGGTGACGGGGCGACTGTGTGATGCCGGGGTTGGACTGCTTTGCTGCGGATCATGTGGGGGCCTCGAAGCCGGTCTTGCCCGATCCGTGCCCCGCTCTGTCGTGAGGGTTCCGTGGTCTGCGCCGGCCTCGGCCGCATGGCGGTGCTGGCGCCGACCAGCGGGGAACCGCCCCCATCGAATGGCCGATGGCTCGGCCGCCCCAGCCGCTCAGCGCTCGGGCAGCGCCGCCTTCACCGCCTCGCCCAGCTCGATCACCGCCAGCGCGTAGTAGCTGCTCCAGTTGTAGCGGGTCACCACGTAGAAGTTCTGCGTGCCGGCCACGTAGCTGGACGGCGCGCCCGCGTTCTGCAGCTCGACCAGCGCCAGCGGGCCAGGGTGCTGCAGCGCCGCGCCCTCGAGCACGGCGCCCTTGGCCTGGAAGGCCTCCACCGTGAAGCTGGGCAGGATGTCGGGCGCGAGCAGGGTCTCCAGGTCCAGCGTGGCCGGGTCGAAGCGCACCGGGTAGTGCGTGGGCATGCCGGGTGTCCAGCCGAAGGCCTTGAAGTAGTTCGCCACCGAGCCGATCACGTCGGCCGGGCTGTCGAACAGGTCGACCTTGCCGTTGCCGTCGAAGTCGATGGCGTAGCGCGCCCAGCTGCTCGGCATGAACTGCGGCAGGCCCATGGCGCCGGCGAAGCTGCCCAGCAGGCCTTGCGGGTCGCTGCCGTTGCGCTGGCACAGGCTCAGCAATTGCTCCAGCTCGTCGCGGAAGAAGGCGCTGCGCGCGGCGGCGCGTGGGTGGCTGGCGGGGAAGTCGAAGGCGAGCGTGGTGATCGCGTCGATGACCTTGTGGGTGCCGGTGTGGCGGCCGTAGAGCGTCTCCACGCCGATGACGCCGACGATGAGCGAGGCCGGTACGCCGAACTCGGCCTCGGCGCGCGCCAGGGCCTCGCGGTTGTCCTGCCAGAAGGCTTGCCCGGCGGCGATGCGCGTGGGCTCGATGAAGCGCGCGCGGTAGGCGGCCCAGTTCTTGGGCACGCCGCGCGGCGGCGGCGTGACGCCGCGGATGGCGGCCTCCAGCCGCTGCGCCTGGCCGATCTGCGCCAGCACCCAGGCCGGGTCGAGCTGGCGGCGCGCGGCCAGGTCTTCGGCGAAGGCCATGGCGGCCGGGTGGTCGCGGTAGAAGAAGGGCGCTCGCGCGGACGGGCGGCTCGTGGGGCGCTGCTTGGCGAGGGGGGTGGCCTGGGCCAGGGCGACCGGCAGCGGCAGGGTGGACAGCGAGAGGGTGGCCAGGGCGGCCAGGGCGATCGATCGGCGTTGCATTGCCCGCGATTGGATCACGCGCGGCGGCGGACCGGCCAGGCCAGCCGGCGGAATTCCCGCCTCAGCTGGGCGAGGGTGCTGCCGCTGTCGCGCCCGTAGCGTTGGGCTTCGAGGCGCAACAGCCAGTCGGCCAGACCTTGAACGGCCGGGCCATCGCCCAACTGCGCTTTCATGCGTTGAGCCAGTTCGCGCGGGGGCGTGCGCTCGTCCGAGGCCACGCCCAGGCGCTCCAGCCGCTGGCGCGCGCGCCGCAGCAGGCGCAGCCAGGGATCGTGCCGCTGGCGTTCCCACAGGGCCCAGAGCGCGCCCAGCAGGCTCACGCCGACCACCACGCCCAGCAGCACGGTGGCCAGGTCCTGCCAGCTCGGCGAGGCGAAACCCAGCGCGCGCAGCAGCTCGAGCTGGCTGCCCTGCGTGTAGTCCAGCACCCACTGGTTCCAGGCATTGTTGACGGCCTCCCAGGTGGCGCGCAGCTGCGCCGTGAGCGTGGGGTTGAGGTTGCCGAGCGCGCCGGCGAAGGCCCCCGCGAAACCGGCGGCGGGCGCCTGCAGGCGCTGCATGGAGCCGATGCGGCCAGGGAAGACCGCGCCCGTGGGGTCCACGCGCACCCAGCCCTGGCCCTGCAGCCAGACCTCCGTCCAGGCGTGGGCGTCGCGCTGGCGCACGGTCCAGTAGCCGTCGACGGTGTTGGTTTCCCCGCCCTGGTAGCCCGTGACCACGCGCGCCGGGATGTCCATGGCGCGCATGAGCACGGCGAAGCCGCTGGCGATGTGCTCGCAGAAGCCCGCCTTGCGGTCGAACCAGAACTCGTCGGCGGTGTGCCGGCCGTAAACGCCGGGCTCCAGCGTGTAGCGGTAGCCGCCGGTGCGCAGGCGTTCGAGCGCGGCGTTCACCAGCGCCGGCGCGGCGGCGGGGCCGGGGCCGTGCTGTCGGCGCATCTCCTGCGCCAGCTGCAGGGTGCGCGGGTTGAAGCCGGGCGGCAGTTGCAGGTAGTCCTGCAGGCCGATCTGTGCCTGCAGCGGGCCGTGGCCGAAGTCCAGGTGGCTTTGCGCCCGGTAACGCACCAGGCTGTTGATGGGGCGCTGGGCGGTCCATTGCAGCGCTTCGCTCATGCGCACGCGGTTGCCGCCGGGCAGTTCGGGCGCGGCGGTGGCGGCTTCCAGCACGAAGACCCAGGGGCGCCGGTTGGGCTCCAGCGTGACCTCGTAGCCCACGGGCTCGCCGCGCGGGCGCAGCTGGGCCGTGAGGCGCTGCTCGCGCGGGAAACCCGATTCGAGCGGGCGCCACTGCCGGCCGTCGAAGCTGCCGAACACCGGGCCGCGGAAGTACAGCAGGCCGGCCGGCGGTGGGCGCGGGTCGTCGAAGCGCACGCGCAGCGCGATGCTGTCGTCCAGCGCGAGCTGGGCGATCTCGCCCACACGCATCTCGTCCGACAGGCCGCTGCGCCCGCTCGGGTCGGTGTTCGGCGTGCCCCACAAGGGCGCCAGGCGCGGGAACAGCAGGAACAGCACCAGCATGATGGGCGCGCCCATCAGCGCCATGCCGGCGGCGTAGCGCGCGGCCTGCGACAGCGGCGGCTGGCCCACGGGCATGTGCGCGTTCACCAGGGCCGTGAGCAGGCCCAGCAGCGCGACCAGGATGCCGGCCGCCGTGAGCAGCGACTGCGAGTAGAAGAAGTGCGTGAGCAGGGTGAAGAAGGCGAGGAAGAACACCACGAAGGCGTCGCGACGCGCGCGCAGTTCCAGGGTCTTGAGCGCCAGCAGCACCACCACCAGCGTGACGCCGGCCTCCTGGCCAAGCAGCGTGCCATGGCTGGCGAAGGTGGTGCCCAGCGTGAGCAGCAACAGCCCCAGGCGCCAGGGCCAGCCGGGCAGGGGGGCGGCGCGCAGCGCCAGCCGGGCGCGCCAGGCCAGCACGCCGGCGGTGAGCGCCGTGGTCCACCAGGGAATGTGCGCGGCCTGCAGGGCCACCACCCAGGCGATGACCGCGAGCACGAACAGGGTGTCGCGCGTCTCGCGGGGCAGCGAGGGTGGCGCACCGGCGGCGCGGGACGGTCGAAGCGCGTTCAGCACAGCGCGAGCGCCTCCAGGCACTGGTTGCGGTGCACCGGGCCTTGGTCGGGGGCGATCTCGCGGCCCGGCAGGCGCAGGCCATAGTCGAGTTCGAGCCGGTCGGCCATCAGCACCCAGGCGGTCAGGCGCGACACGCGTCCTTCCAGCCCCGTGCCGCCGCACTGGTTCAGGTCCAGCCAGAGCCGCTGGCGCTGGCTGGACAGGGCGTCGCGGCTGACCAGCTCGTCGCGCCCGCTCGCGAAGGCCTGGGCGGCTTTCTTCCAGACCACGGCCTTCATCGGGTCGCCGCGCCGGTAGGCGCGCACGCCGTCGTATTCGCCCGTGGCCTGCACGCGCGCGCTGCCGGCACCGCCCGACAGCGGTTCGCCGGGCGGCAGTGGCGGTGGGTGCTCTTCCGGCGTGGGGTAGACCAGGGCCTGGGCGGCCGGGCGCCACACCGTCCACACGCGAAAGGTGCCGAGCGGGAACAGGGTCATGGCGCTGAGTGCCGGCAGCTTGTGCAGGCCGCGCGCGGGCGGTTGCCAGGCCAGCTGCAGCTCGGCGCTGCCTTGGGCGGGCACGTCGGCCCAGGCCAGGGCCGGCGCGCCGCCGTCCTCGGGGAGCACGCCGAGGCCGATGCCGTGGCGCGCGCGCCGCCGCTCGCTGGACAGACGCACCTCCAGCACCACCGCCTGGTGCGCGTGCACCGGCTCGGGCGGGTGCAGGTGCAGC
Organism: Hydrogenophaga sp. PML113; assembly: GCF_001777155.1. Classification (NCBI taxonomy): domain Bacteria; kingdom Pseudomonadati; phylum Pseudomonadota; class Betaproteobacteria; order Burkholderiales; family Comamonadaceae; genus Hydrogenophaga; species Hydrogenophaga sp. PML113. The sequence goes on along the minus strand of NZ_MIYM01000004.1, from coordinate 7,571 downwards.
GTGAGACCCCGTAGGTTGTTGTGGCACACGTGCATGCCCACCAGGGCGCTGCCGGCCAGCAGGAAGGTCAGCAGGTAGCCCAGGTTGAGCTGGTAGTTGATGCTGGCCACCAGCAGCAGGAGCAGGGTGAGGGCCAGCATCCAGCCGGCGCGCGTGGGCAGGATGTAGACGTTGCGCTGGGTGAGCGTGAGCGTGTCGCTGCGCCTGAGCCGGTTGTGGAACCAGGCCCGCGCGCGCGCCCTGAGGTTCAGCCCCGCGGGTATTGCACCCAGGGCGCCGCGGAACCGGCGTTGCCGGGCCGCTGGCGCCGCCCCCTGGGGGGAGGCGCCGAAGGCGCTTCTGGGGGGGCTCATTACGGCAGGGGGACGGCGTCCAGCATCGCGCGCACCTGCTCCAGCGGACCGCGCCCGGCGTCGCGCACGGGGATCAGCCGGTGCGCCGTGGTCTGCGGCAGGATGGCGGCGATGTCGTCGGGCGCCACGTAGTCGCGGCCTTGCAGGAAGGCCTGGGCCTTGGCCGCGCGCACCACGGCCAGCGCGGCGCGCGGCGACAGGCCCTGCAGGAACCAGCGGCCGCTGCGCGTGGCGTTGACCAGGTCCTGCAGGTAATCGAGCACCGGTTCGGCGGTGTGCACCTCGGCCACGGCGCGCTGTAGGCGGGCGAGCTCGTCGGCGTCCAGGGCCGGTGGCATCGAATCGATCAGCTCGCGCCGGTCCTGGCCGCGCAGCAGCTCGCGCTCGGCGGCGCGGTCGGGGTAGCCCAGCGACAGGCGCATGTGGAAGCGGTCGAGCTGCGATTCGGGCAGGGCGTAGGTGCCCAGCTGGTCGTGCGGGTTCTGCGTGGCGATGACGAAGAAGGGCTGGGGCAGGGCGCGCGTCTCGCCCTCCACCGTCACCTGCTTCTCTTCCATGGCCTCCAGCAGCGCGCTTTGGGTCTTGGGGCTGGCGCGGTTGATCTCGTCGGCCAGCAGCACCTGGGCGAACACCGGGCCCGGGTGGAAGACGAAGGCCTCGCGCCCGCGCTCGTAGATGGAGACGCCGATCAGGTCGGTGGGCATGAGGTCGGCGGTGAACTGCACGCGCGCGAACTGCAGCCCAAAGCAGCGCGCCAGGGCATGGGCCAGGGTGGTCTTGCCCACGCCGGGCACGTCCTCGATCAGCAGGTGGCCGCCCGCGAGCAGGCAGGCCACGCAGTCGCTGACCTGCTGCGGTTTGCCCACGATCACCGTGTTAAGCTGGCTCAGCAGGCGCTGGATCTTGGAGTCTTGTTGCATCTGGGCTTGCATATTGGCCGCGATTCTCACCGCAGTTCAGAGATGGCCCACGCCACTGGTTATTTCACGCACCGGGCATGCTGGCAGCACGACATGGGCGCCGGCCACCCCGAATGCCCCGAACGGCTCGATGCGATCGAGGACCGGTTGCTGTTGACCGGCCTGGACGCCGCGCTCGAGCGCCGCGAGGCCACGCCCGCCGCCCTGGCCGACCTGGAGCTCGCGCACGACCGCCTGCACCTGGCCGCGCTGCGTGGCCTGGCCGACACCCTCAAGGAAGACATCGCCGCCGGCGGGCCACAGCGCGCGCAGGTCGACCCCGACACCTCGATGAACGTGCACAGCTGGGAGGCGATCCTCATGGCCGCGGGCGCGGCCATCGACGCCACCGACGCCGTGCTGGCCGGCGAGCTGCGCAACGCCTTCTGCGCGGTGCGACCGCCGGGCCACCACGCCACGCGCCGCCAGGCCATGGGCTTTTGCTTCGTCAACAACGTGGCGGTGGCCGCCAAGTACGCGCTGGAGCGCCACGGCCTGAAACGCGTGGCCATCATCGACTTCGACGTGCACCACGGCAATGGCACCGAGGACATCATCGAGGGCGATGAGCGCATCCTCATGTGCAGCTTCTACCAGCACCCGTTCTACCCGGCGTGGACGCACTCCACGGCGAAGAACATGGTCAACCTGCCCGTGCCGGCCTATACGCGCGGCATGGACATCCGCGAGCTGGTCGAGACCTGCTGGATCCCGCGCCTGGACGACCACCGCCCGCAGATGCTGTTCGTGAGCGCGGGTTTCGACGCGCACCGCGAGGACGACATGGGCCAGCTGGGCCTGGTCGAGCAGGACTACGCCTGGCTGAGCGAGCGCATCCAGGCGGTGGCCGATCGCCACGCCCAGGGCCGCGTCGTGAGTTGCCTGGAGGGCGGCTACGCGCTGGACGCGCTGGCGCGCAGCGTGGAAGCGCACCTGCGCGCGCTTGCGGGCGTCTGAGCTGATGCCGTTTTTTTCCTGTCACCTGTTTTGACGATGAATCCTTCCTCCGCTTCGCTGCGGCCGGTGGACGACCTGTCCGCCTGGCTCAACAGCTTTCTGCAGCCGGCGGCGCTGGCCGAACTGGCCGCGCTGGCGGCCGTGGCCCTGCTGGCCTGGTCCCTGGTGGCCGGCCTGCGCCGCGCCCTGTCCATGCAGAACGAACCCCAGTCGGTGCTGTTCGGCCGGCGCATCGTCGATGGCGCGCTGTTTCCCATCGTGCTGCTGGTGCTGGGCTTCGTGGCGCGCGGGCTGTTGATGAACTTCGTGCCGCTGGCGGTCTTTCACGTCGCCATCCCCGTGCTGGTGTCGCTGGCGGTGATCCGCCTGGGGGTGAAGGTGCTGCAGGCGGCCTTCGACGACAGCCCCTGGGTGAAGGTGCTGGAGCGCACCATCTCCTGGGCCGCCTGGCTGGGCATGGTGCTGTGGGTCAGCGGGCTGCTGCCGGTGATGCTGGCCGAGGCCGAGGACATCCGCTGGAAGGTGGGCGCCACCACGCTGAGCCTGCGCACCCTCATCGAAGGCATCGTCACCGCGTCGGCGGTGCTGATCATCACGCTGTGGATCTCGTCGGCCATCGAGGCCCGGCTGCTGCGCAACGTCGTGGGCCGGGACCGTTCGCTGCGCCAGGCGGTGAGCAACGCCACGCGGGCCCTGCTCCTGTTCGTGGGCCTCATCGTCGCGCTCTCGGCGGTGGGCATCGACCTGACCGCCCTCTCGGTGCTGGGCGGCGCCGTGGGCGTGGGCATCGGCCTGGGCCTGCAAAAGCTCGCGTCCAACTACGTCAGCGGCTTCGTGATCCTGGCCGAGCGCAGCATGCGCATCGGCGACAACGTGCGCGTGGACAACTTCGAGGGCCGCATCACCGACATCAACGCGCGCTACACGCTGATCCGCAACCTCAGTGGGCGCGAGTCCATCGTGCCCAACGAGATGCTCATCACCAACCGCGTGGAGAACCTGTCGCTGGCCGATCCCAATGTCTGGCAGTCGACCGTGGTGTCGGTGGGTTACGACAGCGACGTCGACCTGGTGTCGCGCCTGCTGCTGGAGGCCGCCACCGCGCAGGCCCGCGTGCTCAAGAACCCCGGGCCCTCGGTGGCCCTGTCCAACTTCGGCGCCGACGGCCTGGAGTTCACGCTCGGCTACTGGATCGGCGATCCCGAGAACGGGCAGCTCGCGCTGCGCTCGGCGATCAACATGGCCATCCTCTCCTCGCTGCGCGCCAACGGCATCGAGATCCCCTTCCCGCAGCGCGTGGTGCACGTGCTGCGCGAGGGAGACGGCGCGGTGGCCGCTAGCGGTTCATGAAACCGGGCAGCCAGAGCGAGATCACCGGGAAGGCGATGAGAATGCCCAGCCGCACCACATCGGCCGTCACGAAGGGCCACACGCCGCGGTAGATGGTGGTCAGCTTGACCCCAGGCAGCAGCGAGTTGATGACGAACAGGTTCAGGCCCACGGGCGGCGAGATCATGCCGATCTCCACGATGGTCACGATGAGGATGCCGAACCAGATGGGGTCAAAGCCCAAGCCGGTGACCACGGGGAAAAACACCGGGATCGTGAGCAGCACGATCGCCAGTTCCTCCATCACCATGCCCAGAGCCAGGTAGATCACCATCATCACCACCACCACCATGATCGGCTCGGGGCTGAACTGCAGCACGAAGTCGCGCAGATCGGCCGGCATGGACGTGAAGTTGATGAAATTGGTGAAGATCATCGCGGCGATCAGGATGGTGAACAGCATGGCCGTGGTGCGCGAGCTTTCGATCAGCACCTCCAGCAGCAGCCGCGGCGTGAGCGTGCGGCGCGCCAGCGCGAAGAAAAATGCGCCCGCCGCGCCCATGCCCGCGCCTTCGGTGGCGGTGAACACGCCGCCGTAGATGCCGCCGATCACCAGCGCGAACAGCAGCGCCACCCCCCAGATGCCGCGGATGGCGGCCAGGCGCTGGCGCCAGGTGAAGCGCTCGGCGGGCGGGCCGGCCTGGGGGTCGCGCCAGGTGACGAACACCACGGCCAGGCACAGGCAGGTGATGGCGACGATGCCGGGCAGGATGCCGGCGATGAACAGCTTGCCGATGTCGGTCTCGGTGATGATCCCGTAGATCACCAGGATGGTGGACGGCGGGATCAGGATGCCCAGCGTGCCGCCCGAGGCAATGGCGCCGGTGGCCAGGGTCTCCTTGTAGCCGTGCGCCTTCATCTCCGGAAAGGCCACGCGGGTCATGGTGGCCGCGGTGGCGATCGACGAGCCGCAGATGGAGCCAAAACCGCCCGAGGCAATGATGCTGGCCATGGCCAGGCCGCCCGGGCGGTGGCCCACGAAGGCATTGGCCGCGTTGAACAACTCGCGCGCCATGCCGGCGCGGGCGACGAAATTGCCCATCAGCACGAACAGCGGGATGACCGACAGCACATAGGCGAAACCGGTTTCGAAGATCACCTGGCTGGTGCTGGCCAGGGCCGGCTGCCAGCCCCGCAGCACACCCATGCCCACAAAGCCCGCGGTGGCCATGGACACGGCCAGCGGCACGCGCAGGAAGGCCATGGCGAAGACGCCCAGAAAACCCAGCAGCGCGGCGGTCATGCGGCGTCTCCCGGCTGGGCCGCGCCGTGGAAAGCGGGCTCGGGAGGACGGAAGAAGACGAAGACCAGGTGCACCAGAGCGGTCACGAACAGGAAGAGCGCCATCATCCAGGCCACCGGCGCCATGGGCAGCTGCAGGTGGACCGTGATGTCGCCGTAGTCGAGAAAGCGGTCGGCGCGCAGCAGCATCAGGCGCGCCATCCAGGCGAAGGCAATGGCGCAGAACAGGTGCACCACGCGCTGCTGGATGCGCCGCAGGCCACTGGGAATGAAGGCGTCCAGCGAGTCGAAGACCACGTGCTCGCCGCGCCAGGAGACCAAGGGCAGCGCGCCGAAGATCACGATCACCATCAGGATCTCGGTGACCTCGAGCCCGCCGGGCACCGAGTGGCTGAAGAACTTGCGGCCCGTCACGTCGACGAGCGTGAGCAGCATGATGGAGAACAAGGCCATCGCGGCCATGAGGCCGGTCGACCAGCGCAGCGCGCGATCCAGGACGGTGAGCATGTCGGGGGAGCGTTCAAAAGCAACGGCGGGCAGCCGGGTTGGCGACTGCCCGCCGTGCGGGGTGGGTGGCGGCTCGATGCCTTACTTGACCTTCTTGATCTCGGCGCGGAACTCGGCCAGCACGGCCTTGGGGTCCTTCAGGCCCTTGGCCGCGGCGGCGGCGGCCCATTTGTCCTCCAGCTCGGCCTGCTTGGCGGCGACGGCCTTGATGAAGGAGTCGTCGGCCTGGATGCGCGCCACGCCTTGGGCCTTCTGCAGCTCGCGGCTGGCGGCGTCGACCTTGTCCCAGCCTTCGCCGAAGATGCGCGTGGCGACCTCGCCCGAGATCTTGTCGACCACGGCCTTGTCCTGCGCGGACAGGGCGTTGTACTTGGCCGGGTTCATCATGAACACGAAGCTGGTGTTGTAGAGGCCACCAGGGAAGGTGGTGGCGTGCTTGATCATGTTCAGCTTGAACGAGGCGATCGACTCGTCGGGGAAGAAGGTGCCGTCCATGACGCCGGTGGACAGCAGCTCGAAGGAGTCGGGCGCGGGCTTGAGCGTGGTGTTGAAGCCCATGAGCTTGGACAGCTCGTTGATGTTGCCACCGCCGATGCGGAACTTGAGCTTGGTGGCGTCGTCCAGTGTCTTCACTGGCTGCTTGCTGTTGAAGATGATGCCGGGCCCGTGCGTGAACACGGCCAGCACCTTCACGCCGCGGTGCTCGCCCAGCGGCGCGAAGTGCTTGGCGTAGAGGTGCTGGTAGGCCACCGAGGTGGCCAGCGCGCTGTCGCCCAGGAAGGGGAACTCGGCCAGCTGCGTGAAGACGAAGCGCCCCGGCGTGTAGCCGTCCACCGTGTAGGAAATGTCGGCCAGGCCGTCGCGCACGGCGTCGAAGGTGCCGGGCGCCGCCGCCACGGACTTGGGCAGGATGTTGCACTTCATGCGACCCGCGCTTTCCTTCTCCAGCAGATCGCACCACGATTTCTGCGCCATGCTCAACGTGTGCGTGGGGGGGACCCACGATGAGGCGGTGAACACGGTCTGCGCCGAGGCCGCGCCGGCGCTCAGCAGGGCGGCGGTGGCCAGGAGGGGAATCAGCTTCATGCGGGGTGCTCCAACGACGGGGTGAAGGGGCGCGCCATCGTTACTCAACATAAGTAAAGGGCGCAAATTCACTATAGGTGAACGCATTGCGCGACGCCCTCCAGACTTACCCGAGTTCGCCGACCAAGCGGTCGGCGAAATGACGCCCCAACGACATCCCGCCGTGCGTCGCGGGCATCGTGGCACCCGCGTGGCGATCGATATAATTCGAAAAAAGCACGGTCGTTCGATTTTCTGGCCATCGCTTTGGTCGCTCCCAGCGCCCACCTACAATGCCCAATTGACGTGCACGTCAATTGCACCCCGAACCCCAAACCACAGGAGCAGCTCAGCATGAAGGTTCTCGTCCCCGTCAAGCGCGTGGTCGACTACAACGTCAAGGTCCGCGTGAAAAGCGATGGCAGCGGCGTCGACATTGCCAACGTGAAGATGTCGATGAACCCGTTCGACGAGATCGCGGTGGAAGAGGCGGTGCGCCTGAAGGAGAAAGGCGCGGCCACGGAGGTGGTGGTGGTTTCCTGCGGCGTGAGCCAGTGCCAGGAGACGCTGCGCACGGCCATGGCCATTGGCGCGGACCGCGCGATCCTGGTGGAGACGTCTGAGGAACTGCAACCCCTGGCGGTGGCCAAGCTCTTGAAGGCCCTGGTGGACAAGGAACAGCCCGGTCTCGTGATCCTGGGCAAGCAGGCGATCGATGACGACTGCAACCAGACCGGCCAGATGCTGGCCGCGCTGGCCGGCCTGCCGCAGGCCACGTTTGCTTCGAAGGTCGAGATCGACGGTGACAAGGCCAAGGTCACCCGTGAAGTGGACGGTGGTCTTGAAACCCTGTCGATCAGCACGCCCGCCGTCATCACCACGGACCTGCGGCTGAACGAGCCGCGCTACGTGACGCTGCCCAACATCATGAAGGCCAAGAAGAAGCCGCTGGAGACGGTCAAGCCCGAGGACCTGGGCGTGGACGTGACGCCGCGCATCAAGACGCTGAAGGTGAGCGAGCCGCCCAAGCGCGGTGCCGGGGTGAAGGTGCCCGACGTGGCCACGCTGGTGGCCAAGCTCAAGACCGAAGCCAAGGTGA